>JADBLN010000046.1 GCA_014894455.1 Acidobacteriota bacterium | reverse complement strand
GTGTAGAGAACGGCGGTGAGCTCGAAAACACCGTGGGGGAGGATCTTGGTCAGGACGAGCCGGGGGACGTCGAGGCCCTGGTGTTTCGTGACGGAGACGAGAAGACCCAGGACGCCGCCGTTGAGGAGCGGGTCGAGGATGGGCAGGAAGAGGAAAGGGACGACGCCCGCCGTTACGGCGACGACGGAGGCGCGGGTGTTGTGGTAGAAGAGAGTCAATGCCAGGACGAGCGGCGAGCCCTGGAGCTTGATATCCTTGAGCGACCGGAGCACGAATTCCAGGGCCTTTTTTTCCTGATCCGGCCTCAGCATGAAATAGACGAAGCCGACGACGAAGCCCGCGCCGAGGGCCCGCGCGGCGTACTTGAAGTACCGTTTATAATGGGAGATCCACTGGGTTCGCTCACCGCGGTAGTGCTCACTGACGAGATCCGCCGCCCGCTTGAGGAAGGGCGGTTTCTTTACCGGCGCTACGCTTGGTTCCGGGGCGATCATTGATGCGCCGCTTTGTACTCCGGAATTAATTTGGGCCTCAACGAGTATCTATTTCTTGCTATGCAATGCATCATGACATTTTGTGCAAATTGTTATTAGGTTCTCTTCAGAATTATCACCACCTGTTACATGGTGCTTCTTATGATGAAGTTCTAAGAATCTCGGGTCTGAAAGATTCCATTCGGCATGAGACCATCCGCATTTTGAGCACCTATATGCCTCCCGTCTAAGAATGGTGCTCCTAACGGAGTCTGGGATTTTTCTATCATGCTCATGGCTTTGTCTATCAGCCTGCAGCACATAAATCCCGACCGGCAAATCAGGCCTTCCCGTGTTCCTGGTGGCCACGGGCCAGCCATGTTCGGTTCTCAGTTCGCGAGTCCGCCTCGCCCATTCTGTTTTATCTTTGGCGACATACCGAAGCTCTTCTCCACTCACAGGTTTCCCGATATTAGCCCGGAGAAATTCAAGGATTTTATCGAGGACAGAAGCTTTTTTTCTTCGGATCTCGTTGGCAATATGCCACCTGTGAGCTGCGTCACGATCTTGTTCAGTACTTAAAAGCAGGTAGTTTTTAGGTATTAGCAGAGAAACATCAATTCCCTTAAGCGGAAAATCGTCCTCGTCACACATTTCCTTCGCGGTAATCCCCGAGATTATGGGCCATCCGAACTGAACCCGAAGCTCCCTTACCCTTCGTGGCCAATCCTGTATTCCCGAGACAACTAATAGTTCGTCACCTCGAATGACCGTTAGAGGGTATTTTTTTAAGTAATAAAGAATTCTGTCTCGTGCGGCACGCGTCATTTCCATCGGAATTAGCGACTTGCCCAAATCCCTGAGATTGTGGAATACAGGAATTAGTGCCAGGACTTTTTTCCTAAGTTCTGTACCTCTAAGCTCAACTGCGAAATTATCGATGAGCTTCGCGATTTCTTTTCGAATTGATTCAGACGCTTTTTCGGGCATGGTGGTCATTTCCCTTCCGCGTTATTATTCATTCATAAATCGTTTGATCTTCTCTTCTAATTTAGCAGGAATTCTTATTTGGCATTGCCAGACAACCAATGTTTTCCATCCCAATTTTCTTAATTCTCCCTGTTGGCGTTTATCTCTGTCTATATTTTTATCGAGCTTTTGATTCCAGAACGTTTCATTTGTGCTCGGTCGCTTAGATCGTTTACATTTTTTGTGACTGTGCCAAAAACATCCATGGATGAAAATGACCTTTCTATGTCTGGGGAGGACGATATCCGGGTCGCCAGGGAGCTGCCCTTGTCGTATTCGGAACCGATAGCCCATGCGATGAACCAGCGAGCGAACCGACAACTCGGGTTGGGTATCATAGCCCCTAATGGAGCTCATTATTTGGCTTCTTTTTTGCGGCGGGAAAACGTCGGTCATCTTTCGCTTAGCGTTAAGAGCAGATAAACGATATCTGCTACTCTTGCGGCCAAGAGTGGGGGAACGGCGTTACCTATCTGACGTGCAATTTCTATTTTAGAACCGGTGAAAATGAAATTGTCGGGAAAAGACTGCAGCCTCGCCGCTTCTCTATGAGTAATAGGTCTATGCTGAGCGGGATGCAGGTACCTCCCTTTTTCCGGCTTATAAAATTCTGTTCTGATGGTAAAGGCCGGTCTATCCCACCAAAGACGTCCGAAAAGATCTGTTCCTCCGCTCTTCTTATTAATCCAACATTGAGGAGTCAAATTGGGTGCGACTCTCTGCAAATCGAATCTGTTCATTCCCTCTTTTGGAATGGCCTTGTATCTGGCTAGGCTTTTTGCTGTCGGAGTCCGGCCAAAATGTAAGTTGAGCGGAGGTGGCTCCATACGCACCTCGATGCCTTCGGGCTTTGGCAAGTCGGCGATTGCGTCCCTAACAGTTCGCCATGGTTCGGCATCAGGAATATATTCTGCTATCTGTTCATCGATAGAACGAGGACTCGTGCTGTGTTTACGAGGATTAAAATGTGTCTTTCTGGGCGGAAAGAGCTCTCGCGGGTCTACCGATTTGCATCCGACAATAAAAGCCCTTTTCCGTGTTTGGGGAACACCATAATCTGCAGCGCACAAGACATCCCCCCAAACCTTGAAGCCCAAGGCTTCAGCAGCGCCCATTATCTCCCCGTGCTCAAAAGATCCGAGCAGCTGGGGGACATTTTCCATCACAAAAACGCGGGCCTTCGCCCTTTCTACGATTTCTAAAAAGGGTCGCCACAGCTGCTTCCTTGGATCGTTTTCTCTGTTCTTGTTCAGGAGGCTGAATCCCTGACAAGGGGGTCCACCGATAACGATATCTGCTTTTGGGATCGGATTATGGAAGGAACCGAGGATGCGATTTATGTCTCCCAAGACGCAATGGGGCCCAAAGTTGGCGTTATAGGTATTAACGCAATCTTCATTGAAATCGTTGGCCCATAACGGTACGAATAAGTGGCCGAGGTTTTTGGAAAAACCTAAAGACATCCCTCCCGCGCCGGAAAACAGATCAATAAGCTTATATCTATTTCGCTTTTTGACAAGGCTTCCTTCCATTCTTGATCGATAGATCTTGTGATCTTCTTTCAGGTATTTCATAGTATCAGACGTTTTCGGGTGTCTGCTTTTTCTCATTGGACCCGCCGAATTCTCGATTTGCGCCCCAAATTAATAGGATTATCTACGATTCGTATTTTATTCGATAATTCACACAATTCAAAGCGAGAAAAAGAGGGGCATTTGAAGGATCAATAAGTACGTGAGCCGAGGACTAAGGGTTGGGATTGGTAACAGACGTACAGGCGTCTATGAAGTCCGTGACCCGACGAACTCCAGCTCGATCTGTTCCAAGGTTTTTCCCTTGGTCTCCCGGACGCGGGACCTGATGAAGATGAAACCGAGGACGCTCGTCCCGGCGTAGATCCAGAACGTCCCGGCCGGGCCGAGGCCCTTGTTGAGGAGCGGGAAGGTGTAGGTCAGCACGAAACAAGCCGACCAGAGGGAAACCGTCGAGACGGACATGGCCGCGCCCCGAATGCGGTTGGGGAAGATCTCCGAGAGGAGGACCCATGTCACCGGGGCGAGGGACAGGGCGTAGAGGGCCATGGCGACGACGACGAGAGCCAGGAGATGAACGCCCTTGCTGTGGAAGGCGTAGCTCGCGCCGATGAGGCCGAAGACGACGGCTAGACCCGCGGAGCCGGCCATCATCAGGGGCTTCCGGCCCAGCCTGTCGACGAGGCGGATGGCGATGAGGGTGAAGATCAGGTTGACCGTGCCGGTGATGACGATATTGAAGAGGACGTCGCTCACGCCGTAGCCCGCGGCGGTGAAGATCTCCTCGGCGTAATAGAAGATGACGTTGATGCCGCACCACTGTTGGTAGACCGCCAGGACGACGCCGACGACAAGGACCTTGGCCAGGCCCGGCCCGACGAGAGAGCGGAAGTGGACCTTCCGGATCTCGCCGGTCGCCAGGGTGTCGCGGATCTCGCCCAGGGCCTGCCCGGCGAAGTCGGTCCCGCCGACCCTGGCCAGGATCTTTTCGGCTTCCGCATCGCGCCCGTTCTTGACCAGCCAGCGCGGGCTTTCCGGGATGAGGAACATCAGCAGGAAGAAGAGAAAAGCGGGGACGGCCTCGGCGCCGAACATCCAGCGCCAGCCGGTCTGTCCGTTCCAGGACGCGAGGATGTCGGCGGCCGTTGCCCCGGCCGGGACGGGCTTGGCGATGAGCCAGTTGACGAGTTGGGCGGCCAGGATGCCGATGACGATGGTCAGCTGGTTGACGGAGACGAACTTGCCCCGCATCGCGGCCGGCGAGATCTCGGCGATGTACATGGGCGAGAGGTTCGAGGCCAGGCCGATGGCGACGCCGCCGAGGATGCGGTTCCCGATGAAGAACGAGAAGCTCGGGGCCAGGGCGGTCAGGATGCCCGTTCCGGTGAAGAGGAACCCGGCCAGGATGAGGAGGCGCTTCCGGCCGAAACGGTCGCTCAGCCCGCCGGAGACGAGCGACCCGATGAGACAGCCGACGAGGGCGCTCGACATGGCCCAGCCGATCTGGGACGGTGTCGTCAGTCCGAAGAATTTCTCGTAGAAGGGCTTGGCCCCGCCGATGACGACCCAATCGTAGCCGAAGAGGAGCCCGCCCATGGCCGAGACGAGTGTCGTCGTCCAGATAAAGCGCATGTTGAAGGCGGGGCTTTCGCTCATGGCGTCTCCTAGCGATCCGGCGCCGGACTCCTGTCGGGGCCGCCGGATGACCCCGGAAAGGGATTTTTATACCAAATCAGGGGAAAAAGGTAGAAGTTTTATCTAAAAAATGCTTGATTTGTGGTCTGATATCTGATATATTACGACTAATTAGAGGGCAGAGAGGCCGGTATTGACTGGAACCGCAGAGGATTTAACGTGAGTGGCATGGTTTTCGACATCAAGCGCTACTCGATCCATGACGGGCCGGGCATCCGGACGACCGTCTTCCTCAAGGGCTGTTCCCTGCGCTGTCTCTGGTGCCACAACCCCGAAAGCGTCGACCCCGGGCTCGAGCTCATGCACTGGCCGTCGCGCTGCGCCCGCTGTTACTCTTGCATAACGGCCTGCCCGAAGGGCGCCATCGCCAAGGACGCCGCGGGCGCTGTCGTCATCGACAGAAAGGCCTGCGACCTCTGCGGCAAGTGCGCCGAGGCCTGCCTCTACGACGCCATGCAGATGGTCGGCCGAGAAATGAGCGTCGAGGACGTCCTGGCCGAGGTCGAGAAGGACCGGGTCTTTTACGAGCAATCGGGCGGGGGCCTGACGCTCTCCGGCGGCGACCCGTTCGTCCAGTCCGCGTTCGCCGAAGCGCTCCTCGACGGCTGCCGCGCCCGCGGCATCCGCACGGCCGTGGACACCGCCGGGTTCTCCAAGAACGGCGTCCTCGACCGGATGGCGGAGAAGACCGACCTCATCCTCTATGACCTGAAGTGCATGGACGACGCCCGGCACAAAGAGTTCACCGGCGTTTCGAATGTCCCCATCATCGACAACCTGAAGCGCCTGGCCGCGGGCCGGACCGAAGTCTGGGTCCGCATCCCGCTCGTCCTCGGCGTCAACGACGATGACGATAACATCCGACGGACGATTGAATTTCTCTCGTCTTTGAAAACCATCCGGCGGGTCGGGCTTCTGCCCTACCATTCCGGCGGCCTCGAAAAGGCCCGCAGGATCGGCCAAGAATCACATTTCCGGAAATTCGAAACTCCTTCCGAAGAGCGGATCGCCGCCGTCGAGGCCGCGTTCCGGGAGGCGGGTTTCGAGGTCCGGCGCGGAGGATGACCATGAACGAACGCATCAAGAAGCTCAGGGCGCAGACGCTCGAAGCCAAGCCGACGATCAGCGCCGAGCGGGCCAAGCTCGTCACCGAGTTCTACAAGAGACCCGAGACGCGCGGCCTGTCGAGCCCGATGCTGCACGCCCTGGCCTTCAAGCACATCATGGAGAATAAGCGCGTCGTCTTCAACGACGGCGAGCTCATCGTCGGCGAGCGCGGCCCCGCGCCCAAGGCAACGCCGACTTACCCCGAGGTCTGCATCCACTCTCTCCAGGACCTGCAATACCTCAACGACCGAAAAAAGACCGCCTTCGCCTCGGACGAGGAGACGCGCCGGCTCTACGCCGAAGAGATCATCCCCTTCTGGAAGGGCCGCTCGCAGAGAGACCGCATCTTCGCCGAGATGACCCGGGAATGGATCGACGCCTACGAGGCCGGCGTCTTCACCGAGTTCATGGAACAGCGCGCCCCGGGCCACACCGTCCTCGACGGCAAGATCTATAGAAAGGGCATGCTCGACTTCAAGAAGGACATCGAAGCGGCCCTGGCCGGCCTCGACTTCATGACCGACCCGGCAGCCTACGACAAGCAGGAAGAGCTCAAGGCCATGGCCGTGAGCGTCGACGCCATCGTTGCCTTCGCCCGGAGGCACGCCGAGAAAGCCCGCGAGCTGGCGACGAGCGAGAAAGAGGCCATCCGGAAAAAAGAGCTCGAGAGGATCGCCGAGGTCTGCGATTGGGCGCCGGCCAACGCGCCGCGCGACTTCTGGGAGGCCCTCCAGGCTTACTGGTTCGTCCACCTGGGCGTCATCACCGAGTACAACACCTGGGACTCGTATAATCCTGGCCGGCTCGACCAGCACCTCTGGCCGTTCTACCAAAAGGGGATCGCCGACGGCACGCTGACGAAGGAATCGGCCCGGGAGCTTCTCCAGGCCTTCTGGGTCAAGTTCAACAACCAGCCTGCCCCTCCCAAGGTCGGCGTCACGGCCGAGGAGAGCGGCACCTACACCGATTTCGCCTTGATCAACGTCGGCGGCTTGAAGGAGGACGGGACGGACGGTGTCAACGAGCTGTCCTACCTCATCCTCGACGTCATCGAAGAGATGCGCATCCTCCAGCCGAGCTCAATGGTCCAGATCAGCGCGAAGGGGCCGGACTCCTTCCTCCTGCGCGCCCTCAAGATCGTCAAGACCGGCTTCGGCCAGCCCTCGATCTTCAACACCGAGGCCATCGTCCAGGAGCTCGTCCGGCAGGGCAAGTCGGTCGTCGACGCCCGGAACGGCGGCGCCAGCGGTTGCGTCGAGGCCGGAGCCTTCGGCAAAGAGGCCTACATCCTGACCGGGTATTTCAACCTGCCCAAGGTCTTCGAGATCACCCTCGGAAACGGCGTCGA
This sequence comes from Acidobacteriota bacterium, assembly GCA_014894455.1. Lineage (GTDB taxonomy): Bacteria > Acidobacteriota > Aminicenantia > Aminicenantales > Saccharicenantaceae > RBG-16-66-30. The sequence goes on along the minus strand of JADBLN010000046.1, from coordinate 26 downwards.
CCCGAGGACAGGGAAGAAAATAGGGC
>JADBLN010000091.1:75777-112300 GCA_014894455.1 Acidobacteriota bacterium | reverse complement strand
TGATCAACTGGGAGCTTGACTTGTGACGAACAACAGAGGATATTGTTTCCGGGGGTAGTAATGAATCTAACCACTTTTCTACATGATAGGGCCGTCCGGGAAAAGTTCTATACTGAGTTCACAAAACCCAAAGTCCTCGGCCACCCTGAACCTATGTGCAAGGCCCTAACCAAGCACTACATATTGGTCGGCACGGCATTCGATTACATGGCGCGCCTCTATCTGCTGAGAATGTATCCAAAAGCTAAGCGCCAGCAGACCGTGGCCGAAATGACTGCCAAGCAATTGAACAAACCCAACGCTTGGAGTGATGAATTCAATGCCTGGGCTGGCATTGTATTTGGTATGTCCTTCGACATCGTTCAAGGGCTTTTGGACTTCCCCCTACTGGCCGCTCTGCAAAACACCCAAACCTCGGCGGACGAGCCTTGTACCTATCCGTTCTTACTGCATAGAGACGTCTGGTTGATCAGAACCATTGCGTCGGCCTATGCCGCTGAAGTCCAAGATATCGTTAATGAAGCAAAGGATACAAGGGAGCGCTACGTTTCGGGCGCGAGGGTCCCCACCAAGAAACTAGCCGAACAATGCCTTAAACTCGCTCAGATTGATCCCATTTACAGAGCCAGCCGCCCGGACCCATGGTTGGGCATAACTGACCCCAAAGACGTTGAGGACTTGATTGCTCTGTTCCACCTCTTCGAGAAGCAGAAATGGCTGAGGGGCAAGAAACGTATCTTCCTGAATCCGACCTTCGGCAAGGGGTCAGCACTGGTAGGCAATGCAGATGCCGATCTTGTCCTAGACGATGTGTTGGTGGATATTAAATGCGCCAAACACCGGGAGTTCTTTGGCGGGGTGTTTCACCAGCTCTTGGGGTACTATATTCTGTCGAGTATTGGCGGGGTCGGTGAACCGCCACGCCCTCACATGATCAACCACGTGGGGGTCTATTATGCCAGACACGGAGAATTGCTGACATTTCCGGTTCAGTCTTTTATTACCGAAGATGAACTCCCCAATGTGCAAAAGTGGTTCAAGCAGTTGGCCAAGAAGACGAGGGACTAATCCCGTCCCAGCATTTTCAAAATGGCGTTGATCAATCCGCCTGAAGCAACCGCCACCAGTGCCCACCGAAGCGTCCGGTCTCTTCTCGCCTGACGCACCATCCATTGATTTGGTATTGGCTTCCCCGCCTGATCAAGTTCCCCAAGATGATCCATGACCGTCCCAAATTGGATTTTGTTTGGGATGAAGAGCAACACAATAGCCACGAGGGACACAGCCCCAGAAATCCACTCAGCTAGCGTCATTGTTGATCTCCTTCCTCTGCCTATTTTGTAATATGTCCCTTCGAGAGCCCTTCGTTAATAAACTTCTCTAATTCGTCCAGGTAGATCTCGCATAGATGGAGAACTTCCTTATCAGGTTCTGGCCGAGCACTAAACGAGTATCGAAAAGATACTGAACTTGATCCAATTGCAACAATGTGACCGATCGGCATAATTGGGGTTGAATGGATATTGATATCCCGATTGCCTTTAAAAAATCGGAGCACAGGACTAGCCACCATTTTTTCTTCATACCATGTCTTTGCTTCTTGTTTCGCAGTTGGCTCCATCTTGCGCTTTATCTCGTCGCACATATATTGGAGAACCGAGCGTGATGCCGAAAGAAACGCGCTGAAGTTATAGGTGAAGTACTCTCGATTATGTTGTATCTCGGTCTTCTGGACTTCGACCATCCGATCATAAAAGTACTTGGCCTCACCCAATTTCCGTGTTTTGTTATTCATCGAATTCCCCTGGCAACGGCTGAACCTTCTTGCCGGGTTGACCAGTCTTTTCTTGTATCATCTCATAAAGCTCATATGCCGCCTGAATGGCCGGACCAAGCCTATACTCTTGCCCCATACAAGTCATTGTCCAAGTCTCGGGATTAAAGACCCGCAGTCGTTCTTTAGCCGTGGGTATGATCATTCCTTCTATTGAACCAACGCCTCTGTCCGAGAATCTATTTCGCTCCTCCTCTGCGAACCAATCGTCGGCTTTCTCATCGAAGTGCTCAAATAAGTTTCGGAGATCTCTATTCCTGAGAGCAGAATCGTTTTTGACCTCTAGAAAGGTTCGAAGTTCGATGCCCCTTCTTTCAAACCTTTTTTTGGGCCAGAGTATCTTGGAGATGTTTCCCAGGGCAATCACAAGACTCTGCAGAAAATAATATGGCCGATCTAAACCATAGTTGTCGCTCGTTAGACACTTCTTGAGATCAATCTTCGCCATCCTGACGAACATGCATTGTTCGGCGAGGTCGTGGATGAAAAAGAACGTCGCCATCGACATAGTCATTGATCATTCACTCTTATGTGAGAATCCCCGGCCTGAAATTCCTGTCTTCTTAACGACCCCATTATTCAAGTTCATTGATAATCTTGACCAGCACGCCGAGTATCAAGTCATAGCTCTCGATCATGGATTTTATGTTGGCTTGGACTTTCTTCCTCCACTCCATGGCTATCTCGAACAGAGTGAGGTTTTTTACAGCTACTAGTACTTTCTCCTTCATCACGGAGGCGAGATGTGCCGCCGTCTCGGCTCGGTCGAAAGCCCTTTCCTCAAAAGTAAACTCGTGCACGTGTTGTCCCCTGATCTTATTGATTTCAGCAAAACCCTTGTCCACTGCGTTCTTGAGCTCCACTAAACGCACTTCAGTTGCTTTTTTGTCAGGCTTATGTTTCGCACGATTCAACAAATAACGAATCCACTTTACGGTGCGCTGGTGCATGATGTAGTTTTGTTGAAAAAAGAATTCGATGTGATAGCGTATCCAGTTGAGTTCGTCAATGTGATAAAAATTGTAATAACGAAGTCCCGGGAACTTTTGGAGATAGCCATAGACCTGGTACAACCTTTCGAAGGAATGGATGATCTCCAAATAGTAGTAAAAGTTATCATACAAATATCTGATTTTTGGGTCCGCAGTCGGGCGGGGCGGTTCATCCCCCTCTCCACGGAGCAAGTTCATAATACGCTAGCCCAGGTCTTTGTCGGGATTCCCTTTCATGGACTTCACGAGTTTGTCCACAACAAGCTCGGAGAACTTTCCCAATTTGTAAATCTCATCCCGAGACTTCAACACTTCTTCGTCTCCTTCCTCATTACTGAGATCCCCACGCCTCCCCGAGCGTCTATCTCTATGAGGCGCGACCTTCCGCCCTAGCCGGCGTAGATGCGCGTTGAGCAATGGCTTGGGACACCGATTATCACCGTGCCTTCCTTCCAATCCCCAAAACGCGGAGGAACCAATATGATATCATGGAAACCAGCAGCCAAATTCCCAAATCGATCGAGTATCCGAGCACTGCCGGAAGATCTCGTATGGGACTAAAGCCGCTCATCCAGTAGAAAAGTCGAGTGATGACCCAGGCGATAAAAAAAACGATCAAGTTTCGGGACATTGCCACTCTCCTTTATTCTAGATAGGAATTTCCTTTTTGCGGTCGGCCTGGAAGCGCCAGCCGCGACCTCGGGATCAACCCTTCCCATCACGGAAAGGAGAATATCCCGGCCCCGAGCGGATGTCAACATCTCGAAATCGAGCCGACCTGGTTGCCGGCGGCGGATTTTCGGGCGGGTCGGCCAGGGAAGCGGCCAAGAGAAGGCAGGCCACTCCCCTCTCCCAATCGCCGGCTAGGAAGCTTGTTAGAGGAGATGCTGAGACCAACCCCCCCCCCCGGCCTGTCAACGAACGATGACTATGACGAAAGTGAGCAGCACAGGGCGAACTCGACCGCGGCGGCGGCGTGCAGGGCGGTCGTATCGAAAACCGGGATGGGGCTGTCCGCGGCCTTGATCAACAACGGAATCTCGGTGCAGCCAAGGATGACACCCTGCGCCCCTCGGCGCTCGAGCTCCCGGATGACCGCGGCGTAGGCCCGCCGCGATTCCTCGCGGACGATCCCTTGAGCGAGTTCCTTGTAGATGATGTCGTGGACCGCCGTCCGGCCGGGCTCTTCGGGGATGATGACCTTCAAGCCGTGCGCTTTTTCGAGCCGGCCGCGGTAGAAGTCCAATTCCATAGTGTATCTGGTGCCCAGCAGGCCGACCGTCGCCAGCCCTTTTTTCGTGACCGCGCCGGCGGTCGCGTCGGCGATGTGGATGAGGGGGATACGGACGGCCGCGAGGACATCGTCGGCCAGCCGGTGCATGGTGTTCGCGCAGATGATGAGGCCCTCCGCCCCGGCCGATTCCAAAGTGCGGGCGGCGCCGGCCATGAGCCGGCCCATGGCTTCCCAGTCACCCCTCCCCTGCATGTCTTCGATAGGTCCGAAATCGACAGAAACCATGACCAGGTCGGCCGAGTGGGAGCCCCCCAACTTCTCCTGGACGCCCGTGTTGATGAGCCGATAGTAGTCGACGGTCGAATGCCAAGTCATGCCTCCGATGAGGCCTAGGGTTCTCACGGCGCGGGCCCCTTACATGCCCTTGCTCATGGCGTTGAGGAAGTCCTGGTTGACCTTGGTCTTGCTGAGCTTGTCGATGAGGAGCTCTACGGCCTCGACCTCGTTCATCTGGCTGAGGACCTTGCGCAGGATCCAGATCCGGTTGAGGTCGAGTTCCTCGATGAGGAGCTCCTCCTTCCGTGTTCCGGAGCGGCTGATGTCGATGGCCGGAAATATCCGCTTGTCGACGAGCCGACGGTCGAGGTTGATCTCCATGTTGCCCGTGCCCTTGAACTCCTCGAAGATGACCTCGTCCATCCGGCTGCCCGTGTCGACCAGGGCCGTGGCCAGGATGGTCAGGCTGCCGCCCTCCTCGATCTTGCGGGCCGACCCGAAGAACTTCTTGGGCTTGTGCAGGGCGTTGGCGTCGATGCCGCCCGAGAGGACCTTGCCCGAGGGCGGGACGATGGCGTTGTGGGCCCGGGCCAGGCGGGTGATCGAGTCGAGGAGGATGACGACGTCCCGCTTGATCTCGACGAGGCGCTTGGCCTTCTCCAGGACGATGTTGGCGACCTGGGCGTTGCGCGTCGGTGGCTCGTCGAAGGTCGAGGCGACGACCTCGGCGTTGACGCTGCGCTTGAAATCCGTGACTTCCTCGGGCCGTTCGGCGATGAGCAGGACGATGAGGAAGATCTCCGGGTGGTTCTTTTCGATGGACTTGGCGATCGTCTTGAGGATGGTCGTCTTGCCGGCCCGCGGCGGCGAGACGATCAGGCCGCGCTGGCCCTTGCCGATGGGGGTCAGAAGCTCCATGACCCGGGCGTTCATGTTCTTTGGGTTGCCGTCCTGGAGCTTGATCATTTCGAAGGGGTAAAGCGGCGTCAGGCTCTCGAAGTGGACGTTCCGCCGTTCCTCGATGATGACGTCGGGGTGCATGAAGTTGACGGCCTCGATCCTGATCAGGGCGAAGTACTTCTCGCCGTTCTTAGGGGCCCGGACGACACCCGAGATCGTATCGCCGGTCCGGAGCTGGAACTTCCGGATCTGCGACGGCGAGACGTAGATGTCGTCCTGGCTGGGCAGGTAGCTGAATTCGGGGGCCCGCAGGAAGCCGAAGCCGTCCTCCAGGCATTCGAGGACGCCTTCCGAGAACAGCATGCCCTGTTTCTTGGCCTGGGCCTCCAGGATCTTGAAGATCAGGTGGTGCTTGTTGGTATCTTCGACCTCCTGATCCTCCATGCCCATGCCCGAAGCGAGCTTCTTCAGGCCGGCGACATCCTTCCCCTCGAGGTCGACAAGGTTATACTCCTTGTTGGGGTTCGGTTCGGTATCGTTCTTTTTAGTCACCATGTGTGGCTTTTCTCCCAAGATGGATTGTCGATATAGGTTAATCGGTCAAAACGGCTTCAGTTGGTCAGGGGCGGCTCCTTGGCCGCTTCGTCCTCCGCCTTGCGGGCCAGCCGTTCCGCCTCGGCGGCGGGCGCCTTCTTGTCCCGGGCCTCGGCGGGTTTCTTCGGCAGTTCGCGGGTCAGGGCGACCTTCAGGACGTCGTCCATCGTCTCGACGAGATGGATAATCATTCCCGTCTTGATGGCCTTGGGGAGGTCCTTCAGGTCGGGCCGGTTGTCGAGGGGAAGGATGGCCTCGCGGATGCCTTCCCGGTAGGCCGCCAGGAGCTTTTCCTTGATCCCGCCCACGGGCAGGACCTTGCCCTTCAGCGTGATCTCGCCGCTCATGGCCACTTTCTTGCTCACCGGGATGTCGGTCAGGAGGGAGATGATGGCAGTGGCGATGGTGATCCCCGCCGAGGGGCCTTCCTTGGGCGTCGCACCCTCGGGCACGTGGATGTGGATGTCGTAATTCCGGTGGAGGTCCCGGGCGATGTCGAGCTCGTAGATCTTCCCCCGGACGAAGGAGAAAGCCGTCTGGGCGGACTCCTGCATGATCTCGCCGAGCTGGCCGGTCAGGGTGAAATTTCCCTTGCCGTGGATCTTCGTCGCCTCGAACCTCAGGAGTTCCCCGCCGAATTCCGTCCAGGCCATGCCCGTGCCGACCCCGACCTCGTCGTTCTTGTCGAACTCGGACCGGCGGAACTTGGGAACGCCCAGGTATCCCTCGAGGTTCTTGGGCGTGATCTTCTCCTTGTGGTCCTTGCCCTGCTCGACGACCCGCTTGACGATCTTGCGGCAGATCGTCGTGAGCTCCCGCTCGAGGTTCCGGACGCCGGCCTCGCGGGTGTAGCCGCGGATGAGCTTGAGCAGGGCCTGGTCGGTGATCTTGATGTTCTCCTCGGTCAGCCCATGGGCGGTCCTCTGTTTGGGCAGGAGGAAGCGCTTGGCTATCTCGACCTTCTCGTCCTCCATGTAGCCCGGGATGCGGATGATCTCCATCCGGTCGATCAGGGGCTTGGGGATGGGGTCGACCATGTTGGCCGTGACGATGAACATGACATGGGACAGGTCGAAATCGGTGTCGATGTAATGGTCGAGGAAGGTGCTGTTCTGCTCCGGGTCGAGGACCTCCATCAGGGCCGAGGCCGGATCGCCCCGGAAATCCATGCTCATCTTGTCGACTTCGTCCAAGAGGAAAACGGGGTTCTTCGTCCCGCTGCGCTTGATCATCTGGATGATGCGCCCGGGGTAAGCGCCGATGTAGGTCCGCCGGTGTCCCCGGATCTCCGCTTCGTCGCGGACGCCGCCCAGGGACAGGCGGACGAATTTCCGGCCCATGGCCCGGGCGATGGACTTTCCGAGCGAGCTCTTGCCGACGCCGGGCGGCCCGACGAGCCCTAAGATGATCCCCCTCGGGTTCTTCACCAACTGGCGGATGGACAGGTACTCGGTGATACGCTCCTTGACCTTCTCCAGACCGTGGTGGTCCTCGTTGAGGATCCGCTCGGCTTCCTTGAGCTCCCGTTTTTCTCTCGATTTCTTGTTCCAGGGCAGGGAGAGGAGCCAATCCAGATAGTTCCGGCTGACCGTGGCCTCGGCCGACATCGGCGGCATGGATTCCAGGCGCTCGATCTCCTTGTAGGCTTTTTCCTCGGCGTCCGGGGGCATCTTGGCCTTGGCCACTTTCTGGCGCAGCTCCTCGATCTCGTTGGGTTGGTCTTCCTTGCGCGAATTCGGCGACCCGGGCGGGAATCCGCCCTTCTGACCGGGCTGCTGGTCCTTGAATCCCGTCCGGCGCCGGGCGGCCCGCTGGGGGTCCTTTTGGTAGGAGGCGTGGATCTTCAGGATCTCGTTCTCCAGGACGTAGTTGAGCCGCCTCAGCCTTTCGAAGCTGTTGACCGTCTCGAGCAGGTTCTGTTTCTCCTCGATAGGCATGTAGACGTGGGAGGCGATGATGTCGGTGATCCGCTCCGGGGTGTTCTCCCTCAGAGCGGGGATGATCGAATCCAAGTTGGTGTTCTGATTGAGCTTGAGGTAATCCTCGAACAGGGCCAGGACCCGCTTCAGCAGCTCCCGGGATTCGGGGACGCGGTCCTCGACCTCTTTGACGACCTTGGCCAGGATCTGGTAGTAGGGGAAAGTGCTGAGGTACTCGACGATCCGGGCCCGGCTTTTCCCCTCGACGATGACCTTCATGTTGCGCTCGTCGCTCTTGATGGTCCGGATGATCTTGGCCGTGACGCCGACCGAGTAGATGTCCTTGGGCGTCGGATTGTCGATCGAAGCATCCATCTGGGCGGCCAGGAAGATCATCTTGTCCTTCTCGGCGGCCTTCTCCAGCGCCTGGATACTGGACGAGCGCCCGACGATGAACGGGACGAGGGTCGCGGGGAAGACGACGAGATCCCTCAACGGGATGAGGGGGATGTTCCTCAGGACCTCGGTGTGCTCGTTGGAATCCTGCATGGTTTACACTCCGGGCCCGCTGGGGCCCCCGGCCGGCTTAGCCGTGCGCGGCTCACGCGGCATCGAGAATTGAACCGTTTTATCGGTGATCTGACGCGCTCTCGGGAGCCGTGAGCATGTGACCTTGGTCAATTAATTATAGCCGTTTTCACCAGAAAGTCAACCGTCTTCCGGAAGAGGAGGGTCTCGACGAGTTCCTCCCGCCGGTCCTCCCGTTTGAGCATGTCCGCCAGGTAGGCCTCAGAGACGTGATTAGCCTGGGCCAGGTCCCGGATTTCCGCGTGGATCTCCTCCTCGGTGACCCCGAAACCTTCCTTTTTGGCGATTTTCTCTAGGATCAGATGGTTTTTCAGGTGATCTTCTGCCTGGCGCCGGGCTTGGGCCTTCAGCTCCTCGAGGGCTTCCGGGGCGATCCGCCGGTCCCGGGAGGCGGAAAGGAACCGCTTCAGGACGGCCAGGGATTCCTGCTCGACCACGGATTCGGGCAATTCCAGGGAAACCCGTTTGGCGACCTCGGCCAGGACCGCGGAGGCCGTTTCGTTCCGCCCGGCCTTCTCCCGGGCCTCCACGAGCTCCTTGCGGACTTTCTCGCGGAGGTCCTTGAGGCCCTCGGGGGACCCGACCGTCCGGGCGAACTCATCGTTGAGTTCGGGGACCTTTTTCTCCTTGACCTCCCGGACCTTGAGGCTGTAGGCGATGTCCTTCCCGGCCACGCGCCGGTTGGGGTGGTCCTTCGGATACGAGACCTCGAAGGCGCCCTCCTCGCCCGCCTTCATGCCCTTGATTTTCTCGTTCAGGGCGGGCTCGTTCTCGGCGTGGCCGGCCAAAACGACGGCCTTCTCGACGGGCAGGAAGCGATTCGTCCGCCGGTCCCGACCCTGCATCTCGACCACGGCATAGTCCCGGTCCCCCACTCCCCTGCCCTCGACGGGCACGTACTCGGCGGCCCTTACCCGGATGTCCTCGAGGACCTTGTCGACGTCCTCTTCGCCGACCTCGGATGTCTGCCCGGGGACCTGGATCGTCCGGTAATCGGGAAGCTCGAATTCCGGGAGGATCTCGAAGGCGGCCGTGCATCGCAGGGGCTGTCCCTCCTCGTGCTTCAGGTCCCGCAGGACCGGTACGTTGACGGGGTTCAGCCGGAGTCCCCGCAGTTCCTCTTCGAGGACACGGGGGATGAGGGAATCGTAGACGTCGTGCTTGATGTCGTGTTCGAAGAGGCTGCGGACCATGTCCCGGGGCGCGTGACCCTTGCGGAAACCGGAAAGCTTGACCTTGCCGGCGTATTCGCCGAGGATCTTCTCGTATTCCTTCCGGACCTCGTCGGGGGGGATCTCGAGCTCGATCTCCTTGCGGCTCGGGCTGACATCCGTGAGGCGGCTCTCTCTTCCTGGTGCGTTCATCTCTTCTTCTCTTCCTCTCCGTGGATCTTGGCGCCGGACATCAGTAGGCAGAGCGGGACTCGAACCCGCACTCCTTCATCAGGAACTAGGTCCTAAGCCTAGCGCGTCTGCCAATTCCGCCATCTGCCCTTTCTTCTCGGCCCATCTCTCGTCGAATGAACACGCTACGAGGGCGAAACGCCAAGGTCTTCCCTCGCATGCGGGAATCGCGGAGCCGCCGGCCGAACGTCTATTCTAGGCCCGAAGCCCGGCCCTGTCAATTTCCGGACGGGCGCCCCTCAGCGGAGGTACTTTTTCAGCTTTTCCGCGAGGGTCGGGTCCAGGGTGACGAGCTTGTTGTAGATCTCCTTGGCGCTGAAGTTGTCCTTGAGGTTGATGTAGACGATGGCCAAGTTGAATTGGGCGACCGCGTTGTCAGGCTTCAGCTCAACGCTTTTCTTCATCGGCTCCAGGGCGGACTCGTGGTCCTTGAGCTGCATGTAGCACACGCCGATGCTTAGCCAGCCCAACGGGTCGTCCGGACTGAACTCGGCGTATTTCTTGTAGGCCGCCGCGGCCTCCTTGAATTTTTTCTGGTTGAAATAGGCGGAACCGATCTGGAACCAGGCGTGGGCGAAATCGGGCTTGACGGCCAGGCCCTGCTGAAAAGCGGCGACGGCCTCGTCGTACTTCTGGAGCTTGAAATACGTCAGCCCGAGGTAGTAATAGTTCGTCTCGTTCCTCGGTTCGAGGTCGATGACTTTTTTGGCCGGCGTGATGGCTCGCTCGTAATTCCCGGCGACGTCGTAAATCCGGAAGGACTGGCGGTGGTAAGTCTTGGCCTCGGCCGGGTTGATCTCGGCCAGGATATTGTAAACGGCCTCGGCCTTCTCGAGCTGGCCGGCCTTCTCGTAGGCCTCGGCCAGGCTGAAATTGACCTTGAGGTCCTTGGGCTGGGCTTTCTGGGCCTCGAGGAAGGCGGCGATGGCCGCGTCGAACTGCCCGAGCTTCGTCCGACAGATCCCCAGGCGCAGGTAGGCGCTCCATGTGACGGCCGGGGCGAGGGCGATGAACTTCTCGTAGGCCCCAGCGGCCTTGTCGAACTCCTGGAGCTCCTCATAGGCCGTCCCGAGGACGAACTGGACCTCCTTGTCGGCGACGTTGAGGCCGATGGCTTTTTCCAAGGCTTCGACCGCTTCCTTGTACTTCGTCTGTCTCATCAGGACGGAGCCCATCCCGAAAAAGGCGTCGGCCCGCGAGGCGTCGAGCTCGGTCACTTTCTTGTAGGCCGCGGCGGCCGCGGTGTAGTCGCGCTGATTGGCGTAGATATCGGCGAGTTTCACATATCCATCGATATAGGAGGGGTTGAGCTTGACCGCCTTCTCCAGGTAGAGCCGGGCCGTCATCTGTTCGTTGAGGGCCGCCGCCGCCCGCCCCGCGAAGACGTTCCCTTCGACCGTCTCAAAATAATTCTCCCGGGTCCAGGACTTGAATTCGACGACCTTCCCCGTCCGGGGGACGCTCACCAGGGCCCCGATGGGAAGCCCGAACTTGAAGCCCCGGTCTCCCAGGACAAGGAGCATTCCCACGAGCTGGCCGTTGACGTCGAGGAGCGGCCCGCCGCGGAACTCGTCCGGAGCGGAGGCCATGGCGACATCGAGGATCTTGACTCCAGCTCCCATGTCAACGACCCGGCGCAAGGTGCCTTCGGAGATGATGATCTTGGCCAGGTTATTGGAGCCCAAGGCGAAGAGACGCGCGCCCACGGCCAAGTTGTCGGTGGTGCCGATGGGCAGGGGCTGGGCCTTGCCTTTCAGCTTGAGGAGCACGATGTCATTGGCCTTATCGACACCGAGAACGCCCTCGATCTTGACCTTCTTCCCCTTGAAGTTGACGGCCTCGACATCGAACGCCTGGGAGATGACATGATAGGCCGTAACGACGACGTCCTCAGCCAGGGCTAAAGCCGACCCGCGGGAGTTGGCGATCTCCGCCTTATCGGCACCGTAGCCGATGATCGTCAGCACGCCTCCGCCGGCCTGCCCGAGGATGTTGTTCGCCTCCTCGGTCTGGGAGAAGGCCCAGGACGAGGCTAAGATGATCGAGCAGATCAAAACCAGGGTACCCTTCCGGAATCCGGTCATCGCGTCCTCCTAACCAACGGAAATTGCGTAGCTCGGATAGCCCTAATTTACCCAAGGACGTCCTCTCCTGTCAATCCCTAGACTCCCCGGCATCGCCGGGTCCTGGGTTCCGTGCTACAATACGGCGCATGTCGCCCCCTGGAATATCCCGGACAGTCCTCGCCGTATATCTCCTGACCGTAGCCGGCACCGCGATCTGGCTCTCGGCCATTTTCCTGGCCCCCGTCCTCGCCAGCCGGGGATCGGCCGGGGCCGCCCGCCTCATTTATGCCGCGTTTTCGCCTATCTGCCACCAGGTCCCGGGGAGGTGTTTCACCTTCCATGGCCATCCGCTCGCCGTCTGCGGACGTTGCCTGGGGATCTACGCGGGATTCGCGGCCGGACTCGTTCTCTATCCTTTTGTCCGCGGCTTCTCGAAGCTCGAGCTCCCTTCCGCCCGCGTTTTCCTGCTGCTGACCCTGCCGATGGCTGTCGACGGGGCGGCGAGCATCTTGGGGATCTGGGCGAGCCCTATTAAAGTCCGTTTCGTCACCGGAGTCGTCTGGGGGACGGTCCTGCCCTTCTTTTTCGTGACCGGCCTCGCCGACCTCCTCCTCGCGAAGCGGAGAAGGGCCGCCGCCCGGGCACTTGAAAAAATCCGGGTAAACAACGTAGAATAGGGCCCAGCCGCTAAAGGAGGCGCCATGAACCAGCAGAAGCCCGAGTACCTCCGTCCCGCCCTCATAGCCGGCGCCATTGCCGGCGTCCTGTCGGGCCTCCCCTTCGTCAGCGCCGGCAACTGCCTCTGCTGTCTCTGGATCGTCGGCGGCGCCGCGCTGGCCGTGAACCTCCTGGCGAAGAACGCGGGCGGCGTCCTGACCTCCGGCGACGGGGCTATCGTCGGCGCCCTGACCGGGATCGTGGCCGCCGTCGTCAGCGCCCTCATGGCTATCCCCCTCCGGCCCTTCAATATGGAGCTGGCCCGCCGGGTGATGGGCAAGGTCTCCGAGCTCAGCCCCGACATGCCTTCGAACCTGGACGGTTTCCTCGACGGCGGCTCGGGCCTCCTGTCGCCGGGTTGGTTCCTTCTGAGCTTGTTTCTCTCGGCCGCGGTTTTCACCCTCATGGGCGTCCTCGGCGGGATCATCGGCGTTTCCCTCTTCGGACGCAAGAAGCCCCAGGCCTCTCCTCCCGCGGCGCCATTACCGTCTCCTCCGGGATCCGGCGATGCGGTTTAAAACGCAGGTCATCGTCAACCCCGAATCGAACCGGGGCCGGACGCGGAAACGCTGGGGGGAGATCCGCGATGGACTGAAGAGCTTCATCCGGGAGTTCAAGTTCGAGTTCACGGAAAAGCCGCTGCACGCCACCGACCTGGCCCGGCAGGCCATCAAGGACGGGACCGAGCTTGTCATCGGCGTGGGCGGCGACGGGACGATGAACGAGATCGCTAACGGCTTTTTCGAGGACCGAAGGATCATCAACCCGGAGGCCACACTGGGCGTCGTCCCGTCGGGGACCGGATGCGACCTCATCAAGAGCTTGAACATCCCGGCCGGCTTGAAAGACGCCTTGAAGGTCATCACGGAAGCCCCTTCCGTGCGCATGGACGTCGGAAAGGTCCGTTTCCGCTCGAACGCCGGCGGGGAAGAAGACCGCTTCTTCCTCAACGTCGCCGATTTCGGGCTGGGCGGAGAGGTCGTCCGCCGGGTCACCGAGCGGCGGCTCCAGCGTAAGGCCTCGTCGTATGTCCGCTGCCTGGTCACGACGATGGTCCAATACAAGAACAAGCGAGTCAGGATCCGGGTGGACGGAAAAGACCTGCCGGAAGGCGAGTATCTCATCGGGGCCGTGGCCAACGGAAAAATCTTCGGCAAGGGCATGAAGGTCGCGCCCGGGGCGCGGCTCGACGACGGGCTCTTCGACACCGTCCTCGTCCGGGGGTTCAGGTTCCTCGAGTTCTGCCGCCACGGCTGGAAGCTCATGAACGGCAGTCACATCACGCATCCAAAGGTCACCGTCGTCCGGGGAAGCAAGGTCGAAGCCTGGCCGGAGGACGACGAGGACGTCCTGCTCGAACTCGACGGGGATCAGCTCGGCCGGCTCCCGGCGACGTTCGAGATCCTCCCCCGGAACCTGCTGATCAAGGGTTTCCTCCAGTCCGTCCGCTGACCGGCAGGGAGCTATGGGCAGAAGTGAGGAGGAGCGACTCGGAGCCGCACTTCTGCGAAATATCTGAACCGAGCTTTACTTCTTCCTGACCGCTTCCGGGTCGTTCGTCAGGAGCATCCGCCCAGAGGCATCCCGGCCCATGAAAACGGGGTTTTTCGCCAAGATCGAGGGCTTCTTGTAGTTCTTCATGATCCCGGTGATATAGGCTTTTGTCTCCGGATAGGGCGGGATGCCCTTGTACTTCCTGACCGCCTCCTGTCCCGCATTGTAGGCCGCGAGGACGAGCTTGGTCTGGCCCTCGTAGAGTTTGACCAAATCCCCGAGGTAGCGGACGCCGCCCTCGATATTCTGGGCCGAGTCGAAAACGTTATTCACCCCGTACTGCTTGGCCGTGGCGGGCATCAGCTGCATCAAGCCCATGGCCCCTTTGTCCGAAATGGCGAAGCTGTCGTAGTTCGATTCGGCCCGGATGATGACGTGGACGAGCGCCGGATCGATCCGGTATTTCCCGGCCACCTTCTTGATGACCGGGTCGTAGAGTTTTCGGAGGTCGGCCGCGGTGGCCGAAAAGATACAGGGCGCAAGGGCCAGGAAGAGGAAAGCCGCGAATCCCCTTTTTATGGTCTTCATTGCCCGTCGGCCCTTATCTTGGCAAAAAGCGGCCCGTTTGGCAATCCCCGCCCAGGGTGATTCGGGGGGTCAGACGGCCAGGCGTTCGACGAGGGCCGGGACGAGCGCAAGGGCCTTGTCGAGCTCTCCGGTGCACGACCCGCCGGACTGGGCAAAGTCGGGCCGGCCGCCCCCTCCCCCGCCGATGACCGGGGCGATCTCCTTGATGAGGGCGCCGGCCTGGATGCGGCCGGTCAGGTCCTTGGTCACGGACACGACGACGAAGGCCTTGTCCGGGCCGGCAGCGCCCAGAACAACGACGCCGCTCGCCAGCTTCTGCTTCAGGGAATCGGCCATATCGCGGAGCTCGGCGATGGTCAGGCCGTCGATGCGCTGGACGTGGACGGCGATCCCCTTGACGGTCTTCGTAGTGATGACGGCAGGATTTACCGTTGAGAACGTGCCGTCAATGGATGCCGTCAGCACTTTCTTATTAAGGGCCTTGTTTTCCCGTTCGAGCTCCTCGGCCCGGGACAGGAGCTTGTCGATCCTCGTCGGAAGGTCTTTTCGCGAAACGCCCAGCCCCTTCTCGAGGCCGGAGACGAGGTCTTCGAGCTCCCGGACGTAGAGATAGGCCCCTTCCCCGGTGACGGCCTCGATGCGCCGCATGCCCGAGGCGACGCTCGTCTCGGACAGGATCTTGAACACCCCGATCTCGCCCGTGGCGTGGACGTGGACGCCGCCGCAGAGTTCCTTGCTGAAGTTGCCGATCCCGACGACCCGCACGGATTCGCCGTATTTTTCCTCGAAGATGGCCATGGCCCCTTCGCGGATCCCTTCCTCGAGGCTGGTCGTCCGGGTCTCGAGGGGAATGTCGGCCCGGACCTTCTCGTTGACGATCTCTTCGACCCGCCTGACCTCCTCGCGCGAGAGGGCGGCGAAGTGGGTGAAATCGAAGCGCAAGCGCGTCGGCGCGACGAGCGAGCCCGCTTGCTTGACGTGGTCGCCCAGGACCTGCCGGAGGGCCGCGTGCAGGAGGTGCGTCGCCGTGTGGTTGTTCGAGATCGCCTGCCGGCGGACGAGATCGGCCGCTGCGTCGACGCGGTCGTCTTCGCGCGCCTCTCCGGAAAGGACCTTGACGCCGTGGGCGATAATCTCGGGAGTGAGGTAGAACGCTTTCTCGACGATGGCCGAGAACCTCGCCCCTTTGAGCGACCCGGTGTCGCCGACCTGGCCTCCCGCTTCGGCATAGAACGGCGTTTCCTCGAGGATGACCTCGCCGGTCTCGCCGGCCCGGAGGACCTCGGTCCGGCGGCCATCCTTGAGGAGACCGGCCACGCGGACGTCCGTGAGTGCCCCGGCCTCATGGACCCGGGAGCGGACCTTGAGGTCCTTAAAAACCTCGTAGGCCAGTTTTTCCTTCCGTTTGGCTTCGCCCTTCCAGGAAAGCCGGGCCCTCTGCTTCTGCTCCTCGAGCTCCCGGCCGAAGCCGGGCTCGTCGACGGTCAGGCTCTTCTCCCGGGCCAGTTCCTGCGATAGGTCGAGGGGAAAGCCGAAGGTGTCGTAGAGCTTGAAAATCTTGTCCCCGGGGAGGATCGCGCCGCCCTGGTCCCGGGTCTCCCGGACGACCTGGTCGAAATAGCGCAGGCCCGACGAGAGGGTGAACGAAAACCGCTCCTCCTCGGAAAGACAGACCTTCGAGATGTATTCGACCGAGGCCAGAAGCTCCGGATAGGCGTCTTTCATGATGTCGCCGACACGGCTGACCAGTCCGTAGAGGAAAGGCCTGTCGATGCCGATGAGGTTCCCCTGCCGGTACGCCCTGCGGATGAGGCGGCGCAGGACATAGCCCCGCCCGTCGTTGGCCGGAGTGACGCCGTCGCCGATGAGGAAAGTGACGGCCCGGATGTGGTCGGCGATGATCCTGACCGAGACGTCTCCCTCGTCCCCGGCCGGGTATTCCCTTTTCGCCAGCTCGCTCGCGCTCTCGATGAGGGGCGTGAACAGGTCGGTGTCGAAATTGCTGCGCTTGCCCTGGACGACCGCGGCCATGCGTTCGAGGCCCATGCCGGTGTCGATCGACGGTGACGGCAGCGGCCGCAGGACGCCCTTTTCGTCCTGGTCGAACTCCATGAAGACGAGGTTCCAGAGCTCGAGGAAGCGGTCGCTCCCCTTCTCGATCAGGGCGAAGGGGTCGCCCGGCTCGATATCCTCGCCCAGGTCGTAGTGGAGCTCGGAGCACGGGCCGCACGGGCCGGTGTCGCCCATGGCCCAGAAATTATCCTTTTTCCCGTAGCGGAAGATCCTCTTTTTCGGGACGCCGACCTCGTCAGCCCAGATCCTGAACGCTTCGTCGTCGTCGAGGTAGACCGTCGCGTACAGCCGGTCCGCGGGCAGGCCGAAGACGCCGGTGACGAGCTCCCAGGCGAAGCCGACGGCCTCCCGCTTGAAATAATCGCCGAACGAGAAGTTGCCGAGCATCTCGAAGAAGGTGTGGTGCTTGGCCGTCCGGCCGACGGTCTCGAGGTCGTTGTGCTTGCCGCTGACCCGCATGCACTTCTGGACCGTGGCCGCCCTCTTGTAGCCCCGCTTCTCGAGCCCCAGGAAAAGGCTCTTGAACTGGTTCATCCCGGCGTTGGTGAACAGGATGGTCGGGTCGTCCTTGGGCAGGAGAGGCGAACTCCTGACGACCTTGTGGCCCCGGTCGGCGAAATATTGGAGGAAGGTTTCGCGGACGCGCTGCGCCTTCATTTATGATCTTCTTCCGCCCCCCCCTCGGCCCGGTCGATCTTGCTCATCCCCTTCTCCATCTCCTCGGTCGCCATGTCGATGGTCGACTGGATGCCCATGATGCGGAGCTTGAAATTATCCGGGTTGGAAGAGTACTTCATCCCCTGCTCGAAGGAGATGTAGCCGTCGCGGTAGAGCTGGTAGATGGACTGGTCGAACGTCTGCATGCCGTACTGGGAAACGCCTGCCGCGATGGCGTCGCGGATCATCATGGTCCTGTCCTTCTCGGCGATGCACTCCTGGATGTAGGGGGTCGCGATCATGGCCTCGACGGCGGGCACGCGGCCCTGACCGTCCATCCGCGGGACCAAGCGCATCGAGATGATGGCCTTGAGGATGCTGGCCAGCTGGAGCCGGATCTGGCGCTGGTGGTGGGGGGCGAAGACGGAGATGATCCGGTTGATGCTCTCGGGGGCGTCGAGGGTGTGGAGCGTGCTCAGGACCAGGTGGCCCGTTTCCGCGGCGAGGAGCGCCGTCTCGATCGTGTCCAGGTCGCGCATTTCCCCGACGAGGATGACGTCGGGGTCCTCGCGGAGGCAGCCGCGCAGCCCGCGGGCGAAGCTCATGACGTCCATCCCGACTTCCCGCTGGCTGATCGTGCTCTTCTTGTCCTTGTGGAGGTACTCGATGGGGTCCTCGATGGTGATGATGTTCTCCCGGCGGAAGGTGTTGATGTAGTCCACCATGGCCGCCAGGCTGGTCGTCTTGCCGCTCCCCGTCGTCCCGGTCACGAGGACGAGGCCCCGCTGGTAGAAGGCGATCTTCTCCAGGACTTCGGGCAGGAGGAGCTGGCGGATCGACTTGATCTCAAGAGGGATGATGCGCAGGGCAATGGCCAGCGAGCCCCTCTGGCGGTAGATGCTGCCGCGGAAGCGCCCGAACCCGGGGAGGCTGTAGGCGAGGTCGATGTCGAGGTCCTCTTGCAGTTTCTTCCTCTGGAATTCGGTCATCAACTGGTTCGACAACTCCTCGCAGTCGGGGGGGGTCAGCCGGGGGAACCCGGTCAGGGGAGTGAGCGTCCCGTGGACGCGGAGCATGGGGTTGTTGCCGGCCTTGAAGTGAAGGTCCGACGCGTCCCGTTCGATCGCGATCTTCAGGAATTCATCGATGACCATGAGAGCCTCCTCGTAAGTTTTGTCAGACTAAGGTCAGCCAATGCTGGGCGTCTTCCCGCTTGCCGTCGATGACGTCGAAGAAGGCCTTCTGGACCTTCTCGGTCACGGGTCCCCGCTTGCCGTTCCCGATGACGATCTTGTCGATCGACCGGATGGGCGTGACCTCGGCCGCGGAGCCGGTGAAGAAGACCTCGTCGGCGATGTAGAGCATCTCGCGGGGAATGGTCTCTTCGACGCAGCGCACGCCCATCTCGTGGAACAGTGTCATGACCGAGTCCCGGGTGATCCCCGGCAGAATGGAGGAGGACAGCGGCGGCGTCAGGACGGTCCCGTCCTTGACCAAAAAGATGTTCTCGCCGCTCCCCTCGCTGATGTGACCCCGAATGTTCAGGGCGATGCCCTCCTCGTAACCGTCGAGCAGGGCCTCCATCTTGATGAGCTGGGAGTTCATATAGTTGGCGCCGGCCTTGGCCAGGGCCGGGAAGGTGTTCGGGGCGATCCGCCACCAGGAGGACACGCAGACGTCCACGCCGTTCTCCATGGCGTCAGGGCCGAGGTACTTGCCCCACTCCCAGACGAGAACGGCGCAGTCGACGGGGTTGGGAAAGGGATTGACGCCCAGGCTGTTGTACCCCCGGTAGACGATGGGCCGGACGTAGCAGGATTTCAGATTGTTGGCCCGGACGGTCTCGATGACGGCCCGGTTGAACTCGTCCTGGGAATACGGGACTTCCATCCGGTAGATCTTACACGAATTGTAGAGCCGTCGGGTGTGGTCCTGGAGGCGGAAGAGGGCCGTCCCGCGGGGGGTGTCGTAGGCCCGCAGGCCTTCGAAGATCGAGCTCCCGTAGTGGATGACATGGGAGGCGAGATGGATCGTTGCGTCTTTCCAGGCGACAAGTCTGCCGTTCATCCAGACGATGCCGTTTTCGGTGAATGGGCTCATCGGCCGCTCCTTCGTCGTCCTCTGGTCACGAAAACTTTATGTTATCTCATCCCCGCGGCCGAAGTCAATCGCCTCCAGGGGGGAATCAACCCACCCGATTCCCCGGTCTGAAGCCCGGGGTATGCTCAGGGTTAATACTGAGCTGTAATAACGCCGCTTTTTATAAAACGGCGTTGGTGCTGCGAACGTATCAGACGTTCTCTCCGCAGTGAGAGCAGTTGCGGGACTTGGGGGGCAGGGGCCGTCGGCAGTTCCGGCAGAGGGCGGTCGTTTTCTGCTCCCGGGCCTTGATCCGGAGCATGATGTCGTCGATTTCCGAGGTCTTGGGCGTCTTGCCCTTGAAGAGGGACAGATCGCGGATGATCTCGGAGGCGCTCTGGTATCTGTCCTCGACCTTCGGCGCCAGGGCCCGCATGATGATGGCGTCGATCTCCTTGGGGACGCGGTTGTTCTTGATCCTCGGCGGGGTGATCTTCCCCTGCTGGGCCATCTCCAGGATCTTGAACGGGTCCGGGTCGAAGATCGGCGGCCGACCGATGATCATCTCGTAGAAGATGCAGCCCAGAGAGTAGAGGTCGGCGGCGTAGCCGGCCTTGCCCATGAACTGCTCGGGCGCCATGTAGGGCGGCGAGCCGATCCGCGTCGAGGCGTAGGGCACCGCGTTGAGCCAGGCCGACGTCCCGAAATCGGTGATCTTAGCCGTCCCGTCCTCGGAGACGATGATGTTCGAGGGCCGGAGGTCGCGGTGGATGATCTTGGCCTTGTGGGCATGGTCGACGCCGTAGGAGATCTGCTTGATGAAGTCGATGGCCTGATCCGTCCCCAGGATCCGCTCCTTTTCCAGGATCTTCTCCAAGGTCGGCCCCTTGATGTACTCCATGACCATGAAAAAGACGCTCTTCTCCTTCTCCGCGGCCAGCATCCGGACGATGTTCGGATGGCTGAGGGCGGCCTGCAAGCGCGGTTCCTTGAGGAGCTTGTAGAGCTCGGCGGACTGCTTGTGGGGGACCTTGATAGCGACCTTGATGTCGAGCCAGGTATCCTTGGCCAGGTAGACGGAGCCGAAACCGCCGCTGCCGAGGGACCGGATGATCTCGTATTTCCCGACTTTCTGCCCTTGGAGGAACATGTCACTCGTTCCAGAAACGGACGATCCGCGACGCATCTTGCGCCATGCGGGGGACGTAAACCTGGTTCGCGCTCACGCTCGTCGACGGCTCACTGGAATATGTTCTTCATCCGGTGGATGACGCTCTTGTCGACCGATTCGATGTCCTCGCCCCGGACTTCGGCCAGTTTCGTCAGCAGGACCTTTTGGTCTTTGGTAAGGTTTGCGGGCGTCCTGACCTGGACCTTGACGAAAAGGTCGCCCTTCCGCCGCCCGGTGACGTCCTGGATGCCCTTCCCCTTGAGGCGGATGACCTCGCCCGGCTGGGTCCCGGCCGGGACTTTCAGGATCTCGCTCCCCTCGAGCGTGGGGATCTCGACCCGCGCGCCGAGGGCGGCCTGGGTGAAGGAGACCGCGATCTCGCAGGCGAGGTCGTTCGCCTCCCGTTCGAAGAAGGGGTGCTTGCGGACCCGGGTCACGACATAGAGGTCCCCGGCCGGCATGCCTTCCTCTCCGGCCTCGCCCTCGCCGACGAGTCTCAGCCGCGACCCGTCCGCGACGCCTGCCGGGATACGGACCTTGAGGGAGCGTTTCTCCCTGACGTGCCCTTTCCCCTGGCAGGATTCGCACGGCGAAGCGTTGACTTCTCCCCCGCCCCGGCACCGCGGGCAGGTCCTGGCCAAGGTGAAGAAGCCCTGTTGATAACGGACCTGTCCCGCGCCTCCACAGGTCGGGCACGACGTCGCCAGGGTCCCCGGCTTCCGTTTCGAGCCCCGGCAGGCCGGGCAGGTCTCCGCCCGGTTCATTTTGATCTCCCTCTCCACCCCGGCGGCGGCCTCTTCGAGGCCGATCTCGACCTCCAGGGCCAGGTCCCGGCCCCCCCGCCGGCCGCCTCGGCCGGCGCTCCGCCCGCCGAAGAAATCGCCGAAGCTGAACCCGAATAAATTCCCAAGGATGTCTTCGAAGCCCTCGAAGACGGAGGAGTCGAACCCGGAGAAGCCATCGCCGCGCAGGCCGTCCTGCCCGAAGCGGTCATAGGCGGACCTTTTCCCGGCGTCGGCCAGGACGCTGTAGGCTTCCGCCGCTTCCTTGAACCTCTCCTCGGCCTCCTTGCTGCCGGGATTACGGTCCGGGTGGTGCTTCAGGGCGAGTTGGCGGTAGGCCTTCTTGATGTCTTCGACGGAGGCGTCCCGGACGACGCCGAGGACCTGGTAATAATCCTTCTTAGCCATTCGGCCCCAGCTTAATGACTTCCCGGCCGGTCTGCCGCCGCCGCATCTCCTCGACCTCCGTCGGCAAGAGGCCCGAGGATGGCCTGACTTCGACCTTCTGCTCGAGGCCGGTCTCCTTATCCTTGGCCGAGACCCGGGCCAGGCCGTCGGCGTTGATCTCGAAGGTGACATCGATCTGAGGTACCCCGGCCGGGGCGGGCTCGATCCCGACGAGCTCGAAGACGGCCAGCGATTTGTTCATGGATGCCAGGAAGCCTTC
Organism: Acidobacteriota bacterium; assembly: GCA_014894455.1. Classification (GTDB taxonomy): domain Bacteria; phylum Acidobacteriota; class Aminicenantia; order Aminicenantales; family Saccharicenantaceae; genus RBG-16-66-30. The sequence continues at coordinate 90,266 of JADBLN010000091.1, read as the reverse complement.
GCCCTGCAGGACATGGATGCGGACCCGCCTCTGGTTGTGCTCCACGGTCGTGAAGGCCTTGACCTTGTGCGTCGGGAGGGTCATGTTCCTCTCGATGATCCTCTCGTAGCCGTCGCCTTCGGTCTCGATCCCCAGCGCGAATGGCGTGACGTCGAGAAGCAGGACGAGATCCCGGATCTGGCCGTCGAGGATCCCCGACTGGATGGCCGCGCCCATGGCCACGATCTCGTCGGGATTGACGTGTTCCTCCGGCTTCCTGCCGAAGAACTCGGTAACCCTCTGCTGGACCAGGGGCATCCGGGTCTGGCCGCCGACGAGGATGACGTGGGCGATCCGGTCGGGGCTCAGCCGGGCGTCCGCGAGCGCCTGCTCGATGCGCGGGACCGTCCGCTCGACGAGGTCGCCGGTCATGGCTTCGAGGGTCTGCCGGCTGAGCACCTTGCGGATGTGCTTCGAGCTGGCCTTGTCGGAGGAGATGAAAGGCAGGTTGATCTCCGTCTCCATGGTGAACGACAGCTCCCTCTTGGCCTTTTCCGCGGCCTCCTTCACGCGCTGGAGCGCGAGCTTGTCCGCGCTCAGGTCGATCTTCGTTTCGGTCAGGAAATCCTCGTAGAGCCATTCCAGAATGCGATTGTCGAAGTCCTCGCCGCCGAGATAGGAATCGCCGTTGGTGGCCAGGACATGAAACACGCCGTCGCTGAATTCGAGGATGGTGATGTCGAACGTCCCTCCGCCCAGGTCGAAGACCGCGGCCAGGCCGTTCTTCTTGGTGTCGAGCCCGTAGGCGAGCCCGGCGGCCGTCGGCTCGTTGATCACGCGCTGGACCTCGAGCCCGCAGATCGTGGCCGCGTCCTTGGTCGCCTGCCGCTGGGCGTCGTTGAAATGGGCCGGCACGGTGATGACGGCGTCCGAGACCGGTTCGCCGAAAAAGGATTCGGCGCAGGACTTCAGGTAACCCAGGACCATCGAGGAGATTTCAGGCGGGCTCAGGGTCTTGGAACCGAGGACGACGTGGACGTCGCCGTTGGGGGCCTCCTTCAGCTTGTAGGGCAGTCTTTTCTGAGCTTCCTGGATCTCGGGGGAGTTGAATTTCTGGCCGATGAGGCGCTTGACCGCGTAGAAGGTGTTGGCGGAGTTGGTGGCGGCCTGGCGCATGGCCAGGGTCCCGACGAGGCGTTCCCCGGAACCCGTGAAGGAAACCACGGAAGGCGTCGTGGGAAGCCCTTCCACGTTGGGGATGACGAGCGGACGTCCGCCTTCGAGACAGGCGATGCAGGAATACGTGGTGCCGAGGTCGATGCCGATGACGTGTCCCATGTCGTTATTGCCCTTTCTTCGGAACGCGGACCTTGACCAGCGTCGGACGCAGGAGACGGGTGTGATGCATGTAGCCCTTCTGGAGTTCCTCCGCGACCTCGGGCTCCTGGACGTCCTCGGATTCCTCTACGGTCATGGCGTGATGCAGGTTCGGATCGAAAGCCCGGTCCTTGAGGACGATCGGCTGGACGCCGTTCTTGACGAGGAGGCTCTGGAGCATCCTGTGGATGAGCTCGACGCCGTCCCGGAACGTCTTCCCGTCCGTTTCCGCGGGGGCGCTCTGGAGGGCCCGTTCGAAGTTGTCCGAGATGGCGAGCAGCTCGAGCAGGAGCTCGCTCAGGGCGTACTGGAAGTAATCGCTCTTTTCGCGCTCGAGGCGCTTGCGCAGATTCTCGGCGTCGGCGAGCTTGCGGAGATACTGTTCCTTGAGCTCGTCGAGCTCTTTCTTGAGATGTTTCGCCTCGGCCTCTTTTTTCCTCAGCTTTTCCTTGAAGTGATGGGAGCCCTCGTGCGAGGCGGCCTTGTCGTCCGGCTCCTTTTTTTCCGTCTTCTCCACGGTCGGCGGGGTCGCGGGCATGAACTCGATCTCTTCGCCGGGCTTGTCTTTTTCGTCCGTCATAGGCTGACCTCTCTACCGAAGGCCGTGATGGCCAGGCTCAGGCGCTTGGCCATGCGGTCGACGAGGGGGATGATTTTCTCGTAGGGGATCCGTTTCGGGCCGATGATCCCCAGGGAACCCAGGACCTGGTTGCTGTAGCCGTAGTGGGAGAGGACGAGGGAGCAGTCCTGGACGTTCGGAAAGTTGACCTCCGACCCGATCAGGACCTTGACACGATCGAGGCTGATGAAGTCCGAGAGCAGCTTGACGAGGGCGGCTTTCTCCTCGAAGTTCTCGAAAAGGGACCGCAGCTTGTCCATGTCGAAGAGCTCGGCCTTGCCCAGGAGCCGGGAGGTGCCCTGGAGGAAGATCCGGTTCTCTCCCTCCCCCTTGGCAATGGAGGTCTTGAGCAGGTCGAGGAGCTTGCTCAGCGTGTCCTCGTACTTGACCCGGTGACGAGGGAGTTCCCGGAGGAGGGCGTCGTGGACGGAGAGGATCGTCTTTCCCCGGAAATTCTGGTTGACGTGCTGGGCCGCCCGATCGAGCTCGGCCTGCGTCAGGGGCAAGAGCGACTCCAAGGTTTCCGTCAGGACCATGTGGAAGGGGGTCACCAGGATGACCAGAATCCTGCGGTCGGAGATCTTGATGAAGCGCAGGTGCTCGAACGGGAGGCGGAAGATATGCGGGGAGATGACGAAGCCCAGGTTGTCCGAGTAATCGGCCAGGGTCCGGCAGGCCTGGATGAGGAGGGAATCGAAGTCGGCCGTCCGGTTGGGGAATTCCTCCTGGATAAGGGGGGCCCTCTCCTCCGGCAGGCCCTTCTCGGCCAGGAGACCGCCGACGTAATGTCGCAGGCCCAGGTCGGTCGGGACCCGGCCGGCGGACGTGTGCGGCTGGGACAGGAAACCCATCTCCTCGAGCTTGGCCATGATGTTGCGAAGCGTGGCCGGGGAGGCGGAGATCCGTCTCGTCTTGGAGATGGACCCGGAGCTCACCGGATGCCCGTGTCGGACGTAGCTCTCGATGACGAGGGTCAGGACAATCTTATCCTTATCGCGCAAAACAGACCTGATCATCCGATTCCTTAAGGGTTTTTTATAGCATTAAAAGCGATTTGCTGTCAAATGACTGAAAGTCAGGGCGCCCCCGCTCAGAAGACCATAATTCCAGCATAGCCAACAACTTGGGCGTAATCCCCAGTCGTCTCGCCCGAAGTTTGGTAGCGGACGAGTTCGGCGCCGGACGCGCCGAGCCCGATGGCCGCGACCAGGGCGGCCGCGGTCGGCTGGTAGCCACACATCGAGATCCGTTCCTTCGTCACCGTTTCATAGAGACCGGCCGGGTCGAGGTCGAGGACCTTGCGGATGGCCAGCATGTCCTTCTTCTCGGCCGTCTTCTGACTGACGTAGTGGCTCATATCCGTGCTGGCCACGATGAGCGTCTCCTTCCCGGAGTCGCGGATGGCCTCGGCCAGGGCCCGGCCGAGAGACTCGAGCTCGCCGTAGCCGGCTTCGTGGGAAACGCAGATAGGCACGATGGCCGCGTCCTTCCGGTAGTATTGGATGAACGGCAGCTGGACCTCCAGGGAATGCTCCCCGAGATGGGCCTGCTCGTCCTCTTCGACGAGCGCGCATCGCTTCATGATCCGCGAAGCCAGGTCCGCTTCGATCGGGCTTTCGCCGAGGGGCGTCAGCCAGCTCCCTCGGCTCTGGATGGCGAAGAGCGAGCCGATCTCCCTGTGCCCGGGCCCGAGGATAACGACCGTCCCGGGGATAACGGTCGACGAATAAACGGCTCCGGCGACCGGTCCAGAATATACGTAGCCGGCGTGTGGGGAGACGATCGCGATGGCCTTTCTCGGGGCCCCCTGAGACCCCGACACCTCTCCGATCGTCCGGCGAAGCCGCGCCTCGTCGCCCGGATAGAACTGGCCCGCGACGAAGGCTTTTCTTTTCATGACATGATCAGAGGACCCGGCGTTTCTCCTCGAAACGGACCCCGAGCGTCCCCAACTCCTCGAGGACGGGACCGTAGATCTCGGGATGGACCGGCACCTGGACTCCCGCCATCCGAATCTTCCCTTCGAGGACGAGGCGGGCAGCGATGGCCGCCGGCAGTCCGACCGTGCGGGACATCGACGAATCACCCCCGGGCACGCCGTAATCGATGAGCGTCGAAACGATCCGTTCGCTCCGCCCCGATTCGGTCCGGGCCAGGAACTCGTGCTGGAGGACGATCATGTCCCTCTCCCCCGCCGCATATTGGAGCTTCTCGATCATCAGCGCGGCCAGGCTATCGAGGGCCGAACCTTTTTCAGCCGGAAGCTTCCTTTCTTCGAACAGCCCCAGCCAGCCCAGGCCGGAAAGGATCTCCGAACCGCTTCCGAGGCCCAGCCGCGCGGCTACGGCGCCGCGGACGTCGCCTCCCGGCGCCGCCTGGACCAACTCCGCCATGAGGCCGCGGAACGTCCCTCCGGTACGGTCCTTCGGGGTTTCGTCGAGGAGACCCAATTCGACCATCTTCTTGAGAATCGCGCACCAGCCGGGGTAGCGGAGCGTCCCCCGCAGGACCGTGCCGGCCTCGGGGATGCCGTAGGTCTCCCGGTAAGGGACCGAATCCCGGTTGGGATAGCCTTCGAACTCGCCCAGGCCGGGGATGGGGATGATTTCCGGCCTGGCAAAAAGGTCGGCGGCGGGAATGGAGACGACCTGGCCGTCCTTCAGGAACCTGGCGGAATTCTTGGACGCGAGCAGGACGCCGCGCGGGCTCCAGGAGAACTTATAGCCGAAGGGGTTGGTGTTGGCCTCGGGGGCGGGCAGGCCGCCGCAGTACGAGGTGAAGGCGAGGACTTGACCGCCGGAGTCATGGACCTCGTGGATGACGCGCATGGCTTCCATGTGGTCGATCCCCGGGTCGAGCCCCATTTCGTTCAGCAGGACGACGCCCTTCTCCCGGGCCCGCGAGTCCAGCTCCCTCATGACCGGGCTGACGTAGGAGGCCGTGACCATGCTCTTCCCCTGTTCGACCGCGAGCGCGGCGACGACGGGATGGAAAGTGTAGGGAACCATGCTGACGACCAAGTCGGCCCTTCCGATCGCGGCCGCGAGCACCGCCTTGTCCGAAATGTCCAGGAGTTCGGCCTGACCGCGCGGGTGACCCGCGACGAGTTTCCGGGCCCTGGCGACTTCGACGTCGGCGACGACGACCGAAAAATTCGGCTGGTCGAGAAGATATTTCACGAGCGGTCCGGCCACCAGGCCGGCGCCCAGAATGAGGATCTTCTTCATGGCTTTCTCCCTGGAGCGGTGCGGTCTATCCGACGGACCGGCTGAGATAAGCGTAATCCGGGGTGAGTTTGCCCCGGTAGAGGATGACCGCCCTGCGCAAGACGTCCGGCAGGCCGCACTCGGAGAACGACCTGTCGAAATGGGCGGCGGCGACCGCCGGGACATACTCTTTCAGCTTGCCGCTGAAATACGTCGAGGATTCGAGGGGGAGTTCCGCCGGCAGGTTGTAGATGGCCAGGACGGCCGGGCCGTTCCCTTCGAACCCCATGAGGGGCTCGTCCGCGGCCGGGTCGTAGACGTAGACGGGGTTCTCGGAGTCCGTCGCCTGGACGGTGCACTCGAAGGACCCGTTGATGTCGCAAGTGATGTCGCCAACGACCCGGAGCCTTGGCCGCGAGCCGGAACCGTATAGCGTCTTCAGGAAACCCTTGGTGACGAATTTCGGGTATTTCGGGGTCCAGTAGATCCCGTTGACGATGGCCGTGAGATAAGGGATGACCTTCTCGACCACCGGCGTGTAATTTTCCGGGTTCGCATTATAATCATGGAGGTCGAAGGGCTTGGCCGGGTCGACGGGCCTGACCATGTCCTCTTCCTTGAAGACGGCCTTGTAGAGGTTGCGGGGCGCCTCTCCCTCACCCTCGAAGAGCTCGGGGATGTCGGCCGGCCGGACCGTTTCGACCGGCAGGATGTCGAAGATCTCCTGGGCGCCCTGGGAAACGTGGCCGTACCCGAAAAATCCGAAGACGACGGGGCCGAGCTCCTTAGGCAGACCTTCTCGGATGACCTTCCAGGCCAGCTTCCCGACGGCCTCTTTGGCCTCGACCAGGTTGTTGTAATGGTGGGTCGGCTCGAGGATGGTGAAGGGGTTGGCCATGCCTTCGACATCGAGGCGGCGGCCGAGCGCCCAGAGGGTGTCGACCATCCCGGCATGCCCTGCGTAATTGCCGAAATAGAGGACCCTCCGGCCCTTTTCGTCGACCATCTTCTCGTAGTCGATGATGGAACAGCCGAGGTCCATCATCCGCTTGAGCATGGGCATGTTCTGCCTCTGGCCCTTGGCGGTGTGCGAGAAAAAGACATAGACCTTGTCTTTCTCGATGAGGTCGATGGGGATCTCCTTGAGGGCGAAGACGACGGAGCACGGCGACAGGTGTTCCTCGACCGGGATCCCGGCCAAGCCGTAGTCCGCATCGTTGAAGACCCGGATCTCCGAGGGCTGGATCCTGATGTCGACGGGGTGCCTGTCGACGAGTTCCCGGGCGTGAGCCGGGATCAACGGGACCCGTTTCTCCCACCTGTTGATATCCTCTCTGCGGATGCCAATCTCGATGTTCATGAAGAGTGCCTTTTCACGAAGAAATGACAGGGAGAATTATGTCACAATCGCCCGAGGGGTTCAACCCCGCCCCAGGGGATTGACGGCGGGGGGACGAACCAATAAGATGAGCGGGAGATGATCCGGTTTCATAACACCCTGAGCGGCAAGGTTGAGGCGTTCGAGCCGGTCGCGCCCGGCTTAGTCAAACTCTACACCTGCGGGCCGACGGTTTACGACTTCCCCCACATCGGCAACTGGCGGGCCTACGTCTTCGAGGACCTGCTCAAGCGCTTCCTCATCTTTTCCGGTTACAAGGTCACCCACGTCATGAACCTGACCGACGTCGACGACAAGACGATTCGCGGCGCCAAGGCCAAGGGCGTCGGCCTCGAGGAATACACCCGGCCGTTCATCGAAGCCTTCAAGAAGGACCTCGAGACCCTGAACATCCTGCCGGCGGACCATTATCCCAGGGCGACCGGGCATATCCAGGAGATGGTCGACATCATCAAGGTGCTTCTCGAAAAGGGCTTCGCCTATAAAAAGGACGGGTCGATCTACTTCGCCATCGCCAAGTTCCCCGCCTACGGCCGCCTGTCCAAGTTCAACCTCGAGGACCTCAGGCCCGGGAGCCGCGGCGACGCCGACGAGTACGAGAAGGAGAGCGTCCATGACTTCGCTCTCTGGAAGGCCCCCAAAGAAGGCGAGCCCGTCTGGGAGACGGAAATCGGGCCGGGACGGCCGGGCTGGCACATCGAATGCTCGGCCATGAGTTCCAAGTACCTCGGCCGGACGTTCGATATCCACTGCGGCGGAGTGGACAACATCTTCCCCCACCACGAGAACGAGATCGCCCAGTCCGAGGCGGCAAGCGGCGTCAAGTTTGTCAACTTCTGGCTCCACTGCCACCATCTCGTCGTCGACGGCGAGAAAATGGCCAAGTCCAAGGGCAACTTCTACACGCTTGAGGACATTCTGTCCAAGGGCTACGACCCACGAGAGGTCCGATTCCTCCTTCTCTCCACGCATTACCGGAAAATGCTCAACTTCACCTTTGAGGCTCTGGAACAGGCCAAGGCCGCACGCCAGAGAATCGGGAACTTCCTCGGCGAGCTCAAGGACGTCACGAATGGGACGGCGGAAACGGCGGAGGTACTGCCGCTCATCGAAACCGCCCGCGAGGGATTCGTCACCGGGCTCGAAGACGACCTCAACATTTCGGAGTCCATGGCCGTAATTTTCAGCCTCATCAAGAGCCTCAATCCCCTTCTCTCCCGGGGAGAGGTGTCTAAGAGTGCCGCTCAAAAAGTCCTCGATCTTTTCTCTTCGCTCGACGAAGTCCTGGCGATCAAGCCCTCCCCTATCAGATCGGCATCGGGCAAAATCGCGGCTCTCACCGGCGTTTCGGCGACAGGAGCGGTCGGCACCGTCGTCAAAAAACAGCCTTCGGATATGCCAAACCGGCTGGACAGCGAGATCCAAGAAAGGATCGAGGCCCGGCAGAAGGCTCGGGCGGACAAGGACTTCGCCCTGGCCGACGCGATCCGCAAAGAGCTCCTGGCCGAGGGCATCCTCCTCGAGGATACCAAGGACAGCGTCCGCTGGAAAAAAATCGTCCTGCCGCGGACCTGAGCTTTCGAAGGAGCCATTCTAGGACCGTGACCGACGGCAAGCGCAGCACTCAGGCCCTGGGCCTGCGGGGCGAAGAGATCGCCTGCGCCTATCTGGAGAAGAAAAAATACGCCATCGTCACCCGGCGCTTCCGCATGTTCCATGGCGAGATCGACATCGTCGCCCGGGATGGAACGACGCTCGTCTTCGTCGAGGTCAAGGCCCGGGCCGACGAATCCTTCGGCCGGCCGGAGGAATCCGTGACCCCCGGCAAGCAGCGGCAGATCCGGAAAATTGCCCTGGGATACTTGGTGGAGAACCCCCTCGGCGACGCCGCCTGCCGTTTCGACGTCATCTCCATCCTGTTCGGTGACGGGGACGGCTATCGGCTCGAGCACTTCGTCGACGCTTTCTGAGGCCGACGACTCCTCGTCTAGAACGCGTAGACGAACCCGAGGCGGAGGTTCCTGCCCGGTTCGACCATGGCCTCGGAATCCGCCCTGGCGATATAGGCCGCGTTGAACACGTTCCCGAGGGTGACATAGAAATTCAAGCCGTGCCAGAGATAGCTCGCCTTGAGGTTGACGAGTTCCGATGAGGCCACTTCGATCTCGGCCGGTCCGGGAAAGGCCTTGGCCAGGCGGAACGTCGCGTTGAACTCCGCCGACAACTTCCCCTTCCAAACCCTCGTCCCCGTGTAGATCTGGAAGGGGGGGATGTCGTTCAGGGAGACGCCGGTCTCCAGGCTCCTGCCGCGGATCGTGGCGACGTTCCCGAAGACCTTCCAGCCTGGAAGAAGGAACGCCTCGGCCTCGAACTCGAGTCCCTGCAGCCGGCCCTTTTCGATGTTCCCGTAGGTATAAGTCGAAGGGTCGAGCCGATAGCGCTCGATCATGTCGTCGATCTGATAGCGGAAAGCGTAGAGCCCCAAGAAAAAACGCCGGCCGAGGAGCTTCAGCCCGCCGTCGAGGTTGAGGCTGCTCTCAGGCCGGAGGTCCGGGTTTCCGACGATGAAGCCGCGGCCGCTGATCCCGGTGTAGAAGCGCTCGTTGATGCTGGCCAGGCGGTAGGCCCTGGACAGGTTGACGAAGGCGGTCACGTTTTTCACGAGCTTGTAGGAGACGGCCAGGAAGCCGGTCGCCTGATTTTCCTTGGTTACGATAGGCGCTTCTCCCAAGGGCAGGGCCTTCATCCGGAGAAGATCGTAGCGCACGCCACCCAGGATATCCAACCGCTCGATCCCCGAATAGTCCGCGGACAGGAAGAAGCCGAGGTCGTCCCGGCTGCCGTCGACGTAGGGAAATTCCTCGACGACCTCGGTCACGGCGCCGAATTCGTCGTAAGACGTGTATTCGTTATAGGCGTCGGCCGTGCCCCGCCCGAAATAATCGATGCCGCCCTCGAGCCTGAAGGAGCGCGCGATTTTCTTGGCATAGGACAACTGGGACCCGAACTCGGTGCTGTCGGTCTTGGCGAAGGACTCCAAGGTCAGGAAGCCGGCGTAGGTGTCGGTCAGGGTTTCCAAGAAATTGGGGTTGACGAAGGCGTGGAAGAGGAGTTCCCCGTCTTTCCCGACATTTTTTTCCTTCCAATGGAACTGCAGGAGGTTCTGGTTTTCCCTGGGGTACCAGGTCGGCTTGGTCGCAGCCGTGGTGTTCGGCTTGCCGACGTCTGTTCCCCGGGCCCCGAGGAAGATGATGTCGACTTCCCTTTTCTCCGTGCGGTGGGCGATCTTGGCTAGAAGGCTTCCCTGCGTGTATTGGGATTGAAGGATTTTCATTCCCCCTGGCGCCCGGTATTCGTCGGCGTCCGCATATTGGTAGGAAAGAGAGAACGCCCACGACTTGACCGAACCCTCCAGAGAGAGGCCAACCCCCGTCTCTCCGTTGACCGTGCCGTATCCCGCCAGCAGGCGGCCGTGGATACCGCCGTCGAAGCGGGGCGTCCTGGTCATGAGGTGAATGACGCCTCCGATGGCGTCGGAGCCGTAGAAGACCGATGAGGAGCTTCTGAGGACCTCGATCCGTTCGATGTCCTCAGGGCTGACGAACGAGGCGTTGGGTCCCGTCCGGCGGTCGCTTTCGAGCCGGGCGCCGTCGATGAGATAGAGGACTCTGCGGCGGGCCAGGCCCCGCACCGAAGGGACGAGCGAGAACCCGGCCGAGCCGAGAGCGCCGACGCCCGGGACGTCCTGCAGGGCCTCGGTGATGTTGGACGCCATCTTTTCGGACAGCGCCTCGCCCGATACGACCGTGCTGGCCGCGGGAACGCTGATCGACGGCTCGGGATACCGGAGCGCCGTGACAAGGACCTCCTCGTTCTGCCGGATCAGCGGGACGAGGACGAGCAGGACCTTCTTGCCGAGGGTCTTGCGTTCGATCAGGAATTCGCGCTCGTAGTAATCGGGGTGAACGACCTCGAGCCGGATGCGGTTCGCTTCCGGAAGATCCAGGACGAACTTGCCCTCGGCATCGGTTTCGGTCTTGGCCCCGCTCTCCCGATGAAGGACGACGGCCCCGGCGACCGGATTCTGGCCGGGGCTGACCAAGGTCCCCCGAATCTCCATAGCCTGAGCCGCGATAGTGAGTAAAGCACATATGAGGACTGAGGTTAAAGTCCGCTTATGCATGTAAAAATCTCCTTTATAGATTTTAGACGCGCATAGCCGATGGATTCTTCCATGATTTTGCTCCGCTAACCCGGCGGCCTGGCGTTAAAGCAAATTAGGCGAGGCGGGCTCCTCGCGTCAAGCGCGCCGGCGTTTCTTCGCGATCACCCGCGCGGAGTCGGCGGATGCCAGGGCTAGTTCCCGGATGGTCTTGCCCAGGACCGGATGGACGAAGTCCGGAGCGATCTCGGCGAGCGGCACGAGGACGAAATTCCTTTGGACCAGTCGTGGATGAGGAATGACGAGCTCCGGAGTGTCGATGACGAGGTCGCCGGCCAGCAGGATGTCGATGTCGATCGTCCGGGGACCCTTGGCCACGGTCGGGACGCGTTTCATCCGGGCTTCGATCGATTTCGCGAGGCGGAGCAAGGCCGGCGGGTCGAAGACGGAGCGAACCTCGAGGGCCTGGTTCGCGAACCAGGGCTGGTCGCGGTTATCGACGGGTTCCGTCAGGTAGATAGACGACGCCGTCAGGATTTCCATTCCGCACTCGCCGAGGAGCCGCCCGGCCCGGGCCAGGTTTCTTGTCTTGTTTCCTAGGTTGCTGCCGAGGCTCAGAAAATAAATCACGCCTCACCTCTCCTCCATCTTAACCAAATGCGGCCCACGGTTGCAATTCGGAATAGCTTTGTTTAGTATTATCCATCCCGGAGCGGTTTCCGGGAATACCGTAGACGGAGCGAGAGCATGAGCGAGCTGATCTTCCTCGACAACGGGGCGACTTCTTTCCCCAAGCCCGAAGAAGTCTACACGTACATGGATCATTTCTACCGGCATTTCGGCGTCAACCCCGGCCGTTCCGGCTATGACCTCTGCATGGAGGCCGGGCTGGTCGTCGAAGAGACCCGGAAGATGCTGACTGAATTCTTCAACGGCACCGACCCCAACCGGCTTTGCTTCGGCTACAACTCGACCGACGCCCTGAACCTGATCATCTTCGGCATGCTCCGTCCCGGCGACCACGCCATCTCGACGACACTCGAGCACAATTCCGTCCTCCGGCCTCTTTACCATCTCTCCCGGGAAGGGGTGGCTGTCGACTTCGTGCCTTTTGACGCGGCCGGCTTCGTCGATCCCCAAGAAATCCGCAAGAGGTTCAGGCCCAACACGCGCCTGGTGATCGTCAACCACGCCTCGAACGTCATCGGCACCGTCCAGCCCGTCGCCGAGATCGGCAGGCTCTGCCGGGAGGCGGGCATCCCCTTCGCCATCGACGCCTCCCAGTCGGCGGGCAAGGTCCCGATCGACATGAACGCCCAGTGCCTCGACGTCGTGGCCTTCACCGGCCACAAGTCCCTGCTCGGACCGACGGGCATCGGGGGGCTCTATGTCCGGGAAGGCGTCGAGATCCGTCACACCCGCGCCGGCGGCACGGGCGTGCGCTCCGCCGTCCGGGCCCATCTCGACGAATACCCTTACCGGCTCGAATACGGGACTCCCAACGTCATGGGCATCGCCGGCCTCAAAGCCGGGTTGAACTGGCTCCTGGGCAAGGGACTCGAGACCGTCCATGCCGAGGAAATGAGGCTCGCCCAAATCCTCCTCGACGGGCTCCGGGCCATCCCCCGCGTCAAACTGTACTGCCTTGACAGCCTTGAAAACCACATCGCCGTGCTGGCCTTCAACATCGAGGGCATGGACGCGGCCGACGTGGGGACGATACTGGACGTGGATTTCGGGATCGCCTGCCGGACAGGGCTCCACTGCGCGCCCCTCGTCCACGAACAGATAGGGACCGATAAAATCCACGGCGGCGTCAGGTTCGGGATCGGTCCGTTCAACACTGAGGATCACATCCGGACGGCCATCCAGGCCGTCGGGAAGATCGCCGCGTTCAAGCCCAAGCGTTGAGGCCCCGGCAGCTCGGGATCCCTCCCCTCTCCTCTTCGTGCGCGATCCTCACTAAACGCAGCCGTCCGGTTTGGGCAGGCCGGCGACCTTGCAGGCGCCCTTGGCGGGGCCCGACGGGAAAAGGTCGTAGATCTTCATGAGAGGAAAACCCGTGGCCTGGCACATTTTCCGGACCATGGGGGCCAGATTTTTCTCCATATAATATTCGCGGATGAACCTGACGACGGCCCAATGCTCGGCCGTCAGGGCCTCGAGACCTTCCTCGGCCTTGGCCAGGAGCCTGGCCGTCTCCTCGTTCCATTCCTCGGGGTGGGCCAGAAAGCCCTCTTCGTTGACTTCGATCCGTTTTCCATCGACTTCGATGTGCGGCATCTCCTTCTCTCCTCGCCTCCCCGTCCCCGTGGACCGGAAGGCTATCGCGCGGTTTTCTTTGTTTCGTTTCTTCCGGGCACGACCAGGGCGTTGGACACGAGCTCGAGGACCTGGACGACCCGCATGGGCAACTTGTAATGCTTGATGACGTCGTTCAGCCCGTCGACACAATTATGGCACATCGTACAGACGAGCTTGGCCCCCGTGGCCCGGAGCTGTTCGGCCTTGATTTTCGCCACCTCGAGGCGCAGAGGCCGATATTCGGCCATCGACAGCAGTCCGCCGCCCCCCGTGCAGCAGAAATTCTCCCTCCTGTTGGGGAACATTTCCCGGAAGTCGGTGCAGACCCTGCGCAGGACCCAGCGCGGCTCCTCGACGAGGTCGCCGGAGCGGGCGATATTGCAGGAATCGTGAAAGGTCACGGCATCGGGATTGCGCGAGGGATCGACGGCGATCCGGCCCTCTCCGAGGTAGCGCTTGAGAGTGACGACGACCGATTCCGTCGGGAGCTTCTGGTCGTAATCGGCCCAGTTGTATCCTTCCCAGCGGGTCGACCGGTAGCCGTGGCCGCACTCGGAGATGACGATCCTCTTCGCCCGGAGCCTCTCGGCCGCCTCATAGACGTTGCGGGCGACGTAGGCCCCCAGCTTGTCGTCTCCGGAAAAAAGCCCGAAATTCGTTTGGTCCCAGCCCCATTTCGGCAGGGTCCAGGACTCGCCCGCCGCGTGGAAGACCTTGGCGGCGTGGGCGATCGAGCGGGGGTCGAACTTGATCTCCCGGGGATTGATCGTGTAGAGCACTTCGCAGTCCGGCTTGTCCACGGGGATGTCAACGCTCGCCGTCCCAAGCTCGGTCCGGACCTCGTCCCGCATCCATTCGAGCGTCTCCAGGTAGTCCTGCTCGGTGACGGCCATCTGGTTTCCCGTTTCCCACTGGTCCCGGCTGACGTTGAAGACGCCCTCGGGAACGATGCCGAGTTCGGTCAGAAGTCCCCGGGTGAACCTCACGAGCAGGCCCGTATCGACGCCCATCGGACAGTTGTAGGTGCAGCGGCGGCAGGCGCTGCAGCTGCCGAAGACGATGTTCTTCAGGCGGTTGAGGTCTTCATCGTCGCGGAGCGAACCGGCCTTGACCCACCACGGGGCGACCCGGCCCGTCCAGTCGATATACTTCTTGAAGATCTTGCGGATCTGGTCGGCCTTCCAGACGGGCGCCATCGTCGGGTCGTCCGGCCTGGCCAGGAAGTAATGGCAGGATTCCGCGCACAGCCCGCAGTGTACGCAGGCGGTCATGGAGACGGCCAGGGACCTAGTGATGCGCCGCCCGAGCAGGTCGAGGAACCTCTGAACATTGTCGCCGGGTTCGTAAGTCCGGAGGCGCCCTTCTTTCACCGACGGGAGTCCGGTCTCTTTTGCCTGGGCCTGCGTACGAGTGTCGAGCGGCGCCGACACGACGCCCGAGGGG
>JADBLN010000091.1:63892-75677 GCA_014894455.1 Acidobacteriota bacterium | reverse complement strand
TTTTGCCTGGGCCTGCGTACGAGTGTCGAGCGGCGCCGACACGACGCCCGAGGGGACGCTTTTCGCGCGTTTCAACCGCGATTCTCCTGCACCGGCCCGGGGGCCTGCGTCCCTGCCTTCCTTCCCCGCGGGAAAGCCCCGCGGTGGCCCATCGAACGGCCCAGGTAAAAGCGGGTGAATGGATAATAGAGATAATGGCAGATCTTTGAAAAAGGAACGTAAATCAGGAAAAAGGCCGTCAGCCCGAAAAACAGGAGTAGCGGCCATTCCGCCCTTCGGTAATCGTTGGGCACGGCCAGGACCCCCGCGCCGAAGAACATGATCATGAGCGTGAGAGAGAGGTAATCGTCGGCGGAGCTAATCAAGCGGAGGACGGGATTCGCCAGCCGCCGGACCAGGCGCAGCAGTCCGACGAGGAAGGCCGCGGCCAGGAGGGCCTGGAAAGCGATCGCGACAGCGCGGATTCTGAATATTTCGGGCGCGTACGGGATGATGAACGTCGCGGTGATGGCGGCGACAACGCCGAGGTGGAAAACGACGAATTGGGCATAGAAGCCGGGCCGTTTCCGGGTCGATTCCATGGCCCAGGGCATGGCCACGTTCATGAGGGAATAACCGACGCCCCCAGCCTCGCTTCCGGCAGCGAACGTCCTTTCCTTCCGGGAGCGGAAGCGGAATATCCAGATCAAACGGACCGCGTAGACGACGGCAAGAAAAGCGAGGGCCGCGAGCTGGACCTCATTCTCGACGAATTTCAATAAATCGCTCATGGATTTGTTCTTCGGCGTTTTCCGGGACCGGCCGGCCGCTCATCGCTTCAATACGCCTACGGAACTCCGGAGTCCGACATTATACCAAAGAGTCCGCCGGTGGCAAACATGCTTGGGGACGATCCGAAACCAACCGCCATCGAGCCATGAACAGAGCCGGGGAAAAACGGCCGGGCCCGCTAAGCGATCGGAAGGAGCACCGTGACGGTCGTCCCCTCGGTAAGTCGGCTCTTGACCGTTACCGTCCCCTGATGGGCGAGGACGATGTGCTTGACGATGGACAGACCGAGGCCCGTTCCGCCGAGCTTCTTGGACCGGGACTTGTCGACGACGTAAAATCGTTCGAAGATGTGGGGCACGTGAACGGAGTCTATGCCGAGACCCGTGTCCTCGACCTCGATGGCCAGCCGGCCGTCGCGCGTCCCGAGGCGGACCGTCACGCGCCCCTTGTCGGTGTACTTCACGGCGTTGTCGACCAGGTTGAGGAGTAGGCCTTCGACCTGCAGAGGGTCGGCCTGAATCGAGGGCAGGTCGGGGGACGACTCTAGAGTTAGGGTGAGACCCTTTTCCCGCGCCCGTTTCTCGAACAGCCCGAGGATGCTCTCGGCCAGCGGCCGGACGTGGACCTCTGTTCTCTCGACCTTCATCCCCCGGTCCTCGAGCTGGGACAGGGTGAGGAGGTCCTCGACGATGGCGATCAGACGGTCCGTGTTTCTCCGAACGATTTCGAGGTAGGGCCGGTTCTCCTCCTCGGCCTTGGGTTCCATGGTTTCGACAAAACCCTTGATCGCCGTCAGCGGCGTTTTGAGCTCGTGAGAGACGTTGACGACGAAGTCTTTCTTGATTTTCTCGAGGGCGCGGAATTCCGTGATGTCATGGAGCGTCACGACCAGGCGGTCGCCCGCAGCGAGATAGGCGATGTTGCAGAAATAGTCCCGCCCGCCGACCGGCGTCTCCTCCGACGCTTCGGCCCTGCTCTCCCGGACCTTCCGCACGACATCCCCGAGACGCGAGTTCCTCACGACCTCCCAGAAATAGCGCCCTTCTGGAGCGTCGTTACGAATGATGCGGCGGAAACTCGCGTTGCATAGGACGACCCGGAGGTCCTTGTCAAGGACGCAGAGGCCCTCCCGGATGGAGGCCAAGATGCCGTTGATCTCCTCGTTCTGCACCCGGATCTCCCCGAACATGGCCTTGAGCTTTCCGGCCATCGCATTGAAGCCGTGCGCGAAGTCCCTGAACTCCCCGCTCCGGCGCGTCGAAACCACGACTTCGAAATCGCCGGAAGATACGCGCGCCGACGCGCCGATGAACTCCCGGACCGGTCGGGAAACGGAGCGGCTGAGGAAGAAGGCGATAGCCAGGGCAAACAGGGTCACCAGCCCGACGATTTTCAAGAGATCGCCGCGCAGGGCGTCCAGGAGAGCCTCGAGGTCCTTCATGAAAAAGCTCAGCCGGAGAGCGCCGACGACTTTGCCGCCCGCTTCGAGAGGGACGCTCATGTACATCATCTCCTGCTTGAGGGTCGAGCTCTGGCGGATGGACATCCGCTTCTCGCCCTGGAGCGCGGCCTGGAGCTCCGGCCTGTAAAGGTGGTTCTCCATGTCGCGGGCTTCCTTCTCCGAGTCGGCCAGAACGTTGCCGGCCGCGTCGATCACCGTGATCCGCGTCGCCGTTTTCCTCCCGACGGAGGCTACGAACCCGGCCAGGTCGCCGGTGCCCGTTCCGGTAAGGTACGGGAGGACCTGGCCTTCCAGGAGAAGCGCCATGTGTTCCAGGCCGGCCGCCCTCTCCTCGATGTGATGCCTCCGCATTTGCGGCGGAGCGAAAAACATCACGGCCAGAGCCAACAGAAAGATGACCGCCGCGTATCCTAAAAAAACCCTCAGAAAAAGCGTCTTTTTCATTCTTCGAGCTTGTACCCAACGCCGCGGATATTCTTGATCAGGGAGGCCGCCGCGCCCAGTTTCTCGCGCAGGTTGCGGATGTGGACGTCGACGGTCCGGTCGACGACGGCTTTTTCGTTGCCCCAGAGGAAATCGAGGATCTGGTCCCGGGTGAACACGCGTCCCTTGCGCGAAGCCAGGAGCTGGAGGATCTTGAATTCCGTCGCCGTCAGCTCGACCTTCGCCCCCTCCGTCGTGACTTCGAACTTATCGACGTCGATGACCAGGGTCCCCACGGAGATCCTCTTGGCGGCCTCCCCTCCCCCGGGCCGTCGCAGCACGGCGTGGATCCGGGCCACGAGCTCCTTGACGGAAAAGGGCTTGGTCATGTAATCGTCGGCGCCGAGCTCGAGCCCGACGACCTTGTCCGATTCGTCCCCCCGGGCCGTCAGCATAATGATGGGGACTTGGGCGAGCTCATCGGATTTCCGGATCTGCCGGCAAACCTCGAGTCCGTCAGTGTCCTGAAGCATCAGGTCGAGCAGAATGAGGCTCGGCTTCTCGCGGGCCAGATAGCGGTAGAGGTCCTCCGCTTCTTGGAAGCCCTCGAACCGGTAGCCCGCTTTTTGGAGGCTGACCCTTAGAAGCTCGAGGATATCGGCCTCGTCGTCAAGGGCGGCGATCACAGGAGGCATCCGTCACCTCGCTCCTCTCATGTGGGGCTATTATAATAAAAAAGTTGTTATTTGACACCGATTTTTTTCGTCCTTCTGCAAGAGGGTTCGAGCGGCGCCGGCCGGTTGTGCCCGAACGGCCGGCGGTATATAATTAATAATAACTGTTCGCAGGAGCGTTTCATGGGCAAACTCGTCATCTCTCTTTGTTCCCTGGTCCTGGGCCTGGCCGGAATCGCCTCGGCTCGGCAAAAATTCGAAAAAGACGTCATCCCGACATCGAAGGGTGATCTCGAGATCACGTTCCTCGGCCATGGAACCCTGATGATGACCTTCGAGGGCAAGACGATCCATGTCGATCCCTACGGTGAAGTCGCCGACTACGCCGCTCTCCCCAAGGCCGATCTCGTCCTCGTCACCCACGAACACTTCGACCACATGGACCCGAAGGCCTTGCAGGCCATCCTCAAGCCCGACACGACGGTCATCGCCTCCAAGGCCTGTGCCGGGAAACTTCCGAACGCCCTCATCATGGCCAACGGCGACACCCGGACCGTCCTCGGCCTCCCCGTCGAAGCGGTCCCCGCCTACAACATCGCTCACAAAAGACCGGACGGAACTCCATTCCATCCCAAGGGCGCAGGCAACGGCTACATCATAACCTTCGGCGACAAGCGCCTCTACATCGCCGGCGACACCGAGAATACGCCGGAGATGAAGGCCTTGAAAAACATCGACGTCGCCTTTCTGCCGATGAACCTTCCTTACACGATGAGTCCGGAGATGGTCGCCGATGCGGCCCGGGCCTTCCGCCCGAAGATCCTCTATCCCTACCATTTTGGAGAAACGGACACCTCAAAAGTGGTGAAGCTCCTTCAGGGAGAAAAAGAGATCGAAGTTCGAATCCGGAGGATGAGCTAGGGCCTTTTTCGGGTCCCTATTTTTTCTGATCCGGGCCGAGGCAGCCTTGGAGGCCGGTGAACAGGCCTTCCTCGATACGGTGCTTGATCGTCTTGCCCCGGACCATGTAGATCACGTCCTCGCCGATGTTGGTGGCATGATCGGCGATCCGCTCGAGGTGGCGGCCGACGAGGATCAGGTCAACCGCGCGGGGGATGGTCGTCGCATCGGCCATCATGAACGTCAGGAGCTCCCGGAAGATCTGGTTGTTGAGCTGGTCGACCTGATCGTCCCGCTGGCAGACGTTTTTAGCCAGGTCCGCGTCGCGGTTGACGAAGGCGTTGAGGGCGTCCCGGACCATCTCCTGGGCCATTTCGGCCATCCGGGGGATATCGATCAGCGGCTTGAGTTGGGGGGACTTGAGGAGTTCCAGGGTCCGCTCAGCGATGTTGACGGCCAGGTCGCCGATCCGCTCGAGGTCGCTTCCGATCTTCATGGCCGAGGTGATGAAGCGGAGATCCGTGGCCATCGGCTGCCGGAGGGCCAGGAGCCTCATGGCCATATCGTCGATCTCGATATCAAATCGGTTGATCGCTTCCTCTTTCTCGAGGACCTCGCACGCCATTTCCTGCTTTCGGTCCTTGAGCCCCCGAACGGCCAAGCCGATCTGCTCCTCGGCGCGCGAAGCCATATCCAGGAGCTTTTCCTTGAGCAATTTCAATTCTTCGTCGAACGGGCGTTCCATTTTCGACATGGCTTCTCCTCCGGACGCCGGCGCGGCCCGTTTTACCCGAACCGTCCCGTGATGTATTCCTCGGTGAGCTTATTCACCGGGTTCGTGAAGATCTTCTCCGTGACGTCGAATTCGACGAGCTCCCCGAGCATCATGAAGGCCGTGTAGTCGGAAACGCGGGCCGCCTGCTGCATGTTGTGCGTCACGATGACGACAGTGTAGCTTTTTTCGAGGGTTTCAATCAAGTCCTCGACCTTGGCCGTGGCGATGGGGTCGATGGCCGAGCAGGGTTCGTCGAAGAGGATGACCTCGGGCTCGACGGCCAGGGCCCGGGCGATACAGAGGCGCTGCTGCTGGCCGCCCGACAGAGCGAACGCGTTCTCGTCCAGCCGGTCCTTGACTTCCTCCCAGAGGGCGGCGCCCCGCAAACTCCTCACGACCACCTCCTCGAGCTTCCTCTTGTCCTTCATCCCGTTGATCCGGAGCCCGTAGGCGATGTTGTCGAATATGGACTTCGGAAAGGGGTTGGGTTTTTGAAAGACCATGCCCACCCGTCGCCGCAGTTCCACGACATCGACGTCCGGGGCATGCACGTCCTTCCCGTCAAGCAGGATCGTTCCCTCGACCCGCGTCCCCGGGATGACATCATTCATCCGGTTGAGGGTCCGGATGAACGTCGATTTGCCGCATCCCGAGGGGCCGATGATGGCCGTGACCCGGTTCTTGTAACAGGAAACGTTGACGCGCTTCAGCGCCCGGGTAGGTCCATAGTAGAAGTCGAGGTCTCTCGTTTCGATCTTGGCGATGCCTGTCTCGACGTTCATCTTCGTTTCCTTCTCAGCCTGTAGCGGATAACCACGGCCGTCATGTTCATGCCCAGGACCAGGACGATCAAGACCAGGGCTGTCCCGTAGGCGATCGGCCGGACCTGTTCGATCTGATGATGTTGAGTGGCCATGATGTAGAGATGGTACGGCAGCGCCATGAACTGGTCTCCCAGGGATTTCGGAAGATAGGGCAGGAAGAAAGCCGCCCCCGTGAAGAGGATGGGCGCCGTCTCCCCGGCCGCCCTGGCCAAGCCGAGAACGGTCCCTGTCAACATGCCGGGAACGGCATAGGGCAGGACGTTGGTCCGGATCGACTGCCATTTGGTCGCGCCGAGCGCCAGGGCGCCCTCGCGGTAGGAATTGGGGACGGTTTTCAGGGCCTCCTCGCTGGCTGTGATGGTCCAGGGAAGCGTCATCAGTCCCAACGTGAGGCCGGCGGAGAGGACGGACGTCCCGAAGCGCATGATGTTGACGAACAGAATGACGCCGAAAAGGCCATAGACGATGGACGGCACGCCGGACAGGTTCCGGATGGACAGCCGGATGAGGCGGGTCAGACGGCCCTGAGTGGCGTATTCGTTGAGGTAGATCGCGGCGCACATGCCCAGGGGCACGGCCAGGATGGCCGTAATGAGAGTCACGAGGAAGGTCCCGAAAATGGCCGGAAATATCCCGCCCTCCGTCATTCCTTTTCGTGGGGCCTGGCTCAGGAACTCCCAGCTAATCGTGCCGCCGCCCTTCCGCCCGATGTCGTAGAGGAATAGGAGCAGAATGGCCAAGACGAGGGTGAGGCCGGCGCGGAGCAGGAAAAAGCCAAGGAACTGGGCGATCTTTTTCCGCCTGGCCTGTTTCATTGTTCTCGCTCCTGGTATTTTCTGAGGATGACATCGGCGACCAGGTTGACGATGAAGGTCATGACGAACAGGACGAGGCCGATGGCGAAAAGGGCGTAATAATGCGTCGTATCGTAGGGGACTTCCCCAAGCTCGATGGCGACGTTTGCGGTCATGGTCCGGACGGAACTCAGGAAGCCGTGGGGAAAGGCCCGGGCGTTACCCGTGGCCATGAGGACGGTCATTGTTTCGCCGATGGCTCGGCCCATGCCGAGCATGCAGGCGGCGATGATGCCGGACAGGGCGGCGGGAACTTTCACCCGGAAGAGCGTCTGCCACCGGGATGCGCCGAGAGCCAGGGACGCTTCGCCATAGGCCTGAGGCACGGCGTTCAACGCGTCCTCGGAGATGCTGATAATCGTCGGCAACGACATGATCGCCAGCAGGACACTCCCGTTGACGGCGTTCAGTCCGTTGCCGATGTGGAAGATCTTGGCGATGGCCGGCCCGAACAGGACGATCCCCAGAAAGCCGACGACGACCGAGGGGATGCCCGCCAGGATCTCGACGATGGGCTTGACGATCTCCCGGACACGCCAATGGGCGACATCCGAGAGATAAGCGGCGACGCCGATGCCGATCGGGACAGCCAGGAGGAGGGCGCCGCCCGTCACCATGAGGGTGCTCACGATCATGGACAGGATCCCGTACTCCGCCTTTTCCGGGGAGGTCGGGTCCCAGTTTTTCTTCAGGAGGAATTCGGAAAGATGGATCTCTTTAAACGCGGGGACGGCCGTGGAAAGAAGGGTGGCGAAGATGCCGACCAGGACCAGAACGGCCAGAATCCCGCAGGTCAGAAAGAAGGCCCTGATTACGGACTCCTCGAGGCTTGCCCATTTCCTCATTCTCATTCCCCTACCAGGGCCTCTCTCCCGTGCTCAAATCTTTGCGAATACTTTGGCGCCCGTCAAGTCACTTGAGGTTCTTGTCGTTCTGAGCCTTGTGGGCCGGGCTGATGGCGAAAAAACCCTCGCGCTCGACGATCGCCTGCCCCTCGGGGCCCGTTTCCCAGGCGATGAACCTGGCGGCGTCCGCGTTCGGCTTACCGTTGGTGGCCTGGTAAAGGGGCCGGGAAATCGGGTATTTGCCGGAGTCGATGGCGGCCTTGTCCGTCGGCGCATAGGCTTCGCCGTCAGGTGTCTTGGAGATGTTCAGGACCTTGAGGCCCTTGCGGATCTTCCCGGTCTGGTCGTAGAGGTAGCCGACGCCGACGTAGCCGACCGCACCCTCATCCTGGAGGATGCTCTCGATGATCTGGGCGTTGCCGTTCATTTCTTTCGTATCCATCGAAAAGTTCTTGTTGCCGAGGACGAATTCCTGCATGAAGGTGTAGGTACCGGAATTGGACTGGCGGCCATAGAGGGAGACCGGCTTGTCATAGGCGCCCAGCGTCTTCCAGTTTTTGATCTCGCCCCGGTAGATGGCGCCGACCTGGGCCAGGGTGAGTCTCTCGATGGGATTTTTCTCGTTGACGACGATGCTCAGGCCGTCGACGGCGATGATGAAAAATCGGGGAGTGACGCCCTTTTCCCAGGCCTGGTCGATTTCTTTCTGTTTCCACTCCCGGGAGTGGTCGGCGATGTCGCAGGTCTGGTTGATGAGGCCGGTGATGCCCGTGCCGGACCCGCCGCCGAGAACGGCGATGGCCGCGCCGGGGTTCTTGGTCATGTATTCCTCGGCCAGGATCTGGACAAGGTTGACCATGGTGTAGGAGCCCTTGACCTGGATCATCTTCTTGGCCGGGGCGGCCAGGAGGATGCTGCTCAGGAGGGCCAGGGTCGTGATTGTGCTCATGATCGTCTTTTTCATGTCATTTCTCCTTGTTGCGTTATTCTTGATGCCTCGTCCGCTCCGGTCCTCAGAAGGACAGGAAGAACGTCAGGTTGAAGGAGACATCATTCTTCGAGGTCGCGACCGTCGAATAGTAGTTCGGATTCTTGTAATTGGTGAACCAGACGTTCGGCTGAAGCTTCCAGCTGTCGTGATAGGGGGCCCAGTCGAAGCCGACGATGGCCAGGCTCATATCCTGATTCGCGCGGTCCAGGCTATTTGGCACGTAGCTGTCGTAGCGGGCGAAGAGCGAGAGCTTATCGGGCCTAAGGATGTAGCGGCCGAAGGCCGACCAGCCGGCCACGTTGTACTTCGTTCCGCCCGTCTGATAGAGATCGTTCTTGTACTGGAATCCCTCTCCGCCGAGGATGAGGTTCTTGACCATCTCGAAAAAAACGTCGAGCTTGAACATCTGGCCGGCAGGCTTCGTCTCCACGGGGATCGAAGCCACCTGGAGCTGCCGTTCATAATCATAATAGCCGACGACGGAAAAGCCGGCGACGGGAACGAACTGGGCCTGGAACATGAGCTTTTTGAACTGGTCGTTTTCTGCGTGGGAGTAAGCAGCCCCGTTGGAAATCATGGCGGCCAGCCGGAAATACTTGGCCACAGGATACTTCAAGCTCACGCCGATGTCGGCGCTCGTGGCCCTGATCTCCTTCTTGGTGATGTCCTTGTAGCCGTCGACCAACGTCTTGGCTACGCTCCGGTAGGCCCATCGTTCTTCGGCCGGCTTGAACGTCAGGGTTTCGATCATGCCGACATTGAGGACGAGCTTATCGACCAGGAAATTGGAATATTCGAGGTAAATGTGCTTGATAAAGGGACGCAGCTTGTCGTCCTTGCTCGTAGAAGCCCCCGTCACCGGCGAGCCAGTCAGCGTAACGCCGGTGACGTTGGCCGTGTTGTCGGCGTCCAAGCGGAACCGGAACTTCAGGTTGTCGCTGATCTTGTTCTCATAGGTGAAATAGGCCCTGCGGAAAACGAACTGATTGCTGAGGTATGCTTTGGTTGGGTCTGTGGGCTTCAGGGTGATGGGGCCCGCATTTGTCAGGTAATAGCGATAGTCAAGATAGACCGTCGCACTGAAGGTCTGCGGCGGGGCCGTCGTCGTCTGGGCCAGCAGGCTTGCCAGGGGCAGAACCAGCGTGCCAAAGACGAGGGCTAGGGTAAGCTTTTGTCTTTTGTTCATCCTTTTCTCTCCTTTCTCCATTTTCATTTGTTCTCTTACCGCCAAGAAGCGGTGCACCTTAACCTCCCTTGACTTGGCTCTCTTAGGAGGGAACACACCTAGTGTCCGCGTACAATATAAAGGGGAAGAATTAAGAAACGATTAAGGCTGGGACAAATTTGGGTTAACTGAGGAAGCCCCGGGGAAGAGGTGTTTCGCCGGGCGAATACGAATCTTGCGCCTGTTGGGCGTCCTATTTGATCGACGTATTTATGACGCTGTATAGGGCCGTTTCGGGGATGATGGCGCTGCCGCGGCTTGACGAGGCCAGCATAGAAAACACGAGATCTGTTAGAACGGCCGGAAGTCCTTTCTTTGTCAGGCTCATCGCTGCCCTCCCTAGTCGGCGTTTTTGCCCGTCATTATGTTTAGAAGCGCGCAGGGATGCAACGGGCAGGCCAGCAACACAGATATTTCGCGAAACTCATGGAGGGAATAAGAAAAAATGGCTCCCCGGGCAGGACTCGAACCTGCAACCTATTGGTTAACAGCCAACCGCTCTGCCAATTGAGCTACCGGGGAGCAGGCCGGATTAATTTAGCAAAAAGAGGCCGAAAAGGCAAGAGGGACAGCCCCCATGGGGACAGTCCCTAGAAGCGGTAGCTGGCTTGCTTGGCTATCTTGCGGTAGTCGTCGCCCCCCATCTCGACAACCTTGCACATCTCGTAGATCCGGGACCGGAGCCGGACGCCGATGCGGTCGATGAGCGACTCTCCCCCCTTCTTGTAAAAGGAATCGCGCTTGTCCTCTTCGTCCTCGGTGTCGGGGTAGTTCGTCGTGAACAGGGTCATCTTCTTGTGGTTGTAGCGGTGGTTGATGATGTAGAAGACGGTTTCCTCGACCCAGGCCGACGTCCTCTTCGCCCCGAGCTCGTCGAGGACCAGGACCTCGGATTGGAAGACGGGGCCGATGACGTCCGATTCGGAGAGAGTCGACTCGGGCGTGAAGGTGCTCTGGATCTCCCGGATGAGGTCCCGGAAGTCGTAGAAGATGCAGGACGCGTCCTTCGTCCGCATGAGCTCCTGGATGATGGACACGACCAGATGCGTCTTTCCTACGCCGCAGGGGCCGATGAAGACGAGCCCGACATCCTGGGCCGGGTAGTTCTTGACGAACTGCCGGGAGATCTTCAGGGCGTCCCGGTGGGAGTCGTTGTGGACCTCGAAATTATCCAGGCGGCAGGCCTGGTAGCGCCGGGGGATGTTGGCCTGGTCGAGCAGAGACTGCTTCCAGCGGTCGGTGAAACAGCTGCAGCGCTTGGCGACCTGGGCCCCGCCGGCGTCCTCGAGGAGCCAGCCCGTCCCCTGGCACTTCTTACAAACCGTCTTTTCGCTCAATTGAGGTACCCTCTGAGGTGCTGGAGTTTGTGGGACCGGCTGAGTTTCCTCATGGCCTTCTGATCGATCTGACGGATCCTCTCACGGGTCAGATTCAGCTGGCCGCCGATCTCCTGAAGGGTCCGCGGCCGGTCGTCTTCCAGCCCGAACCTTAATTTTAGCACAAGTGCCTCTTTTTCATCCAGTTCCCCGAGGATCTCTCGGATCTGCCGCTGGACGGAGGCTTGGATGATCTGATATTCGATCGAGGGCGACGCCGGGTCGCTGACCCGCTCCTCGACCTCGAGGTCGTCGTCGTTGACCTTGTCGCTCAGGGACAGGTTCCGTTCGCCGAGGAGATCGAGGTCTTCGATGTCCGTTCCCGAGATGCCCATGGATTTGGCGACCTCCTCCCGGGTGGGGTCCCGGCCGAGCTCGGTCTTGAGTTCGGCGGTCTTCTTCTTCATCTGGGAAATCTGGTCGGACATCTTCTGGGGGATGTGGAAGATGCGCGAGGACAGGGTCAAGGCGTGGACGATCGCCTGACGGATCCAGACGGCGTAGGAGATGAAGCGGACATTGCGGGTCGGGTCGAACCGCTTGGCCGCCTCGATCAGCCCGATGTTGCCCTCGTCGATGAGGTCGAGCAGGCCCAGCCCCATGCCGCGGTATTTCTTGACGTAGGACACGACGAACTTGAGGTTGGACTTGATGAGCGTCTGCAG
>JADBLN010000091.1:62287-63670 GCA_014894455.1 Acidobacteriota bacterium | reverse complement strand
CCCTGGAAGAACTCGCGGCGGACGTACTCGAGGAACTGGTTGACCTCAGCCTCGATCTCCTCGATCTTCGCCCTCATGTTGAGGATGACCTCGACGCCGGCCAGGTTCACGCCGAGGTCCCGGATGAGGTTGAGGATGATCTCCAGGCGCTTGAGGTCCTCGGCCGAATAGAGCCGGGTATTGCCCTCGCTCCGGGAGGGCGCAAGCAGGCCTTCCCGCTCGTAAAGCCGGAGGGTCTGGGGATGGATCTTGAACATCTCGGCGACGCTGCTGATATGGTAATACCGGCTGGGCCCCTTTGTCGTTGCCTTTCGCTCTTTTTTCATGTCAATTCGTCCCCGCGGTGTCTCTCGGGTTGGGACCCGAGATTTGCTCCAATTCCTTCATCATTTCGCGGATCCTCTGGTTGTCGAAGGGAGGCGGAACGATGTACACCTCGACGTATTCGTCCCCTCGGCCCTTCCTGCCGGCCAGGGGCGCGCCCTGCTCCTTGATGCGGAACTTCTGGCCGGACTTGGTCCCGGGCGGAATGCGGATGGTCGTCTTGCCCCAGAGGGTCGGGACCTCGATCTTTGCGCCCAGGGTGGCCTCCGGAACGGTGATCGGCACCTTGATGGAGATCGTCACCCCTTCCCGCTTGAAAAAAGCGTGGGGGGCGACTTCGATGACGATGAAAAGGTCCCCGGGGGGGCCGCCGGTGCGGCCGGCGTTGCCGCGGCCGGGGATGCGGACCTTGGAGCCGTTGTCGACGCCGGGCGGGATGCGGACGGAGATCAGGTCGGATTTCGGGACAGCGCTCTGCCCCTGGCAGGCCCGGCACTCCTCGCCCGGGGATTGCCCCGACCCGCCGCAGGTCGGACAGGCCCCGGAGAATTTCATGAAGCCGCGCTGGACGGTGCCGCGGCCGGTGCCGCCGCACGCCGCGCAGGGCCGCTTCCGGCCTCCGGAAGCGCGACCGTGACCGCCGCAGGTCTCACAGGCGGCCAGCCGGTTGACCCGGATACGGGTCTGAACACCGTGGACGGCGTCCTCGAAGCCGATCTGCATCGTGTAATGGAGATCTTCCCCCCGCTCCGGCCCGACGCCCGCCTGCTCGGCTCCGCGGCCGCCGCCGAACAGGTCGAAAAAATCCCGGAACGTCGAGGACCCTGAGCCGGAAAAATCGAAGCCCTCGAACCCCGGACCGCCTGGCCCTCCAGGGCCCGCCCCCGGAGGCATATCGCCGGCCCGGCCGAATTGATCGTAATGAGACCGCTTTTTCGGGTCGCTCAGGACCGCGTACGCCTCCTGGATCTCCTTGAACCGGGCCTCCGCGGTCTTGTCCCCGGGGTTGAGGTCGGGGTGGTATTTCCGGGCCAGCTTCCGATAGGCCTTCTTGATATC
>JADBLN010000091.1:0-62187 GCA_014894455.1 Acidobacteriota bacterium | reverse complement strand
TGCGGGCCGGCCTGCTGACCGGCCTGCCGGTACATCATCTCCGTCAGCTTGTGCGAAGCCCGGGACAGGTCATCGGCGGCTTTCCGTATCCTCTCCAGGTCGTCGCTCTCGATGGCCTTCTTGGTGTTGTCGATCTCTTTCTGGACGCGGTCCGCATCCTCGGCCGGGACCTTGTCCTTGTTCTCCCGCAGGAGCTTCTCGAGGCTGTAGACGAGCTGGTCGGCGTGGTTCTTGGCGTCGATCGTTTCGCGCCGCTTCTTGTCCTCAGCGGCGTTCGTTTCGGCATCCTTGACCATGCGGTTGATCTCTTTCTCATCGAGGCCGCTGTGACCGGTGATGGTGATGGCCTGCTGCTTTCCTGTCCCTATGTCCTTGGCCGATACGTGGAGGATGCCGTTGGCGTCGATATCGAAGATCACCTCGACCTTGGGGATACCGCGGGGAGCCGGAGGAATACCGTCGAGGTGGAACCGGCCGAGGGTCCGGTTACTGGAGGCTATCTCCCGTTCCCCCTGGAGGACATGGATCTCGACGCTCGGCTGGTCGTCCGAGGCCGTGGAGAACGTCTCCGTTTTCTTGGTTGGGATGGTCGTGTTGCGCGTGATCATACGGGTGAAAACGCCCCCGAGGGTCTCGATTCCCAGCGTCAACGGCGTGACGTCGAGCAGGAGGACATCCCTGACGTCGCCGGAGAGGACGCCGCCCTGGATGGCCGCCCCGACGGCGACGACCTCGTCCGGATTGACGCCCTTGTGGGGCTCCCGGCCGAAGAGCTCGCGGACGAGCTGCTGGATGCGGGGCATGCGCGTCTGGCCGCCGACCAGGACGACCTCGTTGATGTCCGAGGCCTTGAGTTTGGCGTCGGCCAGCGCCTGGCGCACCGGCTGGACGGACCGCTGGACGAGGTCCTCGCAGAGCTGTTCGAGCTTGGCCCGGGTCAGCTTCATCAAAAGGTGCTTGGGCCCCGAAGCGTCGGCGGTGATGAAGGGGAGGTTGATCTCGGTCTCGAGGGTGGTCGAGAGCTCGACCTTGGCCTTCTCGGCGGCTTCCTTGAGCCTCTGGAGGGCCATCTTGTCCCGGGTCAGATCGATGCCGGATTCCCTGCGGAATTCCTGCACGATCCAATCCTGGACGTTCTGGTCGAGGTCGTCGCCGCCGAGGTGGGTATCGCCGTTGGTCGCCTTGACCTCGACGACGCCTTCGCCGACCTCGAGGATGGAGATATCGAACGTCCCGCCGCCGAAGTCGTAGACGGCGATGACCTCGTCTTTCTTCTTGTCCATGCCGTAGGCCAGGGCCGCGGCCGTCGGCTCGTTGATGATCCGCTCGACCTCGAGACCGGCGATCTTGCCGGCGTCTTTGGTGGCCTTGCGCTGGCTGTCGTTGAAGTAGGCCGGGACGGTGATGACGGCCCGTTCCACCTTTTCCCCGAGATAGTCCTCGGCGGCCTTCTTCAGCTTCTGGAGGATGAACGCCGAGATCTCGGGCGGAGCGTATTTCTTGCCGTGGGCCTCGACGCGGACATCGCTGTTCTCGGCCTCCTCCACCTTGAACGGTACCTGCTTGATCTCCTGGCTGACCTCATTGAAACGCCGGCCCATGAACCTCTTGATGGAGTAAATGGTGTTTTCCGGGTTGGTCACGCGCTGCCTCTTGGCGACCTGACCGACCAGGATCTCTCCCTTGGCCGAGAAGGCGACCACGGACGGTGTCGTTCGGCCGCCTTCCTCGTTGGGGATGACCGTAGTTTTATCGCCCTCTTGGATGGCGACGACGGAATTGGTCGTACCCAAATCGATGCCGATTATTCTTCCCATAACAGTCCTCCTGAATTATCGATTTAGCGAAACGGTATTATATAATCTTAGTATATGTTTGTCAAGTCAGGAAGAAGACTTAGGTTTTAAAGGATGATACCCTTGATTCCTTCGAAGAAATGCCAGTAGATGGCCTGGGCGTCCTTGTCGTTATCGAAGGTCAACTCGAGCTCCGATAGACCTTTTCCCGTTTGCGGGCCGAAAAGATTCCGTAACGGCAAACCGATATGCCAGCGCCAGCCTTCCCGCATCGACCCTAGGAATCCTCCTGAGGCCCTCGTTTTCGCCTTGATCAGAATATGGAGACCGTTATCGAAATCGAGGCTGAACTTTTTGGGCATGTCCTTGAGCTCCAGGGCTTCCAGGTCGAATTCTGCGGCGTTGCTCGGGGCGGCGCTCGTCCCGGTCGGCTTGGCCGCGGCCATCGGGGCCGCTTCGATTTTTTCGGCTTCTCCCCCGGGCTTGATGACGATTCTTTCCGGGGCTTTCAGGGTCGACTTCCGGACGAGTTCGACGTTTCCCGACAATTCCGGCCGGCCCCAAAAGCGCATGGACTGGAACGGCCATGTCCGGAGGACCATCCCCCGTACCCTCAATTCGAGCTTCCGGCCGAGGATGTCCAGGACGAAATAAAAGGTCGAGTCCTTGGCCAGAGAATATTCGGCGTTGAGGGAATTCTGCTTCTTGGCCAGGTCGGTCTTGTCCGCCCCCCCCGCCGGTCCAGCGCAGACGAGGCCGGCCATCAGGAGGGCCGCGAGCATCCTTGTTTTTGTCATGAGCTTAATAGATATAGATCTTCGCGCCCATCGGCACGGCCTTGAAGATGGCCTTGAGGTCCTCGTCCCCAACGCGGACGCAGCCGTGGGTGACGTTCCTTCCGAGCAAGCGCGTGTAGAGCGTGCCGTGGATGAAGTAGCCCTGCCCGAAACCCAGGGCGTAATCCCCGAGCGTCCCCGCTTCGATCCTGTCCTCCAAACCCTTCGGGATGGATTCCCCTTCCTCGATGAAGGCCCAGTCCGGCTTGACCCAGTAGGGATTGGTGATCTTCGATTTGACGATGAACTCGCCGCGCGGCGTGTCGAAGACCCATTTTCTCTGCTTGCCCCCGGACTCTTCGAGGACGACTCCGCTGCCGCAGGAGACGACAGCCGTGCGGACGACATCCTTGCCGTTCTTGACATAAAGCCTGTTCTCGGCCGTGTCGATGACGATGTACAGACCCTTCGGCAGCAGCCCGATCATCCTCTTCTCGAGCTGCTGGACGTTTTTCTCGACCTTGGGCAGGTCCTTGTCGCCGATAGCCCGCCCGACCCCGGCCGGCGGCCAGGCCGAAGCTTGCTTCAGGCCGATGAGATAGGCCGCCCCGAGGACGGCCAGGAAACCCAGGTAGGCCAGGGCCGCCGCCGCGATGAGGATGCGCTTCACAAACATCTCAATTGTCCCTGATGGCTTTGATGACGTAGTTTTCGAGTTCCATGGTTCCGATGATCGTGATCGGTGTTCCGATCGAAACCAGGGCATAGAGCTCGTCCATCTTGTCGTTGTCGAGCGAAACACATCCGCGGGTCAGGGTATCCTCGCCCCCGCCGTGGATTTCGACGTCGCCGCCGATGCCCACCCACCGGGGGATGTTGCCCTTCGCCTTTTCCCGGGCGAACCACTTCCTGTCTTCATCGTTGGGGTAGTTGATGAGCAGGGCCTTGTAGTACTGGCTGGCGGGGATTTTCCGGACGATCGTGTAGCGGCCCTCGGGCGTCGCGTTGTCCCCGGCATGGCGCTTGTCGGCCAGGCCGTTGAAGCCGAGGCCGACATCGTAAGTCCTGACGATCTCCCCGTTCTTGTAAACGGAGAGGCGCCGTTCGAGCTTGCTGACGATGAGGGCCGTCACGCCCCGTTTCCTGGAGTCGGCGATGGTCTCGTCCGCCGCGTTCTTCCAGGCACGGACCTGGGCCGGGTCGAGGTAACGGGCGATATACGAAACGACACTCTGTTCTGCCTCCGCGGCCAGAGAGGAGGCGGAATCGAGCTTCGCGGCGGCCTCATCGAATTTGGCCTGCTTCGTCAGGCCATCGGCCTCCGAGAGCAGGATCGAAGCCTGGGCCAACTGCTTCCTGGCCTCGCCCCGTTCGACCAGGGACAGGGTCAGGCCGTCGAGCGTCCGGAGCCTTCTGCGGACCGCGGCCGCCGTCTCCGCAATGGACGAGGTCTTCATGGCGACGAGGGACCGGACCTTTGACTTCAGGGCTTTACCCACGCTCAATGCGGCCTCGAAATCCCGCCGGACCCGGCCGTAATCCCGGAACCAGCCCAGTTTGAGGTTCTCCGCATCGAGAATTCGCCGGGCGGACTTCAGGGATTGGAGATAAGCCGCGTGGTCCTGGCCGGCGAAAAGAGAAGCACCGGCCCTCCAGAGGTCCTTTTCCTGAAGATCGGCTTCAAGAACCTCCGAAGGGACCGGCGCGGTTCGGCAACCGAAAAGCAAAACAGCCAGGACGAAGACGGCTGTCTTGCGAAAGATCACCTGCCTTTGACCTTGGCGATGGCGGCGTTGATCTGTTCGACGATCGCGGCGGCCTTGTCCTTAATGACCATGGCCTTGTCCTTGGCGCCGAAGTAGTCCTCGGCGGCCATGGCGGACTGGACGTCGGCCATCGCGGTCTCGAGACCGGCGAGGTCGGCCTTCATGGCCTCGATGTCGGCCTTGGTGCCCTTGCCCTTGGGGGCCTTCTCGAGAAGGGCCTTGGCCTCTTCCCAGGTCGCCTTGGCTTCGTTCACCGCTATTTCGGCGGCGCTCTTGGCTTCCGCGATCCGCCCGGGGATCAGGGCCTTGACGGCGTCGGCGTCGGCGATGAGCTTGGTCAGCATTTCCTTGGCCGGGCCGAATTTCTTGAAGAATTTCTTGGACTGGGCCGTGACCTCGTCCATGGCGGCCTGGAGGTCGCCGTTGAGCTTGTTCAGCTCGTCCTTCGCGTAGACGCCGCCCTTGGCGTCGACCACACCCTGGATGGCGGCCTTGGCCGAATCCATCAGCTGGGCGGGTGCCTTGGCGCAGCTCGTGAATACGAACACGACGACGAGCGCCAGAGTTAAGCCTTTCACGATGTTTTTCATCTTGTTACCTCCTTGTGGTATTTTTTATGAATTCCGTGATATAGGCGCCTTATTTGGGGGTTGTATTGAGTCGTCTAGGGGGGGATGGGGAAAGTCTAAAAACGAGCTTTCGCTCTTCTCGTCCATGGATATGTCACACTCTTCATCCGGCCAGGTAAGAAATATGCCTGACTTATTAGGATTTATACCATAACCGCGAACCTCTTGTCAACCCGCGGACAAAAATAAAGAGGGGAACTCGCGTTCCCCTCTTTATCCTGACGAATTCCCTTATCTCTCGGGACCCGGCCTCACTTGTCCGGGTCGACGATGATGCCTTCCGACATCTTCCGCTGGACCTCGTCGCGGGCTGCCCGGATGGCCTGCTCCGCCATCTTGAAGCGGACGTCGGCCGGGTAGTTGAAGCGGGCAACGCCCTGCTGGATGGCCATGCTGCCGACGGCCACGGCTTCGCGCGGGAAGACCTCCCATTCGTCCATGTTGGGAATGATGTATTCCTCGTGGATGCCCTTGTCCTCGGCGACCTTGGCCAGCTCGCGGGCGGCCGCGATGCACATCTCGTCGGTGATGGTCTTGGCTCGGACGTCGAGCGCGCCGCGGAAGATACCGGGGAAGCCGAGGGAGTTGTTGACCTGGTTGGGGAAGTCGGACCGGCCCGTAGCGACGATGCGGGCGCCGGCCTCTTTCGCCTCCCATGGCCAGATCTCGGGCACGGGGTTGGCCTCGGCGAAGACGATGGCATCGTGGGCCATGGTCTTGATCCACTCGGCCTTGACGGTACCGGGGCCGGGCGTCGAACAGCAGATGAGGACGTCGGCGCCTTTGATGGCGTCGGCCATGGTGCCCTGTTTGCCGAGCGGGTTCGTCCGCAGGCAGAGGTCCCATTTCTCTTTAAACTTCGTCTGGAGGGTTTCCTTGTCGGCCCGGTCGCGGGACAGGATGCCCTTGGAGTCGACCGAGAGCATGTTTTTCGGGTCGGCGCCCGCGGCCATAATCATTTTGGCGATGTTGATGCCCGAGGCGCCGGAGCCGACGACCGTGCACTTGACCTCGGCGATGTCCTTCTTGACGATCTTGAGGGCGTTGATCAGACCGGCCACCGTGACGCAGGCCGTGCCCTGCTGGTCATCGTGCCAGACGGGAATCTCGCAGATCTCCCGCAGGGTGTCGAGGATCTTGAAGCACTTCGGCTGAGAGATGTCCTCGAGGTTGAAGCCGCCGAAGGAAGGCTGGAGGGCCCGGCAGATGTCGATGAGTTTGTCGGGGTCCTTCTCGTCCAAGCAGAGCGGGAAGGCATCGACCCCGCCGAGGTACTTGTAGAGGATCCCTTTGCCTTCCATGACCGGCAGGCCGGCCTCGGGCCCGATGTCTCCCAGACCAAGCACACGCGTCCCGTCGCTGATGACGGCTACGCTGTTCCATTTGTTCGTGTACTCGTAGACCTTTTCCTTGTCGGCGGCGATCTCCTTGCAGACCGCCGCGACCCCAGGGGTGTACCAAATCGCGAAATCGTTGAAGTCTCGAACACGGCACTTCAGGGCGGTGCCCATCTTGCCCTTGTAGAACTTGTGGAGCCTCGGGGCGTCCAGGGAAGGCTGATGGGCTTTGGCCAACAGCTCTTCGACAGTGACTTTCTTCATTGACGAACCTCCTCAAAATTTGGAAAACACATCATAAAGACGCGAAGCTTAAAAGTCAATCGTTTTCCCGTCCGCGGGGACGAAATCCAGGCGCTTCCCGGAGCGTTGGAGAGTGCCGAACGGATGGCTGAGGTCGTGGCTGAAGGCCACGACCCAGCCTTCTTCCGCGGCCCGCGCCAGGAGCGCTTTCTTGTTGTCGAAAGTATCCACGGGGAAGAGGTCGTAGCTCATGATGTACGGAAGGTCGATGTGGGCCGCGGTCGGGACCGTGTCCCCGAAATAGAAAAAGGTCCTGCCGCCCGAGACGACCTTGACGCCCTGGTGGAAAGCCGTGTGTCCGGGGACGAGGACGGCCTCGATGCCCGGCGCCACCTGGACATCGCCCTCGATGAGGGATAGGATCCCGGGGCTGCCCAGCGGCTTCAACCGGGCCGGGAGATAGCTGGGCTTATCCCGTTCGACGGGCTGGAGGGCCTGCTCCCACTCGCCGCGCTGGACGACGTAGCGCGCCTTCGGAAAGGCCGGAACCCATCGGCCCTCGGCCGTCCGCAGAGTGTTCCCTCCGCAATGGTCGAAATGGAGGTGGCTGTTGACGACGATGTCGATGTCCTCGGGTCCGAGGCGGAGCTCCGCGAGCACTCCGAAGAGCCCCGGATCCCGCTCGAAAGAATAAAAGTCCACATAGCGCCTGTCGACGTCGGGGCCGACCCCGGTGTCGAGGAGGAGTGTCGTTTCCGGCGTCCGGATGAGGAAACAGTTGAGGGCCAGAGTGATCCTGTTCTCCCGGTCGGGGACGGCCCGCTTGGCCCAGAGCGTCTTGGGGACGACGCCGAACATGGCGCCTCCGTCGACGCGGAACGTTCCATCGAGGAGCCGGATGACTTCGATGTCGCCGATGGCAACGCGGTCGTACGGAGGGATCATCGTTTCTCCAGGGGGAGCTCGAGCCCGGCCCGGGCTTCGGCGGCGAGGCGGATCTCGCCCGTGTCCATGCGGATGGCGTCGACCGGGCAGGCCTCGACGCAGAAGCCGCAGAAACAGCAGCGGTTGAGGTCGACGACGAACCGGGCCGCGTATTTCTGGACCTCGGGGTCGTCGTCCTCCGCGGCTTCGACCGAGAGGCACTCCGAGGGACAGACGGTGACGCAGAGCATGCAGGCGACACAGCGGGGCTTGCCGTCCTCGCGGGAAAGGACCCGGTGGAGGCTGCGGTGGCGGGGCGAAAGCTCCTTGCGCTCCTCGGGATACTGGATGGTCACCGCTCCCCTTCTCTTCGTCCGGACGCCGAAGAGCTTCAGCGTGTGGAAGGTCATATTGACGAAGAAGTGGCGGGCGGTGATCGCCGCCCCTCTCAGAAGTTCCTTCAGGACGAGCCAGCCTTTAAACATTGTTTCCCTAACGCGCCGCCAGGATAAGCCCGGTGGCCAGGATGTTGACGACACCCAGGGGGACGAGGACCTTCCAGCCGAAGTCCATGACCTGGTCGTAGCGGAAGCGCGGATACGTCCAGCGGAAGAGGATCTGGAGCCAGCAAAAGAAGAAGACCTTGAGGTTGAAACTGAGGACCTGGAAAACGGTCACCGCCCAGGGCGCGACCTTGAGCGTCCCGCCCCACGGGAAGACGAACCCTCCGGCGCCCAGCCAGGGGATCTGCCATCCTCCGAAGAACAGGGTCGTGGCCAGGGCCGAAAGAAGGATGACCTCGAGGAAGTCGGTGAACATAAATAAGCCGAACTTGAGCCCGCCGTACTCGGTGTAAAAGCCGATGATCTCCGATTCGCCCTCCGGCATGTCGAACGGCGCCCTCTTCGTCTCGGCCAGGCCGGCCAGGAAGAAGACGGCGAAGCCCAGGGGCTGGAGGAAGATCCCCCATTTAGGCAGGAACCCGAAGAGCGTCCCGCCCTGGAACTCGACGATCTTCGACAGCCGGAGCGACGGAAAAACCATGATCAAACCGACCAGGGAGAGCCCCAGGGCGACCTCGTAGGAAATGAGCTGGGCCGCGCCGCGGAGGCTGCCGATCAGGGCGAACCTGTTCCCCGAGGCCCAGCCGCCGATGAGGATGCCGTAGGTACCGAGGCTGAGCATGGCCAGCACGAAGAGGAGCGCCGCGTTGAGGTCGACGACCTGGAGGGGGATCCTCCGGCCGAAGAGGCGCACGGCGTCCCCAAAGGGGACGGCGACCATGGTCACGGCCACGAAAAAGAAGGACATGGCCGGGGCCAGCCAATGGAGGAGGCGCTGCGAGAAGGACGGAGTGAAGTCCTCCTTGAAGAGCATTTTGATGGCGTCGGCGAATGGCTGGAAGAGACCGAAGGCCCGCAGTCCGAAGACGGAAGCCCGGTTGGCCCCGATCCTGTCTTGCAGGACCGCGCTCTCCTTCCTCTCGACCCAGGTCAAGAAAAGGGCCAGGAGGAGCGTCCAGGTCAGGGTGAGGACGACCTTGACCAGGACGATGAGGACCTCAGCAAGCATCGGGCTCTCCCATGTTCAGGCCGAGACCGTTTGCCAGGCAGCCGAGTATCTCGCGTTCGGAAACGACGCCGGGCGGCGGCTCAACGGCCCGGCCGAAGGTCTGGCGGAGACCGTCGACATTTAT
This sequence comes from Acidobacteriota bacterium, assembly GCA_014894455.1. Classification (GTDB taxonomy): domain Bacteria; phylum Acidobacteriota; class Aminicenantia; order Aminicenantales; family Saccharicenantaceae; genus RBG-16-66-30. Next base: position 53,020 of record JADBLN010000091.1, on the reverse strand, counting down.
ATAGGTCCCCGATTTCTCGGCCGGAAGGGCGACGGGAAAGACGAAGTCGGCCAACCGGTCGAGCGGGCCGGCGTGGGAGGAGAAGAGGAATTTCCAGGGAATTCCCGCCAGGGCCCGGAAAACCGCTTCTTCGGAGAAGTGATCGAGGAGATGCAAGCCGAAGACGAGGAGGACCTCGACCGACGCCGCGAGCATAGCGAGGTCCGGGAGGCGCGGCGAAAAGCCGGCCTGGAGGACGCCGCGGGCGTTGGGCACGCGCTCTTCCGTGAGCAGGAACCCGTCCGCAACTCCCGGCTTCGGGTCGGCGAAAAAGATTTTCCCGAGACCCAAGCTCTCCGCGAATACCCTCTTCGCTAAAACCAGCTCTTCGCAGGTCAGGCGGCTGTTCAGGACGACGGCGATCTTGGCGGCGCGCTCGGGCCCGGGGACGGCCCGGATCCGTGCCGTGACATCCGCGAGCGCCTTCTGCCAGGAAAGCTCTTCCTCCGGATTGGCGTTCTTCATGACCCGCACGTGCCTTCTCTCGTCGATGTCGCGGCGGCCGGAACGGCCGAAGTCGCATATCCAGTGGCCGTTAACGGCGGGGTTCTCCCCCGCCTTGATCCTGAAAATCCTCCTCTGGCCTTCTCCCAGAGGATAACCGGAGACGGATTCGACGACGATGGCGCAGCCGCGGCTGCAGCCGGGGCAGACGGTCGGTCCCTTTTTAAGGAACCAGGCCCTCGTCTTGAACCGGAAATCGGCATCCGTGATGGCCCCGACGGGGCAGATGTCGACGAGATTGCCCGAGTAGTTGTTGTCGACCGGGACACCGTCGTAGATCCCGATTTCAGTCCGCACGCCCCGCTCGAAAACGCCCAGCTCGCCCGTCCCCGTGACCTTGCGCAGGAAGCGGACACAGCGGGTGCAGAGGATGCACCGTTCGCGGTCGAGGAGGAGCCCCTTGCCGATCGCGGCCTTCTTGTCCCTCTTCTCCTTGGCTTCGACGAACCGCCCCGCAAAGAGCCCGTGCCGGTCGTAGTATTCCTGGAGCTTGCACTCGCCGGCCTTGTCGCAGATGGGGCAATCGAGAGGGTGTTCGGCCAGCAGGAATTCTAGGACGTCCTTGCGGGCCTGGAGGACGCGCGGGGTGGATGTCCACACGGTCATCCCCTCCCGGACGACGGTCGAACAAGCCAGCTCGAGTTTCGGCAGTCCCTCTACTTCGACGAGGCACATCCGGCAGTTGCCCTCGGCTTCGAAGGCCGGGTGGTAGCAGAAATGCGGTATGGAGACGCCCGCCTGCTCCGCGGCCTTGAGGACGTTGGTCCCCTCGGGCGCCTGGACGGGCCGACCGTCGATCTTGAGGCCGACCATCTTCGCCCCGCTCACCGCGACACCGCCTGTTCTAGCTCGTCCCGGAATTTCGAGACGAGGGCATGGATGGGCAGGGCCGCCGCGTCGCCCATCGGGCAAAGGGTCCGCCCCTTCATGCCTTCGGCAAGCCGCAGGATGAGGTCGAGGTCGGAGAGCCGGCCTTGGCCCTCGCCTATCCGAGTCACCGTCTTATGGATCCAGGACGTCCCGATGCGGCACGGCGTGCACTGGCCGCAGGATTCGTGGGCATAGAAGCGCGCCGTGACCTTGAGGACCTCGATGATGGGCGTCCGGTCGCCGATGACGACAATGCCCGCCGTGCCGAGCATGGACCCCGCTTTGGCCAGCGAATCGAAGTCCATGGGCACGTCGAGCTCATCCGGCCTGAGAACGGGAGCCGAGAGCCCGCCGGGAACGACGGCCTTGATGGCCACTCCTTCGGGCGGCCCGCCGGCGTGGGTCTCGACGATCGTCCTGAGCGGCGTGCCCATGGGAAGCTCGTAGAGCCCCGGACGCCGGACGGCGCCGCTGACGCCGAAGAGCCGCGTGCCGCCGTCCTTGGGGAGTCCCCGGGCCGTGAACCAGTCCGCACCGCAGCCGATGATCGAGGGGATGTTGGCCAGCGTCTCGACGTTGTTGATGACCGTCGGCGAGCGGAACAATCCGACCACGGCCGGAAAGGGCGGCTTGAAGCGGGGCTGGCCTCGCCGGCCTTCGACCGATTCGAGGAGCGCCGTCTCTTCGCCGCAGATATAGGCCCCCGCCCCGACGTGGACGATAACTTCGAGGTCGAAGTCCGAACCGAAGATGCCGCGGCCGAGGAAGCCTCTTTCGCGGGCCTCGGCCAGAGCCTCCTCCAGCCGGCGGGCGATGCGGGCGTATTCGCCGCGGACATAGATGAACGCCTTGCGGATCCCGACGCCGAAGGCGGCGATGATCATGCCTTCGAGGAGCTGGTGGGGGTTGCGGACGAGGATGGCCCGATCCTTGAACGTGCCCGGCTCGCCCTCGTCGGCGTTGACGCAGAGATATTTCGGCGCCGTTCCGCATTGGGGGACGAACGACCACTTGAGGCCGGCGGGAAAGCCCGCCCCTCCCCTGCCTCGCAGGCCGGCCCGGCGGACCTCGGCGATGACGTCCTGCGGGGCCATGGAGGTCACGGCCTTGCGGGCCGCTTCGTAGCCGCCGCGGCGAAGATAGGCCTCGAACCGCCAGGAGGAATCGTCGGCGGGAATGAGGCGGACGTCGTCTTCACTCATGCGCTCGGAGCTCCTCGAGAAGGGCGGCCGCGCCGTCGCGTGTCACCGGCCCGTGATCGACGCCGTCGATCTGCAGGCATGGGGCATGGTCGCAGTTTCCTAGACACTCGACCGTTTCCAATGTGATCCGGCCGTCGGGAGTCGTCCCGTCCGGACCGATGTGGAGCTTTTCTCTCAGAAACCCGATGATGTCCTCGGCGCCGGCCAGGGTACAGCTCAGGTTCCGGCAGACCTGGATCGTCGTTTTCCCCGCGGGCTTGCGGCGGAACATGGTGTAAAAGGAGAGGACTTCGCGGACCCGGATCGGCCGGATCCCGAGTTTCGCGGCGACCCAGGCTTCGGCCTCGGGTAAAACGCAGCCCGATTCTTCCTGAATGGCGCGCAGAACCGGGAGCAGGGCCGCCGACTTTTCGGGATACGGCGCGATCATTCCTTCGATCTTCTTCAGGGTCGCCGCGGAAGGGGCATAACTCATCGGTCGAGCTCCCCCGCGATGATGTTCATGGACCCGAAGGTCGGGATGACATCGGCCAGGAGCCGACCCTTGATCAGCTGCTCCAGGGCGGAGACGACGTGGAAGCAGGGCGCCCTCAGATGCAGACGGTAGGGACGGTCCGTGCCGTCGGAGACGACGTAAAAGCCGACCTCGCCGTTGCCGCCTTCGACGGAAAAGTAAACATCCCCCTTGGGCGGCCGGATGCCGTGGCCGTTCATGAAGAAGAGGAAGTGGCTGATGAGGCCTTCCATGGTGGTATAGGTGTCCTCTTTCGGAGGGACGACGACACCGCACGCGGTGCTGCCAAGCGCGGCGGGCCGGTCCGAGGTCATGAGGTCCGCGTAACGCGCCTTTTCGGACCCCTCGAGGTTGGGCGAGAGGCGGATACGGGCGGCGGTCTTCTGCCGCCGCGAGACGCGGATGGCTTCGGCCGGTTCGATCGCCGGCTCTCCGGTGATGGGCGCCGCGCCGGGAATGAGGGCGGCGACCTGTTCGAGGAGCCTCAGGCTCTGCTCCATCTCCCGCATCCGGACCCGGTAGCGGTCGAAGTTGTCCCCGAACTCGCCGACCGGGACCTCGAAGTCGAGTTTGTCGTAGATGAGATACGGGCTGGCCTTGCGGACATCGTAGGGGATGCCCGTCGATCTCAGGCACGGCCCGGTCCAGCCGTAGGACAAGGCGTCCTCTTTCGAGATGACGCCGACGCCGCGGGTCCGGCCCTGGAAAATGCTGTTCTTGTCGAGCAGGCCCGAGACGTCCTTGAGGACCCGCCGTGTTTCGCGGACGGCCGTGGCCAGCGAACCCCGCCAATCCGGGTGGAGGTCGGCGCGGACGCCGCCTATTCTTATATAGGAGGTCGTCATCCGGGCGCCCGTCGTGAACTCGATGACGTCCCAGAGGAATTCCCTGGCCTTCATCATATAGAGGAAGACGGTGAAGGCGCCGCACTCCATGGCCATGGCCGCGAGGCAGGTCAGGTGGTCGGAGATGCGGGAGAGCTCGCTCATTAGGACGCGGATGAGCTGGGCCCGCTCGGGGACGCCGACCCCCAGCATTTTCTCCATGGTCATGGCGTAACCCAGGTTGTTGATCAGGGGCGAGACGTAGTTGAGCCGGTCGGTGTACGGCAGGAGGTTGAAATAGGTTTTGTTCTCGCAGGTCTTCTCGAAACCGCGGTGGAGGTAGCCGACCTCGACCTCGGCGTTGAGGATCCTCTCGGCGTCGAGCTCGAGCATGATGCGGATCGTCCCGTGCATGGCCGGATGGGACGGTCCCATGTTGATGAGCATGCTCTCCGGCCGGGCCTCCCGCTGGATCCTCGTCTCCATCCTAGACCTTGTCCTTCATCGGGATGCGCGGCTGGGCCAGCCGCCAGGGATAGGACTTGCGCAGGGGATGCCCCTCGAAGCCTTCGTAGGTCAGGAGCCGCCTCAGGTCGGGGTGGCCCGTGAAGCGGACGCCGAACATGTCGAAGACCTCGCGCTCGAGCCAGTCGGCGTTCTTCCACAGTCCGGTGATCGAATCGGCCACGGGGTCGGCGGCGGGAAGAGACGTCTTGAGCCGCAGGCGGACGTTCCGGGACAGGGAATACAGATGATAGACAAGCTCGAACCGCCCCTCCCCGGCCGTGAAGTCGACGCAGGTCAGGTCGAGGAGGACGGCGTAATCGAAGGGAGCGGCCCGGAGGGCGACCATGAGGGAACGGAGGAAACCGGGTCGGACGGCGAGGACGTCGTCGCCGTACGATTCCGAGACGCTCTCGACCGCATCGCCGAGCTTGGTCCGGATCTCGTCGATCAGGGTTTCCCGGCCCATCGCCAATCCTGTTTCTGGTGCTGGATCTTGTCCTGGAGTTTCATGAGGCCGTCGAGGACCGTCTCCGGACGGGGCGGACAGCCGGGGATGTAGACGTCGACGGGGATGATCCGATCGATGCCTTGGACGACGGCGTAGTTCTGGTAGATGCCGCCGCTCACGGCGCAGGCCCCGAAGGCGATGACCCACTTGGGCTCGAGCATCTGGTCGTAGACCGTCTTGAGAACGGGGGCGAGTTTGTGGGTGACCGTGCCGACGACGAGGAGGAGGTCGGCCTGCCGGGGCGAAAAACGGGTCAGGCCCGCTCCGAACCTGTCGATGTCGAAGTGGGCGCAGGCCGCCGACATGTACTCCATGCCGCAACAGGCGGTGATGAACGGATAGTGAAAAAGTGAGTATTTCCGGCCCCAGCCGAGGGCCATCTCCAGGCGGGTCGTGAGGAAATCGAGGCCGCTCATGACCAGCGGAAGATCCCTTTCTTCCAGGCGTAAACGAAGCCCAGGGCCAGGACGAGGATGAACGTCCCCAGAGCGGCCAGGCCGCCCAAACCCCGGTCGCGGAAAGCGAGGGCCAGCGGGTAGAAAAATGCGATCTCGACGTCGAGGAGGAGGAAGAGGAGGGCCACGAGGAAGAAGGGGATGTTGACGGGGCCTATTCCCGTTTGGAGCGGCGGGCTGCCGCACTCGAAGGGCTTCTCGCGGGCCGGGTTGGGCTTCCGCGGGCCGAGGAGATAATTGATGACGATCATGACGGCGGCGAGAAGGCCGAAGACGAAGAAGGAAAGCGTCAGTTCCAGCATGATGTCTCGAAGGCCGCGACGATTGTATAGAATCGCCGTGGATTTTTCAACGGCGGTTCAGGGACTGTCCCCGGAGGGGACTGTCCCTTTTAAGTCCCCGGAGGGGACTGTCCCTTTTAAGAGTTCAGAATATGCAGGGCCTTGTTCTTGGCCTTGAGGGCCGCCTCGCCGATGGCTTCGGACAGAGTCGGGTGGATGTAGATGATGCTGTCCAGCTCTTTGAGCGTCATCCCCTTGGCCACGGCCATGGTCAGGACGGGGATCATGTCCGACGCGCCCGGGGCGACGATGTGGGCCCCTATGACGCAGTCGGACTCGTCGGCCATGACCTTGATCAAGCCGTCCGCGGCGTCCATGGTCAGGGCCCGGCCGCTCGCATGGAGCGGAAAGACGCCGACCTGGACCTTGATGCCCTTGGCGACGGCTTCCTCCTGGGTCAGCCCGACCGAGGCGAACTCGGGTTCTGTGAAGACGGCCATGGGCAGGGCCCTGTAATCGACGGTTCGGGAGGGCAGCCCTGCGGCGTTATCGGCGGCGACGAGGGCGTCGTGGTAAGCCTTGTGGGCCAGGAGCTTGCCGCCGATAACGTCGCCGATGGCGTAGACGCCGACGACGTTCGTCTCGAGTGAAGGCCCGACCTTGATGAAGCCGCGATCCATCTCCAGAAAAGGCTCGCCGTCAAAGAGGTCGGCCGTATTAGGCTTTCGCCCGGCGGAGAGGAGGACTTTCTCGGCCCGGTATTCGAACGAGACGTTGTTCTTGAGGCAAAGGCCCTTCAATGTCACCGAGCCCTCTTCGACGACGGCTTCGTCGATTCTCATCTCCGTGAAGATCTTCAGGCCCTGTTTTTTAAAAACCCGCTCGAGCCTCGTCACCGATTCCCGGTCGGCCCCGGGCAGGATCTGGGGCATGATCTCGAGCACCGTGACGTCCGACCCCAGACGCCTGTAGATCGAGCCCATCTCGAGCCCGATGGCCCCCGCGCCGATGACGAGAAGGCTCTTGGGCACCTCGGGAAGCTCGAGCGCTTCCGTGCTGGTGATGACGGTCCGGCCGTCCGCCTTGAGGAAAGGCAGGCTGGCCGCATGGCTGCCCGTGGCCACGATGACCTTATCCGCCTCGAAGACCCTCTCCCCTTCCGGCGTCCGGACGACGACGGACTTATCAGCCCTCAGCCGGGCCGGTGCCTTGACGATCTCGACCCTGCCCTTCTCGAGGAGGAAGACGATGCCGTTGACGAGCTTGTCGACGACGCCCTGCCGCCCTTCCTGGGCTTTTTTCCAGTTCAAGCGGATTTCGCCGACCGGGCCTTCGAGCGTTTTCGTTCCGGCGACCTCCTTGAGGATCCTCGTCTGGTGGAGGAGGTACTTCGTCGGGATGCAGCCGTAGTTGATGCAGGTTCCGCCAACACGGTCCCGGTCGATGAGCGTGACGCTCTTCTTGAGCTGGGCGGCGCGCATGGCGGCGAGATAACCGCCGGGGCCGCCGCCGATGATGACGATGTCTCTTTTCTCGGCCATGGGATGTCCTTTCAGGTCGCCGCGGGGGCCTCTCCCGCCCGGCCGGTCGGTTTCAGGAACGTTTTCAAGAATAGAGCGACGACGCCCGCGGCCAGGGCGAAGAGGACGACGTCCGCGGCTATGAGGATGTAATTCCCCTTCTTGATATAACCAGCGAGGAGAATGCCGAGCGAGACGAGAGTCGTCAGGACCATGAATACCGCGGGGACGAGCGTGAACCAATTTCGCCGCTTGCGCAGGAGAAGCCAGGCCGACACGGTCAGCAGGGCCATCGCCGCCAGCAGCTGGTTGGCCGTGCCGAAGATGGGCCACAGGGCGTTGAAGGCGCTCGAATAGGCCAGGGTCCACATCAAGAGAACTGACAGGCCCGAATTGAACCAGTAATGCCACAGCAAGCGCGGCGCTTTCTTGAAGACGATGGACCACAGCTCCTCGAAGAGGTAGCGGTTGAGCCGGACGGCCGCGTCGAGCGTCGTGATGACGAAGCCCTCGACGAGCAGGATACCGAAGACCGTGCCCAGGGCGACGGGGATGCCCAGGCCCTGGTGGAACAACCGGCCCGCGGCCAGGGAGAAGCCCAAGATGGGGTTGGATTTCACGGCCGGGTCGGTCGGCCAGACGATGGCCTTGTAGTCGGAGAAGGCCATGACCGTGCCGAGGGCCAGGAGGACGCAGACCGAGAGAAGCGATTCGAGGAGCATGGCGTTGTAGCCGACGCGGCGGGCGTCGGTTTCTTTGGCCAGCTGTTTTCCCGTCGTGCCGCCGGCGACGAGCGAGTGGAAGCCCGAGATGGCCCCGCAGGCGATGGTGATGAACATCATAGGCCAGATGAAGCCCAGGTTCGCCGCTCCCTCGGCCAAGTTGAACCGGGGCATGGTCACCCGCAGGCCCTGGAAGCCGCAGCTGAAGAGTGACACGACCATCAGGCTGATGCCGCCGTAGAGGATCTGGACGTTGATGAAGTCGCGCGGCTGGAGGATGAGCCAGACGGGAACACCCGCGGCGACGAGGACGTAGCCCGAGATGACGATCATCCAAATCGTCGGGGCCAACGTCACCGGGAAGGCGATCCCCAGAAAGACCGATGCCACGCAGATCGCGGCGGCCAGGACGTAGGCGTAGGCGGTCTTCAGTCTCTTCTTGTAGAGGAGGAACCCGAGCAGGGGCGACAAGAGCGTGATGAAGATGACCGAGGTCGAGGCGATGCCGCCGATGCGGCCCATGACGACGCCGTCCCGGACGACCGTTTTGAGGAAGGTCTCCCCTTCCTTGACCCCGATCTTGGCCAGGGGCCAGAGCGAGGTCAGCGAGATCGCGGTCGCGCTCAGGAAGGCGGACGTCACCAGCACGATCATGACCAGCGTGAAGGCAATGAACAAGTTGAAACCGGCGCTTCCCAGGGTTTTGCGGGCGACTTCGGCCATGGACTTGCCGCCCTCGCGCATGCTGATGAAGAGCGTCGTGTAGTCGTGTACGGCGCCGATGAACACCCCGCCCAGGACGACCCAGAGCCAGGCCGGGACGAAGCCGTAGAGAATGGCCATGGTCGGGCCGAGGATGGGCCCGGCGCCGGCGATGGCCGAGAAATGATGGGCGAAAACGATATAAGGCTTGGTGGGCACGAAATCGCGTCCGTCGTTGCGGGCGACGGCCGGCGTCGGATGGTTTGGGTCTTCGCCCAGGCTCCGGGCGATGTAGCGGGAATAGAAGCGGCCGGCCAGGACGAAAACAACTACGGCCGCGAGCAGTGCCAGGAGAACGTTCATGATCCGCTCCTCAGCGGGGCGGCGGCCCCGCGCCGGACAAGTCTAAATAACACAGCCCGCCCGATGTGTCAAAAAGAAGAACGGGGACATGTACCTTCGGTACGTGTCCCCGTTCTTCCGTGTCCCCGTTCTTCGCGTCTAGATTGTTCCAAGGGCACGTAGCCCGCTTACCTTGACAGGTGCGGCGCAAATCTGTAAAAAAGAGGCGGCTCAGAGAAAAGGAGACCCGGCATGCTGACGACCTGGGAAAAAGCTATATTCGTTCTTCTCATCCTGGCCACGGCGGGGGCCTTCTGGGTGCCCATCGTCCGCCGCCTCCGCATAATCGGGGCGGGCGCGGCCGAAGACCGGTTCAACGACTTCTGGAAAAGGTTCCGCCACGCCCTAGTCAAGGTCCTCTGCCAGCGCTGCACGCTCCGCGGCGAGCGCTTCTTCACCGGACTGATGCACGTCGGCATATTCTACGGCGCCCTGTCCTTCGATACGATGACGGTCAGCCACACGCTCGAAGGCTTCATCGACGGATTCTATCTTTTCGGCAAATCCAACTTCGGCCTCTTCTTCTCCCTCGTCATCGACGTCGCCGCCTTCACGGTCATGGCCGGCGTCATTTTCCTCGCCTTCCGCAGGTTCGTCGTCCGGCCCAAGGCCTACGCCACGACGCCGGGCGATTCGGCGATCATCTATCTCCTCATCGCCTTGGCCACGGCGACATTCCTCTATTTCGAAGGCTTCTCCATCGCCCATCATCCCGAGACGGCCCGGCTGTCGTTCCTCGGATCATGGATCGCCGGCGCGATCGGGAAATCCGGGCTCGGCGCCGAGGCCATCGCCACGCACTTCAGGATCGCCTGGTGGGCCCACGTCGTCGCCGTCTACGGCTTCATCGCTTATGTCCCCCACTCCAAGTACCTCCACATGTTCGCCGGGCCTTTCAACGTCTTCTTCCGGCGCTCGACCCCGAGCGGCGAGCTGGCGGCGGTCGACCTCGAGAAGTCCGAGGTCTTCGGCGTCGAGAAGCTCACGGACTTCACCTGGAAGGACAACCTTGACGCCTTCGCCTGCATGGAGTGCGGCCGCTGTCAGGACGCCTGCCCGGCCTTCGCCAGCGGCAAGCCGCTTTCGCCCAAGATGATCATGTTCAACATGGAGAAGGCTCTGCTCGCCGGCGACAAAGCCTTGACGGCCAAGAAGCGCGACGACCTCCCCGAGCTCGTCCCCGGGACCTTCACAGAGGGCGAGATCTGGACCTGCACGACCTGCGGCGCTTGCCAGAAGGAGTGCCCGGTCGAGATCGAGCACATCCGCAAGATCGTCGGGGCGCGGCGGAGCCGGGTCCTGATGCAGAGCAAGTTCCCCCAGGAACTCAACGCCTTCTTCAGGAACATGGAGACGAACTCCAACCCCTGGGGCATTGGCTTTTCCAAGCGGGCCGAATGGGGCGAGACGCTCGAAGTCAGGCATATCAAGGATGTCCCCGACGCCGACTACCTCTTCTGGGTCGGCTGCATGGGCGCTTACGACGACGCCGGAAAGACGATCGCCGGCTCTCTCGTCAAGATCCTCCGCGCGGCCGGGATCAAGTTCGGGACGCTGGGGATCGAAGAAAAATGCTGCGGCGATTCGGCGCGGCGGCTCGGCAACGAATATCTTTTCCAGAGTTTGGCTCAGGAGAATATCGCCCTCTTCAAGACCTACGGCATCAAGAAAATCGTTACCATCTGCCCTCACGGCTATAACACGCTCAAGCACGAGTACCCGAAGCTGCTGGATCTCGTCCCGGGCCTAACGGCGGAAGACAAGGCGAAGCTCCTGGCGATCGAAGTCGTCTCCCACTCGGAACTCATCCACGACCTTATCGGCGCGGATAAAATCGCCCTGAAAGCCCCGGCGCCGGCGAATTACACCTTCCACGACCCCTGCTACCTCGGGCGTCACAACGGCCTGACGAAGGAGCCGCGGGCCGTCCTGTGTTCAGCCCTCGGCGGCAAGCCCAAAGAGCTCAAGCGCCACGGCGACGACAGCTTCTGCTGCGGCGCGGGCGGCGGGCTGATGTGGACCGAGGAATCGCTCGGCACCCGGATCAACCACCTGCGGACGGACGAAGTGATCGCCTCGGGTGCCGGCCTGGCCGCGGCCGCCTGCCCCTTCTGCCTGACCATGCTCCGTGACGGCCTCAAGGACAAGGGCCGCGAGGACATCAAGGTCAAGGACATCGCCCAGATCGTAGCGGAATACCTCTAGGAATTTTCTTTTTCGCGCCGCACGCATGCCGCGCCCTTAAGGCTCGGAACTTGTGCCTCGGCCATCCGGAGCGCCGACGGACTCAAACTCGCCTTCTTGACCTTCCCCCGGTGGGCATTGGCATAATGCCCATAATACCGGACCATGACCTGGCCCTTGTCGGGGATTTGCGAGATTACACGCGCGATGAAATTACAGATTCTATCAGCTTCAGCAACCTCAGGCGAACCACGACGTGGTTGTAAACAAAACGGACAAACGAGTTCGCGATCCAGATCCGGGCCGGCGGCAGCAGTTTAGGAACACCTCCGAATTGAAGGTGAAAGATATCCCGGGATATCTTTTGTTTCGCCGACAAGGCCCGTCCGGCTAATAGCGCTTCGGCGATACCTCGATTTATGCCGGCAAAATCGAACTGATTGTAATCCTCGTGATGGCGAGACCATTGTATTCCCTCGTATGTTAACAGTTCGTTCGGAAAAAGATTACCCTGGTGACCACTCCAGCCTCTTTTCAACGACGTTACTCGATTGCCAAAAAGTAGGTACAGTTTCGCCGCGATGATATTATCATTGCAGAGAGCAAGGGTCAGCCGCACACATCCTTGTTGCAGAAACGTTTTCCATAAAGTTCTCAGCGCATCGACGCTGGACGGATTGGGCGCCGCACCCTGCCTCTTGCATGTTGCCAACATAAGATTGAAAAAGACCGGAATATCAGAAATATCTCCTTCCCGTATCAACACCCCGTTTTTCTGGGCTTTTCTAATTCTCCACCTTGTTTTTTTGCTAAAATTCTCTTCCTGCAATCCAATATCCCTATTCACATCAATAAGATAGGTTGATTCTATAACGTTCATGGGATTACTCTGGATAAAATTATGGCGGCCGAGAATCGCCGCCGTAATCAGGCTTTCATCAGGCGGCTGGACGATCAAGGCGAGGATTTTGTATTTTTCGGCCTGATTGCGCATCATGACCGCAAGGCGTTCAATCAGGCCCGGTGTTTCAGGGTCCGCGATTGGTCCTTTGCTCACATAACCGATCCGTCCAAGGAATGTTCCGCGCCAAAGGATTTGGAAGCCGCCGATAATCTGATCATTCCTGGTCGCCACGACGCGCAGGCATTCCCATCCATCCACTTCCTTCACGTGGGCCCACATGCTGGATTGCTGGTACTGTCCCAGAGGGGTCTTCATGAGAAAATCATCCCAGGAAGCGTCACTTTTCGCGGAAGAATGCCAGATGGACAGCAAGCCCTCTTCAGTGTCGCTTGATTCGATCAAACGATATTTCATTTTTGGACTGGGAATTTCCTTTCCCATACGGCAAGCATGCCACGCCTCGGAGGCTCAAAACCCATGCCTCCAATCACAAAATGATGTTATCGCCCGCCACGCCCCGCAGTCAAGGAATATTAAACCACGTTGCCTTGACACGGCTTATTCGTCCCTTTACACTAACCTTCGACCAACGCTATAGTCGATTTAGAATGCAGTAGAGACGACTTTGGATCTGGACCCAACACCATTCAGTCGTAATCCCATGATGAAGATCACTTGGCAGAAAATGGCCATCGAAGAGTATGCTGGCTTTGAACGGTCCCAAGGCGAGAAGGTCGTCCAAGTCAATGAAATCTATTGGAAACAACTGCGTCCTTTCTTCTATCGACCGCTCCTGCCTTTTCGTGAGTTCCCGGCTGGATCCGTCAGGCCTCCGATCGCTGGGTTGCTCGGCGGGTACCAATTTGCCGTTCTCCCGCAAGAAAAAGAGAATTCCCGGCTAAATATGCTAATTTTCCAGGACCCTAGGAGTTACACTTTAGATACCCTGGAACGGCACAAGCGAAAGCAGGTCATTTCCGCTGCCAAGGAGTTTACCGTCCGTCCCTTGGAGGATGTAAGTGAATTCAAGGAGAAAGCCCACCCGGTATATTTGTCTTTTTATGATCGAACAAACTACGGATACAAATCCGAGCGCCGGGATAAGAAAGCTTTTGCACGTTGGGCGGAGCTGCTCTATCAATTTCCAAATAATTTGATTCTCGGGGCCTTCAGGAACAGCGATCTGCATGCCGTAAGCGTTTCCAAGCTGGTTGAGGATACAGTGATTTATTCGATGATGTTCTGCACGAACGAAGCCCTGCGCTTTTACGTCCCCGGTTTTTTGTTACACCTCCTGCGGGAAGGTGCTGCGAAGTGTCCAGACGCAAAGCAGATGTTCGTTGGCATGTATAAGTACCGGGGCCGAACCGGCGTAGACGATTACTACTTTGTCAGAGGCTGCCAACTGGTTAGCAAACCTGCCGCCCTCCGCCTGAACCCCTTGGCCATGCTCTACCTGCGCAATCGCATGCCAAATGAATATCTGAAGCTCCGCGGAAAGCTCGAAACTGAAATCGAATCGCTGGCGGCAGCCGCCAAGCCGCATTCGGGTCGTAACGCTTAGTCGGAAGACGGTCTTCTAAAACACGGTTTCGACGCGGATACCTCGGCCTCGGAGGGCCTTGGCCAGACGCGCCGATTGTGTCCGGAAGAAGGAATCCGTCAGGGCATCCAGGAGTCCGTGGCGAGCGTAGAAGGCCTTCACTGCGGGCACATAATTCATCCGGTCGATGAGGACGCGGTCGGCGGCGCCGGCGAGGAGCGCGGCTAAACGTTCAGGATTCCCCGGCAGGAGCGGACCGGCGAAGGCGAACGTCGGCACCCCCGCGGCCTTGAATTCCCTCAGGACCTCGACCCTCTCCCCAACCGAAGATGCATTCGGCTCGAACATCCCGGCGATCGTCTCGTCGTCGGTGGCGATGGTGAATCCGACTTCGACGTCAGGGATCTTACGGATGACGTCGAGGTCGCGGCGGACCCGGGCCGACTTCGTCTGGATCTCGACGGGGAAGTCTCGCCCGACCAGGACTTCGAGCGAGCGCCGCGTCAGCGCGTAGCGTTCTTCGAGCGGTTGGTAGGGGTCGCAGACCGAGGCGAACCAGATCGTCCCCTTCTTGGCCTTGACGATCTGCTTGGCGAGAAGGGCGGGCGCGTTGACCTTGACGTCGACGAACTCGCCCCACGGCTCGATGTGGCCGCTATATCTCCGCATGAACAACGCCGCGTAGCAATAGACGCAGCCGACTTCGCATCCGGTATACGGATTGACGCAGTAATCGTGGATCTTCGAGGGATTGAGGATGGACTTGGCTTCGATCTCGCGGACGACAGGACTCGACATGCTTCAATTATAACAAAGAGAGGCAGTCCCGCTTCGGGCAGTCCTGCGGGCTCGCTCCCGCAGGGCAGTCCCCCTCCCGGGGACAGTCCCTCTTTTTCTCCGCTGGCGCTCAGCCGGCAAGAATTCCCGTAAGCGCCCTAATGGCCCGGTCGACGTCCTCGTCGCCGACGTCCTTGTGGGTGACCATGCGGATGCCGCCGAGGACGGCCAGGGCCAGGATGCCCTTCTCCTTCATCTTCTCGAGCATCGCGGAAACGGTGATCGTCGGATGCTCGAAGCCGAAGATGACGATGTCGGTCTCGACGGTCGCGGGGTCGATCTTGATGCCCGGCAACCCGCTTATCTCCCGGGCCAGCCTTTTCGCCCGGACGTGGTCGTCCTTGAGCCGGTCGACCATCTCGGTCAGGGCGATGATGCCCGGCGCCGCCAGGACGCCGACCTGGCGCATGCCGCCGCCAAGGGCCTTCCTCAACCGCCGGCCGAATTCGATCCTCTCCCGGTTCGCCACGAGCATCGACCCGGCCGGAGCCGAAAGTCCCTTCGACAGGCAGAACATCAGCGAGTCCACATGGCTCGCGTACTCTTTGACGGGGACGCCCGAGGCCTGGCTGGCGTTGAAGATGCGGGCCCCGTCGAGGTGGACCTTCAAGCCGTGCTCATCGGCTATCTTCCTGATGGCTTTGAAGTTGTCGAGCGGCACGACCGACCCGCCCCAGTTGTTGTGGGTGTTCTCCAGGCAGATGAGCGAGGTCCGCGGCGTATGGACGTTCGGCTTGCGGATATTCGCGATGACGTCCTTTGGATCCATCGCCCCCCTCTCCGACCTGATCGGCCGCGGCGTCACGCCGGAGATGAAGGTCATGTGGGTCGATTCCATGTTGTAGATGTGGGAGCGCTCCTCGACGATGACCTCCTCGAGGATGTTCGTCCACATCTTGACGGCGATCGAGTTGGCCATCGTCCCGGACGGGCAGAAAAGCGCCGCCTCTTTTCCCATGGTCTCCGCGGCCAGCGCCTCGAGCTTCTGAACGGTCGGGTCGTCCCCGAGGACGTCGTCGCCAACAACGGCCTCGGCCATGGCCTTCCTCATCTTCTCAGTTGGCCGAGTAACGGTATCGCTTCTGAAGTCCGAATAAGTGATCATTTTTTTCTATCCTCCGGAGCTTCAATTATATTTAAAAGGCGTGGGAAAAGGCAGTTTTTTCTTTCGTGTGAACAAGGCCGATGTCGCAGGACCGGTCTAGACGCTACCCGGGCAACGGGTCGCCGGTTTACTAAGTTCTTAATCTATGGTAATAATAAATATCGAAATCCTGATCGTGAACGGCGAGCATGGCGAAGAAATTACTCTATAATTTGGCTCTTTCTTCGCTCCTCTTCCTCATCCTGTTTTTCCTGAGCGCGGTCATCTTTTCCCAGGTCCTCCTTAGGAGCGAGGTCGTCACCGTCCCCGACCTCACCGGCGAGACCGTCGGCCAGGCGCGGGCGGAGCTGACCAAGAAGGACCTCTCCGTCGCTCAGAGCGGCACGGAGTTGAGCGACCGCTGGGAGAGGGGACTCATCGTCCGGCAGGACCCGGCGGCCGGGTCGAAGATCCGCGTAACCAAGGTCGTCCGCGTGGTGACGAGCTCCGGAAGCGAGAAGGTCACCGTCCCCGACCTCGCGGGCAAGAGCCTGGACGAAGCGCTGACCATGCTCCAGGCGGCTGGCCTTCTCAAGGGCAAGCTGACCCAGATCCACACGCCGCGCCTTCCCGCCGGCCGGGTTCTCGACCAGAAGCCGGCGCCCGGCGCCGTCGTCGAGCGCAACCTTCCTGTCGGTCTGCTCCTCAGCCAGGGCGACGTCGACGACCGCTACATCATGCCCGACCTCATCGGCCTCAAGGCAGACGGCGTCATCGGCCGGCTCAACGCCCTGGGTTTCAAGGTCGCCGACATCCGCTACGTCTATTACCCGGAGGCTTCGGCCGGCCTCGTCGTCAAGCAAGACCCGACTTACGGCTTCCGCGTCCAGAAGAGGAACCGCATCTCGCTCGAGGTCAGTCGCTGATGGTCCGCATCGCCCCGTCGATCCTGTCCGCGGATTTCGCCAAGCTCGGCGAGGCGGTCAAGCTCGCCGAAGAGGCCGGGGCCGACCTTATCCACGTCGACATCATGGACGGGCACTTCGTGCCCAACCTGACGCTCGGGCCCCAGCTCGTCGCCGCCATCCGCCGCGAGACGCGCCTGCCGATCGACGTCCATCTCATGGTCGAGAATCCCCGCGCCTTCGTCCCCCTGTTCCACGAGGCCGGGGCCGACTGGATCTCCCTCCACGTCGAGGCCACGGCGCATCTCCATAAGGACCTGACCATGATCCGCGGCCTCGGGCGAAAAGCCGGAGCGGCCCTCAACCCGGCGACACCGATCGAGACCTTGAAAGAAGTCCTGGGAGAGCTCGACTTCATCCTGGTGATGTCGGTCAACCCCGGCTGGGGAGGACAGTCCTTCATCCCCGCCTGCCGGGAGAAGGTCAGGAAGCTGAGGGACTGGATCCGCGCCGAAAACCGCGAGATCCCCATCGAAGTCGACGGCGGGATCAAGCTCGATAATGTCGAGGACATCATCCGCGCGGGTATGGAGATCGTCGTCGCCGGGTCGGCCATTTTCGAGGCCCCCGACCCCGCCGGGGTCATCCGGGCCATGAAAGAGATCGCAAGGAATACGCCATGAAGAAACACGCCAAGATGAATACTCTCGCCGCTTTGCTCCCCCTGCTGATCATGCTAGGACTGGCGGCGGGATGCCATAAGAAGACGGTCGAGATCACGCCGGACCTCGCCTCCTCCGACGAAGCCCTCTACAGGATGGGCGAGGCGGAGATGAAAAAGGACACGGAAAAGGCCATCCTCTATCTCCGCCAGATCATGGACTCGTTCCCCAAGAGCTTTTACGCCCAGCGGGCCAAAATTCTCATCGCCGACGCCTACTTCCGCAAGGGCGACGAGAGCAACATGATCCTGGCCGCGGCCGAGTACCGGGAGTTCATCCGCACCTATCCCTACTCCCCGTCGGCCGCTTACAGCCAGTACCAGATAGCCATGACCTTTTACAAGAAGATCCTGAAGCCGGGGCGCGACCAGTCCAAGACTACGCAGGCCCTCGCGGAATTCAAGAAAGTCATCACCGACTTCCCCGCGAGCGACCAGGCCAAGGAGGCCCAGGAGAAGATCAAGGACTGCGAGGAGCGGCTGGCGGCCCACAGCGCCGAGATCGCCATCGGATACAACAAGAGGCGGGCTTACCGAGCCTCCATCAGCCGGCTGTCCGAGATCATGACCAGCTACCCCGACTATTCCCGCTTGGACGAGATCTATTACTACCTCGGCGACTGCCATTTCATGATGAGACAGTACGACCAGGCCGTCCCGTTCTTCACCAAGGTGATCACGGATTACCCCAGCCGGCCCCTGGCCAAACCGGCCACGCAGCGTCTGGCCGAGACCGAGAAGCTGAAGGCCGCCGCGAAGGACAACAAGGACAAAAAAGACAAGAAAAGCTGACCCCGCGGGAGGGTGTGCGAGGTTTCCTCATGAGAAAGCGAAGCGGGAGGGTTGGGCGCCTGATCCCCCTGGGAATCGCGCTGGTGCTGGCCGCGGCGCACGCGCCGGCGGCGGAATCGAAGGTCAAAACGCTCATGGCCGGATTGAGCTATGACTATTTTTCGAGGACGGTCGTCTGGGACGGCGACACGGGATCCTCCCGGCTCCAAGCCAGCCTGGTCTCGGCCCGCACGGACCTCGGGTTCGGCCAGGGTCTGACCTTGAGCCTCTCTGCCGGCCTGTCCCTCACCGACTTCGAGGGGCTCGCCTTCGGGACGCTCCCTATCTCCCTCGCATACGACGCTTCGCCCATCAAAGGCCTGATTCTGGGGGCCGAACTCGAGGCCCCTCTTCTTAAATCCGGTGACTTTGAGATAAAAGCCGCCGGACGGTTCGTCTCTTCTTTCGGAATGTCCAAGACATGGCCGCTCGAGGGTTTCTCCGTCGAAGGAGAGGCCAAGGGCCGGTCGAGCTGGATGGAGGCTTCCGCCGGTCCCCGGGTCGCCTGCTTGTTATTCGGCGCATTCGTCCCCTACCTCGAAGTGAGCGCCCGCTGGCTCCGGGCCGATTTTCGGATGGACGAAACCCTGGAAGACCTCCAGGGCCGCGAGACGAAGCGGATCAAAGGGGATTTCTCGGTCAGCGTTGCGCTCGGCGGGGACGCCCGGGTGTCCGATCGTCTGACGATCAAAGCCAAGGCGGGCTTCATCCCCTACGCCGGAGGCGTGGACGCCCTGGCTTCCGTCGGCCTCTTGTACCTGTTTTAGAGCAAGGAGAGGAACATGAAGCTCCCGGCTGGAAGGTTTCTCAAGGTCCTCCCGGCGTTGCTCGTCCTCCTGGTCCTCGGACTGGGCACGACCGACGGAGGCTGGATGATACAGAACAAGCGTGGCGGCCGCCTTTTCCAGCGGCCCTCGCGCACGCTGCGCGTCGAGAGGCCGGCTCTCCGGCGCGGCCCCCGCTACGCCGCTGACCGCGTCCTCGTCCGCTTCAAGCTCGACGTGGCCGATGCCTACGCGGAGGGACTGCTCCGATCCTACGGGTTCTCATCGGTCAGGAAGATCCCACGGATCGGCGTCTACAGCGTGCAGACCGCGCCTGGCGTCTCCGTCGCGGAAACCCTGGCCATGCTCCGCCGCAACGGCGACGTCGAGCAAGCCCGGCCCGATTACCGGACCCGCCTGGCCGATACCCCCAACGACACGTACTTCATGCGGTATCAATACAACCTCCGCAACCGGGGGACAATCCTCGACATCAGCGACACGTTCCAGCCCCAGACGACCGACGGCGCCGACATCAAGGCCACGACGGCCTGGGACGCGGTCAAGGGCGATCCCGAAGTCGTCATTGCCGTCGTCGACACCGGCGTCGATATGACGCACCCCGACCTCGTCGCCAAGGTCGTCTCCCCTGGCCGCGACTTCGCCAACGACGACGACGACGCGACCGACGACCACTGGCACGGCACGCATGTCGCCGGGATCGCCGCCGCGGACACCAATAACGCGGCAGGCATCGCCGGCGTCGCCTGGAACTGCAAGATCCTCCCGGTCAAGGTCACAGAGGCCGACGGCACGGGCTTTTACAGCTGGGTCATCGACGGCATAATCTGGGCGACCGACCAGGGTGCCGACGTCATCAACCTCAGCATGGGCGGGGATTACGACGACCCCTTCCTCGAGGACGCCTGCAAGTACGCCTACGACAGGGGGGTCGTCGTTGTCGCCGCGGCCGGAAACGACTACGGGGGCCTCGTCCTCTATCCCGCCGCCTACGACAGCTACGTCCTCGCCGTGGCCGCCACGGACTACAACGACGAAGTCGCCGACTTCTCGAACTTCGGCCCGCAGGTGGACGTCGCCGCGCCGGGCGTCTACATCCTCGGCCCGGCGCCCCAGTGGTACGTCGGAGAAGCCTATCTCCCCTATCTTTTCGCTTCGGGGACCTCTCAAGCCGCGCCCCACGTCTCCGGGATGGCCGCCCTGATCAAGAGCCTCAAGCCCGAGCTCGAGCCCGCCGAGGTCATGAAGATCATCCGCTACTCGGCCGACGACGTCAACGCGTCGGTCGATCGCGGCCGCGACGACCACATCGGCTACGGCCGGATCAACATGGAAAGGGCCCTCGTCCCCTACATCCTCAAGTAGCCTCCCGGAAGACATGATCAAATTCCTGAGGGTCAGAAATCTGGCCACGATCGAGGACCTCGAGGTCCACCTCGACAAAGGCTTCTCCATCCTGACCGGGGAGACAGGCGCCGGAAAATCCATCATCATCGACGCCATCCGGCTCATCCTGGGCGACAAGGGCTCGCCCGACCTCGTCCGCACGGGCCGGAAAGAAGCGTTCATCGAGGCCATCTTCGACGTTTCCCGGCAGCCTGTCGACCTGGCCGGACTCCCGGAGCCCGAGGACGGCGAACTCCTCATCCAACGCTCGATCACCGACCAGGGGACGGGCAAGGCCTTCGTCAACGGCGTCCTCGTGCCCGTCCGCCGGCTGAGGGAGCTCAGTAGCCGCCTCATCGACATCTACGGCCAGAACGACCATGTCTTCCTCCTCCATCTCGAGAACCACCTCGGCTACATCGACGACGTCATCGACGACCCCGGCCTCCTTCGGGACACGGCCCGGTCGGCCCAGGACCTCAGGCGTCTCGTCCAGGAGAAGCGCGACATCGAGGCGAAGGAGAAGGAGCGCGTGCAAAGGCTTGATTTCATCGCCTACCAGGTGAAGGAGATCGAGGCCGCCCGGCTCCGGCCCGGCGAGGACGAAGAGCTTCTCCGGGAACGGGAGATCCTGAAGAACGCCGAAAAGATCGCCGGCCTGGTGGACAAGGCCCTCGCCCTAGCCTATCTGAGCGAGGATTCCCTCATCCCCCGGCTCGCCCGGCTCCGGTCCGTCCTTGGTGAGCTTTCCGTCTACGACGCCGCTTTCGGCGAATTCCATCAGGGTCTCCAAGAGGCCTCCATCCTGCTCCAGGACGCCTCGGACGCACTCGTCCGGTTCAAAGACCGCAGGGCCGAGATCCCGGAGAACCCGGAGACGATCGAAGAACGGCTGAGCGTCATCGAGAAGCTCAAGCGTAAGTACGGGGGGACGATCGAAGCGGTCGTCGGGCACGGCGAGGCCCTCCGGCGCGAGCGGTCCTCGCTAGAGGCCGGCCGCGAGAGGCTCCAGGAGCTCGAATCCTCCATCCGGTCGAAATTCGGCGAATACTCCGGCTTCGCTTCCCGCCTCGGCGCCGAGCGAACCAAGGCGGCGGAAAAGCTCGGACGCCTCATCGAAAAGGAGATCTCCTTCCTCGGCATGAAGAAGGCCCGGTTCGAGGTCCAGCTGACCGACGTCCCCCCCTCGCTCGACGACGGCGCGACGATCCGCGACCAGGGCGCCCAGGACGCCGAGTTCCTGCTCTCGCCCAACCCGGGCGAGGAGCTCCGGCCCCTGAGGCGGATCGCCTCGGGCGGCGAGCTGTCGAGGATGATGCTGGCGCTCAAGTCCGTGGGCAAGGACAAAGAGATCCTCAAGACGCTCGTCTTCGACGAGATCGACTCGGGGATCGGGGGAAAGACGGCCGAGTTCATCGCCCAGAAGCTCCGCCACCTGGCCGCCCGTCACCAGGTGATTTGCATCACCCACCTGCCCCAGATCGCCTCTTCCGCCGCCCACCACTTCCACGTCGAAAAGAAGGTCGAAAAGGACCGGACCTTCACGAGCGCCCGCAAGCTCGGCCGCGAGGAGCGGGTCGAGGAGATCGCCCGTCTTGCCGTGGGCAGCCGGCTGACGGCGGCCTCCCGGGAAGCCGCCCGGGAGATGCTCGACGCCAATTGCGCTAAAGGATGACACCATGACCCGAACCGACGACGCTCTCTCCCTTTTCCGCCAGGGCTTCAGCTGTTCTCAGGCGGTCGCCGCCGCTTTCGCGGGGGACTTCGGCCTCGACAGGGACACGGCGCTTCGCGTCTCCCAGCCTTTCGGCGGCGGCATCGCCCGGAGGGCGGACTGGTGCGGCGCCATCACCGGCGCTTTTCTGGCGATCGGGCTCAAGCACGGCCGGACCCGGGCCGAGGACGCCGCCGCGCGGGACCGGACCTACGCCCTCGTCCAGGAATTCATCAGCCGGTTCACGGCCCGGCACGGCCATGTCCGCTGCAAGGACCTCCTCGGCTGCGATATCGGGACGCCCGAGGGACAGAAGAAAGCGGAGGAACTGAACCTCCACAAAACGCGTTGCGAGGATTACGTCCGGGACGCTGTCGCGCTCCTCGAAGAGATCTTATAATACCCCCCATGAACGACAGCCTGAGCGGTCTGAAGTTTTTCGTCCGGACGTTCGGCTGCCAGATGAACGAGAACGATTCCGAGCACATCGCCGGCGTCCTCGCCGGGGCCGGGGCCGGAAGGGCGGACGGGCCGGAAGACGCCGACATCGTCGTTGTCAACACCTGCGCCGTCCGGGAAAAATCGGAGGAGAAACTCTACTCCTATCTCGGGCGGCTGTCCGGCCTGAAAAGGAAGAGGCATTTTCTTCTCGGCGTCGCCGGCTGTGTCGCCCAGGTCCGGAAGGCCGAGCTTCTCAAGAAGAGGCCGTTCGTGGACTTCGTCGTCGGGCCCGACAACTACCTCGACCTCCCCGCGATGGTCAGGAACGCGGCCGAAGCCCCCGCCGTCCTGACGGATTGGGGCCGGGACTGGAGGGAGGTCGGGCCGGAGGCGACGGTCCGGGAGAACGGGTGGAGCGCTTTCGTCCCGGTGATGGAAGGCTGCGACAATTTCTGCGCCTACTGCATCGTCCCCTTCAGCCGCGGTCGGGAGAAGTTCCGGCCCCTCCCGAACATCCTCGAGGAGGTCCGCCGCGCGGCCGGCGAGGGCGCCCTGGAGATCCAGCTGCTGGGACAGAACGTCAATTCCTACAAGGACCCGGAGTCGGGGCTCGGGTTCGCCGGGCTCCTCGACCTGGTCTGCGCCGTGCCCGGGGCCGCATGGGTCCGTTTCATCACCTCCCATCCTAAAAACTTCGGCGACGGGATCATCGAGGCCATGGCCCGGAACCCCAAGGTCTGCCGGAGCCTGCACCTTCCCCTCCAATCCGGCTCTTCCCGCGTCCTCGAGCGGATGAACCGGGGATACAACCGGGAGGACTATCTCGCCCTGGCCGGCCGCATCAAGGCGGGCCTGCCGGGCATCCTTCTCAGCACGGACGTCATCGTCGGTTTCCCGGGCGAGACGGAGGAGGATTTCGAGGCGACCTGCGGCCTTCTCCGCGAAGTCCGTTTCGCCAACATCTTCTCCTTCCGCTACTCGCCCCGGCCCCTGACCGAAGCAGCCCGCATCCCCGACGACGTCCCCCTCGAGGTCAAGAGGCGGCGCCTCATCGCCCTCCAGCAGCTCCAGAGGACGATCCAGATCGAGCTCAACGAGTCGTTCGTCGGCCGGGACGTCCGAGTGCTCTGCACCGGGCCGAGCGTCAAGGGCGGCGGCCGCTACGCCGGCCGGACGGAAGGCAACCAGGTCGCCAATTTCGACGCCGCCTCGGACCCGACCGGGCAGTTCGTCACCGTCCGCGTCAAAGGCGCCGGCCCCTACAGCCTCCATGGGGAAATCGCCTGAGCTGACGCGTTGCACTTTGGGAGGATTTCCGATATAATCACTCATCCCATGGACTTGCTCCGTCGGGAATCGAGAACAATTGATGAAAGTCAACGTCTGGAATACGATCATGCAGCTCAGCAAAGAGCGATCGGTCGAGCCGCGCATCATCATCCAGGCGATCGAAGAATCCCTTCGGGTCGCTTCCTCTAAGTTCTTCTCCCAGAAGGAGAATGTCCGGGTCCTGTTCAAGCCCGAGAAGGGGGAGCTCCGCGTTTTCGCCGTCATGCGCGTGACGGAGAGCCCCAAGAACACCGCCGAGGAGATCTCGCTCGACGAGGCCCGGGCCATCCGCCCCGACGCGAAGGAGGGCGAAACGGTCGAGGTCGACCTGCCGTCCGACACCCTGGGCCGTATTGCCGCCCAGGCCGCGAAACAGGTCATCTTTCAGAAGGTCCGAGATGCCGAGCAGGAGAAGATCTACGGCGATTTCGCACCGAGGATCGGCGAGATCGTCACCGGGGTCGTCCGCAGGGTCGAAGCCAACGTCATCGTCCTCGAGGTCAACAGGATCGAGGTTTCGTTCCCTCTGAGCGAGACGCTCCCCAACGAGGAGTACCAACGGGGAGACCTGGTCAAGGCCGTCATCGTCCAGGTCCTCAAGGGCTACCAGGGGCCCCAGATCATCGTCTCGCGGGCGAGCCCGCGGTTCCTGGCCCGGCTCCTCGAGACCGAGATCCCGGAGATCGCCAACGGGGCGATCGAGATCAAGGACGTCGTCCGTCAGCCCGGAGAAAGGGCCAAGGTCGCCGTGGCCAGTCTCGAACGCGACATCGACCCCATCGGCGCCTGCATCGGCGTCAAAGGGAACAGGATCCTGGCCATCTCCAAGGAGCTCCAGGGCGAAAAGGTCGACATCATCGAGTGGTCGCCCGACCTCGTCAGCTACGCCAAGGCCGCCCTCAGCCCGGCCAAGGTCGATCGTCTCCAGGTCGTGAGCCAGACTGAGAAGGTCATGCTGGCCATCGTCCCCCAGGATCAGCTATCGCTGGCCATCGGCAAGAAGGGGATCAACGTCAAGCTGGCCTCCCGGCTCGTCGGCTGGAAAATTTCAATCAAGCAAGAAGACGCGAATGAGTGAACCAACCAAGAAACCCGCCGTGAAGAAAGTACCCAAAGAGGCCCCGGCCAAGCCGGCTGCGCCTGCGCCCGCCGTCCACAAGCCGGCGGCGCACAAGCCGGTGGCCCCCGCTCCTGTTCCACCTAAGCCCGCACCCCCAAAGCCGGCACCGCCGGCTCCTAAACCGGCGGTGCTGCCTCCGAAACCGGAACCCCCGCGGCCGACGCCTCACAAGCCGTCGGCGCCCGCCCCGGTCCCTCCGAAGCCAGCGCCCCTCAGGCCGACGGTCCCTCCGGCCGCGGCGCCGACGCCCGCGGTCCCCGTCAGACCGACTCCTCCCCCGCCGGCGCCGCCCAAGCCGCCGATGCCGCCCCCCGCACCGCCCAAGCCGCGGCACAAGGTCGAGCTCCGGGAGGGCTGGCTGCTCAAGGAAGCCGCCGAGGCGATGAAGGTCAGACCCAAGGACCTTTTGGACAAGCTCGCCGCCAAAGGCTTCAGGGCCGACCTCGACGAGTTCGTCGACACCGAGCTCGCCGCGGTCATCACCAAGGTCACGAACTTCGACGCGGAATTCATCACTCTCGACCAGGCCATGCGCCGGAAGGCCGAGGGCCGGACGGCCGAGCTCGTGCCGAGGTCGCCCATCGTCACCATCATGGGCCACGTCGACCACGGCAAGACGACCCTCCTCGACGCCATCCGCTCCTCGAACCTCGTCGACAAGGAGTCCGGCGGCATCACCCAGCACATCGGCGCCTACCGCGTCGCCGCCAGGAACCGCACCATCACCTTCATCGACACGCCGGGTCACGAGGCCTTCACCCAGCTCCGGGCCCGCGGCGCCAAGGCCACGGACATCGTCGTCCTGGTCGTCGCCGCCGACGACGGGGTTATGCCCCAGACGAAAGAGGCCATCGACCACGCCAAGGCGGCCAACGTGCCGATCATCGTGGCCATCAACAAGATCGACAAGTCCGAAGCCAATGTCGAGCGCGTCAAGCAGCAGCTCGCGAAAGAGAACCTCCTCGTCGAGGACTGGGGCGGCAAGACGATCAGCGTCGAGGTCTCGGCCCGGGAGAAGAAGAACGTCGGCGACTTGCTCGAGATGATCCTCCTCCTCAGCGACATCCTCGAGATCAAGGCTAACCCCAAGGTCCCCGCCCAGGGCGTCGTCCTCGAGGCCCGCCTCGACAGCCAGAAAGGGCCCATCGCCACGGTCATCGTCCAGCAAGGCACCCTGCAACAGGGTCAAGCTTTCGTCTCGGGCCTGTCCATGGGCAAGGTCCGGGCCATGTTCGACGAGCACGGCAAGGTCCTCAAAAGCGCCGGGCCGTCCATGCCCATCGAGATCATGGGCTTTTCGGAAGTCCCCGTCGCCGGCGATTTCTTCCAGGTCATGGACGATCCCACGGCGGCCAAACATGTCGTCGCGTTCAGGAGATCCCGGGTCAAGGGGAAGGAATCCCCCCGCGACAGCGGCGTCACCCTCGACGAGCTGTTCAAGAAGATCGAAGGCGGTCAGGCCAAGGAGCTGGCCCTCGTCCTCAAAGCCGACGTCCAAGGCTCGATCGAGGTCCTGTCGGAAGTCGTCTTGCCCCTCAGCACGGACAAGGTCAAGATCAAGGTCGTCCACGCCGCCACCGGCAACATCACCGAGACCGACGTCCTCCTGGCTTCGGCTTCCAAGGCCATCGTCATCGGCTACAACGTCAAACCGAACCCCAAGATCCTCGACCTGGCCAAGAAGGAAGGCGTCGAGATCCGGACGTACAAGATCATCTACCAGATCACGGACGACATCAAAAAGGCCGTTATCGGCCTGCTCGACCCAATCATCAAGGAGACCTTCCAAGGCCGGGCCGAGGTGCGGAAGGTCTTCCAGATCCCCAAGATCGGGACGATCGCCGGCTGCTACGTCCAGGACGGACGGATCACGCGCAACGCCGAGGCCCGCGTCCTCCGCGGCCGCGAGGTCATCCACCAGGGACGGATCTCCTCTCTCAAGCACCTCAAGGAGAACGTCACCGAGGTCAAGAAGGACTACGAGTGCGGCATCGGCGTCGGCGGCTTCAACGATTTCCAGTCGGGCGACACGATCGAGGCGTTCATCCGGGAAAAAGTCAAGGCCGTCTAACGGCGCGGGAGGGTTCCGATGGTCGTCGGCGTCCTGACGCTTGAACTTTTTTTTCCATACGCCCATTCCCTCAAGGACAAGCGGCGCATCCTCCACGGCTTCAAGGACAGGATCCGCAAGCGTTACAACGTCGCCCTGGCCGAGGTCGACTACCAGGACAAGTGGCAGCGGGCCTTGCTCGGGATCGTCAGCCTCAACAGCCAGCAGACGATCGTCGAGGAGGTTCTCGGCCGCGTCCTGGCCGACGCCCGGAACCTCCAGGAGGCGGAGGTCGCCGGCCAGGAGATCCGCTATGTTTGAAAAAGGCATCCGGCCGCGTCGCGTGGCCGAGCTCGTCCAGGCGGAGCTCAGCCGCCTCCTCATCAGCGAATTCCAGGATCCCGCTTCGGGGCTCCTGACCGTGACCCGGGTAGAGATGACCCCGGACCTCCACTCGGCCAGGGTCTACCTCAGCGTTTTCGGGACGGCCGACCCTGGGGACCTCCTCGCCCGCATCGAGAAGGGCAAGGGGCACATCCGGCGGACGCTTGCCTCCCGGGTCAAGTTGAAGTATAATCCCAAACTATTTTTCGCCTTGGATCCGGGCCCCGAGCACCTGGAGAGGATCGACAGGATGATCGAAGAGACAAAGAAGCATGGCCACTGAACCCAGGGAACAGATCGCGGCCAGGATCAAGGCGTCGCGGACGATCGCCGTAACCTCCCACCTCCGGCCGGACGGCGACTCCCTCTCGACGGCCATGGCCCTTAGCCTGATGGGCGGCCTCCTGGGCAAGGATGTCGCCATCGTCAACCATGACCCGACGCCCCTGCCCTTCTCCGGCTTCCCCGAGCTCGCTGGGATCCGCATCGGCCAGATCCAAGCGGCGGACTTCGATACGGTCATCCTCCTCGAGTGCGCCGACGTCTCCCGCTCCGGGCAGGAAGGCCTGGCCGGGGCCTACAAGATCAACATCGACCACCACTATTCGAACACGCCCTACGCCGACATCAACTGGATCGATCCCGAGGCCCCGGCCGTCGGGGAGATGGTCTTCGACCTGAGCCGTTTCCTCGGCATCACCTTGACACCCGCAATCGCGGAGCACCTCTACTGCGCCATCGTCTCCGACACCGGCTCGTTCCAGTTCTCCAACACGACGCCCCGCGCCCTCGCGGCCGCGACCGAACTCACCCGTCTCGGAGCAAGTCCCATCCGCGTCACGGAAAGGCTCTACAACAACAACCGACCGGAGAAGATCCAGCTCCTCGGCCTCGTCCTCTCCACCCTGACCATGAACGGCAGGGGCAATATCGCCGTCATCAGCATGTTCCGGCGCGACACCGAATCCCTCCACCTCAAGGAGATCGACACCGAGGACATGACGACCCTGGCCCGCACCATCAAGGGCGTCGAAATGGTCATGTTCTTCAAGGAGATGGGCCCTGAGACCTTCCGGGTCAGCCTGAGGTCGAAGGGCAGCGCCAACGCGGCCCGGGTGGCCGAGCATTTCGGCGGCGGCGGGCACATCCACGCCTCCGGTTTCACCGTCTACGGCCCTTATGAGCGTCTCATCCGGGAGGTCCCGGCGATCGTCGAGACTCTCCTCGACGGGGCATCACAGGGCCCTTCCGGCCCGTCGGACTGAAGGACCCGGACAACCCGGAATGCCCATCGACGGTCTGCTCGTCATCGACAAGCCCGCCGGACTCACCTCGCACGACGTCGTGGCCAGGGTCCGCCAGCTCCTGGGGACGCGGCGGGTCGGCCACGGCGGGACGCTCGACCCGGACGCCACGGGCGTCCTCATCGTCGCCGTCGGCCAAGCGACGCGGTTTTTCCCCTACCTCTCCAAAGAAGACAAGGTCTACGAAGGCGCGATCCGGCTCGGCTTCGCGACGGATACCTATGACGCTTCCGGGCGTCCGTCCACGGAGGAATCGCGCGACTTCCCCGGCTTCGAAGACCTGGCCGGAGCCATGAAGAATTTCGAGGGGAGGATCCTCCAGACGCCCCCGGCCTATTCGGCCAAAAAGCTCGGCGGAAAGCCGGCCTACAAACTGGCCCGGGCCAACAAGGAATTCATCCTGAAACCGTCTTGCGTGACGGTCGAGTGGTTCAAGCTTCGCGATTACCGGCCGCCTCTCGCCTTCTTCGAGACGAAATGTTCGGCCGGGACTTACGTCCGGTCGCTCGCCCACGACCTCGGTCGACGCCTGGGCTGCGGCGCCCATCTCGACGCCCTCCGGCGGACGTCCGTCGGCCCCTACGCCCTGGGCGACGCGGTGCCCCTCGACAGGCTCGAAGCGGCGGCCGGGCGGGGCGAGGCCGCGGCGCTCATCCTGCCTCTCGAGCAGCTCCTCGCCGGGGTGCCCGCCGTGGCCGTCCTCCCGGAGGCGGAAATGCGCATCCGCAACGGCGCCGCCCTCGGGCCGGTCCATCTCGGCCCTCCTCCCCCGGGCGCTCCTCCTTTCCCCCGAGAAGCACCCGTCCTGCGGCTTTTCGGTGAGTCGGGCAAGCTCCTCGCCTTGGCTCGGCCTTCCGCTGACGGTGAAAATCTCCACCCCTTCCTCGTCATTTCCTGATCACGGCTCGCCGGGCCGCCTCGAAAATGCCGAAAAACGGCGATTCATCTTGAATTTTGGGCGGGGGTAATGTATTGTATTGTGATTATGCGCCTGAACAAGAACCAGATCGAGCATCTCGGGTCGGTGATCCTGCGCAACCTGGCCAAGGAAGGCAAGATCATCTTCGAGGACAAGGCCCGTCTGCTCGAAGAGGTGACCAACCTGCTCATCGAGGAGTTCCAGAAAGAGGACCATCTCGACCAGGAGGTCCGCGAACTGCTCAGCAAGCACATCGATAAGATCCGCAAGGATAACATCGAATACCAGCAGATGTTCAAGCTGATCAAGACCAAGCTGGCCCGGGAAAAGGGGATCGTCCTGTGAGCAACAGACTGTCGCGGGAAAAGATCAACTACCTGTCCCGCCAGGTCCTCAACGTTCTCGAGAAGGTCGACCAGGTCGA
This sequence comes from Acidobacteriota bacterium, assembly GCA_014894455.1. Taxonomy (GTDB): domain Bacteria; phylum Acidobacteriota; class Aminicenantia; order Aminicenantales; family Saccharicenantaceae; genus RBG-16-66-30. Next base: position 23,105 of record JADBLN010000091.1, on the reverse strand, counting down.
TTTCCTGGACGACCCGAACGAGATCCGCCTGGTCATCGTCAAGTCCATCGAAGAGGAAATGAAGCTCTACGAGTCCCTCGACAAGAAGGCCATCGACAAAATCCACTCCCAGAAAAAGGCCATCGAGGAAGGCAGCCGGGAGTACGAGATCCTCTACCGGAAGTACTACAACGACGAGCTGGCCAAGCTCGGTAAGCTCAGCGACTGACCGGCAGGGCGCGAAGCCTTCTCCCCCGTTAAAAACTGCGAAAAAAAAGGGCCAGAGAGTTCTCTCTCTGGCCCTTTCGGACGTTCGTTGACGGTTCGACTTAGAACAGGAACCGGAAGCCGAATCCCGCCTTGTAGTTGTTATCGAAGGACCGGAAGCAGGGCGCGCGGAACTCAACGAATAGCTGGCCCTTGCTCGTCCAATTGTCGTAGACCTCGAATCCGGCCTGGCCGACGAGGTCGAGACCGGCCTTGTGGTTTGCATCAATCGGCCGGGTGGCCGTGCTGAGGCCGACGCCGGTGCCCAGGAAGAACTTTTGGAAGTGGCCGTTGATCAGGGCGTCGGCAGTTAAGACCAAGCGCCACGGCGAGCCACTGATCGGAATGGCTCCGCCGCCGCTCAGCGTGAAGCTCCACTTGTCCGGGGTGATCCAGCCGAACAGGCCGGCGCGCAGGAAAACGTAGCTGCCCGTGCTCCCGCCGTAGATGCCGGGGCCGGCGGCGATTGTCCAGAAGAGCTTCTTCTGGGTCACCTCGAAGGTCAGGCGGCAGGGGTCGGAGGCCGGCGACTGGGCGCCGTCGTTGTCGAAGACCGTGACGTTGATCGTGTAGGTCCCGGCCTTGGTGAAGACCTTTTCCCAGATCCAGGGCTTCCGCGTCGTGACGCAGGTGTCGATGACATTGCCCTGGGCGTCGAGGAGCTCGAAGACGACCTTGACGATCTGGCCGTCGGGGTCGCTCGACCCGGAAGCGTCGAAGGTGATGGGCCGGCCGACATAATCCTCGCACGGCAGGCACGATGTCCAGAGCTTGCAGATAGGCGGGAAGTTGATGGAGACCTTCCCGGCACAGGGGTTGGCCGCCGCGATCCCTTCCATGTTGACAGCCGTGCCCTTGAAGGAGTATTCGCCCGGCTTGTCGAACTTCGTCTGCCACTTGGGCGATTGGGGCGTCAGCTCCTGGGTGGCCAGCTTCTGGCCCTGGGCGTCGAAGATCTCGACGCTCATCGTCTTGGCGTACTGCGTCCCGCTCATGTCGACGGTGATCGGATCGTTGACGTTGGCCCGTGCCGGGAGGACGACCAGGCTGCAGACGGCCGGCGGAATGGCGTCCACGATGTTCTTGCCGAGGGCGATATTACCGCAGTTCTTGGGGATGATGAAGTCGTAGATCTTCCAGTCCTTCATGACCTTGACGAGGAAGATCGGGAGGGCGTCCTTGCCCGCCCACTCGACGTTCCGGGCGACCTTGATCACATTATGGGACCTGAAGAGCATCCACTGGACCGTTTCGCCGACGGGGATGGTCGTATCGACCCATTCGGCCGTATTGATCTGGTCCATGAACGGCGCATAGAGCTCGCCGTTCCCCGCCATGTCGAAACCCGTCTTGATGTCGGCGGCATAGCGATCGAAGAGGCCCTTCATGACCTCCGCGGTCGGGACCTGACCCTTGATCTCGACGAAGGTGTAAAGTCCGATTCTTTTGAGCTTTGTCGTCTGGGCAAAAGACATCGCCGTGAGCACAACGAGTGCCATTACGACGAAAAGTACGACAGATTTGCGCAATTTCATTAAAATCCTCCTGTGGTTAGGTAGAAAAAACAAGTTCTATGGGAATTTATAATAAACTTGGGCCTATTTGTCAAGCAAAATCAACCCATTAGCCTCCCCGGTCTGAAGCCCTGCCCCGGCATTCATGCCGGGGAGTCCAGGGGTTTACCCCCGCATTTTATTATAAAGGACCCGGCCCAAAAGACAAAGCGGACTTGTCGCGCCCCGCCGAAATCTGTTATAATTCTTTTTCGTAAAGGAGAACACCCGTGACATCCGTAAATGAAGATACCGAACTCACCGTCACCGCGCCCGACGAGCCCGGCATCTTCGGGCGCGTCCTGGGGACCCTGGCCAACGCCGGCGTCAACGTCAAGGCTCTCTACGTCTACTCGGAGACCGACCAGGGCCACTTCCACCTCGTCACCTCGGACGCCAAGAAGGCCGAAACGGCCCTGCGGACCCTGGGCTACAAGGTCAAGTCGAAGAAGGTCGTCACGGTCCTTTTCACCGACCGGATCGGCGCCGGCGCCGAGATCGGGGCGCTCTTGGGCAACGCGGTCATCGACATCCAATACTCCTACGGCTCATCCGCGGGAGAAGGCAAGACGCTCGTCGTCTTCCACACGAGCAACAACCGCAAGGCCATCGACACCCTGAAATAGGCCGCTCCCTTAAATTTCGTTGACAAGCCGGAGGAGATGTCCTAAAATGGCTCTCTTAGAGTTGTATCAAGGAGGCTATCATGTCAAAAGCCGAGCCTAACGTCGTTCCTTTGTGCGACGTCCTGCTGGTTCTTCTCATCATCTTCATGGTCATCACGCCCCTCGTCCAAAAAGGCATAGATGTCAAGCTCCCCGAGACGCAGTCCGACTCTACCAATGCCGGACAGCCCACGGGCCTCATCGTTCTGACGCTGAAAACGAATGACACCGTGGAGATCAACGGCATCAGTTACGAACTGCGGGGCCTTCTTGAAGAGCTCCGGCGCCTCTACAGCGCGCGCCAGGACAAGACGATCTTCATCCGCGCCCTGGCCAAGCTCCCCTTCGCTAAAGTCATGGAAATCATCGACATCGCGCGCGGCGCCGGGATCGAGACTCTAGCCCTGATCCCAGAGTACATCGAAAACTGAGTTTTTAACGGCCCCTGATCGGGCCGATCACGTCCCGCGAAATCACCAGCCTCTGGATTTCGTTCGTCCCCTCGTAGATCTGGAGCAATTTCGCATCCCGGACGAGTTTTTCGACGGGATAATCCTTCATGTATCCGTATCCGCCGTAGATCTGAAGGGCTTCCATGGCGTTCTTCATGCCCACGTCCGAGCCCAGGCACTTGGCCATGGCCGACTCCTTGCCGCTGGGCTTGCCCCTGTCCATGAGCCAGGCGGCCCGCCAGACGACGAGGCGCGCCGCCTCGACCTCCATGGCCATCTGGGCGATCTTGAAGGCCGTCGCCTGGAAGGCGGCGATGGGCTTGCCGAACTGGACCCGGGTCTTCGAATATTCGATGGCGTATTCGAGGGCCGCCCGGGCGATCCCGACGCCCGCCGCCCCGACGGCCGCGCGGGTCTTGTCGAACGTCCTCATGGCCACGATGAACCCGTGGCCCTCACGCCCTATCAGGTTGCCGGCCGGGACCCGGACGTCCTCGAAAAAAAGCTCGGTCGTGTTCGAAGCCCTGTGCCCGAACTTGTCCTCGACCTTGCCGACGGAGACGCCGGGGGTTTCCCGGGGGACGGCAAAGACGCTCAGCCCGCGCGGCCCCTTTTCCGGGGCCGAGTTGGCGAAAACGATGTAGAGGCTGGAGACGCCGCCGTTGGTGATGAAGCACTTGGAGCCGTTGATGACGTAGTGTGCACCGTCCTTGCGGGCCGTCGTCTTGATGGCCGACGTGTCCGACCCGGCCTCCCGCTCGGTCAGGCAGTACGAGGCGAAATTCATCTGCTTGATGAAGGGCGCGAAGAACCGCTTTTTCTGCTCTTCCGTGCCGAAGAGGAGGATGGGCGTGAAGGCCAGGGAGTTGGCCATCATGGTCGTATACATCCCGGCGCAGCCCCAGGCGAGCTCCTCGCTGACGATGACCGTCTCGAGGTCTTTGAGCCCGCCGCCGCCGTATTCCACCGGGACCGCGCAGGTCAGGAACCCGACCTCGAAGGCCTTACGCATAACGTCCTCCGGGAAAGCATGACCCTGGTCGTAAGCGGCCGCCTTGGGACGCATTTCTTTCGCGGCGAACTCGCGGGCCATCTCTTGAAGAGCAAGCTGGTCTTCGGTCAGTTCGAAATCAATCACGGTTCCTCCTCCCTATCTTGAGCGATTCTATAGATTCTCTTGGATAAATTACGGCAAGTGTACCGGATTCCGCCGGCCCTGTCAATTTACTACGGGGAGCAGCAAATAGATTCCGTAATCCTTTCTGCTCCCCGAGTACTAGCCGGGCAATAAGGGAATTTGAAGTCAACTATATTCTGCCCGGCTTAGTAGAGGGCCGGCAGTAATCGCGGCAAGAACGGGTTAGAATTTCGGGACAGAGAATTCAAAAGAGCATGTTAAGCCGCGCCGCGATTGCAGGGGGTTCTGTCAATTTCACGTCCGGCGGGTTTAAAGACGATGTCGTCCCTCCGGATGAGGAACACGGGATCCTCGATGCCGAAGACGGCCTGGACGACGTCCTGGGCGCGAAACCCCCGGGCCGGCGTCGGAGGAAGCTCGAGGAAAAGGCGGCGGCCGGAAACCCGGAACCCCACCGCCGCCGCCCCGGCCACCGAGTCCTTGAAGCGGCCGAGTGCGAGCTTGAGGGTCTTGGCGCTCCAAGCGGGACCAACGGCCTCGCTCTTCCAATCGAGCGAGTAGACGAGCCTTTCCATCGCGTTATAGAGCGACGGCGACCCGGCATCGACCCGGTCGAGGCCCGAGAACCTGATCCCCGGAGGAAGGCTCTTGTTGACCCGCGCGAGGAACTCCGCCTCTTCGAGCCGGCGGGCCGAGCGGAACTCGAGGACCTCCCGCAGGGCCTCCATGCCCAGGGGAAGCGCCGGGCCGTAGGACAGGTTCATTTTCGGATGGAACCCTTCGGTTTTCCGGACCTCGATCCCCGCCCGGCGGAAGCTCCTTTGGACGACGTGGATGAGGTCGATGTGGGAAAGGTATCGGGCTTTTCCCCGCTTGGAGTAGACGGCCCTATAGCGCAGGGTTTCGTCCCCGGGTTCTCCCGCCGGGGCGGCCGGCCCGGGAAGAGGGCCGATCTTCACGGGGCGGGGCGGCTTCTTCCAGGCCCGGGTGTCGCACCCCCCGCACTCCCCGCAGGCCCTTTCGAGACACGACGGCGACGGCTCCCCGCGCAGGGCCAGGTCGAGCTCCCGGGCCAGGTGGCTTTTCCGGAGGCCGGAGTCGAGGTGGTCCCAGGGGAGCGCCGCCTCGCGGGGAAGAGGGTTGAGGTAGTCCCGGAAATCGACGCCTTCGACCGCGAAGGCGTCCTTCCAGGCCGCTGTATCGAGCTTGTCGTCCCAACCGTCGAACCGGGCGCCCCTCTTCCAGGCTTCGACAAGGACACGGCCGAGCCTCCTGTCGCCCCGCGAGAAGACGGCCTCGAGGACGGAAGTCCCGATGGAGTGGGCCTTGAATTCGACGCTCTTGTGCCTGCGGAGCTCCGAGCGGACATAGGCCTGTTTCTCGACGAGGACCGCTTCGTCGTCCATGCCCACCCATTGGAAAGGCGTGTGCGGCTTGGGGATGAAGGAGGACAGGCTGACGTGGATCCTGGGGTATGACCCGAGGATCGCCCGCCCGAGCTCGAGGCTCTCCCGGACGAGGTCGACGATCCCGGCGAGGTCCTCCTCCGTCTCCGTGGGCAACCCGACCATGAAGTAGAGTTTGACCAGCTTCCAGCCGCCCTCGAAGGCGAAGGTCAGGGCATCCCGGATCTCCCGGCCGTCGAGCTTCTTGTTGATCACGGCGCGCAGGCGCTCGGTGCCCGCCTCCGGGACCAGGGTGAAGCCGGTCTTGCGAACCTTGAGGATGTTCTGCACGAGGTCGCGGGACAGTTTCCCCGGCCGGAGCGAGGAGAGGGACAGGGAGATCTTTTCCCGCGAGAACTCGTCCATGAGACAGCGGACCGTCTCCTCGAGCTGGGGATGATCGCCGATCGAAAGCGCCGAGAGAGAGGCGTCCTCGTAGCCGGTCTGGCGGAGGCTGCGGAGGGCCGTCTTGCAGATGAAAGCCGGATCCCTGGGCCGGTGCGGGAAGTAGAGGCTCGAGGCCTGGCAGAAACGGCAGTTCTGGGGACAGCCGCGGGCGGCCTCGATGGCCACGCGGTCAAAGACCACCCGCAGGCTGGGGACGACGATCTTCTCCGGGAAAAAAGACCTGGCGAAATCCCGGAGCAGCCGCTTCCTGACGACGGCGGGAGCGTCGCCGTCCGGCCGGGGGACGACGAGGGGCGAACCCGCGACGGCCTCGGGGCGGTAAAGGGAGGGAACGTAGACGCCGTCGATGCGGGCCAGTTCGCGGAGCATCGTCCGGCGCGGCACCCTCCGCCGCCGCATGTCCGCCGCGGTCCGGACGATCTCCGGAAAGCCCTCCTCGCCGTCCCCGAGGAAGACGAGGTCGAAGATGTCCGCCACCGGTTCGGGGTTGAAGGCCGCCGGCCCGCCGGCGATGACCAGGGGGTCCGCCTCGGCCCTTTCCGCCGACCTCAGGGGGATCCCGCCGAGGTCGAGGATGGTCAGGACGTTGGAATAGTTGAGCTCGTAGAGAAGGGAAAACCCGACGATGTCGAACTCGCGGAGCGGAATGCCGTTTTCGAGGGAGGTCAGAGGGATGCCGGCCGACCGCAGCTCCCGCTCGAAGTCCGGCCAGGGGGCGAACACCCGCTCGGCCAGAATGTCCCTGTCCTTGTTGAGCAGGGCGTAGAGGATCTTCTGCCCGAGATAGGACATGCCGATCTCGTAGACGTCGGGGAAGGCCAGGGCCACCTTGGTCCGGACGCGGGCGGGGTTCTTTCGGATCTCGTTCCATTCGCCGCCGACGTACCGGCCCGGCTTTTCGACGCGGGGCAGGATGAGGGCGAGCGTGTCTCTTTCAGACATTGGCGAAGCGTCTCATCTTCACGTTCAGGACGAGGCCGCAGGCGATGTAGCTCGTGAGGAGGGACGACCCGCCGTAGCTGATGAACGGCAGGGTGATGCCCACGACCGGGAAGAGGCCGATGATCATCAGGATGTTGACGAGGAACTGGAAGGCGATGAGCAGGGAGGCCGTGAAGATGATGTAGACGCCGGCCCGGTCGCGCGCCTTGGCGACGGACAGGAACATCCGGGCGAGCATGAAGAAATAGAGGACGATGACCGCGAGGACGCCCAGAAAGCCGGCCTCCTCTCCGATGACGGAGAATATGAAATCCGTGTGCCGGGCGGGGAGGAAGCGGAGCTGGCTCTGCGAGCCCTTCATAAAACCCTTCCCGGAGAGGCCGCCCGCGCCGATGGCGATCTTGGACTGGATGACCTGGTAGCCCGACCCCCTCGGGTCGTGGAAGGGGTTGACGAGGGTCGTCAGGCGTTTTTTCTGGTAGTCCTTGAGTCCGACGCTCCACGCGCCGATGCCGAGGACGAGGGCCGCGAGGAGGAAGAAAAAGATCGCCTTCCTCCGCAGACCGGCCAGGATGAACGCCCCGCCGATAATGGCCAGGAAGGTCATGGCCGTCCCGAGGTCCGGCTGGAGGATGATGAGGATGAGGGGCGCCCCGGAGAGCAGCAGGGCGAAGAGCGTGTGCTGGGTCGTCAGGTAGGCGCTCTTGTATTCGGCGAAGAGCCGGGCGAAGACGAGGATCATGACGATCTTGGCCATCTCCGAGGGCTGGAACTGCATCAGTCCGAGGGTGATCCAGCTCTTCGTCCCGGCGATAAACCTGGCGAAGACGAGGGTCGCGGCGAGAAGGGCCACCGTCAGGCCGTAGAAGTAGAGCGAGAGCGAGACGAAGAACTTATAATCGATGACCAGGACGAGGACGAGGGCGATGAGCGAGGCGCCGATCCAGACGAGCTGCCTGACGTAGTAGTCCCCGGCGAGGAAATGGGAGGAGCTGTAGATGAAGAAAACCCCGATGAGGGAATGCAGGAGGACGAGCCCCAGCAGGACCCAGTCCACCTCCTGGATGAGCCGCCGGTCGATCATCATTTCCCTTGGATCTCCTTGTTGAACAATTCGAAGATCCGACGGGCCACCGGGGCCGCCGTCGCCCCCCCTCCCCCGCCGTATTCGACCAGGACGGTCACCACGATCCGGGGGTTGTCGCGCGGGGCGAACCCCGAGAACCAGGAATGCGCCTTGATCTCCCGGCCGGCCCGGGACAGCCGTTCGGCGCTCTCGCGGCTGACGAGCTGGGTCGAGCCCGTCTTGCCGCAGACGTCCATGCCCTCGACGAAAGCGCCCTTGCCCGTGCCGCCGTCGTTGACGGATCTCCACATGCCCGCGATGACGCTTTCGAAGGCCGACGGTTTGAAAGGCGGCTCCGCGGCCGCGGCGGCGCCCGCGCCGTCGTCGTCGGCGGGACCGGCCTTCACTCCGGCCGGGGCGCTCTTGAAGAGATGGGGCCGGGCCCGCGACCCCCGGTTGGCGACGAGCGCGGTGAGGGCCGCGATCTGGAGCGGGGTCACCTGGAGCTGGCCCTGGCCGATGGCGACCGAGATCGTCTCCCCGGGATACCAGGGCGTCTTCAGGGTCCTCGTCTTCCATTCCGAGCTCGGTACGAGCCCCTCTTTCTCGCCGGCCAGGTCCACGCCGGTTTTTTTCCCGAGGCCCAGCCGCCCGGCGGCCATGGCGATCATGTCGATGCCCATCCGCCGGCCGAGCGTGTAGAAGTAGATGTTGCACGAATTCTTGATGGCGTCGGTCAGGTTCATCGAACCGTGCCCCGGCGCGAACCAGCAGTGGCGGACGGCGCCGTAGATCTTGGTCGAACCGCTGCAGTAGACGCTCGTGTCGGGCGTCACGTAGCCGAAGCCGAGCCCGCCGAGGCTCATGACCAGCTTGAAGATCGAGCCCGGTGCGTACAAGCCGCGGATGGCCCTGTTCTCCAGGGGCGACAGCGGGTCGTTCGTGAGCTGGAGCCATTCGGTCGGAGTGAACCGGGTGATGAACCTGTTCGGGTCGAAGGTGGGGAAGCTGGCCAGGGCCAGGATCTCGCCCGACCGGGGGTCGAGGGCGACGACCACGCCCTCGCGGCCCTCGAGGGCTTCCTCGGCCATGGCCTGGAGCCGGTAGTCGAGCGTCAGGACGACGTCGCCGCCCTGGACGGGGTTCTGACGCGCCTTTTCGGCACGGACCCGGCCAAGGCTGTCGACGACTTCGATGATCTTCCCATCCTCGCCCTTCAGGATGTTGTCGTACTCCCTTTCGACCCCGGTCTTGCCGACCATCTCCCCCGCCCGCGCGGCCCGGTCCGGCTCGGCCCGGATCTCCTCGGGGGTCCGTTCCTGGAGATAACCGAGGACGTGCGCGGCCAGGGCTCCTTTGGGGTAGAACCTCTGGGGTTCCACGTCCACCACGAGCTCCGGGAACTCGAGCCGGCGGCTCTCGATAGGGGCGACGTCGACGGAACTCAGTCCGTCCTCGATGACGATCGGCTCGAACTGCTGAAGGTCCTTGTACTGCTCGACGCGGCTGCGGAGGGTCTCCACGTCGATCTCGAGGAGGCGGCCGACCGCGGCCAAGGACGCTTCCATATCCTTGATGTTCTCGCGGATGAGGGAAACCTTGAAGGAGGCCCCGTTGTCGGCCAGGATCTCGCCTTTCCTGTCACGGATGAGCCCCCGCGGCGCGGCCAGCGCCCGCTGCCGGGTCCGGTTGGCCTCGGCCAGGCCGGAGAACTTCTTGTGATCCACGATCTGGATCTTCCAGTAGTAGGACAGGGCCAGGAAGATCAGGGCGGAGATGACCCAAAAAACCGTGTTCGCCCGGCGGCACACGAGCGACAGGTCTTCGTATATGTTCTCTTCGGGCATCAGGCGCCTCGAGAGCCGCGGGCCCGGGCGCGCCGCTCGACGGCGAAGAGGGAGCTCCCCAGGACGGCCGTGACCAGGGGCTGGAGCAGGATCAGCCCGCCGTGGAAGTTCAGGGATTCCCGGCGGACGACCGCCGTGACGAGGACCCAGAGGATCATCTCCAGAACCGACATGACCAGCATGAACAGGCCGTTGCGGAAGAACGGCGCGACATCGATCCTCCGGGAGACGAAGCCCGCCCAGAAGCCGAGCAGGGTCTTGGTCAGGCCCCCGACGCCGAAGACGCCCAGGGAGAAGGAGTCCTGGACCAGGCCGCACACCGTCCCCAGGAAGGCCCCGAAGACCTCCCCCCTGCGGACCGAGAAATAGAGGACGACCACGGAAAAGGCGTTGAGGACGACGAGGAGCGTCGGCCCGGCGCCGCCGGCCAGCGAATAGACGAGGACGGCGAGTAGCGTCGCCAGGAAGGCCCGGAGGACATCCTTCATGGCGGTTTCCCTCATCCGCCGCCTCCGGGCGCCTTGGTGATGACGGCGACGACGTCGATCGTGCGGAATTGGAAATACGGCTCGACGGCGATCCTGCGGAAGATCGGCGAGGACTCGTCCTTCTCGAGGCTCCGGATGCTGCCCACGCGCAGGCCGGCCGGGTAGATCTTGTCGTAGCCGGTCGTCAGGAGCTCCTCGCCCGGCTGCCCGCCGCTCACGCTGGCCAGGACGTAGCGAAGCTCGCAGAAGGCGCCCGACTTGCCGGTCACGGAACCCGTCAGCCAGTCGACCGCGGAGACGACGCTGACGCTGCTGTCCTTGTCGGTGATGAGCTGGACCATCGTCTCCTTCAAGCTCACCGGCTCGATCGTCCGCCCGACGAGGTTGCCGAAACGGTCGCACACGGCCATGTCCTTGCCAACCCCGTCGAGGCTCCCCTTGTCGAGGACGATCGTTTGGTAGGGGTTGGCGCTGTCGACCCCGATGACCCGCGCGGGAACGATCTTCCCTTGAAAGGCGGTCAGGCTCTTCCGGACTTGGGCCTCGGACTGGAAGAACCGGAGCCGGTCCTCGAGGAAACGGACGTCCTGGTTGCGGAAGAAGATTTCCTTCTTGAGTTGCTGGTTTTCGCCCCGGACGCCGCGCAGGTCGAAGTAGTTCGTCCACAGGGACCCGAGGCCGTGGACGGCCCCGGTGACGGCCCTCTGGACCGGGGAGTAAAGGAAGAAGATCGACCTCTCGAAAAGTGACTTCTCGGCCCCCCGCGGGATCTGGATGGAGATGAGGAGGATATTGAAGGCCGCGAGTCCGGCCAGGATGAGGACGCTTCGTCGCTTTTCCCAGAGGGGCATGGAACCTCTCGAGCCGCCGCGGCCCTAACCTCAGATGAGCGAGATCTTCTTCAGCAGGTCCAGGTCGTCGAGCATTTTGCCGGCCCCGAGGACAACGGTCGTCAGGGGGTCTTCGGTGATGAACACGGGCAGCTGGGTCTCTTCGCGGATCCTCTTGTCCAGGTTCTTGAGGAGCGCCCCGCCGCCGGTCAGGATGATGCCGCGGTCGATGATGTCCGCCGAGAGCTCGGGCGGCGTCCGCTCCAGGGCGATGCGGATGGCGTTGATGATGGCGGCCACGGTCTCCTCGATGGCCTCGCGGATCTCCTGGTCGTCGACGACGATGGTCCTCGGGATCCCCTCCCTCAGGTCCCGGCCCTTGATCTCCATGGTCATCGGCTCGTCGAGGGGGTAGGCCGAACCGATTTGCATCTTGACGATCTCGGCCGTCCGCTCGCCGATGAGCAGGTTGTACTTTTTCTTCAAGTAGTGGATGACGGCGTCGTCCATCTCGTTGCCGGCGACGCGGATATTGTGGTTGAAGACGATCCCGTCGAGGGAGATGACGGCGATGTCGGTCGTGCCGCCGCCGATGTCGACGATCATGTTCCCGATCGGTTCGGAGATGGGGAGGCCCGCTCCGATCGCGGCCGACATGGGCTGTTCGATGAGGTAGACCTCCGAGGCCTTGGCCCGCATGGCGACGTCCTTGACGGCCCGGCGCTCGACCTGGGTGATCCCGGTCGGGATGCCGATGACGATCCTCGGCCGGAGCAGAAAACCGTGGTTGTCCATGGCCTTCTTGATGAAGTAGTCGAGCATCTTCTCGGCGATCTCGAAGTCGGCGATGACGCCGTCACGCATGGGCTTGATGGCCATGACGCTCGTCGGCGTCTTGCCGAGCATTTCTTTCGCCCGCGAACCGACGGCTTCGACCTTGCCCGTCAACTTGTTGACGACGACGACCGAGGGCTCCTGGACGATGATGCCCTTGCCCTTGAGGAAGACCAGGGTGTTGGCCGTCCCCAGATCGATGGCCAGGTCGCAAAAAAACCTGTCTTTCAACCAGCTGATAATGCTCATTTTGCCTCTCTCTCCAGCGATGTCCTTTTTAACATATTTCGCCGTCCGAAGCAAATCGAGGGACCTCCGGCCGCCGCGGACGGGCCTCAGGCCAGGCTTGACTTTGATTCCTGACTTCAAATATACATAAGGAAACTTCGGAAAGGAGCTCGCGATGAGTCATCAACCTTACGTCCCTGAAAAAACGGACCAGAGGGAGTTCACCCTCCGGGCCATCCTCATCGGCCTCGTCATGACGGTCGTCCTCGGCGCGGCCAACGCCTACCTCGGCCTGAGGGCCGGCATGACGATCGCAGCCACCTATCCGGCCGCCGTCATCGGCATGGCCGTCCTGCGGATCATGAAGGGCTCGATCCTCGAGGAGAACATCGCCCGGACGGTCGGCTCGATCGGAGAGTCGATCGCCGCCGGGGCCATCTTCACCATCCCCGCCTTCATCATCTCCGGCGCCTGGACGAATTTCAACACGTTCGATGCCTACATCAAGTCGGTAGCCCTGATGTTCGTCGGCGGCCTCCTGGGCATCATGTTCGTCACGTTCCTCCGCCGGGTCATGGTCACCGACCCCGACCTCGTCTTCCCCGAATCGGTCGCCGCGGCCGAGATCCACAAGGCCGGGCAGAAGGGCAGCCAGGGCTCGAAGTTCCTCTTCCAGGCCATGGGACTGGGCGCGCTTCTTTACTCCCTCGGCGTCATCCAGGTCTTCGCCGCCAGCAAGGACTTCATCATCCGCGTCGGCAAGCTCGGGACGAGCTTCGTCCGGCTGGGCGCGGCGAAAGACGCGGCCAAGATCGGCGCGGGCGGCACCGTGGCCGTCTCCGGCCCGGGCATCTTCCCGGCCTACATCGGCGTCGGCTACATCATCGGGCCGCGCCTGGCCGCCCTCAACTTCGCCGGCGGCGTCCTGGCCTGGGGACTGTTCGCCCCCTTGTTGATGTTCTTTCTCGGACCGCAGCTCATCGGCACGTTCTACGGACCCGGCGTCGCCGCGGCCGACGTCAACTGGGTCGACATGGTCACCAACGTCTGGAAGTTCATCATCCGGCCGATCGCCGTCGGCGGCATGCTCGTCGGCGCCGGCTACACCCTTTACCGGATGCGGAAGAACTTGGCCGCCGGCTTCAAGAGGTCGATCGGCGACGTGAAGAAGGCGGCCGGACAGGGCGAAGTCGTCTCGAGGCTCGAAAAGGACCTGAACATGAAGCTCGTCCTCATCCTCATGGGCCTGACCTTCGTCCTGATGATCTTCGTCTACAACACGTTCTCCAAGTCCCTCGGCTCGGCCGTCGTGGCCGCTATCGTCATGGCCATCGCCGGCTTCTTCTTCGCCGCGGTCTCGGGCAACCTCGTCGGGACGATCGGCTCGTCCAACAACCCCATCTCCGGCCTGACCCTATCGACGCTGATCATCGCGGCTCTGCTCATGGTCGTCGTCGGGGCCACCGGGACGAGCGGCGTCGCGGCCGTCCTCGGCGTCGCCGCCGTCGTCTGCGTCTCCTCGGCCGTGGCCGGCGAGATGCTCCAGGACCTCAAGGTCGGCCACATCCTCGGCGGCACGCCCTGGAAGATGCAGGCCGGCAATATCCTCGGAATCCTCGTCGCCTCCCTGGTGATGTACTTCCCGCTGATGCTCCTCCACGGCGCTTTCACCTTCGGAAGCAAGGAACTGCCCGCGCCCCAGGCCGGCCTCATGGCCGCCCTGTCCCAGGGCATCATCGGGGGCGAAATGGCCTGGCCGCTCGTCATCGTCGGCATGCTCATGGGCTTCGCCCTGATCCTCGTCCAGGTCAGGTCGCCGATGCTCGTCGCCGTCGGGATGTACCTGCCGCTCGAGACGACCTTCGCCATTTTTGTCGGCGGCATGATGAAGGGCCTCGTCGACAAGTCCATGGCCAAGAGGAAATTCAACGCCGCCCAGACCGCCCGGGCGACCAACGTCGGCATCCTGCTCGCGGCCGGGCTTATCGCCGGAGAGGCGCTGACCGGCCTGCTCCGGGCCGCCTGGAAGTTCTTCTTCCTCCAGAACATCATCCATTTCGACATCCCGGCGCTCTTCAAGAGCGGCAAGTACTTCGGCGTGGTCGACCTCTACATCGGCGGCCTCGCCGTCCTCGTCCTCATCGGACTTTATCTCATCAAGGTGCCGCTCAAGAACGCCGGCGCCGCCGACGAACCGGCGCCGCCCTCGGCTGTCATCTAGAAAATGAAGGCGGAAAGGAAACCATGGCTCTGCGCGAAATTCTTATTATCGGGCATCCTATGCTCGTCAAGAAGGCGGAGCCCGTCGGGCGTATCGACGCGGACATCGTCCGCCTTGCCCGGGACATGGTCGAAACCGTCCACGCCGCGCCGGGCATCGGCTTGGCCGCGCCTCAGGTCGGCGTCAGCAAGCGGCTCATCGTCATCGACCTCTCGGTCGGCGAGAACAAGGACGACCTGATCGTCCTGGTCAATCCGAAGGTCCTCGCGAAAGAGGGCGAAGTCATTTGCGAGGAAGGCTGCTTATCGGTCCCGGACATCCGCGAAAAAGTGGCCCGGCCCTACCGGGTGACTGTCAGCGGCCTCGACCTCGAGGGCCAGACGGTCGAGGTCGACGCCGAAGATCTGCTTGCCCGTGTCCTCTGCCACGAGATCGATCATCTCGACGGGATCCTCTTCGTCGAGAAGCTCTCTCCCTTGAAGCGGAAGCTCATCCGGAAAAAACTGAAAAAAACCGCAGCGGCCGGCAAAAAAGCATGAAGACCGTCTTCTTCGGGAGCCCGGCGGCGGCCCTCCCCTCCCTCCGGGGACTCATCGACGCGGGACACTCCGTCGAGCTCGTCGTCACCCAACCCGACAAGCCCGCGGGCCGCGGCCGAAAGCTCCAGCCTTCGGCCGTCAAGGCCTTCGCTCTCGCACGGGGAATCCCCGTGATCGAGCCGGCGAAGATCCGGACGGACGAATCGGCCCTCGAGCGGGTCCGGGCGGCCGCCCCCGACATCAACGTCGTCGTCGCCTATGGGCAGATCATCCCCAATGCCATCCATGCCCTCCCCCGGCACCGCTCACTTAACGTCCACTTCTCCCTTCTCCCGAAATACCGCGGCGCGGCTCCCGTCCAATGGGCCATCCTCAACGGTGACGCGGAATCAGGCGTGACCATCATCGAGCTCGACGACAGGATGGACGAGGGCGACATCCTGGCCGTGAAGCGTCTTCCCGTCGGTCCGCGCGAAACGGCCCGGGAACTCGAAGAACGGCTGGCCGGACTGGGCGCGTCCCTCCTCCTCGAGACGATCGAACACATCGACAGCGTCGGTCGCGCCATCCAGGACCGCGGCCTGGCCTCCCTGGCCCCCAAGATCAAGAAAGAGGACGGCCGGATTCGCTGGGAGGACGCGGCCCCGGCCGTGGACAGGAAGGTCCGGGCCCTGGCCGACCGGCCCGGCGCGTACACTTTTTTCAAATGGCGGAGAATCGGCATTTCGCGCGGCAGGGACCTCGAAACGGCGAGCGCCGGGCAGGCGCCGGGAACGGTCCTCACCGTCGGGAAAGACGGCCTCACCGTTTCCTGCGGCGGCGGCACAGCTTTCCTTGTGGAGGAACTCCAACCGGAAGGCAAGAGTCCGATGACGGCCTATGTGTTTTCTCTAGGGACGAAGATCGACCACGGCGATTCCTTGGGGTGATACGACAGACCGGCGGCCCGGCTATTCTTCGAGGAGATAGGACCTGGGATCGACGCGCTTGCTGTCCCGCCAGACTTCGTAATGGACGTGGGGACCGGCGGCCTTGCCTGTCTGGCCGATGTAGCCGATAATGTCCCGCCTCTTCACTTTCTGACCCGCCCGGACGGCGAAATTGCTCATGTGGCCGTAGACGGTCGTGAAGCCGTTGCCGTGGCTGATGGTGACGTTCTTCCCCAGATACTTGTCCGTCTGGACCTTGATGACGATGCCGTCGGCCGTGGCCACGACGGGGTTGCCGACGTTGGTCGAGATGTCGATCCCGAAGTGCATCGTCCACTCCCCGGTGAAGGGATCGTTCCTGTGGCCGTAAACCGAAGCCAACCAGCCCACGGCCGGCACGATGGACGGCGTCGAAGCCAGGCGGAGGCTGTCGCTCTCGAAGAAATTGAGCAGGCTGTTGAGGTTGTTCTCGATGCTCCGGGCCTTCTGGCTCAGGTTCTGGATCGCCCCCTGGGATAGCGCCTGGGGGCCGCTCGGGGCGGGCGCCTGTTCGGCCTCGGGTTCTTCGCCCTTCCCCGGGTCGCCGCCGCCGATCCCGGCCGGGGCG
The DNA here is from genome assembly GCA_014894455.1 of Acidobacteriota bacterium. Lineage (GTDB taxonomy): Bacteria > Acidobacteriota > Aminicenantia > Aminicenantales > Saccharicenantaceae > RBG-16-66-30. Next base: position 6,667 of record JADBLN010000091.1, on the reverse strand, counting down.
GTCAGGACGTCGGGCGACTTCAGCCCGGCCATGACGTTGAGCTTCTTGGTGTAGCTTTCGAAGTGAGAGATCGTCGCCTGGAGCTCACCGATGGACTTCTCGTAGTTGGCGATCGTCGTCTTCTGTTCGGCCGTCTCCGCCTTGAGGGCCTTGTATTTCCCGCGGATGATGTTCATGCGGACGTAATCGACGAGCACGGCCGCGAGGGCCAAGCCGAGGACCGCTCCGCCCACGGCCAGCATTTTCAGGGCCCGCTGGGAAAAACATAGGGTTTTGGTGCTGGTCTTCGTGTGCGGAACGATGATGACAGACAGGTGCTTTTTGGCCATTGTCTTAGTCTTTTTTACCACATAAGCTCAAAAAGTGTCAAGCCTTTTTACCCAAATGCCGGCAGGGAAGATATCCCCTGTCAGGGCAAGCGGTTACCCGCCGCAGAGGACCGACCCGCCGTTGACGTCGAGGATCTCCCCGGTGACGTGCCGGGCCAGGTCCGAGGCCAAGAACAGGATCGGGCCGGCGATGTCTTCCGCCGGGGGGATCCGCCTCAGGGGGATGGTCTGACGGACCTTTTCTTTGAAGCCGGGCTCGCTGAAGGAGGGCGCGCTCATGTCCGTATCCACCCAGCCCGGGGCCACGGCGTTGACCCGGATGCCGAACGGGGCGAGTTCCACGGCTAAGGACTTGGTCAAGGCATGGAGGGCCCCCTTGCTCGCCGCGTAGTGGGAATGGAGCGCCTCTCCCCTGACGCCGGCCGTGGAGGTGACGTTGATGATCCAGCCCCGCCCGTGCTCCTTCATGGCCGGGACGACGGCGTTCGTCGCATAGAAAACCCCGTCCACGTTGATGCCGATCGTTTCCCGGTAGACGGCGTCGTCCATCCGGCCCATCTCGAGGTAGGTCCAGACCCCGGCGTTGTTGACCAGGGTGTCGAGCTCCCCCCATTTGGCCAGGATGTCCCCGACCATCCGGTCGATGTCGGATCGCGACGACATTTCCGCCTTGTAGACGAGACATCGGCGGCCGAGCTTTTCCACGCTTTTTAATACTTCCTCGGCCGCCTTTTGATTGCTGACATAGCTCAAAGCGACGTCGGCGCCCGCTTGGGCGAAGAGAAGCGCCGTCGCCCGTCCGATCCCCCGCGATCCGCCTGTCACCAGAACCTTGCGGCCGTCGAGCCGGATCATCGGACATACCCCAGGCTGAAGTCGCCCATCTTGTGGAATTCGAGGGTGCGGTAGATCTCTTCGGCCTTGGGCAGGACTTTTTCTCTCATGACGGCCATGTATTCATCGACCGTGGGGATCTTCCCCTTAAGGGCGGTCAGGGCCGCAAGCTCCGCCGATCCCAGATAAACGCGGGTATTATCGCCCAGCCTATGGTCGAAATTCCGGGTCGAGGTGGCGAAGACGGTCGTCCCGGCGCCGACCCGGGCCTGATTGCCCATGCACAGCGAACAGCCGGGCATCTCGGTCCGGCCGCCGAGAGCGGCGAAGATGGCGTAATACCCTTCCCTCATGAGCTGGGCGGCGTCCATCTTGGTCGGCGGGGTGATCCAGACCCTGGCCGGGGGAATGCCGGCCTTGTCGAGGATACGGCCGGCGGCACGGAACTGCCCGATGTTGGTCATGCACGAACCGATGAAGACCTCCTGGACCGGGTCGCCGGCGATGGCCGAGAGCGGCCTGACATCGTCGGGGTCATTGGGGCAGGCGACCAGGGGCTCTGTGATGTCCGCCAGGTCGATCTCGAGGACGGCCTTATATTCGGCGTGCCCGTCCCTCTTGAGGAGCACGGGGTTCTTCAGCCATTCGCGGCAGGCGGCGATCCTCTTGCGGAGCGTGTCGGCGCTCTCGTAGCCCTCCTCGATCATCTTCTCCATGAGGGCGATGTCGCTCTTGAGGTATTCGGCGACGCGCGCCTCCCCGAGGGAGATCACGGCGGCCGCGGCCGACCGCTCCGCCGAGGCGTCGGTCAGCTCGTAGGCCTGATCCACGGCCAGGTCCTCGAGTCCCTCCATTTCCAGGAGGCAGCCGTTGAAGACGTTCTTCTTGTTCTTCTTTTCGACCGTCAGGAGCCCTTTCTTGACGGCGAAGTACGGGATGGCGTTGACGGCGTCGCGCAGGGTGATCCCCGGGTTGAATTGCCCCTTGAACCTGACGAGGATGGATTCCGGCATGTCGAGAGGCATGAAGCCGAGCGCCCCGGCGAAGGCGACGAGGCCCGAGCCGGCCGGGAAGCTGATGCCGATGGGGAAACGCGTGTGGGAGTCGCCGCCCGTGCCCACGGTGTCGGGCAGGACGAGCCGGTTCAGCCAGGAATGGATGACCCCGTCGCCGGGCTTGAGGGAGACGCCCTTGCGGGCGACCATGAACGGAGGGAGCGTCTTGTGCATCTTGGCGTCGGTCGGCTTCGGATAGGCGGCCGTGTGGCAGAACGACTGCATGAAGAGGTCGGCCTGGAATTCGAGGCAGGCCAGCTCCTTGAGCTCGTCGGCGGTCATGGGCCCGGTCGTGTCCTGGGAGCCGACCGTGGTCATGTGCGGCTCGCAGGCGGTGCCGGGAAGCACGCCCTCGACGCCGCAGGCCCGGCCGACGATCTTCTGGGCCAGCGTGTAGCCTTGCTTCGGCTTGGGCTTGGGATTCTCGACGGCGGTGAAGAACTCCGCATCGCCCAAGCCGAGCGCCTTGCGGGCCTTGGCCGTGAGCTGGCGGCCGATGATGAGCGTCAGGCGGCCGCCGGCCCGGAACTCGTCCTTGAGGGTGGGGGGTTTCGTCTCGAGCTTCGAGATCTCTTCGCCGCCCACGCCGAGGATGACGCCGGCCTTGAAGTCGAGGGTTATGAAGTCTCCCGTCTTCATCCTGGTCACGTCGGCCATGAGCGGCAGACCTCCGGAGTCCTCGGTCGTGTTGAAGAAGATGGGGGCGATCAGGCCTCCGATGACGACGCCGGCGCGCCTCTTGTTGGGGACGAAGGGGATGTCCTCGCCGATGTGCCACATGAGCGAGTTGCAGGCCGACTTGCGGCTCGACCCCGTGCCGACGACGTCGCCGACGAAGGCCACCCGGTGGCCCTCTCCGCGGAACTTCTTGATGACGTCGTTCCCGCCGGGGAAGCGGGTCTGGCCCATCGACTGGGCGTGAAGGGGGATATCGGGCCGGGTCGGCGCGTGGCCGGCCGGGGAGAAATCGTCCGTGTTGATCTCGCTGTCGACCTTGAAGACCTTGAGGATGAGCTTATCCGGGAATTCCGGACGGGACAGGAACCACTCCCCTTTCGCCCAGGATTCCAGAACGGCCTTGGCCCAGGGGTTCGTCCCGGCGAGCTTGACGATCGTCTCGAGACGGCCGTAGACGAGGACGATTCTCTTCAGGGATTCGGCGGCGGCCGGGGCGATGTCATTGTCGGAGAGCGCCTCGACCAGGGGCTCGACGTTGTAGCCGCCGAGCATCGTCCCCAGCGCCCGGACGGCGTCGTCGCGCGATACGGCCGGCGACTTGACCTTTCCCTTGGCCACAGCGGCCAGCCATTCGGCCTTGACCTTGGCCGAGGGGTCGACTCCCGGCGAGACCCGGTTCTCGAGGAGGCCGCGGAGAATGGCGGCCTGACCCCGGTCGGGCTTCTCGAGGTTCCGGCAGACTTCTTCGACTTCCGCCGGCGTCAGGGGCAGAGGCGGCAGGCCGATCTTTGCGCGTTCTTTTTCCTGCTCGAAATAGGAATCCAACATGGCATCTCTCCTCGCATGCGATTTGGCGCATCCTAATGTATAGGTTTTGCGTTGGTTTTGTCAAAATCGGAGCGGGTCCAGGCGTCCTTATTTCCGTTGCTTTTTGCCGGAGAAAACGCTAGAATACGGTTCCTGTTTTTTTGTTTTAATTTTCAACTCATAACGGAGGGATTCACAGCATGGACATCGCCGCCATCGACAGAGCCAAGGAACATTTCGGCAAGCTCCTCGAAGCGCAGATGAAACGGATGGAGAAGGTCAAGGCCTCTCCCGACTGGATCGATTACTCCAAGATTTCGCCGCTCAAGATCGGCATCCTGGCCGGCGACGGCATCGGCGTCACTATCGCCGCCCAGTCGAAGCGCGTCCTCGAGTTCCTGCTCCAGGACGAAGTCAAGGCCGGCAAGGTCGTCATCACCGACATCGAAGGCCTGACCATCGAGAACCGCGCCGCCCACGGCTGCGCCATCCCGGCCGACGTCCTGGCCGAGATCAGGAAGTACCCCATCACCCTCAAGGGCCCCACGACGACGCCGCGCAAGGGCGATCCCTGGCCGAACATCGAAAGCTGCAACGTGGCCGTGCGCAAGGAGCTCGATCTTTTCGCCAACGTCCGGCCGGTCCGCATCCCGAAGCAGGGCATCGACTGGATTTTCTTCCGCGAGAACACCGAGGACCTCTACGCCCTCGGCTCCAACGGCATCGACGTCGACGCCGACATCTCCATCGACTTCAAGCTCATCACCGGCCCCGGCTCCGACCGCATCTGCCGCCTGGCCTTCGAGAACGCCAAGAAGAACGGCCGTAAGCGGGTCACCTGCGTCACCAAGGCCAATGTCGTCAAGACGACCGACGGCCGCTTCCTCGAGAACTTCTACCGCATCGCCAAAGAGTACCCCGGCATCGAGGCCGACGACTGGTACATCGACATCATGACGGCCAAGCTCGTCGACGAGAAGCGCCGCCGCGACTTCCAGGTCTTGGTCCTGCCCAACCTTTACGGAGACATCCTGACCGACGAGGCCGCCGAGTTCCAGGGCGGCGTCGGCACGGCCGGCAGCGCCAACATCGGCAAGCAGTACGCCATGTTCGAAGCCATCCACGGCTCGGCCCCGCGCATGGTCACCGAGGGCCGCGCCCAGTACGCCGACCCCTGCAGCATGATCCGGGCCGCGGCCATGCTCCTCAACCACATCGGCTACGCCGACAAGGGCAAGAACCTGGAGATGGCCCTCGACATCACCGGCCAGTACGAGAAGAAGATGCTCATCACCGGCCGGGCGACGGGCGTCACGGGCGCCGCGTTCACCGACTACGTCATGGACTGGGTCAAGAACCCCAAGCTCGAGCAGACCTGGGAAGGCTACGTCAAGGGCTGACCCGGGCTTATTCAGAAAAAGGAGTTCGATATGCGCAAGAAAATCGCCCTCATCGGCGGCGGGCAGATCGGCCAGATCCTGGCCATGCTCGCGGCCCAAAAAGAGCTCGGAGACATCGTCATCCTCGACATCCCCGAACTCGAGAACCCGGCCAAGGGCAAGGCCCTCGACCTCATGGAGATGGCCCCCCACGGCAATTACGACGCCACGATCACCGGCACATCGGATTACAAGGACATCGCCGGCGCCGACGTCGTCATCATCACGGCGGGGAAACCCCGCCAGGCCGGCATGACCCGCGAGGATCTGATGGCCGTCAACCTGGGCATCATCAAGCAGGTGGCCGAAGGCGTTAAGCAGAACGCCCCCAAGGCCCTCTGCATCATCGTCACCAACCCCCTCGACGCCATGGTCTACGCGTTCTGGAAGCTCACCGGCTTCCCCAAGCACCAGGTCATCGGAATGGCCGGGACGCTCGACACGGCCCGCTGGCGCGCCTTCGTCGCCATGGAGCTGGGCGTATCCGTGTCCGATGTCGCCGGGACGGTCCTCGGCGGCCACGGACCCGACATGGTCCCCCTCCCCCGCCTGACCACGGTCGGCGGCGTGCCCCTCACGGAGATCGCCACCAAGGAACAGATCGACAAGCTGGCCACCCGGACCCGCGAAGCCGGGACCGAGATCGTCAAGCTCTTCGGCAAAGGGTCGGCGTTCTTCAGCCCGGCTTGGAGCGCCATCATCATCGCCGAGTCCTATCTCAAGGACAAGCGCCGCGTCCTCCCCTGCGCCGCCCTCTGCGAAGGGGAATACGGCGTCAATGGCCTGTTCATCGGCGTACCCTGCCTCGTCGGCGCCAAGGGCATGGAGAAGATCTTCGAGATCAAGCTCACCGACGAAGAGAAGGCCATGCTCCAGAAAACGGTCGGCGTCGTCCAGAAGACCGTCGAAGAGACGAAGCTGTAAGCTCTCGCCCACTGAAGGATTTCCGGCCGGGGGCGGCGAAGCCGCCTCCGGCTTTTTTTGCCTTTACGAATCCCTGAAAAAAAGCTATCGTAATTCCCGCATGAGGATCCACGAGTTCCAGGCAAAAAGCCTCCTCGCGGGGTTCGGGATTCCCGTCCCCCGCGGCGAGGCCGTGAGGACACCCGCCGAGGCGCGCGCCGCGGCCGAACGGCTCGGTGGCCCGATCCTTATCAAGGCCCAAATCCACGCCGGCGGCCGGGCCAAGGCGGGGGGCGTCCTCAAAGCAGGGACCCCGGCCGAAGCGGAAGCCGCCGCGGCCCGGCTCCTCGGCCGCCCTCTCGTCACCGCCCAGACGGGACCCGAGGGCCGGGTCGTGCACCGGGTCCTCGTTGAGGAAGCCCTCAAGATCGAGCGGGAGTTCTATCTCGGACTCACCGTCAGCCGCGAGGAAGAGCGGCTCGTCCTTCTCGTCTCGCCAATGGGCGGCGTCGACGTCGAGGCTCTCGCCCTCGACGAACCCGACCTCATCCTCCGGCAGAGGATCTCCCCGTCGACGGGTCTGCGCCCATTCCAGGCGAAGCGCGCCGCCTTCGCCTTCGGC
>JADBLN010000035.1 GCA_014894455.1 Acidobacteriota bacterium | reverse complement strand
CCACTCCAGCCCATGAATCTCTCCTCTTGCCCCCACTGGCAATATACATTCCGCCCGCCGCTCGGCGTTGTCAATCTCCCGCGAAATTGCGAAAATCGATGCCCGAAGAGCGTGTCGCGACGAGAAACCCCGCCGCCCCGGTTAAAAGACGATAGACTCCCGCTCCTCGTGATCACGAATAATCAAAAATATTCCCCGTTCTCCTCGGCCGCACTCATGGAGCCGCTAACACATCTCCATGAGTACAGGCCGAAGCGGCCGCCATCAGCGCAACCTGCTCGAAGATAGGTGGAATGAGGCGGACGCGAATCTGCCGGAGCTCGCTGACGCGAAGAAGCGCCTGGCCGGGCTCCTCAGTAATCCCCGCCGCTTTTGACGATGTCGCCCGTCTTGAAGCCCTTGCCTTCCAACACTTCGGCCGAGGCGGCCGACACGCCGCCCGCCGTCGCGGTGAATTTCATGACCGCGATGCTCTTTTCGGCCGCCCGCGCTCCCGGGACCGAAAGAAGAGATAGAGCGACAAAAAGCGCGAGTAACATCACTCCGAATCCCGCTGGCTTTTTTATCATTCTCCCCTCCTTAAGCAAGATGGTAGCGGAAGGCATCCCGACCGACGCCTCTTTCCTATTTCTAAAGATATCAACCGAATAGGGCGGGATGACTTGTGACTACAAATCAGCAGGTCGGGTGTTCGAATCACCCTGGGCGCTCTCTCTGTTTTCCCCCAGATGAGGCATTAGCAGGACTTATCAGCGCTGGCCCGAATTTAACGCGTTTTCCAGCAAATGACGATAACTTTGTGCGGTCTCAATATTCTCTTTGGAGAGCCGCATAGAGCCGTCAGCGCATCGCTAATCGCCTGAATGGTTGAGGCCAAGCAACGTGAGGATTTTTCGCCGGCGGGAAGCGGGAGTTTGTGATCTTTCGGCGGGTTTGGAAAGGTTTTCAGCGCCGAGAGCATTATAAGCGCCGCCCCTGGTGAGTCATTGACATTGCCGCGCGGCGGCCGTATATTTCCGGTGTGTTCAACAGGGGAGATTCACCGGATAAAATCATGACCAGGCGAGTCTTCTGCGCATCGCTCTTTTCCCTCATCCCCAGCCTCGTTTCGTTCGCCGGTTTCGGCAATCAGAACGATGCCTATTATGAAAAAAAACGGAAGGCCATGGTGGAGATTCAGCTCCAAGCCCGGGACATCACCGACCTGAGAGTCCTCGACGTCATGGGAAAGGTTCCCCGGCACCTTTTCGTCGACCCTCGTTTTCGGCCGGAGGCCTATGAGGATTATCCTCTTCCCATCGCCGAGGGGCAGACGATCTCGCAACCGTACATCGTCGCCCTAATGACCCAATGCCTCAAGCTCAAGGGAAAGGAGAAGGTGCTCGAGGTCGGAACCGGATCGGGATACCAGGCCGCGGTCTTAGCCCATCTTTGCGACCGCGTTTACACGATCGAGATTAACGCCACCCTCGCCAAGAAGGCCGGAGACTTTCTGAGTCAGCTTGGATACGCACGCGTCGAGGTGAAATGCGGGGACGGCTTTTTTGGCTGGCCGGATAAGGCGCCCTTTGACGCGATCATCGTGACATGTGCCGCCCGCCATGTTCCGGAGCCCCTCTTCGTCCAGCTCAAGGAGGGCGGCCGGATGGTCATTCCGGTCGATAGGGCCGAGGGCGCCCAGACCCTTCTGACCCTCCGAAAGGTCAGGGGCAAGATGGAAACCGAAGATGTCACGCTTGTCCGCTTTGTGCCGATGACAGGGGAGAACCGAAAGATCAAGAAATAGGTCCGGAAGATCCCTCTCCCGGCCGATGGAAGATCTTCGTTTCGATGTAGCCCTTCTGCTCGCCTACTCCAGGTTCCTCAGCAACTTCTCCGTCTGTTCGGGATTTTCCGGCCGTGCCGGACCGGCCAGGACCCGGACCGCCTGGTTGCGGCCGTGGGCCTTGGCGTAATAGAGGGCCTGGTCGGCCAGCATCATGATCTGTTCGAAATTATACCTGTCCGGTTCGGTGTCGACGAGGGGAAAGGCGGAATAGCCCACGGAACAGGTTTTGTGGATCGTTCGGCCTTCAACTTCGGAGAGGACGAAGGACTGTTCGCCGATCTTCCCCAGGATCTTTGTAGCGAAAAGGTCCAAGTAGGCCATGTCCGTATTCTTCAGAACGACCAAGAACTCTTCACCCCCGGTCCGAACCACGACGTCGTTCAAACGGATCGAGTCTTTCAGAAGCCGCCCG
>JADBLN010000113.1:30630-37534 GCA_014894455.1 Acidobacteriota bacterium | reverse complement strand
ATGCATTCATCCCACGCGGCAAGCCGCGGGGCATACTGCAAAGGTTTTGGTTAAGTCGATCATAGATAAACGTTATCCGTTGAACGAGACCGCGGAGGCCCTACGGTACCTTGAAGAAGGCCACGCCCGTGGAAAAGTCGTAATATCAGTTTCCTCGCCTTGACCTCCGCCGAGGCCCGAGAGTATCATTCGACGCTACGGGAATCGGGGACATGTACCCGGTACGTGTCCCCTTTCTTGATTGACTAGGAGAAAGGAGTCCCCGCTATGAACCGCTTTCGAACCGCCATCGACAAGACCAAAGCGTTTTTCGTCGTCCTCGCCCTCTTCGCCGTGGGCGCGACCGCCGCGGCCCAGACGGCCCCGTCCTGGCTGCGCTACCCGGCCATCTCGCCGGACGGCAAGACGATCGTTTTCACCTATAAGGGCGACCTCTACCGCGTTCCGGCCGGCGGCGGCACGGCCGTCCCCCTGACCATCCACGAAGCCCACGACTACATGCCGGTCTGGAGCCACGACGGCAAGTCCATCGCCTTCGCCAGCGACCGGTTCGGCAACTTCGACATCTTCGTCATGCCCGCCGCGGGCGGCCAGCCCCGCCGCCTGACTTTCCATTCCGCCTCCGAACTTCCCTTCTCCTTCTCGCCGGACGACAAGGACGTCCTCTTCGGCGCCGCCCGCCTCGACACGGCGGCCAACCGCCTCTTCCCCACCGGTTCCCAGCCCGAACTCTATAAAGTGCCCGTCACCGGAGGCCGGGCGCTCCAGGTCCTGGCCACTCCCGCCGAGGACGCCCGCTACAGCCGCGACGGCCGCTTCATCATCTACCACGACAAGAAGGGCGGCGAGAACGAGTGGCGCAAGCACCACACCTCGGCCATCGCCCGCGACATCTGGGTCTACGACACCCAGACCGCCCGCCACCACAAGATCACGACCTTCGCCGGCGAGGACCGCTCGCCCGTCTACGCCGACGACGAGAAGGCCTTCTACTACCTGAGCGAGGAGAGCGGCTCCTTCAATGTCCACCGGATGGGCGCCGGCGGCGGCGCCTCGACCCAGGTCACCCGCTTCAAGACTAACCCCGTCCGTTTCCTCTCTCTCGCGACCGACGGCACCCTCTGCTTCGGCTACGACGGCGCCATCTACACCCAGGCCCCGGCCGCCGGAGCCGCCCCCCGCCAGGTGCCCATCACCCTCTCCGCCGACTCGCGCGCCAACAACGAGATCGTCGTTCCCGTCAGCGGCGGCGCCCGCGAGTTCGCCGTCTCGCCGAACGGCAAGGAGATCGCCGTCGTCGTCCGCGGCGGCATCTTCGCCTCGAGCATCGACGGCGGCGTGACCAAGCGCGTCACCACGTCCCTCGGCCAGGAATCCAGCGTTTCCTTTTCCCCCGACGGGAACACCCTCGTCTTCGCTTCGGAGCGCGATGGCCGCTGGGGCATATACGAGACGCGGCGCACCCGCTCCGAGGAGCCTTACTTCTATGCCTCGACGGTGCTCAAGGAAACGCCGCTCATCGTCAATTCCCACCAGAACACCCAGCCCGCCTATTCGCCCGACGGCAAGGAGCTCGCGTTCGTCGAGGACCGCATGACCCTCAAGGTCCTCAACCTCGCATCCAAACAGACGCGCGTCTTGCTCACCGACAGGGAGCTCGCCCCGTCGGCCGACGGCGGCCAATACTACCAGTGGAGCCCCGACGGCCGCTGGATCCTCTTCGACTACGCCGTTCCAGGCTTCGCCCCCGGCGAGGTCGGTCTCATCAAAACCGACGGTTCCGGGAAGGTGGTCAACCTGACCGAGAGCGGCTTCGACGACGGCCGGGCCAAGTGGATCCTCGGCGGCCAGGCCATGATGTGGTTCAGCAACCGCGACGGCCTCAAGGCCGCGGCCCAGAGCGGCGGCTCTCAGAACGACGTCTACGGCCTGTTCTTCACCCGGGACGCCTGGGATCGCTTCCGCCTGACCAAGGAGGAAGCCGCGCTCCTCAAGGACATCGAAGAGAAGAAGACGAAGCCTGAAACGCCCAAGGACAAAAAGGAGCCCGCGGAAAAAGAAAAAAAAGAAGAGGTCAAGGAGCTGGTCATCGACTGGGGCGGCCTGGCCCTGCGCAAGGCCCGCCTGACCATCCACTCGTCGTCTCTCGGCGACGCCCTGGTCAATAAGGACGGCGACACGCTCTACTACCTTTCGCGCTTCGAGAAGGGCATGAACCTGTGGACGACCAACCTCCGGACCCGGGAGACGAAAATGCTCGTCGCCCTCAACGCCAACGGCGGCAGCATGGCCTGGGACAAAGATCAGAAATCGATCATTCTGCTCGCCGACGGCTCCCTCGCCAAGATCGACCCCTCGAGCGGCAAGCGCGACCCGGTCGGCATCAAGGGTGAGATGACCGTCGACCTGGCCGCCGAGCGCAACGCCCAATTCGAGCACGTCTGGCGCCGGACGCTCGAGACCTTTTACACGGCGAGATACCACGGCGCCGACTGGAACGCCCTGAAGCCGGTCTACCAGAAACACCTGCCCGGGATCGGCGACAATTACGAGTTCGCCGAACTCCTGTCCGAGATGCTCGGCGAGCTCAACGTCAGCCACAGCGGAGCGCGTTACGGAAGGCCCGTGGAGAACGCCGACGAAACGGCCTCGCTCGGCGCGTTCTATGATCCGGCCTACGCCGGCCCCGGCGTCAAGATCGTCGAGGTCATCGCCGGCGGGCCGCTCGACAAGTCCGGGCTCAACGTCGTCCCGGGGATGGTCATCGAGGCGATCGACGGCGAGCCGATCGCCGCCGACAAGGACCTCGACCGCTACCTCAACCGCAAGGCCGGCCAGAACACCCTCCTCGTCGTCGCGAACGAAACGGGCAAGCGGGAGATCGCCGTCAAGCCCGTTTCGACGCGCGAAGAGAGCGGCCTCCTGTATCGACGCTGGGTCCTGCGCAACCAGGATGAGGTCGACCGTCTCAGCGGCGGCCGCCTCGGCTACATCCACGTCCCGGGCATGAGCGACAGCGCCTACCGCTCGGCCTACGAAGAGGTCATGGGCAAGTTCGCCGACAAGGCCGGCATCGTCGTCGATACCCGCTTCAACGGCGGCGGCGACCTCGTCGCCGACCTAGCTATGTTCCTGAGCGGCAAGAAGTTCTTCGATTACACGACCGACAAGCGCAGCAACGGCTACGAGCCCAACTTCCGCTGGACGAAGCCGAGCATCTCGATCGTCGGCGAGGCCCAATACAGCGACGGCCACTGCTACGCCTTCGCCTACCAGTTCCTCAAGCTGGGCAAGCTCGTCGGCATGCCCGTGCCCGGCACGTGCTCGTTCGCCGGCTGGGAGATGCTCGGCAATTCGGGCGTCCGCTGGGGAGTCGTTCCCCTCGGCGTCAAGGTCGCCGGTGTCGGCTACCTGGATAACCACCAGACCGAGCCCGACATCAAGATCGCGAACACTTACGAGGCGGTGGTCAAGGGCAAGGACGAACAGCTCGAAGCCGCCGTCGCCGCCTTGCTGAAGGAGATTAAGTGAAGAGGGACTGTCCCTCATTAATCGACCAGGAGACCCAATGACAGCCAACCCAAGCCGCCACAATAATTTGGGGACATGTACCTCCGGTACGTGTCCCCTTTCCCGATTTGCGAAACCTATCCTGGCCCTGGCCGCATCTGCCGCCTTGCTGCCGCTCCTCGCGGCCATCTTCGCCCCTCCCCTTTCGGCCCAGCCATTCGACCAGAACCTCTTCTCCGAAATGCGCTGGCGGTCGATCGGCCCTTACCGCGCCGGCCGCACCCGGGCCGTGGCCGGGGTCCCGTCGGAGCCCAACGTCTTCTACATGGGCGTCTGTAACGGCGGCGTCTGGAAGACGACCGACTACGGACGCACCTGGCGCCCCATCTTCGACGACCAGCCGACGGGCTCGATCGGGGCCATCGCCGTCTCGCCCTCGAACCCCGACATCGTCTACGTCGCCTCGGGCGAAGGCCTCCAGCGGCCCGATCTCTCGGTCGGCGACGGCATCTACAAATCGACCGACGCCGGCCGCACCTGGACCCACCTCGGCCTCCGCGACGGCCAGCAGATCCCGCAGATCATCGTCGATCCGCGAAACCCCGACCGCGTCTTCGCCGCCGTCCTCGGCCACCCCTACGGCCCGAACGAAGAGCGCGGCATCTACCGCTCCCTCGACGGCGGCACGACCTTCGAGCGCGTCCTCTACGTCGACGAGAACACGGGCGGCTCGGAACTCGCTTTCGACCCCTCGAACCCGGCCATCGTCTACGCCGGGCTCTGGGAATCGCGCCAAGGTCCCTGGGAGAACGCCGCCTGGAGCGGCCCGCACGGCGGCCTGTTCAAGTCGATCGACGGCGGCACGAATTGGCGCAAGCTCGAACCCAACGCGCCGTCCGGCGCCGGCTCCAGTATGCCCACAGCACCCACCGCGTCCTCCGCCGCCGCGGACGCAGTCGTCCAGATCAACCTCGGCCTCGCCCCATCCGCTCCGCGCCGCATCTACGCCGCGGTCGCCTTCGCCCGCGGCACGGCGCTCTTCCGCTCGGACGACGCCGGCGCGACGTGGGCCCGCCTCCCCGACACCCGCCCGGCCGGACGCATCGGCGGCGGCGACCTGCCGCGCATCGCCGTCCACCCTTCAGACCCCGACACGGTCTTCGTCGTCTCGACCGTCTCCTGGAAATCGACCGACGGCGGCCGCACCTTCCGCGCTTTCAAGGGCGCCCCGGGCGGCGACGACTACCAGAACCTCTGGATCAACCCCTCGAACGGCAACATCATCCTCTACGCGAGCGACCAGGGCGCGGTCATCACCGTCAACGGCGGCGAAACCTGGAGCTCCTGGTACAACCAGCCGACGGCCCAGCTCTACCACGCCGCGGCCGACAACGCCTTCCCCTACCGCGTCTACAGCGGCCAGCAGGAGAGCGGCTCGGCCGGCGTCTCGAGCCGGGGCGACGACGGCCGGATCACCTTCCGCGACTGGCGCACCGTCGGCGTCGACGAGTACGGCTACGCCGCGCCCGACCCGCTCGACCCGGACATCGTCTACGGCGGGCGCGGCGTGACGCGCTGGGACCGGCGCACCGGACAGGTCCAAACGGTCGGTCCCAGGGTCTCCCGCGCGCCCGACTGGCGGACCGTCCGCACCCAGCCCGTTCTTTTCTCCCCCGTCGACCCCCGAACGCTCTATTTTGCGGCGAACACGCTCTGGAAGACCCGCAACGGCGGCCAGAGCTGGACGCAAATCAGTCCCGACCTCACCCGCGAGACTTGGGATGTGCCGGCGGGCGTCGGCAAGTATAAAAGCGAGCCGTCGGCCCAGCCCTCGCGCCGCGGCGTCATCTACACCGTCGCGCCCTCTTACGTCGACGCGAACCGCATCTGGGTCGGCACGGACGACGGCCTCATCCACGTGACAGCCAACGGCGGGCACAGCTGGATCAACGTCACTCCGCCTCAGCTCACACCCTGGGCCAAGGTGTCGGTCATGGACGCCGGACGCTTCGACGCCCTGACCGCCTACGCCGCGGTCAACACCCTCCGCCTCGACGACATGCGGCCGCACATCTACCGGACCCACGACGGCGGCAAGACCTGGACCGAGATCGTGAACGGCCTCCCCGACGGCGCGCCGACGAACGCCGTCCGCGAAGACCCCGTGCGGCGGGGCCTTCTTTTCGCGGCGACCGAGCGCCAGGTCTACGTCTCCTTCGACGACGGTGACCACTGGCAGACGCTTCGCCTGAATATGGCCCCGAGCTCGGTGCGCGACATCGTCGTCAAGGACGACGACCTGGTCGCGGCCACCCACGGCCGGGGCTTCTGGATCCTGGATAACATCACGCCGTTCCGTCAGCTCGACGAAAAGACGGCCGCGGCCGAAGCGACGCTCTTCCGGCCGCAGATCGCGACGCGCGTCCGCTGGAACATGAACACGGACACACCCCTGCCGCCGGACGAGCCCGGCGGCGAGAACCCGCCCGACGGAGCGGTCATCGACTACGCGCTCAAATCCGACGCCTCCGGACCGGTCACGATCGAGATCGTCGACGGAACCGGACGCGTCATCCGGCGCTACACGAGCGCGGACAAGGGCGAATACCCGACTCCGGAGAGCGCGCCCGTCCCGCTCTACTGGTACCGCAAGCCCCTGACGCTCAAGACGGCGGCGGGCATGCATCGCTTCCTCTGGGACATGCGCTACCAGCCCCTCGTAGGCGGCGGCCGGCGCGGCGGCCTGCCCATCGCGGCTACGCCTTGGAACACCGTACCGACGCCGAATTCGATCTGGGCGCCTCCCGGTCTCTACACCATCAAGCTCACGGTCGACGGCCAAACGCTCAAGCAGCCGCTGACGCTCCGGATGGATCCGCGCGTCAAGACCCCGGCATCAGGGTTGGCCCAGCAGTTCGAGCTGTCCCGGGCGATGTACGAAGGCGTCCTCGAATCCCAGGCCGCCCTCCAGAAGATGCGCGTCCTGCGCGGACATATCAAAAAGGCCCAGGAAGCAGTCGCCAAAGCACAAAGCCCGGCAGAGGTCACGGAGGTTCTGGCCGCGTTCGACAAGAAAGCGGCCGCGCTCGAGGGCGGAGCCGGCGGCGCCGGCGGACCCGGCGGCATGGGCGGTCAGATGGGCCCCGGCGGGCCAGGAGCCGCGGGCGCCCCGGATACACTCTCGGGCATCAGCGGTTCTCTCAATTCACTGATGAACATGCTTCAGGAGGCCGACGCCGCCCCGACGAGCCAGCTGGTCGCCGCGGTCACGGAAAGGCGCCAAGCCCTGAGCGCTCTTCTCGGCAAATGGGAATCGTTCCGGACGCTCGAGCTCGCCGCCCTAAACACCGTGCTCAAAGCGGCGAACCTGCCGGAGATCACCCTCGAGCGCTAG
>JADBLN010000113.1:6553-30530 GCA_014894455.1 Acidobacteriota bacterium | reverse complement strand
TCCCCCTTCTTGTCCCGGGACAGCCGTTGGCAACCGGCTTTCGCGATCGGGGACGCGATCGGGGACGCGATCGGGGACATGTACCTCAGGTACGTGTCCCCTTTCTTCAAAAATAAAATCCGGGGACAGGGTATTAATTAAAGATACTTAACCAGGGCGCCCCAGCGCTTGTCGCTGACGAAGCCGGCCTTGAGGAAGAACTCGGGCAGGAAGAAATGGGTCAGGACGATGGTCACGTTCTGGCTGGACATCCGGCCGCAGAAGTCGTCGAGCATGGCCCGCCCGACCCGCCGGTTCTTGATCGGCGAGGCGACAACGATGGCGTCGATGAAGACGACGTTGTGGTACATGACGTGGTAGCATAGCCCGCCGACGACCCGCTCCTCCGCGTCCTTGACGACGTAGTGGCGGTCCTGCTCGCTGATGACCTTGGGGTAGTTCTCCTTGAAGAAGAGGCGGTAGATCTGCCCGATATCGGCCGGGTCGAGCGTCTCGCTGAAGGTGTAAGCGCCGCTCTGCGTGTCGAGGAGCCGCGACTGGACGAGGACGTGCTTGCCGCCCTCCTCGCCAAACTTGACGATATCGAGCGCGGGGCTGCTCGGCAGGCTCGGAAAGACCATCTTGCTGAAGACGCGCCGGTCCTCGTCTTCCTTCAACACGGCCTGGAGATCCGAGAGCTCCAGGAGCTGGACGGCCGGCTTCTGGACGTTCTCCCCCATCTTGTCGAGGAGGCGGTCGAAGGCCGCGCACACCCCCCCGCCGAGCCCGGCGAAATAGGTGTGCCGGTAGAAGTAGTAGCGGACGATCTCCGGGTAGCGGACGAGGCCGTAGCGCTCGAAGAGCTCGAGGATCTTCAGCTCCTTGGCCTGGATCGGCGCCAGCGCCCGGGACATCTCCCAGTCCTTGTACTTGTTGATGGCGTTGAGGGCCGGGATGGGGATGACGAAATTCTTGTGGAAATAATCCAGGTAGGCGTCGAGCGCTTCCCGGAAGTCCTTCGCCTCCGGCCCGGTGAGGCCCCCCTCGGCGAGCTCGCGCTGGAGGCTGTCGAGGAATTCCCCGGCCCTCTCGAAGCCCAGGGCCTCGTAGCAGGCGTCGAAGATCCAGGTCACGTCGAGGAATTTGAGGGCCCAGGGATAGCCCGCCGCGGTCTTCCTGTAGAAGTTCACGAACATCGGCCGGACGAGCGAGAGAGGCCCGTCGTAAGGGCGCCGTCCCTCGATCGAGGCGATGACCGCCTCCTCCAGAAAGTCGGCTTCTTGGACCATGACGTTCTGCGGCGAAACGAGCCCGGGCACGATGCGGAACCCGCTGTAGTCGGCCGCCCGGAAGAACGAGGCGAAGGCGTCGATGAAGAGCTTGCGCCAAGTCTGCGGCGGCGGCGGGGCCGAGTCCTTGTCCCTCCGGCTGGAGAGCTCACGGATCTTCTCCCACACCGTGAGGTCCCCCGCGTAGCGCCAGGTCAGGACCCCCAGGTCCGGCCGCCAGGCGCCGGGCCGGGGCAGGATCCTCCGGCCGTAGGGGAAATTGGCCAGGACGAGGAGCCAGAGGGTCGTCTCCCGCCCTTCGGGCGAACGCCAGTCCTCGCCGAAGACGAGGCGGAAGTCGTAATGCTTTCCGGACCGGGTGTTGACGCTCACCCGATAGTGCGAGCCGCCGGAGGCCGACGGGATCCTGGAAACCCAAATGCCGCCGGACACGATCTCCGCCGGGTTGAACCGCTCCCGTTCGTAGGCGAGAAGCACGGACTGCCTGAGAAAGAGCGGCTCGGTCAGGATGCGGCGGAGCTCGGCGGCCTCGCCGGGCCCGATGCCGTCCTCGAGGTCGATCCGCCTCTCCCACTCCTTCGCTTCGAGGACGGGCGCCCCCTCGGCGACGTAGGCCTCGAAATCCCGAATGAGCTCGAGGAGCCGCTCCCGGGCTTCTTCGGCGAGGACCGGGTCCTTCTTGTGCAGGACCCAGCTCGCGAGCTCGGCCCGGACGCTATCGTGATACTGCGGGTTGACCCGGGCGAAATCGACGAACAGCCGCAGGATCTTGACGAACTGTTCGCGGCTCTCGCCGGCCGCCGGCCATTCGAGCTTCTCCCGGTAGGCGAACATACGCTGGCGCAGGGAATCGAAACGGCCCTGCCCCAGCTTGGACGAGACGATGCGCCCGATCGACTCCTCGTTGAGGAAGGGCAGGCCCGACTGGACGAAGGCCGGCAGGGACTCGCCGTAGCCGGGGTTAGGCTCGTCGAGAAGGAGCAGGCGGTAGGCCCAGCAGCGGATGCGCTCCTCCAGATGCCTGGCCAGCGCTTCGAGGCGGCTGCGGATGAGCGTCGACAACCGGAGGTTCTCCGACTCGCCGAAGAGGCCCTCGATCTCTTCCAGGGAGGCCGCGGCATCCTCCGCGCCGCCGTGGAGGGCAAGCGACAGAAGGCCGTTCAGCCGCAGGAGCCCCGCGTCGCCGACCCCTCGGGGCTTGGGCAGGTCGGCCGGCGCGTAGATCGTCCGGCGCTTCCAGGGCAGGACCACCCTGGCGGAAACGGATTCCAGCGGCGAGTCCCAGCCCTCCTTGCAAGGGCAGAAGCGGATGAGAGCGGGGTTCCCGGCCCAGAGGTTGGGCTGACGGGCGAACACGCCCATGTCGATGGACCCGCCGCGGACCTCGTATTCCAGGTCGCCGACGAGCCAGGTCGCCCCGGCCCCGCTTTTCTCCAGGGGCAGGCGGAGGCCGCGGTTGAGGTCGCGGAGGCCGCCTTCGTCGAGCGTCAGCTCGTCGTCGAGGATGCCCAGGTCACGGTAAAACCAAAGCGGCACGCGGACCCGGAGGTCCCCCCGGACGAGTTCGACGAAGTTGGCCCGGTAGAGCTCGTCGATCGGACCGGCGAAGTTGGCCTCGATCCGCTTTCTGTTGAACGACCCCTTGGGCGTCAGCTCGCCTTTCTCCGGGTCGAAGTCGCGGTCGAGGACGGCGAAGTTGATGACGCGCTCGTAGGGTGCCAGGTCCGTGTTGGCGGCGCTGACGATGCGGCGGTAGTAGCTCCGTTCGTTCTCCTTGTCGAGGGCCTTTTTGAGGACCTCGTCGCCGTAATCGGGGACGATGAAAATGACGTTGTACGGCCGGCCGTCGCCGACGAGGAAGGTCCGCTTGATCCCCGGGACCTGGCCGAACTTGCTCTCGACCTTACGCGGCGCGATCGTCTGGCCGCGGTTGTTCTTGTAGATGTCCTTGATCCGGTCGACGATCTGGTAATAGCCGCTGGGCAGGCGCCGGAAGACGTCGCCCGTCGACAGCCAGTAGTCGGTCTCGGCGCTTTCCGGATATGGGATGATGTCGCCCGGGCCCTTGTCCTCGAGGTAGCGGGCGATGTAGTCGCCGCTCACCTGGAGCTCGCCGCTTTCGGACAGGCGGACCCGCGTCCCGGGCAGGGGCAGGCCGTGGGCGTTCTCCTCGTAGCGGCCGGGGACGGTCATGGTCACGCCGCCGGTCCCCTCGGTCATGCCGAAGCCGCTGCAGATGGCGATACCGTTGCGCTCGAAGAAGTGGAAGACGCGCGAGTCGAGGTATCCCGCCGCGGAGATCCCCCAGCGCAGTCTCGACCCGACGACCGAACGGATCGCCTGGGCGTGGTCGGCGCCAGGCGGGAGGCCGTCGATCTTCTCGACGCACCTCTCGTGGAGCTGGGACCAGCGGACGGGGACGCTGACGAACCCGGTCGGGTTGAGCTTGGGGAAAAGGGCGAGCAGGGTTTCGGCCGAGGGATTGCCGGCGAAGATGTACGTTCCGCGCCAATAGATCGCACCGAGCATCTCGAAATAGCGGCCGAAGGTGTGGTAGAGGGGCAGGAAGCTCAAGAAGACCTCGTCCTCCCCCACCGCCGGAAGGGCGGCCGCCCGGGCGAAACGCTTGGCCACGAGCTGGTAGCCGGAAAACGAGACGCCCTTCGGCAACCCGGTGCTGCCCGAGGTGAACATGACGGTCGAGACTTCGTCGAGCTTGAACCTCTTCCGCCCCTCCAGGATGCGGTCGACCTCGCCGACGCTCAGCCGCTTGCAGAACTCGCCGAGGAAGAGGGCCTCCGCGTCCCCTCCGGCCTGGACGCCCGGATCGACGACGAAGATCCGGAACTTGCGCGCCGTCCGGCCGCGGAGCCCGGCCAGGAGCGCGGCCCGCTCGGCCGTGTCGGTGACGGCGATGTTGATCTTCAGCTTGTCGAAGATCGTCTTCAGGTCGTCCGGATGGAAGTGCAGGTTGAGCGGGGTGACCAGGATGTCGAAGAGCAGGCAGGCCAGGTCCGCGCAGGCGGTCTCGAAGCGGTTCTCGGAAAAAATGGCGACCCGGGGTTCGTCCCCGTCGGCCGCGGCCAGCGCATGGAAGGCGCCGGCGATCTCCCGGACGTGGTGGGCTGCTTCTTCATAGGTCCACTGCGTGGGAATGGGCGTCGACATGTCCTGGAAGAGGACTCGCTGGGGCATTTCCCGGACCCGGCTCCCGAAAAGCACGTTGAGGGAATAATCGGAGGCCCGGATGAGGCGGAACGCGGCTTCGGCCCAGCGAACGGGCAGGCCTTCCCCGAGCATCCGGAGGAACCGCGTGTCGCCGGTTGCATCCAGGAACTCGCGGGCCGCCTCGCGGCCGCCGGCCGAACGGGCTTCGGCCGAGGCGGCGAAGCTTTCAGCCGCCGCGACCAGGTCCGCGGCGATCGTTTCCGGCGTCCGCCCGCCCGAACCCCGGCTGGCCCACTCCTCGAGGAGGGCTCTCAGCCGCGCCCGGCCAGGGCCTGTTTTCTTGGATTCCCCGGTCGTCATATCAAACATCTCCCTGCCATAGAAAGAGGATATTATACAGTATTATATATACCACTTGCAATTTAGCCCTATTGGTTTATAATGGTCTATACCATAAAGGAGAAATGGACCATGGCGACAAGAATCCATCTCGACAGAAAGAGTCAGGTGCCGGCCTACCGGCAGATCATCCAGCAGGTCACGACGCTCATCCGCACCGGTGAGCTCAAGCCGGGCGACAAGCTCCCTACGGAGCGCGACCTCGCCGCCGAGCTCAAGATCGCCCGGGGGACGATCAAGAAGGCCTACGAGGTCCTGGCCCAGGACAAGATCATCGAAGCGGCCCAGGGCCGCGGCTCGTTCGTCTCCTCCCGCCAGGACATCCTGCCCGCCGGCCGGAAGGAGCGCGCCGTCGCCCTCATCGATAAGCTCCTCGACGAGCTCAAGAACATGAAATTCTCCTACCACGAGGTCCAGACGATCATCGACCTCAAGGTCATGGAGCGCGAGGAGCGTCTGGAGAACTTCAACGTGGCCGCGGTCGACGACGTCCCCGAAGCCCTGGCCATCTTCGAACGACAGCTCGGCTTCCTCTCCAAGATCAAGATCACCCCCGTCCTCCTCGACGAGCTGGCCGCCGAGCGCAAGCCGGAAGCGCGCCTCAAGGACTTCGACCTCATCCTGACGACGAGCAACCACTACAGCGAGCTCCTGGGCATGCTGCCCAACCTCCACGCCAAGATCATGCGGGTGGCCGTCTCGCCGAGCCAGGAGACGATCATCGAGATGGCCGGCCTCGGCCTGGCCCAGCGCATCGGCGTCGTCTGCCAGAGCGAATGCTTCCTCAAGATCGTCACGGCCAAGCTCAAGGACCTCGAGCTCGCCGCCGGCCCCGTCGCCCATCTCGCCATCCGCGACGAGGCGCGCCTCCCCCGCTTCCTCGAGGACCTCGACGTCGTCTTCGTCCCGCCGGGACACCTCCTCCAGAGGCGGCGGGAGAACGTCGCCGCCGTCCAGGCCTTCACCGAGAGGGGCGGCAAGGTCATCCCCTTCGACTACCAGATCGAGCGCGGCTCGCTCCTCCACGTCGACGAGCGCATCGGCCAGCTCCTGAAGCACTGAGTCGGCGGGAAGGAACACGCCCATGTCCGACCCGGCCATCGTCCTCGGAGTCATCGGCGCCGACTGCCATTCGGTCGGCAATAAGATCATGGACGTCTTTTTCTCCGGCGAGGGTTTCCGCGTCGTCAACCTCGGCGTCATGGTCTCCCAGCTCGAGTTCGTCGACGCGGCCATCGAGACCGACGCGGCGGCCATCCTCGTCTCGTCGCTCTACGGGCACGGCGAGATCGACTGCCAGGGCCTGCGCGACCTGTGCATCGAGAAGGGCCTCGACAGGATCATCCTGTACGCCGGCGGCAACCTCGTCGTCGGGAAAACGCCCGGCGCTGAGGTCGAGGAGAAATTCCGGGCCATGGGCTTCGACCGGGTCTTCCGTCCCGACGTCGACCTCAAGGAAGCGGCCGCGCTCCTGCGGAGCGACATCGAAGCCCGGAGGGCCGAGGCGTCATGAAAAAGGTCGTCAGCATCGACATCGGGTCCACCTGGACGAAGGGGGCGCTCTTCGCCCTCGACGGCCCGGCCGGCCCGGCGGTCCTTGCCAAGCGCGACACCCCGACGACCCAGGACGGCCTGGGCCGCGGTTTCCTCGCCGTCCTCACGTCTCTCCTGGGCCTGCCGCCAGAAACGCGGCTCGGCGACCTGCCGCGGGACATCCCGGTCTATTTCTCGTCCTCGGCCAAGGGCGGTCTGGCCATCGCCGCGGTCGGCCTCGTCCCCGACCTGACCCTCCAGCTGGCCAAGCTGACGGCCATGTCCGCCGGCGGCAAGGTCGTCCGGAGCTTCTCCTTCTCGCTGACCGAGGACGACATCGCCGTCCTCGAGTCCGCCCCGCCCGACATGATCCTCCTCTCCGGCGGCACGGACGGCGGCAACACGGCCTACCTCTTCGAGAACGCGGCGCGCCTGGCCGCCTCGAAGCTCCAGGTGCCCGTCATCTTCGCCGGGAACCGGGCCGCGGCCTCCCGCGTCGCCCGCATCCTGGAGAAAAAGGACGTCGTCGTCACGGAAAACATCATGCCCGAGATCGGACAGATGAACCCGGAGCCCGCCCGCGACAAGATCCGCGGCCTCTTCCTCGACCGCATCGTCGCCGGCCGCGGCCTGGGCGAGATCGTCGAGGTCCTCGGCAGCCGGCCCAAACCGACGCCGCTCGGCGTCTTCGAGCTCGTCGCCGCCATCCCCCGCGTCCAGCCGGACTGGGACGACCTCTGCGTCATCGACATGGGCGGGGCGACGACGGACGTCTACTCCAACACGGAATCCTATCTCGAGACGGACACGGTCGTGCTCAAGGGGCTCCGCGAACCCCGCAACAAGCGCACCGTCGAGGGCGACCTGGGCCTGCGCGTCTCGGCCCGGACGCTCTGGGATGCCGGCCGAGAAATCATCCTCGAGGGGCTCGACAAGGCCGGCCTTCCGGCCGAAGCCATGGAGGGCTTTATCGCCGCGATCGCCGCCGACGCGGGCCTCCTCCCCACTGGCGAACCGCAGAAGACGCTTGACCGCATCCTGGCCGAAGCCTGCGTCTTCCTCGCCGTCTCCCGCCACACCGGCGGCTGGCGCGAGGCGTTCACGCCCCAGGGTCGGGTTTTCGTCCAGACCGGCAAGGACCTGCGCCGGGTCAAGGCCGTCGTCGGCAGCGGCGGCTACCTCTCGCGCTCGGCCGACGCCGCGGTCATGCGCGGCGCCCTGAACCGCCTGGCCCGCCCGGCCGAGGAGCGCAAGCTCGCCCCCGAACGGCCGGCCTTCTACGCCGACGCGGCCGGCCTTTTCCCGCTCGCCGGGAACTTGGCCGAGGATTATCCAGAAGAAGCAACGGCCCTGGCCCTGGCCAGCCTGAAACCATTGGAATAAAGGGTAAAAAGATGATCAGCAACGAAACTATCGACCTCAAGGAATTCGAAACGATCCGGAACGAGGTCCTCGAGACCTGGCCGACCGGAAAGGGCGTCCGGATCGAGGACGGCATCCGCTACCAGAAGCGGATCCCCGAGGAGAAACGCTTCTCCGCGGCCATGAAGACCGCCCGGGACAAGGGCCGGATCCTCCTCCAGCCGCGGGCCGGCGTTGCCCTCATCGACGAGCACATCAAACTCCTCCGCTACCTCGAGACCGAAGGCGAGGCCGACCTCCTGCCGACGACGATCGACGCCTACACCCGCCAGAACCGCTACGAAGAGGCGGAAAAGGGCATCGAGAGATCGAAGGCCGCCGGTTCGTCCCTCCTCAACGGCTTCCCGGCCGTCAACCACGGCGTCGACGGCTGCCGCCGGGTCGTGGACGCCGTCGTCAGCCCCATCCAGGTGCGGCACGGCACTCCCGACGCCCGGCTCCTGGCCGAGATCACCCTGGCCGCCGGCTTCTCGAGCTTCGAGGGGGGCGGCATTTCCTACAACATCCCCTACGCCAAGAAGGTCCCGCTCGAGAAATCGATCCGGGACTGGCAGTACGTCGACCGCCTCGTCGGCATCTACGAGGAGCAGGGCGTCCGCATCAACCGGGAGCCCTTCGGGCCGCTGACCGGGACCCTGGTGCCGCCGTTCATCAGCCACACCATCGGCATCATCGAGGGCCTGCTCGCCTTGCGGCAGGGGGTCAAGTCCATCACCCTCGGCTACGGCCAGGCCGGCAACATCCTCCAGGACATCGCCGCGGTCACCTCGCTCAGAGAGCTGGCCGAGGAATACTTCAAGCGGGCCGGCTTCGAGGACTACGAGTTCACGACGGTCTTCCACCAGTGGATGGGCGGCTTCCCCGAGGACGAGGCCAAGGCCTTCTCGGTCATCGCCTGGGGCGCCGCCGTGGCCGCTTTCGCCAAGCCCGAGAAGATCATCGTCAAAAGCCCCCACGAAGCCATGGGCATCCCGACCAAGGAAGCCAACGCCCAGGGCCTCCGGGCAACGCGCCAGATCGTCAGCATGCTCGCCGACCAGCGGCTGTTCGACAGCCTGACCGTCCGCCGCGAAGTCGAGATCATCAAGCGCGAGGTCCGCTGCCTCATGGACAAGGTCTACGAGCTCGGCCGCGGCGACCTCGCCGCCGGCTCTGTGGCCGCGTTCCAGGCCGGCGTCCTCGACGTGCCCTTCGCCCCCTCCATCTACAACCTGGGCAAGGTCCTGCCCATGCGAGACAACGAAGGCTTCCTGCGCATCTTCCACAAGGGCAACCTGCCCCTCGACAACGACGTCATGGCCTACCACCGGGAAAAGCTCGGCGAGCGGGCCAAGGCCGAGGGCCGCGAGATCTCGTTCCAGATGGTGACCGACGACATCTACGCCGTCAGCAAGGGAAAATTGATCGGCAGACCCAGATGAAGATCCAAAAAGTCCTATTCGCTCCCGGAAAATCCGCCTTCTTCTTCGATGACCAGCGGGCCATCAAGAAGAACGCCGCCCACGACGGGTTCGTCTACAAGGGCAAGCCGGTGACGCCAGGGTTCCCCCGCGTCCGCGTCGCCGGGGAGTGCATTTCGGTCCTGCTCCTCCTCGAGGACGGCCAGGTCGCCGTCGGCGACTGCGCCGCCGTCCAATACTCGGGCGTCGGCGGCCGCGACCCGCTCTTCCTCCACGGCGCCTACCTGCCCTTCCTGAAGAAGAACATCGCCCCCAAGCTCGAGGGCCTCGAAATCGGCCGCTTCCGCGACATGGCCGGGACGTTCGAGGACATGACCGTCCGCGGCAAACGCCTGCACACGGCCATCCGCTACGGCCTGTCCCAGGCCCTGCTCGACGCCCGGGCCAAGGCCGAGCACAAGCTCAAGTGCGAGGTCGTCTGCGAGGAGTACGGCCTGCCGGTCGTCCCCAAGCGGGTGCCGGTCTTCGGCCAAACGGGCGACGACCGCTATACGAACGCCGACAAGATGATCCTCAAGGAGGCCGACGTCCTGCCCCACGCCCTCATCAACAACGTCGACGAGAAGCTCGGCCGCCGCGGCGAGAAGCTCCGGGCCTACGTCCGCTGGCTCTCCAAGCGCATCGTCCAGCTCCGCGGCCGGGCCTCCTACCGGCCCGACCTGCACATCGACGTCTACGGCACGATCGGCCTCATCTTCGACCACGACATGGACAAGGTCGCCGACTACATGGCCTCGCTCGAGAAGGAGGCCGGCGAATTCCAGCTCTACATCGAGGGGCCCGTGGACATGGACGAGAAGCTCCCCCAGATCGAGGCCCTCGGCCGGATCCGGCGCCGCCTCCGGGCCCTCGGCTCCTCCGTCAAGACCGTCGCCGACGAGCACTGCAACACCCTCGAGGACATTCGCGAGTTCACCGACGCCGCCTGCTGCGACATGGTCCAGATCAAGACGCCGGACCTCGGCGGCATCCAGAACGTCGTCGAGAGCGTCCTCTACTGCAAGGACCGCGGCATGGAGGCCTATCAGGGCGGCACCTGCAACGAGACCGACGTCTCGGCCGTCGCCTGCGTCCACGTCGCCCTGGCCGCCCGGCCGATGCGCATGCTGGCCAAGCCGGGCATGGGTTTTGACGAGGGCTACATGATTGTGAATAATGAGATGGAACGGACGATCCAGGTCCTGAAAGCGAAATACAATGGCTAAGGCCCCCCGGAAAGCGCTCCCCGAGTTCCGCATCCTGTCGGCCACGGCCATCCTCGGCTACGGTTTTCCCGAATCCTCTTTCCGCAGCGGCCTCAAGCGCAAGCCCCACCTCATCGCCGCCGACGCCGGTTCGACCGACCCCGGCCCCTACTACCTCGGCGTCGGCAAGTCCTTCACCAGCCGGGCCGGCGTCAAGCGCGACCTCCGCATCATGATCACGGAGGGCGTGAAGCGGGGCATCCCGGTCGTCGTCGGCTCGGCCGGCGGCTCGGGCGCCCGGCCGCACACGGACTGGTGCGTCGATATCGTCAAGGAGATCGCCCGCGAGGAGAAGATCCACTTCCGGCTGGGCGTCGTCTACGCCGACTTCAAGCCGGAGAAGGTCCTGGCCGCCCTGAAGGCGGGCAAGGTCAAGCCCCTGCCCTTCGTCCCGGCCCTGACCCGCCGGGCCGTCCTCGAGACCGAATACATCGTCGGCCAGATGGGCGTCGAACCGCTCATCCGCCTGCTCAAGAAAAAGTGCGACGTCATCGTCGCCGGCCGCTGTTATGACCCGGCCAACTTCGCCGCCCTGCCCATCATGCTCGGCTACGACCCCGGCCTGGCCCTCCACCTCGGCAAAATCCTCGAGTGCGCGGCCATCGCCGCGACGCCAGGCTCCGGCGCCGACTGCGCCTTGGGGACACTCAAGGAGGATTCGTTCGTCCTCGAAGCCCTGTCCCCAGCCCGCCGCTTCACGCCCCAGTCGACCGCGGCCCACACCCTCTACGAGAAAACCGACCCCTACCACCTGCCCGGGCCCGGCGGCACGATCGACCTGACGCGGAGCTCGTTCAAGGACATCGGCGGCGGGCGGGTCGAGGTCCGCGGCAGCCGCTTCGTCCCGACGCGCAAGTACCTCATCAAGCTCGAGGGCGCCCGGCCCGTCGGCTACCGCTCCATCACCATCGCCGGCGTCCGCGACCCGATCATGATCGCCGGGATCGACGCCATCCTGGAGGGCGTGCGGGGCCAGGTCCGGAACATGACCGGCAAGGAGCTCCGGGCCGGCCGCGTCGACTTCCACGTCTACGGCAAGGACGGCGTCATGGGCCCGCTCGAGCCCCGGCCCGCCGCCCGGGCCCACGAGCTGGGCATCCTCATCGAGGCCACGGCCCCGACGGCCGAGGCGGCCGAAACGCTCCTCTCCGTGACCCGCTCCACCCTTCTCCACTACGGCTATCCGGGACGCATCTCCACCGCCGGCAACCTGGCCTTCCCCTTCTCGCCCTCGGACGTTTCGATGGGCCGGGTCTACGAGTTCTCCATCTACCACCTCATGGAAATCGACGACCCCGGCGGCTTCCCGTCGCGCGTCGAGGCGATCTAAGGAAGGGCCGCGATGAAAAGAAACATCCTCCAGGCCGCCAAGGTCATCCGTTCCAAGAACTCGGGGCCGTTCGAGCTGACGCTGGACATCATGTTCAAGAACCGGCGCTATTACGAGCTGTTCAAGAAGCGGGGCATCATCAGCGCCGCCCGCATCGCCCGGCTCTACCACGTGCCGCAGAAGGACATCCTCAAGGTCATCCACTTCGAGCCGAGCCACGCCATCAAGGTCACCCTGCGCCGGCGCATCCCGTCGGGCGGGCCCGGCGAGACCGATATCTACGGCGCCCAGCAGCACGCGCCGCTTCTCGACATCACCTTCTGACAGAGGAGGCCGCCATGCTCACGCCCAGCACGGCCAGGAACGACACCCTGATCTACGCCGCCTACTACGCCCCGCGCGGCAGGCAGCGGCTCTACATGGTCGCCAGCGAAATCTCCCGGCGCTACCTGACGCCGACGGATTACCTCATCGGCATCATCGGCGCCGAGGGCTCGGGCAAGTCGACCCTCATCCGCGGCCTGTTCCCGGGCCTCGAGCTGACCAACGACGACGAGGGCGTCAACGTCCGCCCGACGCCGCTCTATACCTTCACCCAAGACGACTTCTACTCCGGCCATACCTTCCACGTCGACATCCGCTACGAGCTCGCCTTCAAGCAGAAGTACAAGATCAAGGAGGCCATCCGCGACGCAGTCCTGGCCAACCGCCGGGTCGTCGTCGAGCACTTCGACCTCATCTACGAGTCGCTTGGCATGAACGCCCAGGTCCTGATCGGCCTAGGCGAGGAGATCATCGTCGCCCGGCCCTCGATCTTCGGACCATTCCCCCAGAACATCAAGTCGGTCGTCGACAAGACCATCAAGTACCGCCTCATGGCCCACTCCGCCGAGGACATCACGACGTCCATCCTCGAGCGCGACTACAACTACAAAAGCCGGGTCCTCCACTCCGACGTCCGCCACGGTTTCGTCATCAGCTTCCCCGAGCGGCCCGAGATCGACATCGGCGAGCTCGAGGCCAAGGTCAAGGCCTTCATCGCCCAGGACCTGCCCATATCAGTCGGCGGCGAGGACGCCATCAAGGTCGGCGACTGCCACATCTTCTGCACCGGCCCGCGGACGCACGTCCGGACGACGTGCCAGATCGAGGCCTTCCGCCTGCTCAAGGAGTTCAAGTTCAACTATCTCACCAACGAGTACATGCTCGTCGGCATGGTCGGCTACCAGGAGATCGCCGGTTTCGAGGACATCAACGAATACATGGAAATCCAGGACTGAAGGAGGCGCCATGGCCCGCTTCTCATATGCCCCGCTCTTCCCGCTGAAAAGGGACGCTGTAAAATACCGCAAGCTCGCCGGGGGCCGCGTCCGGACGGTCAAGGCGGCCGGGCGGACCTTTCTCCGGGTCGACCCGGAGTCCCTGTCGCACCTGGCCGAAGAGGCCTTCACCGACGTCTCGTTCTTTCTACGAACGCGCCAGCTCGAAGGCTGGGTCGCCATCCTCGACGACCCCGAGGCCTCGGAGAACGACCGCTTCGTCGCCGCTGCCCTCCTGCGTAACGCCGCCGTTTCGGCCAACGGAGAACTGCCGCTCTGCCAGGATACGGGGACAGCCAACATCATCGCCCACAAGGGCGAAGGCGTCCTCACGGGCGCCGATGACGCGCGTTTCCTCTCGCGCGGCGTTTTCGACGCTTACAGGAAGCGAAACCTCCGTTATTCCCAGGTGGCTCCCCTCGGCATGCTCGACGAGGAGAACACCGGTACAAACCTGCCCGCCCAGATCGATATCTACGCCGAACCCGGCGCCGAGTATAAATTCCTCTTCGTCGCCAAAGGCGGCGGGTCGTCGAACAAGACGGGCCTCTTCCAGGAGAACAAGTCGCTTCTTCTCAGCGAACGGACGCTTCTCGATTTCCTGGTCGAGAAGATAAAGGCCATCGGTGTCGCCGCCTGCCCGCCCTACCGGCTGGTCGTCGTCATCGGCGGGCCGTCGCCCGAATGGACCCTGAAAACCGTCAAGCTTGCCTCGGCCGGCTACCTGGACAACCTGGCCGGGGCACCGACGGCGAAGGGCCAGGCCTATCGCGACCTCGAGTGGGAAAAGAAGATCCTGAACCTGGCCCGGAAGAACGGCCTGGGGGCCCAGTTCACGGGCAAGTACTTCGCCCTGGAGGCCCGGGTCGTCCGCATGCCGCGTCACGCCGGGTCGCTCCCGGTCGGGATCGGCGTCAGCTGCAATGCCGACCGGAACATCCTGGGCAAGATCACGCGGGACGGCGTCTTCCTCGAAAAGCTCGATCGCGATCCCGGCCGGTTCCTGGCCAAGCTCGAAGGCCGGGATTTCGGCCCCGCGATCCCGGTCGACATCGACCGGCCCATCGACGAGGTCGTCGCGACGCTCTCCGCCTATCCCGTCGGCACCCGGCTCAGCCTCACCGGGACGCTCGTCGTGGCCCGCGACATCGCCCACGCCCGGCTCAAAAAGATTCTCGACGGGGGCCGTTCCCTGCCGGCCTACTTCCGCGACCACCCCATTTACTATGCCGGCCCGGCCAAGGCCCCCCGCGGCCGACCGACCGGGAGCTTCGGCCCGACGACAGCCCAGCGCATGGACGGCTACATTGCCGAGTTCATGAGCAAGGGCGCCTCTCGTATCACCCTGGCCAAGGGCGGCCGGGCGGCCGCCGTCCTCGACTCCTGCCGCCGCTACAACGGCTTCTACCTGGGGACGATCGGCGGGGCGGCGGCGCTCGTCGCCGAAAAGCACATCACCGCCTCCGAGGTCATCGATTTCGAGGACCTGGGCATGGAGGCCATCCGCAAGATCCGGGTCGAGGGCCTGCCCGCGTTCATCGTCTACGATAACAAGGGCAACAGCCTGTACGGCTGAAGTCGGCTGGTAACTTGCCGGGAGTCGACGGGACGACCAGGCGGCCTCCGTCGGGGACATGGACCGGAGGTACGCTCATTGCTAACCTCCGGTGCGTATCCCCTTTTTTTTGTTGATTCTGAGAAAACGCACCACGCCTCGGCGTCTGCCTGTTTGTCGGTAAAAAAAAGCACTTGACATTAGTATCATTATTGATATCATCATGACGAGAAATATTGACAAAACCCTCTGCTCGATGAGGGAGGGTCAGAAGAATGTGCGTTTTGAGGACTTGTGCAGGGTATGCGAGCATTATTTCGGGAAGCCCCGACAACAGAGAGGCAGCCATAGGATCTACAGGATGCCCTTGGCAGGAGATCCGAGGATTAATATCCAGAAGGACAATAATGGTATGGCGAAAGCCTATCAGGTTAAACAGGTGCTAGCTGCAATAAATCGCTTGGAGAGAGAACATGAGCCTGCAAAATGACCGGTACACCTATCGGGTCACCTGGTCAGAGGATGATCAGGAATACGTCGGGCTTTGCGTTGAATTCCCCAGTCTCAGCTGGCTTGCCAAGAGCCCCGAAGCTGCGCTCCAGGGGATCCGGAAAATCGTAAACGACGCTGTCACGGATATTCGGGACAACGGAGAAACCCCGCCGTCTCCTCTTTCCGGGAAGAGCTTTAGTGGGAGATTCATTGTCCGGCTCCCCCCGGAAGTACATAGAGACCTGGCCATTAAAGCTGCTGAAGAAGGCATCAGCCTCAACCGCCTGATCAGCTCAAAGTTGAGCAACATTTGAAGATCGAGATCAACCCCGGCTTCCGCCGGGCCCTCGACATCATGGAGGGCACGGACCGCCACGTCTTCATCACCGGCAAGGCCGGGACCGGAAAATCTACCCTCCTCGAGCTTTTCCGCTCGCAGACGCCCAAGCGCATCGCCGTCCTGGCCCCGACCGGGGTCGCCGCCCTCAACGTCCGCGGCCAGACGGTCCACTCCTTTTTCGGCTTCAAGCCCGACATCACCCCCGACGGCGTCCGCAAGCTGTCCAAGGCCAAGTCCCGCGACGCGATCTACCGGAACCTCGACGCCGTCATCATCGACGAGGTCTCCATGGTCCGGGCCGACCTCATGGACTGCGTCGAGAAATTCCTCCGCCTCAACGGCCCGCGCCCCAAGGACTGGTTCGGCGGCCTGCAGATGATCTTCATCGGCGACCTCTACCAGCTCCCGCCCGTCGTCACGAGCCGCGAGAAAGGGCTTTTCGCCGCCGACCCCTCCCCCTTCTTTCGCGGCGCTTCCGGCCCCGACCTCGACGCCCCCACGGCCCGCTACGATTCGCCCTACTTTTTCTCGGCCAAGATCTTCGGTGAGCTGACCTTCGACATGGACTTCGTCGAGCTCGAGAAGGTCTACCGCCAGACCGACGCCGCGTTCATCGACCTCCTCAACGCCATCCGCAACCGGTCCGTCGACGACGAGCAGATCGTCCATCTCAACAGCCGCCTTCGCCCCGGTTACTCCCCGCCCGACGACGAATTCACCATTACCCTGACGAGCACCAACGACCTGGCCGGCGCCCGCAACCGCGAGAAACTGGCCTCGCTTCCCGGCCGCGCCCGCGCCTACGAAGGCTCCATCGACGGCGAATTCGACCGCCGCTCGCTCCCGACCGAGGAAAAGCTCGAGCTCAAGCCGGGGGCCCAGGTCATGCTCCTGACGAACGATCGCAAGGGCCGCTTCGTCAACGGCACGATCGGCCGCGTCGCCGAGATCGTCAAGGTCCCGGACGAGGACGACGTCATCGTCGTCGACCTGCCCGGCGGCAAGGAGGTCGAGCTCTCGCCCAACACCTGGGAACTCTTCCACTTCCGTTACGAGGCCGAGTCCGACCGCATCGAGTCGGAGTCCGTGGGCTCGTTCACCCAGTATCCCCTGCGCCTGGCCTGGGCCGTGACCATCCACAAGAGCCAGGGCAAGACCTTTGACCGGGTCGTCGTCGACATCGGCCGCGGCGCTTTCGCCCATGGCCAGGTCTACGTCGCCCTCAGCCGCTGTACGAGCTTCGAGGGCCTCGTCCTCAAGACGCCCATCCGCAAAGATCACATCTGGATGGACTGGCGCATCGTCCACTTCCTGACCCGCTTCCAGTATAAGAAGGCCGAAGAGGCGTTCCCCGCCGCCGACAAGCGGGCCCTCGTCCTCGAAGCCATCCGCACGGGCGGCGAGCTCGAGATCGTCTACCTCAAGCCCGACGACACCAAGTCGCGCCGCCGCATCCGGCCCGAAGCGGTTGAGATGATGGAATACCACGGCAAGACGTTCGAGGGGGTGCGCGCCTACTGCCACAAGCGCGGCGAGTGCCGCACCTTCCGCCTCGACAGGATGCTCGAGGTCAGCGAGGTTTAGCGGGCGGGCTCTCAGGGGGACATGTCCTAAAGGGCCCGATAAAGGCCCTTTAGGGCGTGTCCCCTTTCTTTGATTCGGACCCCATGCTTTTTCTGTCTTTGACAATTGGCCCAGATATGTTACAATTGACTCATTATTGTTACAGAGGGCAAGCCATGGACTTTCACTCGTCTCCCTTAGTTTTTTTTATTTCCCCTGTCAGGCTCAATATCATCAATTTCGTCCTGAAAAACGAATTTCTAATGAGCGAGCGAGAAATGTCGCGAATCCTGAGCGTCTCTCATATGAGCGTGAACAGAACGATGAGAGAGCTTGCAGCCATGAACCTGGTCAACGCGACAAGAGCGGGAACCGCTTTTCTCTGGAAAACGAACAGACAGAGCTATGCCTTTGCCGTTTTTTCGAAAGCCCTCGAGTCCATCTCCGGCATCCCGACGCCCCTCGAGGAGCTTAAAACGGTCATCCGCAAAATCCTGCCGCTCTCGCATATAGAGAAGATCATCCTGTTCGGCTCTATCGCCAAGCAAAAAGAAAGACCCGGCAGCGATATCGATCTCTTCGTGCTGGTCAAAGGAGAGGCAGAAAAGGCGATCGTTGATCACGCCATCGATCGCCTGGTTATTCTTTGTCTTGAAAAGTTCGGCCATCCTCTATCGCCGTATTTGCGAACTCGAGCCGAGATAAAAGCTAGGGGGCAACTCAGGCTCGACGCAGAAATCGATTCGGGCGTTGTCCTTCATCCCTTGGACACAATCCCCTGATTCCATGACAGCGAAACTTCAAACGCAGAAGGTCGATCGCTCGTCCTATTCGAACTATCTCAAGAAAGCCTTAGAATGCCATCGAGCGGCCGCACAAAGCTTTGCACGCGGGGATTGGAACGCCGCCGCGATTTGTTCGGTCCATTCCAGCATATCCGCCTGCGATGCCCTATGCGTGCATGCGCTGGGAGTGCGCCATGCGGGCGAACGACACTCGGACGTCGTCTTGCTCCTGCAATCCATTAGGCCCAAGGATGAAAGATTTCAGGCAAACACCGTAAACCGAAGGCAATTAGGCCTACTGCCACAAGCGCGGCGATTGCCGCACCTTCCGCCTCGACAGAATGCTCGAGGTCAGCACGACTTAACGCGGCGGCTTTGCGGCGCCTTCTTCCGGGGCTTCTTCCGGGGACATGTCCTAAAGGGCCCGATAAAGGCCCTTTAGGGCGTGTCCCCTCTCTTTTCTTGTCCCCTCTCTTTTCTTACTTCCCCACCCTACAAAGCGTCGCCACCTTTAGCGTCACCGGCCCCAACAGCCCTGACTCCACAGGCGCTTCTCCCTTCTTCCAGAGTCGCCAACTCGTGAACGTGAACCTGCCGGTGGGACTCTGCTTCCCTTCCTGGACCCACCGCGGCCAGGCTTTGAGCGTGCCATCGGGATTCCGGTCGCTGTCCTCTGGCAACTGTTCGTCGCCGATCATCCTGTTGATCCAAAGGTTGGTGACGTCGACCTCGAGCATGTTGTCTCCGGCCTTCAAAGCGCCGGTGACGTCCACACGATAGGGCGGTTTCCAGAGAACGCCGAGGTCCTTGCCGTTGAGTTTCACCGTCGCGATGACCTGGACCTTGCCCAGATCCAGATAGACACGCCGGTCCTTACCGACGATCTCGCGCGGCACGGTCACCGTTTTGGTGTAGGTCCCGGTGCCCGAGAAGTACTTCACGCCGGGATCGCCGTGCTCGCTCCACGAGACGAGCTTATCGAGCGCCACCCGTTCGGGCGCGCCCCAGTTCGGCGGGAACCTCAGCTCCCACGGGCCGGTGATCTCTTGCGGCGGCGGCAGAACCGGCGCCTCAACTTGCAGGCTGCGGCCCGACGCCGTCTTCAACTCATAGCGGCCCGCCTGCCGCGCCTCGACGAGCAAACGGCCATTTTCGCCGTAATGGACCTCGGCCATGGGCTCGATACCCGGGGTGACCGGGAAGTTTATGGTATCAGGATCTTTACCGCCCACTTTGAAGGATTTCCCGCCGGCGGTGTAGTCCGCCTCGAGCGTCTTTATGACACCGTAGGCCGGATCGTCGCCCCCGGCCAGGCGCGATACCTGGAAGCTCGTTTCTCCGCCATCCGCGATCGCCTGGAGCTTGGCCCGCACGTCGCGCGAGCGCTTCGGGTCGCCGACGACGCCATAGACGGCTCTTTCGACGCGGACAGCCCCTTCGAGCTCGGGCGCCGGCTCGATCGTCCGGCCGTCGAGCGTCACGCTCACGACCGGGTCGAACGCCCCGGCACTTTGGCGGAATACGACGAATACCGAGCCGCTCGGTCCGAACGGGATGGGGATGCGCGTCGTGCCGCCATTCTGCTCGTAGACCGGCACGGGCTCGATCTCGCCCGTCTCCGGCCGCCAGAATTCAGGCCGGAGGCCGGATACGCGGAACGTGCACGTCACCTCTCTGGCCTGCGGGTTATTGCTCGCGACGAAATAGATCTCCGTCCCGCCGGTCTTGCGGTGGATCCAGCGGACAAACGGCGGCGCGGAAAAGTCCTGCCCCACGCCCAGCCCGGCGAGAACCTGCTCGGGCGTTTTGCCCGTTATTACCTTGCCTTGATCCCAAAGCTCCCCGGCCAGCCGCGCCACTTCCGTATCGCAATTCGGGTAATCGGACAGGCCGGACGATTTCGTCGGCTTGGTCGACCCTATGATCGTAACCCCCGCCGCCGCTAATTCCTTGACTTTGCGCAGCAGCGCCGGCGTCATGCGGGTCGTGTCCGGCAGGACGAGCACCCGGTAGTTCATGCCGTCGGGCAGGACGAGGCGTCCGTCCCTCACCGACATCCGCGTCAGCACAACCTCCGTGGTGCAGTCGTCGTAGTCATAGCCGTTGCGCTCATGCCACTTGTATTCCTGCGGCGATGCTTCGGGCTGGAGATAGCAGATATCGGCCACGAACGTCCCCTGCCGCAGCATATATTGGCTGCGCGCGAGATACTCATGCCATGGCAGCGTCAGTTCCCACCACGTCGAGGTCCGCTCGTAATGCAGGCCCCACGGCCCCATGGTCATGCCCGGGCGGTAATCGAGCCAAGGCTGCATGGCGTAGCGGTGGAAGACGAACCGGTTGACGCCTTCGCTGAAGGCCCGGTCGCCCAGGGCCTTGATCGACGCAGGATGCTGCTGCCACCTTTCGCGATCGTTGGCCGTGAACGCCTCGGCGCCCAGGATGGGACGACCGTAGATGTGGGCCGACGAGGCCATCTGTTTCAGGGTCTCGAAGGCGCCGCCGCCGATCCAGAACTCGCCCATCGGTTCGTCGGCCCGGCCGCCATAGGTGATATCGTCGTTCGGACCGCCGTAGGCCTCGATAGACAGACGCAGCCCCTTCTCCCGGGCGAGCGTCGCCATGTGTCCGGCATAATTCTCTAGCAGCAGGTCGTTGGCCGTCTGCCGCAGGTCCCAGAGGAAACGCTCCGAGATCTCGAGAGTGTCCACGACCCGGCCCGTGATCGCGGGGAGGTAAGTGAGCGGATCGTAGCCGCGCCGCTTCTGGAACTCCTCTCGCATCCGCGCCGTCCAGTTCTGGGCGCCGTTCTCCCAGCTGTCGATGTGGGTCGCGACCAGCGTCTTTCCGGCCGCGGGACCGACATCAGCGATGAGCTTGGCCATCATGCCGGCGAACTGGGCCTCGATGCCCTCCTTGCTCAGCTTGTCGCACTCGAGGCCCCGGCCGCTCGCCGGCGCGGGGGCGTTCTCGACCCCCGTTCCGGTGTGGCCGAAGCGCAGGATGGTCCACTTTCCCGGCGGGACGTCCCACGCAAGATGCCCGTCCGGACCCATCTTCTCTGTGAGATAGGTGATGCGGGCGGGGGCGATCGTCATTCCGGCCGGGAGCTTCGTCTCGGCCGCGGCAGCGACGTCCCGGCGTTCGTAGAGCGCTTTGGACTTGATATCCGCGATGCGGTAGTCGCCGGGCGTCGGGAAGGCCAACACGGCGATGTCGCGGTAGAACCCGTGGTCGGCCTCGGGCTGAGGGAGCTTGCCGTCGAAGCGCCGCGGGCCCGCAACGCCGGTCTCCGTCCAGACGACCTTCTGCATCGATTGCTCGGGCTTGATCCAAGG
The DNA here is from genome assembly GCA_014894455.1 of Acidobacteriota bacterium. Lineage (GTDB taxonomy): Bacteria > Acidobacteriota > Aminicenantia > Aminicenantales > Saccharicenantaceae > RBG-16-66-30. The sequence goes on along the minus strand of JADBLN010000113.1, from coordinate 9,314 downwards.
ACCGCCGCTCCCGTTCCAGCCGGCGTCGTCGTTCATGTTGACTTCGAGCCCGAGCCGCCCCGCCTCGGCGACGGCGTGCTTGAACAATTCCCGCCACTGCGGCCCCATGAACGCCGCCGGCCCGACGGGCGCGCCTTGGTCCACTTCCATGATCAGGACACCCCCGATACCGACGCGCTTCATGGCCTCGAGGTCGGCCGTGATCCCCTCGCGCGTGATGTTGCTGTTCAGCCAGAACCAGTACACCCAGGGCCGGGCCGAGTCCGGCGGCCTGACGAAACCGTTGGCGAGAACGTCCTCTTCCCTCGCGGCGCAGGCCACGATACAGAGCGCCAGCATGGCGATCAGGAGTAGCTTTTTCATGACTTGTCTCCCCCGATATATCTCCCCGTCTTCTTGCCGCCCACGCGGCGCACGAGCCCTGCTTCCATGAGCGGCTTGATCAGTTTCGACGCTCCTTGGCGTGTCATGCACAGCGCGTCCCAGATTTCACGAGGCGTCAATCCCCTATTGTTTTCGAGCATCCGAAGCAGCTTTTCTTGCTTGGGCTGAAGGAAGATCGTCTTCTGGCCTGTTTGCGCCACGATCGTCTGGACGCGCCGCCATACGTCATCCAGCGTCCGTTCGAGCCCCTCGGCCGCGTATTCCAGCCACGCGGTCAAGTCGCCGCCCGCCCTGCGCACGCCGTCCAGGGCGGCATAATACCTAGGCCTGTCGCTCCAATAAAATTCGTCCACGGAAAAAATATGATGAGAGTCGAAGCCCCGGCGATAGAGCTCCCAGAGTGCGATCGCCCGACCCGTGCGGCCGTTTCCATCGGCAAACGGGTGGATCTCCTCGAACCGGTAGTGCAGGACAGCCGACGAGATAACGGGCGATAGTCCGCCCGCCCGCGTATTCCACCACGCCAAGAGCTCATGCATGAGCCCTGAGACTTCGTTCGCCGGCGGCGGTACGAAGCGGCCCACACGGACCGCGATGGCCCGGTACTGCCCGGCCCGCCCCTGGTCCATGACGCCCCCGGCGATGATCGCCTGCAGTTTGAGAATGTGTTCATGAGTGATACGCTTCAGACCAGCGTTCTTCTCGATGAACCTCAAGCCGGCAAAATAGTTCATAACCTCTCGCCTGGCCCGAGTGCTTTGAGCAGGCAGCTCTCGACCTTCCTCAAGTGCCCGGACCTCGACCAGAGTCAGAGGATTCCCCTCGATGGCGGTCGAGCTGTGGGCCGTGCGGACCCTCGCATCCCTCTGCATCTGGGGGATCCAGGCTACCCGGACGGAGGCGGAAAGGACCCTTTCGCGTAAAGCCGCGATCTCTTCCGTCAACGCAAGCAGACGCGGCGTAATCGTGAAGACCGGCTGATATCCCATGGCCCGATGATACCTATATGTCAACCATATGTCAACTGATAAGTCAACGGCTCGTGCCCCTTCTTCCCTGAAATCGGAAATGGGTATTGTATCCCCGAATTAAAGTGCGGTATCCTTACCCTGCATGTCCCAGAAGCCCGGCCGGAACGATCCCTGCCCCTGCGGCAGTGGGAAGAAGTATAAGAAGTGTTGCGGGTTGAGTGAGACCCCCACGCCGATCACCCCCGAATCCGAACGTACCGGGACTCCCTACGACGATTGCATGGAGATTTTTAATTTTCTCGGATTATTTGGGGAGAAAATTCTCCGATTCGAGCAGGCCGGCCGCGAGCTGAAAAGGATCCTCTCCGGTTTTGAGAGACGTTTCCGCCCCGGCGAGCCCGGCGGGCTCACGAGCAGTCTTTTCATGAGCTGGGCGCATTTCGACCTGAGGTTCGGTCCGAGCCTCGAGACGATCGCCGAACGGTTCCTCCGCGATCCGCTTACCGCCCGCCTCGTCGAGCCCGGGCGTACCCTCGCTCGGCACATGGCCTCGAGCTACCTCACGTTCTATGAGGTCATCAAAGCCGAGGGAGACGCCGTCGTGCTCGAGGAACTGGGAACGGAAAAGCGTTGGAACGTCCTTTACTTCCGCGAACTCTTCGAAATGGACATCGTCCCCGGCGAAGTCTGGTACATCCGCCTCGTCGGCCCCGCCGACGGGGCCATTCCCTACACGACCCCTTACCTGTATGACCCTGAAACCAAGGCCAAATTCAAACGGGCCGTCCGTATCCAGGAAAAGGACTTCAGCGCCGGACCTCGAGCTTCGCTCATCCCGCGCGAACGTCACTTCGCCGAATCCCAGAAAGGGGCCGCGCTCTTCTGGGCGGAATTCATCTATCGCGGCCTGGCCGAAGACCCGACCGGCCTCGACGGGCCCGCCGAGCGGGTCGACATCGACGATATCCCTCCCGCCTCCCTCCCCTTTCTCGTCAACACCGACAGAGAAGATGTCGTCTTCGCCGAGCTGAGATTCCGCGTCAAGGACGAACCGGCCGTGAGGAAAAGGCTGGCCGCGCTCAAGAGCTTCGAGTACGACGAAAAGACCGACTTCTGGACCTGGCTGAAAAGGGCCCCCCGCGCCGATCCCGAGGATGCCCGCACGGTCCGCGGCACGTTCCAGATCAAGGACGGATTCCTCGTCGCCCAGACGAACTCGCGGCAACGGGCGGCCCGCCTTCGTGTGAAGCTTAAAAACCTTCTCGGCAACCTCATCGCCTACGACGGGACCAGCTGTAAGGACCTGGACGACCTGCCTAAGCTCACGCCGGAGGAAGAAGAAGCCCGCCGGCGGGAGAGTGAAGAGCTCAACTCCCGGCCCGAAATCCGGGAATTGCTCCTAAACT
>JADBLN010000113.1:0-6453 GCA_014894455.1 Acidobacteriota bacterium | reverse complement strand
ACGAGCCGGATGGTCCGCGAACTCATCCGCGATTACGTCAAGGAGAGGGACATCACCGCCTACATCGACGGCCTCTGGGACCGGATAGGGAATAAACTCGCCGCTCGAGGCATACGCGCCTCCATCGTCGGCGAGGCTGTCGCCAAGGCCAGAAAAGCCAGCCTATGAAGGCCGTCGTCGACACCAACATATTCGTCTCGTCGTTCTTCGGCGGCAACCCGCGCCAGGTCATCGACCTCTGGAAAACCGGCGAGCTCACGCTCTGCCTGTCCGCGCCGATCGTCGACGAATACGCGACCGTCCTTCGCCGGCTCGGGCTCGATGGGGAAGACGAGCTCGGCGAGCTGCTGGACCTCTTCGCCCGAGGGACCTATGTGCTTTTCGCGGCCAAGACACCGGCGCTGAAGATCGTCCATAGCGACCCGGCCGACGACAAGTTCATCGAGTGCGCCGTCGCGCTCAAGGCCGACGTCGTCATCACCGGCGACCGCGCCCTTCAGGACATCGGCAACTACATAGGGATCCGCATCCTCAGCCCGCAGGAGTTCCTGGAGGCCGTGTCCGCAAAACAGGTTTAATCCGAAGTTCCAGGAAAAAAACCGGCCCGCGCCTTCGCCTTCGCCTTGGCTTTCGCCTTCGCATCCCTTGCCATTCTCCCGGCCGGCTGGTTCGTCCCCTTGCCTCTCTTCCCCTTTCCTTCCGGCTTCCCGGCCGGTCTTCTCGCCATCTTCCCTGGCTTCCTCATCCCCTTGGCTTTCCGGGGCGCGGACGCAGGCATCTCGATCTCGACACCGAAGACCTCCGCCAGTTCGCTTTCCTCGATGCCGGCCGGGCCCGCCGCCGCCGCGTCCGTCAGCCCACCGGACCGGACGGCCTCGTCGATGAGCTGCATCTGGTCGACCCCCCTCAGAACGAACAATAACTCCGGCCGGCTGTCGAGCCGCGCCCCCACGCCGTAGAGCGTGGCCGCGACGTGCTTGCACATGACCGCGTAATCCGGGCAGGAACAGCTCATTTCGATCTCTTTCGCCCGGGGGAACAGACCTTCCGTCGGATGGGTCATGATGCCCATGACCGCGGCGGAAAGCCGCCCCCGCAAGAGCTCGACGACCGACGCGATCCCTCCCGTCGACGATTTCCGGATGGCCGTCCAGCGGGCCGGAGGAAGCTTCTTGATCTTGACTTCCACGCGGTAAAGGTCGTTCCCGACGACCCGGGCCGCCACGTGTCCCGGCCCGATGACGAGGTCGCAGACCGATCCGCTCCGGACATAGGACCGCCCCCGCCCCAACCGATTCCACCAATCGCAATGCGCCTCCAGGTGGCGGCACCAGGCTTTTCCCCAGAAGGTGCGGGCGATCGCCTGGCCCTCGATCACCACGGGGTCGAGCTTTTCTCCCTTTTTATTCAACCTTTCCATCTGGCGCTTTGCTTTCGCCAGGCGCTCCGCCACCGGCACGTAGCGCGGAAAATGACTCGCGTACCTCCGGCCCCAACCCCATCGTCTGCTCATGGTTCACTCCGCCGCGGCGCGGTGGATATCGAGCGCCACGAATTTCAGCAATTCCTCGTCCGGCATTTCCGTGAGCCGTTTCTCCGCCCCCTCTTCGATCAGGCCCTTGGCCAGGTCCATTTTTTCGGTGATGAGCGCGTCGATCTTCTCTTCGATCGTCCCCCGGCAGACGAACTTATGGACCATGACGCTTTTCGTCTGGCCGATCCGGAAAGCCCTGTCCGTGGCTTGGTTCTCCACGGCCGGATTCCACCAGCGGTCGAAATGGACGACGTGGCCCGCCGCCGTCAGGTTGAGTCCTATCCCGCCCGCTTTGAGCGAGAGGACGAAAAACGGCGGCCCGTCGTCGCGTTGAAAGGCCTCGACAAAACTCCGGCGCCGGCCCACGGGCGTTCCGCCGTGGAGGACGAGGCCCGGCCGGCCGAACACCTCGGCCAGGAACCCGGCCAGGGGGTCGGTGATCTCCCGAAACTGGGTGAAGATCAGGGCCTTCTCCTGCCGCGCCGCCAGCTCATCGCACAGCTCGCGGAGCCGGCCGAACTTGCCGCTCCGGCCGGGATCGTAGTCGCCGTCGGCCGTGGCGTGGGCGGGATGGTTGCAGATCTGCTTGAAGCGCATGATGGCCGCGAGGACGATGCCGCGCCGCTCGATGCCGTCGCTCCTCTCCAGCCGGTCCGCGAGCTCCCGGACCGTGTCCCGGTAAAGCACCGCCTGAACGGGAGTGAGGGGACAGAACGCGCGAACCTCGGTCTTTTCGGGAAGGTCGGCGATCACCTTCTTGTCGGTCTTCAGCCGGCGGAGGATATACGGGCGCACCAGGGCCCGCAAGGGCTTGTATCCGTCCGGCCCGGCGGAGGAGAGATTTTTGGCATAGCTCCCGAAGGCGCGCTCCGAGCCGAGCAGGCCCGGATTGAGGAAATCGAAAATCGACCACAGGTCGGACAACCGGTTTTCGACCGGGGTGCCCGTCAGCACGACCCGGCGGGGAGCCTGGATTTCTTTGACCGCCCGGGCCTGCCGGGTGGCCGGGTTCTTGACCGCCTGGGCCTCGTCGAGCGCGGCCAGGCTCCACGGGCGTTTCCGCAAGAGTTCCGTCCTCTGCAGGACGCCGTAGGTCGTGATGACCAGGTCTAGGCGAGCCTTCTTGCCGCCGTCCTTCAGCCGATCCTCCCATTCCGAGGCGGGGGTTTCGGAGGGGTGGGCATAAAGCACCCTCAGGCTCGGGACAAACCGTTCGATTTCCGCCTTCCAGTTGGCCACGAGCGAAGCGGGCACGACAAGCAGAGCGGGCGGGGCGCCCGCCGGCGCTTCCCGCCGGAGAAGCACCAACAACCCCAGGAGCTCGAGCGTTTTGCCCAGGCCCATATCGTCGGCCAGGCAGGCCCCGAGGCCGAGCTTCGTCAAGAAATACAGCCAGCCAATGCCCTCGCGCTGGTACGGCCGGAGAACGGCGCGGAGATCTCGGCCGGGGTCTGTCGCAGCCAGGCGTTCGGGGCTCCGCAGAGCGTCGAGCACGGCCGTGAGGGCGCGTCCCGCCCGGACGCCGAACCATTCGGGAGCGTCGGGCGCGGCATCCTCCACCCGTTCCGGGCCTTCCACTCCCGCAAGCAGGCGCATCGCCTGGAGGAAGGTCAGTCCGTCCCTTCCGGCGCCCTTCTCGACACGCTTCCAATGGGCCATGATCTCGGACAGCCGCCCGGGGTTAACTTCGACCCATTTCCCGCGCAGGGAGATGAGCCCCACAGAGGACCCGGCAAGCAACTTCAACTCCTCTTCGGTCAAGGCTACACCGTCGAGGGAGGTTTGGACGGAAAAATCGAGAAGTGAGTCGAGTCCCAACACGACGCCCTTTTTCTCGCCGATGGTCACGTTGATCCGCGGCCGCGCCGGCCGGCCGCCCTTCCACCAGTCCGGCACCCGGACGATGACGCCTCCCGCTTCGAAGAGCGGGATCTCCTTCAGAAAGCCGTAGGCCTCACTGGGCGTCCAGACCTGCGGTCGATAGATCTCTCCTGAATCGGCCATGCGCCGGATGAGCGGGCTCTTTTCGGCCGCGGCCTGTACCGGGGAAAGGAGCCGGAGGAGGGCGTTTCTGTTTTTCTGCCCCGCGTATTCCTGGAGGGCCCGGCCGAGGGGGATGTATTGCGGCTTGGATTGGTCGGACAGCCGCCCGGTGTACGTGGCCATGAAGGCGAAGGGGAGGTCGGGGTTGCGCTTGTTCTCCGCGAGGTGAAACGTGACGCGGCCGACCAGCCGCCAGTTCGGGTCGCGGTCTTTCAGCCACCCGGCGGGCCCGTCCGAGTGCGCGGCGGCCTCCCGGCGGGCTCGGACATCGATGGCCTGCCACAAGCGGCTCAGGACGCCGGGCGTCAGGTACTCGAGCCCCTTCATCGGGGGGACGCGCTCGGCGAGAACACGCCAGTGATCCGCTTCGGGTTCCTGAACCTCGGCCGAGGGATCCGTCTCCAGGCCGGGGGTGTGGCAGAGTGCCGTCAGGTAGTCGCGGGTGAAACCGCGCCAAAAACCGAGGACGGCAGACGGCGCAGAGTCCCACTTCTCGCCGGCGAGCTCCAGCAAGCCGAGGGCGGCATCCTCGCCCCACAAGAGGCAGAGGCGCCGGACCTGCGGCGCCGCGCCGGGAATGTCGGGCGGGTCGAGATACAAGCGGCCCGAAGGCGACAGCGCGACCTCGGGCACGGCCCGGGCGGGAAAAGGCTCAAGAGAAGCGCCGGTGGTCATCTCGACAGAGAATACTATGCACTCTCAGGAAATTGTCAACTATAGATCTCTCGCCTATTCCCGATCTTATAGACCTCAACGATACGCCGAGAATCGTCAACCGTATAGACAATACGGTAATCCCCCTGCCTTAACCTATATCTGTCCTTCCCGGAAAGTTTTCGGCAGCCGGAAGGTCTCGGACTCTGTTCCAGGTCCCGGACGCGCCGGACGATTTTCTGAAGGTCCTTCCTTGAGATTTTGGCGAGCTCTCCGGCGGCCGACTTCTTGATGAGGATCTTATAGCTTTCCATCCTTGCGCAGCTTCTCTAGAACTTTTTCGAAGGTGATTGACGGTTCGTCGGCGCGGGTCTCGAACGCTTCCAGGTCCAGGGCGTCCTCGCGGAGAGCATTTTGCACAGCCTCGTTGACGAGTTCGGAAACCGAGTATTCCGTTTCGGCCGCTTTGACCCGCAGGGCATGATGGTATTCGGGTTGAAGATAGACTGTAACACGCTTGCTGGCTTTTTCCATGTTATGGCACCTCGCTACATGAGGATATTGTAACGCTATAACGTCATGACGTCAAGAACAAATGCGCGGACCAGGGTACCTTAAAGGGCTGCAAAGGGACTAGGCTTCTTCCTTCAGCGTCACCGTATAGCGCTTCTCTTTTGTGACATAGGCTTCGAGCCGTCCGAGGACCTCGGGCCCCCACTTCCCTTCCGCCGCGAATTGGTCCGCCTCTTTTTCCTGCTGAACCTGCTCAGGGCGAACATGGTCATCGTTGATATAGGTCTTTTTGGGATGAAGTATGATATGCCCGATCGCATGAAAAAGACTGAACCAGAAGATGTCCGCCCATTTTCCTCTGATGCTCATTAGGAGAACCGCTTTGTCCGGCCCAAGCCAAAATGTCGCCCCATGGGCGTACGTCTTGGGAAAATGAGGGAGCATCACCAGGACGACACCGCACAGGGCTAGAATCCGCTTGAGTTCAGGCAAAAACTCTTCCGGGCTCTTCGTGCTCAGGGCTCGAATATCCCCGAGGGATTCCCTCAGTTTTCCTTTATTGAACGGTTCCGCGGGGGCGTCAACTGCGCGCTGCTCCGCGCATCTCAGCCATGCCGCTAGGGAATAACTTGAAGCTTCTTTCCTCGCGCCACACCGGAATGAAGCCTCATAGGCCTTGATTCCTGGCAGGTTTGCCAGGGAGGACACTCCATAAAATCGGTGGAGTTCCCGGATTTTATGTTCAGGATTGCGCGTCCGTTCTACACAATCCAGCTCGGCCAGCTGCTTGTAGGGAGTTCGAGGGAGAAACGCCGATTCTTTTTGGAGTTGTTTCCTTTCCTCCCGCCGGGCCTTGATGAGCTGATACCGGCTTTCAAGCCCCACCCAGATATGGGCAGGCACGTCGAGGGCTTTCTCGAGTTGAAGAGCGGTAGCCGGCGTAATCGCTTTCTCGCCTTTGATAATCTCATTGACGGCTTGGGTGGGTCTCCCTATCCGCCTAGCAAGCTCGGCCTGTGCCATTCCTTTGGTAGCAAGGACCTCCGCGAGGTATTCGCCCGGTGGAATAGGCAGGTCGGAGTAAACTCGTTTTTCAGTCGCCATAGTGTTTGCTCACCTCCTCGATCCGGATGATCCTTGCCTTATCCCCCTGCAACGAAAAAATAAGGCGCCAACGGTCATTAAGGGTAATCCCGAATTGCCCTTTTCTGCCTCCCTTCAAGGGGTGGCAAGCCAGTCCCGGCAATTTTCTGACCTCAGCCATATCTACTGCTTCTTGTAGGAGGTCGATACGCTGAATGTATTTCTTCCCAACTTCCTGGCCCCAATTCTTGCAGCCCTGTAAATGATCCATGTAACATTTTTCCAGCCTCTTGGTTTTAAATATGACTTCCATCGGATATTCGTTTGGCGCCTAATACCATTCACCCCTAGGGTGAATGGTATTATGATAATGTCAGCCTAACCATTTGTCAAGTATTTTATTCACCCTTGGGGTGAATATTGCGGAGTTAGGTATCTTCCTTCAGCGTCACCGTGTAGCGCTTCTCTTTGGTGACATAGGCCTTTATGCGCTCGTTGACCTCGGGCCCCCACTTCCCTTCCGCCACGGCCTTCTCGAGCGCGAACGGGTCGAGCGCCGCGACCTCGTCCCATACGCCGGCCGCCCTCAACTCCCGCTCGAGCGCCTCCCTCTCAACGCTCCCCTT
>JADBLN010000011.1:3603-7277 GCA_014894455.1 Acidobacteriota bacterium | reverse complement strand
CCGGCCAAGAGAATGGAAACGGCGGGGAATTATTCCGTGATTCGGAAACGTAAATGGGTCGTGCTGGGCGTCGTCCTTTACACGTCGATGATGATGTTCATCTCGGCGCACCAATCACGAAAAACGGCTTAGGCCTATCCACAAGAAGATCTATCGAATTACTTCGATTTTCATTTTTAGGAGCTTTTTCAGGAATTTTAAATCTTCCCGATCCTTGGCGCGGCCGGCGGCCTTTTTCATCCGGATCATGTCCTCAAGCGAAGGGAAATACACCTTTGTTTTCCCGATCTTGCTAGTGATTTTATTTTTCCAGATATCCTCGAAGACAACGCCTTTGACGAAAGGATGGATATCGGTTTCCAAGAGATATTGACGGATCAGGACTTTGTGGGTTAAAAAGTCGTTTTCGCTGAAATCCGACAAGTCATATCCGAATTCGCGCAGGGACTTTATGACTCTGCGGATATTGGGTCGAGTTGGTTTGACGAAAAGGTCGATATCTAAAGTCGCCCGAGCGTAGCCGTAAGCCGGGAAAGCCGTCGCACCGATGACGACGAAAACGGCTTTATTTTCGTTTAGTGATTGAAGCAGACGTTCCGTGGCCATGGCGATAGAGAGAGGAACGCATTTCGCGGCTCTTGCGCTCCATCAGGCGGAATCTCTGGGGCGGAGTCAGGGAGATCAAATAGGCCAGCTCGAATTCGATCTCCCGCGCCTCGTTCGAGGTCTTCAGGAGAAGAATTCCTTGGTGCTTTTTCCCACGCTCCATGAAAATATTATATCACACAAAGAATCTACCCTCCTAACTATGTTGTAAGTATATGGCCGGCTGTCCAGCACCGTCAATAACCCGAAAAGCCATAAAGATCGGCATTCGAAGCTATTTAAGCTGTCCGCTCGCCGCCGATTCGCTCAGAAAGACATCGAGTTCATCGGCCACCCGGTGCCCTTCGACGTGAAGGACCTGCTCCCGAAAGATGTCTTGACCGGAATCGGCCAATAAATCATGCGGCCATCACGTTGAAAAATTCAAATATCCGTCCCCCATAGCCAACGAATAGCTCGTGCTTCGTCCACCGGCAGTATCTCTAGACAGGATATCGTGCTTCATGAGTTCAACGATGTCCCTATGCGCTGTGTCTTGAGAGCATTTGGCCAGCTTTGCCCAATGGGTTGAAGTGAGCTTGCCCTCAAAGGTCCTGTCCAACAGTTTGTTCAACATCAAGCGCTGCCGCTCGTTGAAGGCCAAGTGGACATGCGTCTTCCAGAACCGGTCTTTCAGAAAGACGGTGGCGAGCGAGGCTTCCGTCCCTGCAATAGCTCGGGTCAGGCATCCCAGGAACCACTGCATCCAGTTCGTAATATCGAGAGTGCCTTTTTGTGCCAGCTCGAGGGCATTATAGTATTTCTTGCGATCCCTGCGAACTTGCGCCGACATGCTGTAGTAGCGCCGCGAGCTGTTTTCGGATCGGGCCAGCGCCCAATCCGCGATGGCGCGGGCGATGCGTCCGTTGCCGTCGTCGAAGGGATGGATGGTCACAAACCATAAGTGGGCTTTCGCGGCTCTCAGCACCGGGTCTATTTCACCGGTCCGATTCGCCCAATCGAGGAACGCGGCCAATTCGGATTCCAAACGATTGGCCGCCGGCGCCTCGTAATGGACGCGCTCGCGGCCGATCGCGCCGGACACGACTTGCATTGACCCCTTGGCGTCGTCCCGCCAAGCACCCACCCGGATGTTCGATGACCTGTCGGGAAACAAGGCCGTATGCCAACCGCATAGCCGTTCTTTGGTCAGAGGCTGGGCAAAGTTCTGCGTTGCTTCGAGAATCATTTGCACCACGCCGTCCACGCGGCGATCCGAGGACAAAAGGCCTGCGATGTCCATGCCCAACCGGCGCGCAATAGAAGATCTCACCTGGTCGGAATTTAAAATCTCGCCTTCGATTTCGCTGGATTTTACAACATCGTCCGTCAATGTTTGCAGTACGGCCTCATCGCGTTGGGAAAAGCCGAGGCTCTCCATTCGCCCAATAAGACGCCCCTGCCGCAGACGCACTTCGGCCAGAGGCGTGGACAGTGCTTCTTGATCCCAACGAAAATGGGGCCAGTCAGATAGTTGGTGTATGTATTGACTCATTCTCCGCACATCCTGCGTATATTATATCCATATTCTCCGTAGATTTCAAGGGACAATATCCGCGCATAATGCGGAGATTAACAGCCTCATTCTCCGCACCTGGAAAAATTCGAGAAATCAGCCGCTCGGCCTCCGGCTATCGTCTTGGCCCGGACCAGACTGCCAAGGGCGAGCATTCGGCTCGCCACTCGCCCGCGTTCTTATCCACGGGCGAGTGCGGCGGAAGGTTGACTTTCATCCTTGTTTCACCGCTGCGAGCGGTTCACCCCCTTTTCTAAGGATCATTTTTTTCATGAACGGATGGTAGGCAACTGCCGCTGAAATCTCAATAGGATGAATTCCTGCTCCGGACAAAGAATCTACCCTCCTAACTATGCTGGGAGTATATGGCCGGCTGCACGGCGCTATCAATAACCACTCATCTGGCGATTTATGTTTTCAGCTTTTCTTCGTTCGTCCGGAGCCAACCCACGGCCGTTTCGACGGCCTCCTGAAGCCGCTCTTTCTCGGGCGTGACCAACTCGACCAGGGACGGCCCTCCCCCTCCCTTGCACGGGACGACGGCCCCGACGGCGGGGACGAGTTTCCGGAGGTCCGCCGTCAGGGAATCGGACCGGGCGGCGATGAGATGACCCTGGCTTTCGCCCCGGACTCCATAGACCACGGCGAACTCGCCGCTCTTGACGATGTTCAAGGCCAGGAAGCGCGCCTCGTCGGGGGTTTTGTCCTCGAGGACCCCGGCAATGAGGGGTCCAGAAGCCGCCTTGATGATCTCGCCGGCCTCGAAGGCGGCCAACCGCTCCTCGAGCCGTCGGGACCGCTTTTTCAAGGCCTTGGCATCGGCCGCAAGTTTTTCCACTTGAGCGGCCACCTCTCCGTCCGAACAGGAGAACGCCCCGGCCAGCTTCCGGACCGTCCGGTCTTTGCCCCGGTGATCCCGAAGGGCCCGACCCCCGCAGAGGAAATCGAAGCGCAGGTTGCCCCGTATTTTCTCGACCCCGGTAAGCTTGATCATCCCTATCTCGCCTGTGCGGCAGCAATGCGTCCCGCCGCAGGCCGAGTAGTCGAATCCGTCGACCTCGACGACCCGCAGAAGGCCCTGCTTCTTGGGCGGCCTTCGCAATGGCACCTCCCCTATTTTCTCCTCGGGCACGAAATACGTTTTAACTTCGCGGTCCTCCCAGACGATCGCGTTGGCCCTGTCCTCGACCCTGTCCCACTCCGTGTCCGAGATGGCCCGCAGGCCGATCTCGAGCGTGGAGACGTCCGGGCCGAGATGGAAGGACAGGGTTTCGCCCTTGAGCGTCTCAAAGAAAGCCTGCGAGAGGATATGCTGACCGGTATGCTGCTGCATGTGATCGAACCTGGTCGGCCCGTCGACCCGGCCGTGGACCGTTCCGCCCGCGATCTCGCTCTTCAGCACATGGAGGACGGCTCCGTCGAGGTCGAGGACTTTGAGGACCTCGACGCCGCCGAGCGTGCCCCTGTCCCACGGCTGGCCGCCCGATTCGGGATAGAAAGCTGTCCGGTCGAG
>JADBLN010000011.1:0-3503 GCA_014894455.1 Acidobacteriota bacterium | reverse complement strand
ACGCGGAAAATCAGGACTTCGAGGAGGGCCGCGCCGAAGACCGCGGCCACGGGCCAGGCGAGGATGCGGTAGACGTCCCGCATCTCCGCCTTGAAATAGTCGGCCGTCAGGGCCAAGCAGAGATGGGCCGGCGAAAGAAGGATCCCAGCGAACCCACTGACATAGGCGAAGGTCATGAGGACCATGTCGGGTTTCCCCGTCCCGATGACCGAGAGGAGGAGTGGAAACGAGATGGCCACGAACGCCTGGTTAACGCCCGTCAGCAGGCCGACGACGAACGGCGCAGCGAAGAGGAGGACGTAGGCGGACAGGCCGCGGGGCGGGACGACCCGGACGACCGCGCCGAGAGCGCCGGAGGCCTCGAGGACGTTCTTGAAGACCATCAGAGCGAAGATGAGCCAGACGATCTTCGGCGAGAAGCCGCGGACGACGATGCCCCACCGTTTGGCCAGGTCCATCCGGGCCGTGACCTGGGTCAGGACGGAGGCGACGGCCAGGGCCAGGAGCATGTTCATCCGGGCCGCGAAGATGAGGAGGATGGTCAGGACGATCGGCCAGATGCTGAAGACGACGAGCCCGACGTCCTTCCACGAGCCGCGGCTCTCTCTTTCCCGCGGCAGGCGCGGCAGCTTCCTGTAGAGGACGACCAGGCCCGCCCCGAAGGCGACCAGGGTGAAAGGCGCCTGGTAGAGACTGATTTTCCAGACGGGGACGCGGAAGATGGCCGCCGCCAGGATGATGTTGAGGTAGAGGGGCCACCAGTATTCCCAAATGTGGCGGAACCAGTAGTTGAAGAACGTCTTCCAGGCCGGCTCGAGGTTCCAGCGGCGGCCCGCCTCTTCGACGATGGGCGCGCCCATCATGGCCCCGGCCATCATCGGCAGAAGGCCGATGAACGCCGAGGGGATGGCCAGGATCAGGCGGTCGTCGCGGACGATGTTTTTCAGGGCGTCGACCATGGTCCGGAAGGCACCGCTCGTCTGGAGGAACTCGCCCAGGTAAAGGACGAGGACGATGATCCCGGCGAGCTCGATCGTCTCCCAGGCCGTCGCGCCGGCGAGGACCGCCCGGCCGAAAGCCGCCGGTTTCATGCCGAAGAGGACGGCCGCGAGGCAGGTGTTGAGGAAAAGGACCAGGCCCAGATCCCACTTCAGCCGGATGAGGACGAGGAGCAGGGCGACGACGAGCCCGATCTTGGCCAGGACGATCATGTCAGACGAGCCTGGCGACTCCAGCGGCGGCCAGGACGCGGACAGTCGTCTTGAAATGGGTCTTGGCTACCTTGTCGAGCACGTCCGCCCCTTTCCGGCGGACGAGCTTGACCGCGGCCGCCTCGACCAGGTCCGAAGCACCCTTAGGCAGTTCGACCCCGACATCTTTCGAAAGAAAGTGGAGCCGCGTCAGGAACTCGGCCCTGGCCAGGATGGAAGCGGCCGCGACCGCGGCGTCCTCCTCGGCCCGGGGCATCTGGACGAGCTCGATCTCGCGGCCCTTCTTGAGCAGGGCGTTGCGGACGAACTTCTCGTCGCCGAACTTGTCCGTGACCGCCTTGCCGGCCGAAATCCGCTCGAGGATGTTCTCGATCGCCCGGGCGTGCCCCCAGGCGAGCAGGCGGTTGAGGTTGCGGAGCTTGCCGTAGAGCTCGTTGTATTTCTCCGGGCCGATGGCGATCACGGAATGATAGGGGTAGCCCCTCTTGAGGATTTCGGCGATCTCGCGGCAGCGGGCGTCCGAGGTCTTTTTCGAATCCTTGACCCCGAGCTCGCGCAGGACCCCCTCCTGGCCCGCGGGCATGAAGAAGGCGGCGATGACGAGGGGGCCGAAGTAATCCCCCTTGCCCGACTCGTCCGTCCCGATGTGCCCGGGCTCGGGGGCGAAAAGCTTCGGTTCCGCCATGAGGTTCTCCGTCAATCCTTCCTGGGAACGATCTTCCCGTCGAAGACGGTCATCGTGACTTTGACGCCGGCGATCTCTTCGGGCGGCATGGTGAAGATGTCGCGGTCGAGGACGACCATGTCGGCGAGCTTCCCCGCTTGGATCGTGCCCTTGGCCGCTTCGGCGAACTCCGCGTAAGCGCCGTTCGCCGTGTAGGCCCGGACGGCCTCCTCGACGGAGATCTTTTCCTCGGGGACCCAGCCGCCGGGCTTTTTCCCGTCGAGCGTCCGGCGGGTCACCGCGGCGTAAATCCCCAGGACCGGGCTCAGGGGCGCGACGGTCCAATCGGAGCCGAAGGCGAGGGTCGCCCCGGCCTCGCGCAGGGAACGGAAGGCGTAGGTCGTCCGGGCCCGCTCCGGGCCGATCTTCCCTTCGGCCCAGCGGCCGTCGTCGACCAGGTGGTAAGGCTGGACGGCGGCGACGAGGCCCAGCCGCCCGAAGCGCACGATGTCGGCCGGCCTCAGGTGCTGGGCATGCTCGACCCGCCAGCGCCTGTCCCGGGGGCCGTTCACGGCGACGGCCTTTTCGTACATGTCGAGGAGCAGGCTGTTGGCCCTGTCGCCGATGGCGTGGATCGCGAGCTGGAGGCCGGCCCGGTCCGCCGCCATGATCCTCTTTTCCATGATGCCTTCGGGAAACATCTGCCCGTGGAGAAGGCCGGAGGTCCCCGTGTCGTCCGTGTAGGGCTCGAAGAAATAGGCCGTGGCCGAGCCGAGGGAACCGTCGACGAACCCCTTCAGGCCGGCCAGCTTGAGATACGGGCTTCCGAATGGCGATTTGAGCTTGATCCGGGCGAGCGTGTCGACTTCGGTGATGGGGATGTAGACATGAACGCGGGCCGTCAGCCGGCTCCGCCTGGCCAGTTCTTCTAAGACCTCGAAGCTCGCCGCGTCGGCCATCTCGTGGACCGAGGTAACGCCGTTCTCTGCGGCATGGCGCAGGGAGGCTTCGGCCGCCTCGAGCTTCTCGGCGAAGGACGGTTCGGGGATCTTCGCGTAGACGAGGTCCATGGCCATGTCTTTGAGGATTCCGGTGGGCTCTCCGGTCGCCGGGTCCTTGACGATCTCTCCGCCGGGCGGGACGGGCGTGTCCTTGGTGACGCCGGCCAGCTTCAGAGCCGCACTGTTGGCCAGGACCATGTGCCCGTCGAGCCGGTTGACGCAGACCGGGTTGTCGGGGGTTACGGCGTCGATCCAGTCCTTGCGCGGCAGCTCCGGCGGGCTGAACTCCTGGTGGTCCCAGTCGCCGTTGACGACCCAGCGGCCCTTGCCGAGCTCGCGCGCCTTGGCCGCTATAAGGGCGACGAACTCCTCGCGGCTCCGGGCCGCCCGGAGTTGGATGCTCTTCAGGGCAAAGCCGCCGGCCAGGAAATGGGTATGGCTGTCGATGAAGCCGGGCAGGACGAGGGCGCCGCCGAGGTCGACGGCCTTCGTCCCGGCCGGGGCCAGCTTGCGAATCTCCGCCGTCGTCCCGACCGCAAAGATTTTATCGCCGCGGACGGCCACGGCTTCGGCCCAGGGCCGGCCGGGGTCGCCCGTCCAGACTTTTCCGTTCAATAAAGCGAGGTC
>JADBLN010000124.1 GCA_014894455.1 Acidobacteriota bacterium | reverse complement strand
AACTCGACGAGTTCCTGTCGATCGCCATCGCCGCCATGCAGGGCATCGACAAGGACCTCGGCCTGGCTTAAGCTTGTTCCTAGCCGTAGTACGCTGCCCGGGCAGCATACACGGCTGACTTCGCCGGCTGTATGCGTTATTTCAGGACGTCGGCTTTAATCCCGATCTCGAGATACCGTCCCCGCCAGGGGAAACCGGGCTCGGTGTAGAAGTATTGGTCGAAGACGTTGCCGAGTCGCATGAAGACCTCGTAGCGGCCGTTGAAGGCGTAGCCGGCGATCGCGTCCAGGCTGAAATACGAGGGGATGGTCAGCACGGTGCTCGTCGATGAGTTGTACCACCACGACGTCGAGCCTAGGAGCCCGTAGAATCCAACCCGGAAGCCTTCCGCCGGCATGACCGAGACGTCGAAGTTGAGGTTGTGCTTGGGCTGGGCGTCCAAGGGCCGGCCGTCGGTGTCGTTGCGATGGTCGAGGTAGGTATAGTTGGCCGTGACCGACAGCCAGGAGAGGTTCTTCTGGACCTGGACCTCGAAGCCGTTGATGTGGGCCTTGCCGACGTTGAAGTAGCGGCGCGTTCCGTCGGGGAGCCGGACCGTGTCGATAAAGTTTTTAAAACGGTTGAAGAAGACGGACCCGGTGACGTAAAGCGGACCATTCCAGGTCGTAGCGAACTCGAAGCTCGTCCCCGACTCGCTCAGGAGGTCGGGATTGCCGGAGCTCTGGGAGTACATCGAGCGCATCGAGGGGAAGCGGGACTTGCGGGCGAATGAAACGTGGAAGTCAAGGGCCTCGGTCGGCGTGAACTTGACCCCGACAAGGGGGTTGACGGACGTGTTGTTCTCGCCAGGCGCGAACTTATCGATATAATCCAGGCTGAGCCCGCCGATGACCTTCCATTTGTCGGTGATGCTGAAATGGTCCTCGAGCCCGGCCGACAACGTCCCTTGGTCGACCTTGTTCCAGGACAGGCCGGCGTCGTCTTGGATCCGGGCGACGTCCTTCTGGTAGATCAGGCTGGCCTTCACGGTGTTCATATCGCCGGTCGGGAGGTCGGCCAGGGCGAAACCGCCGTAGACGGAGTTGTCGTAGGTGCTCTGGGAGTCGAGTTCCGTCATCTCCGGGTCGGCGTACCAGTCGAGCGTGTTGATGTAGTTGACGTAGAAGCCCCGGAAGCGGAGGGTCGCGTCGCCGCCGAGCGAGGTGAAGCCGCCGGCGTTTAGGGTCGACCGGTCCCACTTGGGGAACCTCCAGTAGCGGGCCCTCTGGGTGAAGAGCGCCGCCGGCATGCCATATTCGGACTGATACAGCCCGCCGTTGACCATGATCTCCGTTGCGCTCGAGGGCATGTAATAGAGCTTGGCGTTGAGGTTGAGGCGCTCGAAGTCGCTGTTGGTCCGCAGCGTCTGGCCGTCTTCCGGGTTGGGGTAATAGAAACCGGCGGAGTCCTGGTAAAGGGCATTGGCCAATAATGCGAAGCGCTTCCAGCTGGTGGAGGTGTCGAGCCCCAGGCTCTTCGTGTCTTCGTCGCCGTAGCTTCCCGAGAGGGACAGGCTGGGCCGTTCGGTCGGGCGCTTGGTGATGACGTTGACCAGACCGCCCAGGGTGTTCGGCCCGTAGAGGACCGATGACGGCCCCTTGGTCACCTGAACGGTGTCGATGCCGCCGGCCGAGATCGTCTTGAGGTCGAAGGTGCTGAAATAGGGCTCATAGACCGGCACGCCGTCGACGAGGAGGGCGATCCTGTTGGCGCCGATGCCGCGGAGCTTCAGGCTGTAGGTGTCCTTGTCGCCAAATGTGATCATGGAACCGGGGATGAACTTGAGGACGTCCGAAAGGTCGCGCGGCTTGAGCTTTTCAATGTCGGTCGAGACGACCGTCGAGACCGTGGCCAAGGGAACGTCCTTGGGGCCTTTGCCGACGACCAGGATCTCCTCGGTGATCTTGACCGCTTTTTCTGCTTCTTTCTTGGCCTTCTGATCGTCCTTCTTGTCCTGGGCCAGGGCCGGCGACAGGCCCAGGGCGAGAGAAAATACGAGAAGGCCGACGATGATGAGTTTGGG
Source organism: Acidobacteriota bacterium (assembly GCA_014894455.1). Lineage (GTDB taxonomy): Bacteria > Acidobacteriota > Aminicenantia > Aminicenantales > Saccharicenantaceae > RBG-16-66-30. Next base: position 188 of record JADBLN010000124.1, on the reverse strand, counting down.
ATTAGGACGCAGAGATGAAGTCAAGATGCTCTCCTTTTCAAAATGGAAGGAAAAACCGTTTCCCGTTTTTCCCTATCGGTCGGAGGGCGTGGCCGGATAAGGCTTTAGCGCCTCCGACTCGGAGACAGGCCGTAGATTAGCACAGGCTATCGCGATAGTAAAGATGTTTGAAGCGGCCCCGTCAGTTC
>JADBLN010000031.1 GCA_014894455.1 Acidobacteriota bacterium | reverse complement strand
GTGCGCCCGGGCTTCAGGCGGGCTCATATACGCTCCGCATCCTGGCTGAGGATCCACTGACGAAGGCGAGAGCCGAGACGAAGTCCGATTTAACGGTCAAGCAGTGAGAAGTCGCGTTTATTAGGCGGCGAAGTCAGGTAATTAACATGAAGGGCGTGAGGCATATGTCTTTTGGCGCGAGCGTCGGTGCGCGGCTGTTGATCCTGTCCATTGCCATCTTCCCTGCGCTCATCGGACCGCCGTCCTTCGCCGGCGAGGACCGGCGAATCGCACGGGCTCTCGGCTGCATGGATTTCATGCTCTACGACGAGGCGATCTCGTTATTCGACCAGATCCTCGAGAGCCATCCGACCGAACGCGGATTGCGCGTCAAGCAGGCCTACGCCTACTTCCGGTTGAATAAGTACGAGGAAGCCGTAGGCGCCCTCAATCGGGAGCATAAATTGTTTCCGGACGATCTCAAACCGCTCATTCTCCTCTGCTTCATTCAGCATGCCGCCGGGCGGCAGGCCGACGCCGAACGAACCGCCTGGACGGTCCAGGACGCCCTGGACAAAATCCGGGAGACGTCCAACCGGAAAAAAACCGAAGCGACGATGCGGAGCCTAGGTCCCAACGCCGGCCTTCCATCCTATATCCTGGGCCTGGGGGCGAAAAAGAGACAGGACGCCCGGGCCGCGAGATCCTGGTTCCTCCGCGCCCAAGCCCTGGGCTATGACCGCACGGATTGCTGGATCCAGGCGATCGACACGGAAATCGAGGCCATGAACTGGGCCGAGGCGCAGAGACTCTGCGACGAGGGCGGCGATAACTCGCCGGCGGGCGCAAGCCCAGCGGCCAAGACGCCTGCCGACGTCCTGACGCTCAAAGCCATCCTCTGGGCGCAACTGGGCCGGCGGGAGGAATGCCGGGCCTGCCTCGAGGCGGCCGCCGCTTCCGAGCCCTTCCGGGCGGATCTTCTCAAGAACATGGCCATCGATGACCTGAGCCGCGACAATTTCGATAAGGCCTCGCGCATATTGGCCAGGGTTCTGAAACTGACTCCGCTGGATTTCCAGGCGCGGTTCCTGCTGGAGCAGGCCCAATCACAGAGGCGTCCGGGCGGCTCCTCGGCCGCACTGGGCTATTCCCGGGATTTCGTGAAGGCGCGGGGCCCCCGGTTCCGCTACGTCCTGGAGGGCCGGCCATACGATGCCGCCGCCGCGGCCAACGGCTATGCCCTCAATTTCATCCAGAGAGGCCTCCTTGTCGACGCCGCCCGTCATCTGCGGGCGTTCACCGAGATCTATGAAAATTCGCCGACGATCTACTACGACCTGGGCCAGCTCGACAACACACAGGGGCTGTTCGCCGAGGCGCTCGCCTGCGGCGCGAAAGCCCTCGAACTGAAAGAAGACTACAAGGACGCGTACGATCTGATGGGGAACGTGTATTTCAAGGTCAGGGATTTCGAGAACGCCGTACGCTCTTATGAAAGCGCCGTCCGGCTGAACACCCGGGATCCGTTGAGCTTTTTCAACCTGGGGTGCGCCCTCCATGAGCTCGGGGACGCCCCGAATGCCGAGAAGAACTGGCTGGAGGCCGTCCGCCTGGAAAACCTCGCGCCCGCGGCCGGCGCTCCGTCCCGCACAAACGCCGACGCACTCGAGCATTTCCTCCTGGTGAACGTCGAACCCGTGTCGGCCCAGGCCTGCCAATACCTGGGCCTCCTCTACGCGGAGCGGGGGAAGACCGCGCAGGCGATCGAATACCTCGAGAAGGCGATCGCCTTCAATCCAAAAGCCCTCGTCCCATACCTCGAGATCGGAAGGCTCTACATGGAGCAAAACGAACGGCGCATGGCCGAGGACCACTTCAAGACGTACCTTGAGTTGGGTGGCAACGAGCGGAAGGTCACGGCGCTACGAAATAAATAATCCCCGTCTCAGAGGATTCCCGGCCAAAGACCAGGAGGAGCTCGTTGGATCGACATCTATCCCCTGGTTCCCGACCCGACCCTGAACACGGTCATCTACATTTTCGGAGCGCTCCTGATCGCGGCGCTGGGTTTCGGGCTGCTCTGGCTGGGGACAAGGATGTTGAGAGGCGTCCGCTTTGTCTTCCGCTTTCTGTTCGAAAAGATCCGGAATTGGCGGAGGCGGGCACTGTCAAGCGGCGCATAGATTTACGAGGTAAATCGGAGTGTAGTTTTACGAGCTGCCGGGGGAGAACAGTGCGGCTCATTCCAGCTGGGCTCCTTTCATGGTCTGGTTGA
>JADBLN010000042.1:4595-7356 GCA_014894455.1 Acidobacteriota bacterium | reverse complement strand
TGCTTTGAAGCTGCGCTAAAGATGCCCCGCGGCTTGCCGCGGGGAGTTTCACTTTGCCCGCATTCATTAGCTCTATAATGAAAAGCAGATCCTTTTGGCTTATATGCGCGACCATGAGCCGCATATTCTTGACCCCAGTCATTTGCTTTCATGAATACTTTCTCCTGTCCGTCCTGACCATTTTAGCCATCTCCGTGCCCGGAGGCCAGTTTTATCTATGACGCCCGCAAAATCACCAGAAATAATCCGGGATTTCAATGATATTTAGGGAGCTTGACAGAGAAAAAATAATAGTTGACAACTGTCATTAATAAATGTATATTGTCAACCTACAGGGGAAAAGATGAGCAATAAGCCGAGCCGTGCCTCCAGCCAGACCCCCTTCGGCATCCGCCTGAGGGCCGCGCGCAAGATGGCCGGACTGAGCATGGAGGACCTGGCCAAACAGCTCGGGGGAATGGTCACGAAGCAGGCCATTGGGAAATACGAGAAGGGCCGGATGATGCCGACGCCTGAAGTCATGGAGCGGTTGATAAAAGTCCTCCAGATCGCCACCTGGGGTGCCGCGCCCCTGCGTGCGAAAGACATCGAAGCGTCTGATCTGTGCCTCATGGACGCAGAGCCCCTGATCATGCTGGAGAGCCGCAAGCACCCGCTCCTCAGGAGACATGGGCTGTTGCGGCTTCTGAGTAAGAACCAAAAGACGGCCGACGACGATGACACTCAGATACGGGCGTGCTTCTTAATGGAAAGCCCGCGGTCGCCGAGCCCGCAGGGGGAGAGCTCCGAACCGGAGGACCCGGCAAGTGTCGCGAAGGCCGTGCCTCTTCTGCACGAGGTCGGCTACGCATCGCTCGCAGAAAGGCGCGGCCGCTATACGTCCGCCTGGGAGTCCGATGCCGCCTTGAACCAGATCCGCTTTAGGGAGGGAGAGAGGCTGCCTGCCAAGACGAAGTCGGCCTTGGAGTACCAGGTCGCCGATTATCTCCAAAAATACCTGGAACTCGAATCGATCCTGGGGCTGGCGGCCGCCTTTGAGAACCCCGTCGCGAACCTGCCGATCCGGACGAGCGACGAAGTCGAGACCGCGGCCTCTGAAGTCCGTCGCCGCTGGGAGCTCGGCTCCGGCCCCGTCGTGAACCTTCTGCGCCTCCTCGAGGACAAGGGCGTCGCGGTTTACGAGACGCGGGGCATCGACGGGTTCGAGGGCCTTTCGGGGAAGTTCGGGATGGCCCCCTTCGTCGCGGTCAGCCGGGACTATCCCGCTGACCGGGTCCGCTTCACGGCCGCCCACGAGCTGGGCCACGTGCTGTGTGACTTCTCGGCAAACGAGAGCCCCGAAAGCCAGTGTCACGCGTTCGGAGCCGCGTTCCTCCTGCCCAAGGCGGCGCTCGAGAAGGCGTTTGCGCCGTCGCGGCGCAAGATCGGCCTCGGCGAGCTCGGGGAGGTCAAGGAGGCCTTCGGCATCTCGCTCCAGGCGATCATGTACCGGGCCCACGCCCTGGGATTCGTGAGCGACCGGCAGTTGCGGGCGTTCCGCGAGACGGTCAAGGCCAAGGGCTGGTCGACGACCGAGCCCGTGGAGTACGCGGGCAAGGAGCGCGCGGCGAGGTTCCGCCGGCTCCTCCATTACGCGGTCGCCGCGGACATCCTGGACGTGGAGCGGGCGGCGGAGATGGCCGGCGTTCCGGCCGAAGAGCTGAAGAAAGAGATCGGAGAGATTTTCTGATAGGAATGACAAAGGAAAAGGGAGGTTAAGGAAAAAACAAATGGGCAAGTCTGTCGATTCTTATCTAATGGGAATGGAGCTCGGCGCGGCGCAGAGCTTCGAGAATATGACGGTTTTCGGGCTTCGGACATCGCTTGACGGAGGGCCGGAGTACATCACCCTCAAGGAAGCGCTCGAAAAGGGCGTTTTCACCGTCGCCGAGGTGAGCGAGGGCGGATCGGTCCCGGAACTAAAGGTCGAAAATAGGAGCGACATCGCTGTGCTCCTCCTCGACGGCGAGGAGCTGAGGGGCGCGAAACAGAACCGGGTGCTCAACACGACGATCCTCGTCGCGCCGAAGTCGGCGATGAAAGTTCCTGTGAGCTGCACCGAGCACGGCAGGTGGAGCTACGAATCCAGGCAGTTCGCGGAGTCGGGGAACGTCATGGCCGCGTCGATGCGGGGCGTCAATCTGCGCGAGGTGAACCGGAGCCTGGAGGTGTCGAAGGAGTTCCGCTCGAACCAGGCGATGATCTGGGATAACGTCGCCGAGATGGCCTGCGACATGAAAGTCAGCTCGAGGACCGGGGCCATGCGCGACGTTTTCGAGGCCAGGGGCGCAGACCTCGACGGCTACCTGAAGAACTTCCGGGTGGTCGACGGACAGAAGGGGATCCTCGTTTTCATCGCCGGCCGGCCGGCCGGGTTGGACTTCGTTTCGCGGGACCGGGCGTTTGGGACGCTCTTTCCCAAGCTCATCAAGAGCTACGCCATGGAAGCGATGCTCGTCGAGCAGCGGGCAAAGGCGGGGCAGGCGAAGGGCAAAGCCGGGAAAAAGACAGCGAAGCCCGACGCGGCCGAGGCCCGGGCATTCCTCAAAAAGGCTTCCGAATGCGAGGAAAAGAAATACGAATCCGTGGGCATGGGCTGGTCGTACCGCTACTCGGAGGCGGGCATCGTCGGATCGGCCCTGGCCGTCGACGAGAAGGTCGTCCACATGGCCTTCTTCAGCGTGGACGAGGCCGAGGCGACGGGCAACATGGCCGGGACCAG
>JADBLN010000042.1:0-4495 GCA_014894455.1 Acidobacteriota bacterium | reverse complement strand
CCGCCGCCCGGATCGTCTTTTATCATATCAGGGATGAAGCAGGCCGTTGACGAACGCCCTCTCATTTTGCTAATATAATGTATGATTCAATCATACATTTAATAGGACAATTGGGAGAGCGACATGATCAAGTTGCGTGACCGGGCTACGTTGGCAGGGGTCTCGGAGTTGAGGACGATCATGAAGGATATTCTGAATGAAACAAGGACGGGACCGGTGATCCTGACAAGAAGGAACAAACCGGTCGGGGTCATCCTGAGCTATCTGGAATACCAGGAAATGTCGAGGCTCGTGGAGCTCCTGGAGGATTCGGCCCTGGGGCGTGAGGCGGCCGACCGGATCGCCAGAAAAGGGAGGAAAACCGTTTCCTTGGATACAGCGGAGAAAAAGCTCGGATTGAAGTGATGTATAGGATCGTCCTGGATGAGCTCGTCTTTGAAAGAGACCTGAAGCCTATTGATCCCCGAGATCGAGAACGAATCCTGCGCGCGATCAAAACAAAGCTGTCAGAGGGACCCGGGGACTTTGGGAGCCCGTTGGGAGGCGGCTTGAAGGGTTTCTGGAAACTCAGGGTGGGGGCCTATCGAGTCATTTACAGGATCCTTGAAAAAGAGAAGCTCGTCGACGTTGCCCTTGTGGGTTTCCGGAGGAATGAGGAAGCCTATGACAATATGATGAGAAGGGTAAAGCCGATCGGTTTCACTCCCCGGCGACGGTCATCTCGGCGACCTTGACGGTCGGGCCGGTGACCGGGCTGAGGAACTCGAGGTCGCTGCCGATAGCTTCGATCCCTTCGAGGATTCGGCCCAGATTGCCCGAGATCGTGACCTCGGAGACGGGATAGGCGACCTCGCCGCCCTCGACCCACAGGCCGAACGCCCCGCGCGAGATGTCGCCGGTCACGGAATTCAGCCCGTGGCCGAGCGTCCGGATGAGGATGAGGCCCCTCTTCGTCCCGGCGATGATGTCTTTGGGCGATACGGTCCCGGCCTCGAGATAGAAGTTGTTCGGCCCGACGCCGTTGCCGTCGGCATTTCCGGTCGACTTCAGTCGGAGCTTTCGGGCCGCGTAATAGTTGCAGAGGTAGTTCTTGAGGACGCCGCGCTCGATGACGACGGTCCGCCGCGAGGGCATGCCGTCCGAGTCGAAGGGGTGCGTGCCGAGCTTTCCCGGCAGGAGCCCGTCATCGACGACCGTGAGACGCTCGTTCCCGACGCGCCGGCCGAGCTTGCCCTCGAGGAACGTGGCTTTCTGATAGACGGCCGTCCCTGTGACACAGCCGAATAAAAACCCCATCAGCCATGCCGTCTGGGTCGGTTCGAAGATGACCGGCACGTTCTGGGTCTTGATCTTCCGCGGCTTGAGCTGGCGGACCGTCCGCTCGACGGCCTTGCGGGCGATCGCCTCGGGGCTCTCGAGGTCCTTGAAGTGACGCTTCGACGAGGACCAGGAGTCCTCGACCCGGTTGTCGGTGTCGCCCGCCTGGAGCCCGACGCCGAGGCCGCAGTAGGTCTGTTCGTACTCACCGACGAAGCCGTTCGACATGGTCAGAACCGAGTGGATCTCGTTCGAGGCGAAGGTCGCCCCGTACGAGTTGGTGATGCGCTTGTCGCGGAGGGCGGTCCGCTCCGTGGCGAGGGCCAGGCCGATCTTCGTCTTGGAGTCGAGCCCGGCGATGGCCGGGTCGTAGAGCTTGAGCGCCGAAGCGTCAACCCGTTCTTTCGATAGCGGGGCCAACCCGGCGAACTCGTCCGGATTCCCGAGCTCCGCCCGGCGCACGGCGTTCCTGACAAGCCGCTTGAGGGTCCCCATTTCCAGGTCGGACGAGCTGGCGAAGGCGGTCTTTTTGTCTTTGATGACGCGCAGGCCGCAGACGCGCGACCCGGCTTCGATGAGCTGTTCGATCCTACCCTTGCGGACGTCGACGTTGAATTCGTAGCCGTCGGAAACGGAGACCTCGGCCTCGTCCGCGCCGCTCGTGCGGGCGTAGGCGACGAGCGTCTCTGCCAGGTCGCGGAGCGTTGGCGCCTCTTTCTTCACGACGTGCCTCCGACCGTCATCTTTTCGATCCGGAGCGTCGGGCAGCCGTCCGTGACCGGGACGTCCTGGCCGTCCTTGCTGCACGTGCCGGTCTGGAGGCCGAACTCGAGGTCCGAGCCGACCATGTCGATCTTCTTCAGGATGTCGATATTCGTGCCGATGAGGGTCGCCTGCTTGACGGGAGCCGTGAGCCTGCCGTCCTCGATGAGGTAGCCGAGGCTGACGGAGAAGGTGAACTTGCCCGAGTCCTCGACCTGGCCGCCGGAAAGGCGGGCGACATAAAACCCCTTCTTGACCGAGCGGAGGATGTCCTCGGGCGCGTCGTCGCCCGCCGCGATGTAGGTGTTGGCCATCCGCGGGATGGGTGCGCAGCTGTAGTCCTGTCGCCGGCCGTGGCCGGTCAGCCGGCCGCGCATCAGCCGGCACGAGAGCTTGTCCTGGAGAAGGCCGCGGATGACGCCTTTCTCGATGAGCAGGGTCTTCCGCGGGGGAGTGCCCTCGTCGTCGATGTTGTAGGAGCCGCGGAACGAGGGGACGGTCGGGTCGTCGTAGATCGTCACGAGCTCGGAGCCGACGCGCTTGCCCATCTTGTTCCAGAAGACCGAGGTCTTCTTGCGGGTGAAGTCCGCCTCGAGGAGATGACCGACGGCCTCGTGGATGAGGACGCCGCTGTGGCCCGGGGCGAGGACGATGGGCATCTCTCCGGCCGGGGCGTCGGCCGCCCCGAGCAAAAGGACGGCTTCGCGGGCCGCCTCTTCGCCGATGCGGCGAGGTGTCAGGACGTCGCGGAAATACTCCACGCCGACCCGGCCGCCGCCGCCCCAGTAGCCCGACTCGCGCTTGCCGTCCTTCTCGGAGATGGCGACGCAGACGAGCTTGACCATGGGCCGGGTGTCGCGGACGAGGAGGCCTTCGGAGTTGGCGATGCACATGTGCTTGAGGCTGTCCGAGTAATGGGCCTTGACCTTGGCGATGCGCTTATCGAACGCCTGGGCCGCTGCGTAGGCTTCGCGGACGAGGGCCATCTTGGCGAGGAGGGAGGCCTTGTGGGCGGGGTGCCGGACGATGTACCGGCTCGTCGCTCGGGTCCGGTCGCGGAGGGCCGGGGGTGGAACCGCGCCTGCCTTGCCCCGGGCGATGGCGGCTGCCGTTTGAGCCGTCTTGCGGACCTTGTCGAGGGAGAGGTCGTTCGTATAGCCGAAGCCCGTTCTGTCGCCGCGGATGACGCGGATGCCCAGCCCGATGCTCACGGCTTCGGCCGTCTCTTTGATGATGTCCTCCTCCATGTTGATGAAGTCGTAGGTCCGGTATTCCATGAAGATCTCGGCGAAGTCGCCGCCGCTCGCGAGGGCCAGCTGGAGGACGCCGCGCAGGTCGGCCGGGGAGAGCCCGAAGTGATCGATATAGGGGAGGGGGGCAGCCGTCGCGCGTAAAAGGGAACGGTTCTGTTTTTTCACGGCCCCGCCATAATGGCATATTTCGCCAACAGAGGCAAACACTGGGAGGAGATCTTGACCGTTAGGGCGAACCTAGTAAAGGGAGCCTAGTAAAGGGGACACGTATAGTAAAGGGGACACGTACCGGAGGTACATGTCCCCGGCCACAAACCGAGCCATTGGCTGCGGACAGTCATCACGGGAGCGTTTGACGCCTCTCCGCGAGGGGGACATGTACCTTCGGTACGTGTCCCCATATGTGTCCCCATTCCAGGCCATACTTGCGACCTCTTGGAGCCATTCGGTTTGACGGGCCAGGCGGAAAAACCTATAATTCGGCCCTATCATGGGAATACATGAATTCGATGCGATAATCGACGCGGCGCTCCGGGAGGACATGCCCGAGGGGGACATCACCTCGGAGAGCGTCATACCGGCAGAGGCCGTCTCCGAGGCCGTATTCCTGGCTAAAGAGGACGGCGTACTTGCCGGGTTGCCCGTCGCCCGCCGCGTCTTCGAGAAGATCGACTCCGTTATCGAGTTCACCGGGAAGATCCAGGACGGTGCCGCCTTCCATAAGTCCGACGTCCTGGCCCGCCTGAAAGGGCCGACCATCGCCCTGCTCAAGGGCGAGCGGACCGCCCTCAACTTTCTCCAGCATCTCTCCGGAGTGGCCACGGCCACTCGCCGTTTCGTCGACGCCGTGGCCGGGACCAAAGCCAAAATCCTCGACACGCGCAAAACGACGCCGGGCCTGCGCCTCCTCGAGAAATACGCCGTTAAGATGGGCGGCGGGACGAACCATCGCCTGAGCCTTTCCGACATGGTTCTCATCAAAGATAATCATCTGCGCCACGTCGGGAGCGTCGCCGAGGCCGTCCGCCGGGCCCGCGCCGCCGCGAAGCCCGGCATCCGCATCGAAGTCGAGGCCGCCGACCTGGCCCAGGTCCGAGACGCCCTGGCCGCCGGCGCCGACATGATCATGCTCGACAACATGTCGCCCGAAGCGATGCGCGAAG
>JADBLN010000104.1 GCA_014894455.1 Acidobacteriota bacterium | reverse complement strand
ATAGCCGCCGTCGCGCCGATGAGGACAGCGCCGCTCGCCAGAATAGTCAACCGTGTTGCATCCCCAGAAAGACGGTCAACAAATGATAGGTCACCAGCGGCGTTCTGCGCTGGTACGATGTCCCACTTGGATAAGTAAATTGCGTTCGTCCGTTCAAGCCGCAAGTTGCCGCCAGCATCGGATGCAAGGTGCAACTTCGCCCCCGGACTCGCCGCCCCAATGCCGATGCCCGTAGCGTTCTGGGATATGATACTATTCGCCAACCCCACCGCATCGGAAACGTGGTAGGGAATATATCCATCGGTCAGGGCGGAGCATTTGACGGTGACAAATTCAGGGCTCGATCCGGTCGTCAGTCCCGCAACCGCCGCTTGATTCAGCGTCGCCCAAGACGGAATAGCGCCCGTATTCCCTTTTAAATATTCGCCGGTCGCGCCGACGGCCGCGAGCTCGGTCATAACATTCGCGGCCGAGTAAACCGGCATCCTGAAAGCGGTTCCCCCAACCGGCATTTTTAAAAGTCCAAGATAAACCGCCCCCACCGCCGGGGTGAGACTCGGAAGAATATAAATATTTCCACCCGAATCGTTGCTTTGGTTTTGGATCGTCAATTTTCTTGTCGGCTCGTCGAAATAAATCCCCCAATACCAAAAAGCATTATAACTAGTCTGTGCAGACCAAGTGGCCCAGGTATGAGTCAAATTCCCACTTAAATTTCCGGCCAAAGTGTAGGCCGTGGGAACGGCAAGATTTGGGATCGTGACAAGGCTCGGCGAGGCCGCGCTAATCGTTATTGCGTCCGCGAGTGCAGTCCAAGCCCCCGTTCCGCTTCGTATTCCAATCGGTTTCCCGGCCGTTACGAGGCTATCCGAGGCAATGACCATCGCCGTTGAAGTGGCGACATGGATGAGCCTTGTATAAGCGGCATCTCCGGGATGCCCCGTTGCAAAAAATTCAAAACTCGAACCATATGCAGATGTCCCGTTTGGCGAGATCCGAAGGGCCGTCATTGAATTTGCGACGGAACTTTGGAGGTGAAGAGATCCCTCCGAAGCACTCGAATACGGGGTCAACGAAAGGCCGGCCCCTCCAGAGATCAAATGGAGGTGATCGAACGACGGCCCGGAGGCAATCTTGACCGTTTGATCAAACCAATCCGCGAGTGTCGGATTTCCTTGAAGCGTGATTATTCGATCCGCCGCTCCGGTTATCAAATTCAAGGTCTGATCGGCCGTCCGGTCCTCATTCCAAACAAACCCCAAGTGATGAGAGGCGTTTGAGTCGGCGATTTTTACGGAGGTAAATTTCGGACTACTCGCGAGTTTTAAATCGATGACATTTTCTTTCGTGAGAGGTTGCCAGGATTTATCGCCTCTCCAAAAGTCGGAGGTCGTTCCGGGAACGATAACCGGCTCTCCGGAGGGCGTTGGCGCGGCCGTGCTTGTCCCTTGTTTTATGGCGGTAATCTCTCCTCGAATTTTTCGGACCGTTTCCTCGAAGGGCCGGGTTTCGACAAAAGTTTTTCCCATTATTTTTTTATCTCAATAGGTTTGGCTGTCAAGTATAGCCCCGATATGGACGGATCCGTCGGCCTGTTTTTTTGAAACGGAAAGAACTCGGAATAAAACTCCGGTCAAAGCTCCGGTTGCGCTCATCCCCCGCGCCCTCGTAATTTTAACCTTATTCATCGGCAATCGGTCCCATCCCTGGCCCCCCTTTAAATCAAATTCAGCAAGGATTTTCGGCGTTTGAAGATATTGCCGACGACCGCCGGACCCGGTTGTCCCTAAATAATCTTTAGCAAGTAAAACGGCGTCGGCCTGATCCGTTAAATATGTTTCGATCTCCAGGAGCTTTTGATTTTTATAAAAATATCGGGCAATCTCCGACTCCTCCTCGACTGCCAACCATAAATTATCGCCGCCGTCCTTTGCATATTTAATCTTGACTCTTTGGAAAATCGATTCCCAAGATCGGGTCATTCTAAAATTTTTCAAATGCGGGTCGAAATAATGAGGCGTTCCGGGAGGCTCTCCGGTTGCCGCAAATTTCAACCCGAAGGTCCCGTCCGTAAGCGGAATAAATTTCCACAATTGCCCCGCCTCAAAAGTTTTCATCAACGATTCCATGTCGATCTCAGACTCTATATTAAGCGCTAGGATTTGCGTTCGAGCCGCCGCTAGGTCGAGCAAGTCCTGGGCGTTTAGCTTAGCGAGCGTGCCCCCAAGAATATTGACATAAATGTCCGCGACGACGTCGGCGAGTTGAGTCATAAGATTTCCGCCGCCGTCCTCGATCCCTTCGATATCGACGGTTAAATCCGCGGCCGCGGCCCGTTGTGGAAAATAAGACCAATCCGCGATCCCGGAATAATTCTCCATCCGATAGGATTTTGTTCCGACTTGAACATCCGGATTATAAGAAGAAAGGAGCGTTGTCTTTGTTGTCCGGGCCGGATCCGGAGCCCCGTATTCATAGGCCTCAACTTGAATCCGCGAGAGGAACCATGGGCCTCCCGCCGGCGTTAAAAATGATTGAGCGAGCCGCCGTTGATCGCCGGCGACCGCTTTTCGTAAATAAGCCTGATAATTCCATCCCGGGCTCCATATCCAATTATCGATTAAAACAAACTCCGGACCATCCATCGTATCTTTCACATAAATTCGGAATTGAATATCACAAAACGTATCGGTCCAAACATCGGCCGCATTGATAAAATAACAGGTTCCGTCCAGGTATAAAGCCCCGTCCGTTTGTTGACCGATTCCTAGATAATCAACGCCGTTCTCGACATAGTCCGATTCGAGAACGAAATAATAAGGCGTCCCGCCGATCAAAGCCGGCGTCGTCCCGATGGTAAATTCCCCGAGCAAGAGATCCGTTGAATATTCCGTCGCCGGGTCAAGAATGATCCCGGCCTCCCGAATCTCCGTAATCGCGTGCATCCCCCGCCGATTTAATTTCCATCGTCCGGTCAAAAGGTTCATACAGACGGGCTTGAGATTAAGGATCGTTCCATATCGCTCGGGAATGACGAGCCCCTCGGCCGAGGGATCCATGTTTACATAATCGCCGCTCGGATCCGCCGCCGAAAATCGATATCTCGGGAGCGTAAATTTCATCATTTTAGGAAACCATCGTCCGCGCGTCCTCGGTATTTATCTCGACAACCTCATCTCCCCATCCAACATTTCCAGTCCAACCGTCAAAAATTATTTCATAATTCGCGTCGCCCTTGTCCTTTTCTCCTACCCGGACCACGATCCGTTTCGCCTCCCAAATATACAGATCCAAGAGAGCGTCGAAATGTCCGTCTCCGTTCAAGAGCTTAATGGATCCAAAAGAAAAACTTGTCCCGCCCTCATGATATCCGCCAATCTCGCTTGAGACATTCGGGATAGAAGATGAATCAAGAACGGGCCGATAAGAATGTCCCGAATATTCTACAACCTCCGTTCCATATCGCCTCCAATGAAAAACGCCGAGATACGGATCCTCATCGATCGGCTCCCCATCCCCGAGAACGTGAACATATAAAAGATTTGGCGTCCCGGCAATATAACAAAAAGAATTGTCGTTCGCCTGGACGCCGGCCCGGGAGCCCTCGTCAACCATTTGTGTGCCGTTCGCTTCAACCTTCGAGGGAATTCCTTCGGGACAAGGCGTGCTCCAAACTAAATTATTGATCGGATCGATCGTCCACGTTGCCGTATCGATTCGCCGGCAAACCTCAATATCAATTAAAAATATTAAATGAGCGCGTTGTCCATCGGGAGTAAAAGGCATTTATTACCTCGCATCCTCGACTTCGAGTCGATAGCTCTTATATCCCGCGACAAATGGACGGTAATTAAAGTCCGTCCGAAATCGAACAAAGCGAACATTTAACGGATAGGAGTCATCTTCGATAATGAAAAACGGCCAACCTTTTTTAAGGCTTTTGAAATAGGTGATTAAGGTAACGAGATCCGCCGGCGTCGCCGCCGAAAAATCGTAATCATATGTTTCGTAAGCGTCCTTTTCATTCGTCGATGGTTGACCTCCGTCAGAAAGGAGGATGGTCGAAGGATCAATGACACCGCCCCCTTTTTCTTTGAAAGAATAGGCCGGCTGAAGAAATCCTCCGAGATAAGCATATCCCGCTTGAAGGTATCCGGCCGGATTTGCCGGAGCCGAATCGTCAGCTGTCACTCTCCAATATAAACAATTCGCGATCGGCCTCCGAAAAAAATAAACAAGAACGTGATCGTTCCAATGAACTCCATACTGGAGAGGAAGATCGACATCCGCCCAATGTCCCGAATGAACGTCGGCCTGAAGCTTAACCGTCGCCGTCGATTGAAAATTATGATTCCAAAGAATAATATAATTAATACTCGGCGCGACCCCGAAGTCCCATTCCCAAAAATCGGGCGTTCCGAGATTCAACGTCCGATGGACATATTTTGGCCATATGGTTTTTAAGTTTGCGATCGGCCAATCCGTCGCCGAAGATGAGGCGGTTACGATCGTTCCCGCGAGCGCGGCAAGGTTCGTTCCGAGGATCCGAATCTTTTTCATTTCATCCCCCAACAATAGATAAGGGAACAGTAAGTCCGCCGTGATTCATGGTTTCTTGCACAAATTTAATCATCCATTTATCGCCTTTGTCGATCAAAATCGAGGCGATATTGACTTCGATTTTTGCCGGAGAGGTCGTCGGTTGAGCCGCCGGAGCCTCCCCTTTGCCGCGGAACTCGTTTAGACGCTCAAGAGGGATCGCGGCCTCGGGCCTTTCGCCGATGAGAGCAAACGTCGGCCGCATGAATACCCCGCCGCCGGCCGCGGCCGGAACGCTTGCAATCGCATCGCGAACCTTATTAATCGCCTCGATCGTTTGCGATCCGAAATCTATAACAGAGTTTAAGACCCCCTGGAGCAAGCTCCCAATCGTATCGAGGCGGTCGATTTGGGTATCCCCTTGGCCTTGGCGGTAGACCTGGATTGCGATCAAGTCCCTGAACATATCGTGCATTTCTTGAACAAGAGGATGAATGAGGCGGAGCCAATTCGCGGCATCGTCGCCCCCCCCTCCGCCAACCCCGAGGACTTTCCGGGCCGCGTCAATGAGAGCCGCGGCCAACCCAAAGGCAAGGAAAATCGCAGCCGCGGCTAAACCAACTATGACCAAGTCCGGCGCGGCCGCGGCAAGCGAATGAGCCGCCGCCGCGATTGCCTCCGCTAATTCCTTTATCGCATAGGACACAATGTCAACGACCGTGGTCGCAATATCTTCGATGACGTCCAATATCCCCCCGGCAATGTCAGCAATCGCGGATCCTACTGTTTTCGCAACATTGGCGACTACGGTTCCGATTCCCCCGATCGCGCTGCCGGCCCCTTCCGCGGCCGTTTTAGCCGGCCCGACGATCCCTTGAATCGCGCCGATTAATTTTTCTGTAATAAATTTCCCGACGAAATCGGTTATCGTTTCCCCGAGGTTTTTAAAAAGTCGATTCCAAGCGGTAACAATCGAGGTATTTCCGGAGGCGAAATCGTTTATCGTATCCCCCCACTTCGAGGAAACGTCGTTAAAAAATCCGTCCCAATAATGTTTGAAGTCGTCAACATCTTTCCGGACCGCCTCCTTTTTCGCGGAAGGGAAGACAAGATCCGGAAGCATTATTCCCTTTGTCGCCGCGTCGAGTCTCGCCATTTCATGAGTCAAAAGCATACTCGACATGGACCCTTTCCCCATTTGATCGGTGGTTTCGGTTAATTCATCGTCAAATAAACTCCAGTCTTGATAATTATCCTCCAAAATCGGGAGGGCTTTTTCAAGGACGCCGGAGAAGTCGCGAGTTTTTCCGAGGGCCGCATTTGTCGTAACCCAATATTTCCCGAGCTCCTCGTTTACCTTTTTAACGCCGGTCAAATAAGTATCGAGGTCAATATCTTGCGTCTTATAAGCGATATCTAGATCCTTGAGGCGACCTCGAAGAGTCAGGATACTTTCGGATTTTTGCGCGATCGTCTGGAGTCCCTCGTTCTTGAGAAAGTCAAGCCAAGCTTGTTGAGCTTCCGCCGCGTTTTTAGTCGCAAGAGTCGCACCTTCAAGCGCTTCTTTATTTTTTATAATTACAGCCTCATTTTCCTTTCCGACGTTCGCAAGCGCCGTTTGAATTTCAACGCCCTCTTTTCCCGCGCGGATTGCATGAGTTAAGGCCGCGAGATTTCCATCATAAGCATCGATCAATCTCGACATTTGTCCATAGTGGAATCCGGCCGCGACCGCCGCTTTCGAGAGGTTGTCGATCGACCGCTCCTGGACATCATGGAGCCGCTTTTCGGCCTCGATCTCATAATCCTCGGCGTCGCTTAATTGCTGGAGAGTAACGGCATATTTCGCGACGAGCGCGATGAGGACGGTCCAAGCAGCCCCGGAAGCGATCTTCGCCGCGGTCGCGCCGGCGATCGCCGTCGACAAACTCCCAAAAAGGCCGATAATTTTTCCAATAACAAGGGATCCGGTCCCGAGGATAACGAGGAGCGCGCCCGCGCCGGCGACAACCTTCGTTATTGCCGCCGCGAGTCCGGGATTTGCTTGAGTCCAAGCCGTAAATTTTTGGACGACCTCAGTAATTTTCGCCGTGATCGCCGTGATCGCCGGCATGAGGGCGAGAGATAATTGATTTTTCGCTCCGCTTATCGAGAGCCCGAGATCCGCGAGCGTATCATTAAATAATTCAGAAGCTTTTGCGGCGTCATTTGTAAAAACAAGGCCCATCCGATGAGCGGCATCTGCTTCTTTTTCTAAACCCTCCCTCCCGAGGTTTAACGTCGGAATTAATCCGATCCCGGCCTTTCCGAAAATATCCGCCGCGATCGCCGACTTTTTTGCTCCAGCCTCGAACTTAGATATCTTGTCGGCTGCTTCGAGGAAAACATCATTAAGTGGGCGAAGATTCCCGTTTACGTCAACGGCCGAAATCCCCAAGGCATCGAGCTTTTCGGTCGCGAGAGCGTCTCCGGCCGCCGCGTCAGCCATCGTGGTCGAAAGGCTTTTCATTCCCTTCGCGAAATCCGCGAGGGAGGAATCTCCGAGCTTGAGCACTCGGGAGTATGACGACAGGGTTTCCGTCGATGTTCCGGTTCGATCCGATAGCTTCGCGACCTCGTCTCCGGCGTTTGCCGTTGCCTTTGTCATCGCAAAAAGCCCGCCGGCGACCGCCGCTCCCGCGGCAACCATAACCGTACCGGCAGAGGTGAATTGTTTCCCGACGCCGGTTATCCCGCC
Organism: Acidobacteriota bacterium; assembly: GCA_014894455.1. Taxonomy (GTDB): domain Bacteria; phylum Acidobacteriota; class Aminicenantia; order Aminicenantales; family Saccharicenantaceae; genus RBG-16-66-30. The sequence continues at coordinate 30,470 of JADBLN010000104.1, read as the reverse complement.
ACCAAGAGTACTTTGATCACCCTTGACTTTTTCAACGGATTTATTCCATCCATCGAGGGCGAGGTCCATTCGAGCGACGATCGCGCCAACGTCAAACATAGGCGTTATCCCTTTCCGAGCTCCGCGAGCTCGGCCCAATTATCGAGGATTTTTTTCTCGCGCGTTCCGTCAAGGTCGCCGAGCGCATCATCGATGAGGTCGATCGAATCGCCGAAAACGGCGTCGTTCGCTTGCGCGGTCCTCAAGGCGGTCAAATGATCTCTCCGGTTCTGGAGCGCCGACTTTCGCGCCTCTCGATAGAACGCTTCGAAGTCGCGAAAGTCGAGGTTAAGGATAGCCTCGAAGGAAAAGAGTCCGGGAAAGGCCGCGGCAATTTTTGCTATTGCGTGGACGCGGCCCTCGACTCGTTTTTTTCGTCTCCGGCGGGATCCGGAGCCGGCCCGGGATCCGTTGCGGGATCCTGGAGGCCGGCCGCGTTCGCCGGGACATCCGCCAACGGGACGTCCGCCGGCGAAGCTTTTACTTTCCCCATGGACATTCTCTCAGACGCGAGCGTTAAAATATCATTGAGGATCCGGGAGTCAATTGTTTCGACTTCGGTTTCCTCCGCCCCAAAAAGGAGCGAGATTTGTTTAACGACCGCTCGCGGCGAATCGAGCTCTTTTTCTTTCCGGGCCCGTTCAATTTCCTGGACGGCCCGGAGAACGGGAGGCGTAAACGGGACGGTCGTCAAGACGCGACCGTCCGGGAGCTCGCATTCAAGAGGTTCGTAAAGTGTTTTATCGAGACGGATCCGTATAGCCATTTTGCTCCTTTTCGCCGGTTACGGCGTGACCGGGCCCATTCTCCAGGTTCGGCCGATGTTGCCCGAGGCGTCATCGGGATAAACCTTAAAGACTACTTTCACGCCCCGTTGTGTCGAGTTGTCATAAGTGAACTCGACCGCGGCGACCGGATAAGCCCGATAAAGCGTGAGCCATTGAGATTGAATGGCGCTCGCGATATTGTTTACAAGCGGTTTCAGAACGAGTGACTTCGCGAGGGCGAAGAAATCAAGCCCAACCGAATTGTAAACTTCGAGGTTTGTCGATCCGCCGATCGATCCCGGGATCATCGCTTTCAGTTGAGCCCAGGAAACGCGCGTCAAAGGGACCTCGACGGACGTTATTCGGCCGACGGAAACGGTATCAACCGGCGTCTTCCCGTGCCCGTCCTCGAAAATGTCCTCCGAATTGAGGTCATCTTTGAACTTAATCCCACCAAGCGTCGGGCCCACGTGGACTCCGTTCCAATAGGCCCCGCAGGGCCCGAGGTCCTTGTTTGGACTTGCCATTTTGAAAACCTCCTAAAGAGTTTCGATATCCGCAAGGGATTTTATTCCCTTTTCGGCGAAAATGGAAATCGCTCCAGGATCGCGTACAAGCGGCGAACGGTTTTCGAGGCTCCGAGGGCCCGGAGGAGGGCTCGAAAGCCTCGCGCCGGCCTGGATCCTCGCCGTCCCGCCTGGAGAAATCACGCTTTTTCCATCCTGAAAATAAAATTTATCGAGAATTCCGGATTTTTCCCGTCCATCCCGATATATTGAGGGATCGCGATCGCCTCGACGACTTCGGCCCGATAAGCTTGTCCTCCGGAGACGAGCGCCGGGATCTCCCATCCGGCCGTACCGCCGAGCGCGTTGTAAAATTTCCAATTATCCGCGCTCGCCGTTTCGTAATCGGCCGCTCTGGAAATTATTTGAAGCATATAGTCGACGCGATCGCGGAGAAAAAAATTAGCCGGCGACGGACTCGCCTCTTGAATAACGGAGCATCGGATTGGCGCCGTCGTCGGCCGAAATCCAAATTGAAAATTTCCGCCGAGGACGAGTCCCGGGATTTTTGTAACGATAAAGCGACCTATTTCCATAAGCATTTTTTATCCCCCGAGGACGGCGCGGACGGGAGCCGCGGCGATCCCTATATATTTTTCCCCAAACATGGAGAGCTTGCTCTCGACATATTTCGGGCCGACGCCGTCCTCGCTCCAATTTATATCCGCGGTCGTCTCATGCCACCGCGCCGCGTAAGGCATTCGGAAAATAAGCTTAACGATAATATTTTTCGCGTTCGGCCGGAGGACGGGCTTTTCGCCGCCGGGATAATGGGCCGATCCCTTGCCTCCGGATTTTTCGACGACTCGCGTCGTCGTTATTCCGTCCAGGATGAAAGTATAATCGCCGCGGAGGTTCCCTTCGAGGTGAGGCGTCCTCGGAGGGACGTTGTCGGCGTCGTTTTTGAGCTCCGAGAGCGCCTCGAATAATCCTTTTTCCAGGGCCTCGGGACATTTTACGAGAGCGACATTAAAAAATTTCGTATCAAAAGCCTTAAAGTCAACCGCATATCCGCCGCCCTCAAGCGCGCCGCTCATCGGACAAGCCTCGATTTATATCGCGCCCTGGCCCGGCGCTCATTTTCGCGGATCCGCTCGCGCCGGAGAGGAGTCCGTCCGGCGGGATCCGGGCGGACGAGATCCTCCCGGGCGGAGATCTTCGAGAGATCTTCGAGCGCCTCGGTCGAGCCGAGAGCGATCGCCGCGAGGAGGATCGAGCCCGTTTTAATCATTGAAGGAAAACCTCCCAATGATCCGGCCTCCACCCGCCGACGGGATTGATCGTTATGATCGAGCGGTCGACGCCGGCGACGACCTGGATTAAATCGTCGTGAGTTATCGCGCCGACGGAGAGCGGGAGGAGGACGCTCGCGCCGGAGGCGACGAGCTCACCCTTGATATCCCGGACGAGCTTCGTCCCGAGGCGGACCTTTCCCATAACGAGAAGATCGACGTAAGTCGACGTTTGATAATCGGAGATCCCGGTCCGCCGGCGATAGACGACCGGATCCGTTAAATAAATTTTAATCATTACCGCGACCTCCAGGATAAAGCATTTTCCGAGGTCGGATTTAAATTATGTTCGCAATTCGGATGAACGGGAGGCTCGGCCTCGGGCGGGAGCTCCGGATATTTATCGGACTTTCCGGAGATCGAAAAAACCTCGCCCTCGTATTGTTCGCAATCGCCGCAAGGCTCGTCATGTTGCGAAAATTGGACGAGGTCGTTATCGTATTGATCGCATAGCTCTTTCGTCGCTTTCGTTTGGGCCTCCCGGAGGCCAGTCCGCGCGAGCATTTCCGAATAACTCTTTAAAGAATAATGTCGATCCTTAATCGTTATGAAATCCGCGCCGGCGATTTTTTTCAAGAGATACGATTTTATCATCCGGGAGATCGTCCCGCGCGCGAGCGAGGAAACGGCGTCGGGCCCGCCGCCGATCGAGCGCTTAACGATCCGCTTGATCCCTTTCCCGAGCGTCGCGTCGGCGAAGGCCTCGACCTCGACCTCCTCGAAAGCCTCGACCTTTCGGACCTCCGCGGCCGCGAGCGAGAGGAGGGAGAGATATTTCCCGGCCGAGGTCGCGATCGTTCGATTTGCCTTGAGGAGGTCGCCGGCCGTTCTGGAGACGAGCGCCGCAATCGCCCGCTCATGTCGGCCCGGATTGAATTTCGCCGGCGGTTTTTTCTCTGCTCCGATATTTTCAAGCCTCGTCCGGGCGAAGGTCGATCCCTCCGCGTAAGCCTCGCGGACCGCGGCCCGGGCCCATTTGCCGGCGAAAGCGTCGAGATCCCGGACGATCGCATTGACGCGGCCGCGGGCCCGCCCGCCGATCGCCGCGGTAAAGGTCGCCGGATTGAGCTCCGAGAGGATCCCGACGAGCCGATCGCCGGCCCGCCCGTAAGCCGTCTCGATAAGCTTCACCCGATTTTTTACCGGGATGAGGCCGAGAGCTTTCGTCGCCATTTTATTTATTCGTTCGGGATCCCGTCGACGTCGAGATTTTCGTCGCGCCGGAGATCGACCGCGATGATCGACCGCGCCGAAATAAAGCTCGCGAGGAGCGCGAGGATCGCCGGCGGGAGCGTCCCGGGCCGGTCGAGCTTGTATGTTTCTTGAACGTATCCGGCGGAGACGACGTTTTGAGCCTGGAGGCCGAGGCGCTTATCCTCATCCTCCGCGTGACCCGCGAGATAATAAGCCATTTCCAATTGAGCGAGTTTGAGCTCCGCGAGCTCCGCGGCCGAGGGCGACGTCGGGATCGCGACGCCGGCCGCGGTCCGGATCCGGTTGTAAGCCTGGAGGAGCGCCGCGACGCGCTCGTCCTTTCCGCCGGAGACGTGAGTTAAAGCGTCCCAAAAAGTTGACTCAAGGCGCTCCGTCCGAAAATAGGTTACGGCCTCCGCGAGGTTTGAGATCCATCCGATCGCCATAATTAAGCCTCCCCTCGTCGAGCGACGACGAAATAAAATCGCGAACTCGTCTCGATCCGAACATCCCGGACGCCGGCGTCCTGGAGGAGCTTATCGAGCGCCTCCCTTGAATATAATCTCAAATGGCCCGGATCGTCAACGGCCCGTTTCGGAGTCGTGATGACAAGCGTCCCGCCGGTTATCGCCCAAAGTCCGCGGATGAGCGCCGCGTCGTCCGGAACGTGCTCGATAACTTCAGAGCAAACGACGCCGGCGAAACGCGGGAGGAGGGCGAGGTCCTCGACCTTTTCAAGATAGACAAAAATAATATCCGCAAAGGTCCGGGCCGCTCGATCGATCGCCTCCCGGGAAAAGTCGACGCCCGTCCATCGTCCAGGATGAAAGCCTCGGAGGATCGAGGTTGAATGCCCGAAGGCGCTCCCGACGTCGACGAAGCCCTCGACGTTGCCGGCCGGATCCGGGAGATAAGAGGCACACCGCCCGAGCCGCTCTTGATGATGAGGGAGGACAAGGCGCTTCCAAATTTCGCGGCCCTTCCAATGTTTTAAATATTCGTCGGCCGTCATATCGTGGGCCCTCCGATCGAGGCGATGAGCTCGCGAGCTCGGGCCTCGTAAGTGTGATCTCGAAGCGTTCGCGCTCGGCCGGCCGCTCCGATCCGGGCCCGGGCCCCGGGACTCTTGAGGAGGAGGTCGATCTCCCGAAGCATTTCCGCCGAGTCGTGAAAATAGACGACCTCGGAGCCGCCGGCGTAATGAGCTTCGAGCCCGGGAGCCCATCCGACGACGCAAGGGATCCCGGTCCCGGCCGCGAGGTAAATTCGATTGCTCCAATAATTCGGGACCTCGATCGGAGGAGCAGGGACAAACGCGACGCGCGCGTCCTGATAAGCTTCGATAAATCTTCGGCCGTGGACATACTCGGGCGAGTCGCTCCCGTAAGTTACAAGAGAAAAACGAGCCGCGATTAAGTCGAGCATTTTTCGACGATTTAAAAAAGAGCCGCGGCATCCTCCAGAGAAAACGACGTCGACGGAAGGCCGGCCGGACGCCGGCGGGATCGCCCGATAATCCGAGAGGTCGACGCCCTGGAGTAAATGTTTATATTTCGGAACATATTTTTCCCAGGGGAAAGAGTGATCGGTTGTAAAGAGCCAATCGAGCGACGGAGCGACCGCGAGGAGCGCCTCGAATTTTCGACGACTATGATCAAAGTCGGGATTTGCGGCGTCGAAATACCAGAGCGCGAAAGGCGTCCGCGGCCGTTTCGATCGCGCGATAATATCCGCTTGCTCAATATTCCGAGGATAAAGCAAAGTCCCAAAAGCGAGGACGAGATCCGCCGCGGCGATCTCCGAGAGGCCGGCGCTCAAAGCGTCATGCTCGACGACGGAGACGAGATATCCGAGCCGCTCGATCGCTCGGCCGACGCGGATCCCGTTCGTCGGATTATGGCGATTGTCGAGCCGGTTTGTAACGATCGTTATTTTCTTCATTTCGTATAATATTTCCGAAACATTTTCTCGTAATAATCGGCCCGAAATTGCTTTTGCTCCGGCGTCCCGCAAAGCCGGCCGGAGTCCTTGCTCTCGGATAAATGTTGAAATTTATCCGTCGGGATAACAAACTTTTTCGCGGACCGAGCGGCCCCCATTTGCCAAAAGAGATCTTCGATCGCGGAGGCACACCCGCGGAGGTCGAGCGGGAGGAGGGCCCGCGGAGCGCAAGTCATGACGCCGACAAAGTCGACCGCCTGGACGTCCGCTATTTCCTTCGATCCGTAAAGCTTCGTTTGATTATAATATCCGGGCCCCTTAAATACTCGGCCATGGATCCCGAGGATCGCCGGCCCGCTCGACAGTTGAAAGCGAACGAAGTCGTTTCCAATCCCGGGCCGCGGGAGGACGTCGTCGTCGGCCTTGACGACGAAGTCGCCGGCGGTTAAAAGCGCGACCGCATGGCGGAGGCGGTTTCCGGGATCCGGGACGGCCCGAATAATGTTGACCGGGAGCGCCGTCTTGACGCCCGCGGCCGAGCAATCGCAAAGCCAAACGTCCGGAGTCTCGGCGAGCCAAGCGGCAAGGATCCGATCGATCGAGGCGAGCCGGCGATAAGTAACGACGACGGCGGATAAATTCATTTCCGATTTTTCCTTTCGGTCTTTGTTTTTCTTCCCTTGCTCGTTTTTGTTTTTATTTCGGGCTTCGGGATCGTCGTGAAATTAGAGTCGACGAGAGGCTCGCCCGTCCCGACTTGAGCTCGGAGCCGGCGCGACGCTTGGAAATGCTCGACGACGGCGAGGACTTCCTCGCCCCGATAATAATCGAAGATCAAAGTATACTCGCGCGGGAGGCGACAGATAAAAACGTATCGACCCTCGCCCGAGAGCTTTTCGATCGCGAGCCTCAAACAATGTTGATGACGGATCGTTTTGTTTTCGGCGCCGATCTCGTTCCAAGTCCGGACGAGCTCCCGCCCGCGCTCTGAATTTTGAAACCAAAGCGTCCCGGAAAGAAGCGATCCGCCCGGGATCTCGTTTCCTCGATAAGGATGAAAATGAGCGGCGACGTCGTATTGATGATCTTCGGAGAGCTTGTCGAAAAGCTCCGGATATCTCCGGACGACCGCGTCCGCGTCAATAAAAACAATATCCTTTTTCGGAAACATATCGAAAGCCTGGAGGATAATCTCGCTTTTATAATTTAGGTTCGCCCTCCAGGATCCGCGAGGCTCGACCGGGAAAAAATGATACGGGATCGAGAGGCGATCGAGCGAGGCTTGTAATTTTTTTATCTCGTTTTCATATCCGGTCCCGGTCGTATAAAAAGAGACGACCTTCCAAGCGGGCTCCGTCCCGGGAGTTTTCGTCCGCGGGAGGATCTTCGAGGTCGAGACAAAAGGGAAGCATCGGAGGGCGGAGTCCTTATTCGCGTTCAAGATTTGCGGCGCGCCGGCCGGGAGCTCGCGAGCGCCGGCCTCGATCGAGCTTTTAAACGTCGGGAGCGCGTCCGGAAACATCGGAGTCGGATATCCCTTGTGATAATGAGAGGCTCCATTCGGGCCGAGCTTCATGTCGTATCCGAGGAGGATGATCGGATCCGCGCCGAGGACGAGGGCGAGATTAATCGCCGCGTAACCAGAATTGTTTCCATGATAGAGGCCGTCGGCGAGGCGTCGCGTCCATCCGATCTCTCCCGCGCCGAGGAGGACGCGGACGTCGGGCGGATAAGCGTAAGGCGCGCCGGTTAAATTGAGCCAAATTTTCTCCCCGGTAAAATTAGAATAAGCCCGACGGTAATCCTCTCCGAGGTCGCCCTTTTGGATCCATTCGATAAATTGATAATCCATCCCGAAAAGGATATCCGCAAAAGGGACCTCGCGAATCGCTTTATTAATCGCGATCGTCCGCTCGCCCTGGAGCCGGGAATAATCAAAGCCTCGGAGCGAGGGCCCGCCGGCGATAATGAAACATCGGCGACCTTTCCAAGCGCCGTCCTGGACTCCGGTAAACGATCGGACTTGAGGGAGGTCCGATCCTTGCCGGACAAGCGAGGCCCAAGTCCTCGACGCGGCCGCGGCCTCGCGGACCGCCTTCGAGTGTTCCATGATTTGCCGGACGCGACAGGATCGCATCGTAAGGACTTCGTTATCCATTTTCCACCTTAAAAAGAAACGGGCGAGGAGGCGTCTCCCCCCCTCGCCCGCGCGAAAAAGTCATTGTCAGGATTAGACGGATTTACACCGCGCGAATTGATCCTGATCCGCGAGAGCTCCGCCGAAGCGGGACCATCCGACGGCGATATCCGCGTAAGCGGTCGCGTCGAATTGGTTGAAAATCGTGAGGTTCATCCGCGTCCCGCCCTTCGCTTTGAGCTTCGGGATCCCGACATAATAGTCCGCGGCCGACAAGAGCATCGTCGTCGGGACGAGTCGGAATTTATAGGACGCAAAAGTCGCCGAGCCGGAAACCGATTGGAGCATGAGCGAGAGCGCGCGGTTAAGCCGGCCGACCATTTGGAGAGGAGTCAGAACAACGAGTTGAGCATTCGCCGGCGTGACTCCATAGCCCTTGTCGGCGATCGCGAGGAGGATCGTTTGAGCGGCGAGGTTCAAGGTTTGCGCGTCGCGGTTCGCCGTATAGGTTTCGGCCGTGTTCGCGAGAGCCGCCGGATCCGGCAATTGCCACGCGACGTTATGCCCGACGCCGAGCGCGTCGACAAGGGCATAAAAACATTCCGCTTTGTGAGCCGCGGCCTTATTGACAAAGGCGATCGCGGAGTCCTCAAGCGTCCAGAACTTTTTATCATCGATCAAGGTCCGGAGCCATCCGAGCCCGCCGCCATAGAGCCCAAAATTGACGGTCGTTTTCGAGCCCGCCATTTTGAAGATATGGGCCTTTTCGCCGTTCGGGACCTCGCGGAAAGTGAGGCCGTCCTCGACGTCGAGGATCTCGAATCCGCTTTCGGTCGTCCCGTTAAAGTCGCGGATATCGAAAATTTCCTCATAGCCCATGTCGTAGGCCGGCGTCGCGTGGAATTTTTCAAGGACCTGGAGTGCCGCGGCCGGGAAGTCTCCGCTTGCGCCGAAAGCCTGGAGCGCTTTTCGATAACGCTCGGCCTCGGCCTTTGCGGGCCCGCCGGAGGCGAAGTATTGAACGGCCGCGAAGATTTTCTCCCGTCCCGAGGGCGAGGAGAAATCGAGTTTCGAGAGATCCGAAAATATTTTTCTCATGGTTCGTTTCCTTCGTTTTTTTCGGACCGGCCGTTAAGCCTGGACCGTCCCGTTGAAGTCGACAAGGACCGTCGCGTCCGGGCCGAGAGCCGCCTCGATAACCCGGCCACAAAGCGTATTCGCGCCGATCGTCGGCGTGACCGCCTTCGCGGAATTGTCGTAATAGACTTTCGATCCTTGCGCCATCGCGAGCGCGGAGCCCGCGATTTTGGGGAGGAGAATTTTGTCGCATCCGATAACGCCGGCGACAAGGAGCCCGACCGCTTTCGTCTCGAAATAGACGACGACGGTCGCCCCGATAAGGTTCATCGCTCCGCCGACGACTCCGCCCGAAGGGACGGTAATCGTCATTGAGCGATATTTGTCCGATCGCATTTGAATCCCGGTAATCATTTTTGAAAACCTCCTTGAGTTTTTAATCCGTCGGAATAAGGTCGTTGTTTTTTGGATCCTGGAGGTTTTTCGAGGTCCCGCCGCCGGCGTCGATCGATCCGTCGCCGGACTTGCCGGCCCCCCCGGATCCCGCGGATCCGGAGCCCGCCCCGTTTGAGCCGCCGGCCGGCGCGACGATCTCCGCAAAATCCTGGACGCCCTCGTCCAGGAATTTATTGATCTCGTCCTTGAGCTTGCCGGCGTCGCCCGAAGGCGTGAAGCTTCTCTCGTAATTTTTCTGGAGAAACTTAACGAGACGATCGTCGCCTTTGACTTTGGGCCTCTCCGCGAGAGCCGCGTCGAAAACCTCCCGGGCCCGGCCCTTTGTTTCTTTGCTCTCAAAGATTTTCATCTTCCCTATGAGCTCATCGTTTTCCTTCGAGAGAGACGCGACTTTATCATCCGCGTCCTTGAGCTTTCGGATTTGAAAACCTCTGAGGTCATGCGTTTTCTCGTCGACGAGCTCGGCAACCAATGGATCCGAGGAGAGCTCGCGTCCGGCAAAAATGTCGGACGGTTTGAATTTACCCTCCGCGATCGCGGCCTTGATTTGTTCGACGGTTAACATTTTCTCGTTTCCTCCTTGAATTAAAACGGATTGCTCGGCGAAAGCCTGGACTTGCGCGAGGAGCGTCGCGCCAGGAAACGCCGGACTATTGAGAGCGGAATTGCCGAAGGCGATTCCGGAGACTCCTAAAACGTCGAGATCCCGGACCTCGAAATCCTTAATGTTGGCCGCGGGAGCAAGGATATCGGCCTCGATCGACGCGATATCGAGCGAGAGATCCTTAAAGGGCGGATAAATATAAGCAACCGCAATCGCGGAGGCAACGTCTCCGAGCTTTTTAAAGGCTTTCCCGACGATCTCGCCGATCGGTTGCCGGCCGGCCGGTCCATTTTCGGCCCCATGATTATGATACGCCGGCGTCCCAAGCCCGAGTTTTTCAACAAGCTTTTCGATCGCGGAATAATACCACCGTTGAACGGTCGCGCCGAGGCCGACGATCTTCGGCCGAGCTTCGCCCTCTTGCCCGACAATGAAGGCCTTGAAAACGGGAGAAGGATCCTCGCGTTTGATATCGCGAATCGCCCGCGGAGAGATCAAGGCGAGGAGCTCATCCTCGGCCATGGCAAGAATGCGCGCGGAGATTTTCATTTTTACACCCGGGAGAGGAGCTTGATTATATCGGCCCGAAATTCATTCGACGATAAAAATCCGTGGAGGATCGTTTTTCTTTCCGTCCGCGAATAATTGCCGGCCTTAAACGCGAGCTCCAAACGGTCGAGCGTTCGGCCGACGGCCCGGGCTCGTCGTCTCCAGACGAGCCGGCGGAGGAGCCGTTTTACTTTCATCATTTTTCCGAGGTCCGTTTCGTCGATCGACGCGCGCCGGCCCGGGAGGTCGCCGGCCTGGACGATCGCCTCGCCATGGGCTTTGTGGACGTTTTCGCCTGGACGCCGGCGGGAGCGGCCGCGGGCGGGATCCCTGGATCCGCCGGCCTGGAGGCGGACCGAGGAGCCGGGACGGGAGCCGGCGCGGGAGCGACCGGCGCGGCCTCGGGATTAAAGAGCGTCTCGGGACGCGGGATCCGGACCGGAGGCTTTGCCGTCTCACTTGTGATCGCCGGCCCGCCGATCCGTTTCGGTTTGACGCCGGCCGGCCGAGTGATCGCCCGAGGCTTTATCGTATCCATCGAGAGCCCGGGTCCGGAGAGCGGGACGCCGCGAGGGATCGGGTTGATCGCGCCCATGATGAGCGGCCGAGAGTTTTCGTCTTTCATTATTCGCCCTCCTCCGAATTGTTTACGGCCTTATCCTGAACGTCTTTTTTATCCCTGTCAAGTCCGCCCTTTGAAAAACGATCGAGAGCCTCGTTATTTTTTGCGTCGATCGCCTCGATCTCCCGGTCGACGTCGAGCTCGGGAATTTGGGAGAGGAGCGTCGAAAGGGAGAGCCCGTCGGCCAAGAAAAGCGGGAGATAAATATCCGAGATCCGCTTCCAAGCTTCCGCGGTAACGAATGGAATAACGATTTTTATTTTCTTCGGATCGAGCGGCGTAAGTCCGGAATTTTCATTGTAAATCGCGAAAGCCTTTCGGAGGATCTCCTCGTAAGCGTCGAGCCAAGTCCCGCGCTCTTTTGAGGTCGAGGCCGCGACGCTCTCCATTAAATTGTCGGCGGTCGAGCGATTACTCAAGAGCTCGGGAAATCCGAGAAAATGAGGAGGCGTCCCGGTCGTCCCGGAGATCATCTTCGCGTTTGTCGTGATCTCTTTATCGAGCGACTCGCTCCCGTACTGGAGGTTCGGCGCGGCAAAAACAAACCTCCCGGAGATCGCGATTAATTTCCGGAGGGCCCAGTTTATTTTTGCCGCCTCGCCCGCCATTTTTTCTGCATCCTCGGCCGTCGCACATTCGATCGTCGGGATCGGCGCGGCGAATAAATGATTAATCTCCCGAAGATCCCGCAGCGCCTTGTCGATCGCCTCGATTTGAGTTAAGCATTTTCCGACTTTAGGCATAGGCTCATTGAGCTTCGAGAGCCGGCCACCGAAGCGCGCGTAAATGAAAACCTCGGCCGCGAGCGTCGACGCGCTGGCGGACCCGCTCGCGTCAAACTCGGCGGAGGTATAGTCGAGATAATCTCCGGCCGCGGTTTTTATTGTGTACGGCGTTTCTATCCTCGATTTAAATCGGAGCGAGACTTGTTTCTCTTTCGGGGCATAATTTAATTGCCCAAGAAAACATCCTTCGATCTCGGCCTCTTTCGCCATTTCGAGCGCCATGTTTCGACTTAATTTATTGAACGCGAAAAAGTCCCGGGTGAAGTTTACCTCATTCGATTCAACGTCCTTTTTTTCAAGCGGGATCGCGGCGACACCTTGCCCGATGATGAACGCGGCCCGGACGTCGATGATGTTCCCGGTCTGGAGGACGCCCCATTCCGCGGACCCGTCGTATTTTTTCGCGATCTCGGCAATCGTCGTTTTATAATCGCGGTACTCGTTGCCGGCGTATCGCTTCGATTGAGCCGTCGAAAAGGTATCGATCGCAAGGGCCTGGAGCGCGGCGACTTGCCGGATCCCGGAGAGCTCGCCCTCAAGCGCCTGGATTTGCTGTTTCTTTTTATTAAACATTTCAATAAACCTCCCCGCCGGATTGTCCGACGAAAGCTTGCCCGCCTCTATGGGCCGCGCTAACTATACCATACGTTGCCGCCTTGATCGCGTGATCGTTGTATTCCATGGGCTCCGGGAGGCTTTTCCCGTCCCGGTCCTTTTTCCGGACATAGGACCGGACCTCTTTAATGAGATTCGGCGAATTTCCGAGCATATGTATTTTTTTTGAGAGGAGGAAATCGATCCCAAATTTAACGCTCCCGGGCCCTTTTGTCGCGGGCTTCGCGCCGCGGAGCCCGTCGAGGCGGAGCTCCTCGATCGACTTAGGCTCGGCCGAGTCCCAAAAATTTTCCGAGGACGCCGGGACTCCCGCGGCGATCGCGGCCCGCGCGAGATCCCGATTTGTGAGGCCGGTTGTATAGACGAGCTCCTCGATCCAGTATTCATCCGCGCGCCGATAGATCCGGACGACGGCCGCGGGATCAACGCTATATCCAAAATCGCCAGCGAAGATAATCTCATCGAATCCGATCGCCGGGAGTTCGTCGACGACGTCCCAATTAAAAATAATTCCCTTGAGCTCGCCCCATTCGCCGAGGAAATATATTTTATAAAAATTCGGATCATCCGAGGCCGTTGATTTTAAATGCTCGACATATTCTTTTTGAGCCCATGGATTATCAAGGACCGTATATCGAAGCTTTCGCGCGGTCCGATCGAGGCCGCGGGCCCATCCTCGATCATAAATCCAAGATGTTTTTCCGATCGGATTAAAATCGGCGATCATTTGCCGCCCGAGCTTGGTCTCCCCGCCGCGGATCCGGAGGAGGAGCTCGCGATAATCGTCCTCCCGGAGCTCTGTTAGCTCGTTCGCCCAAACGAAATCAACATCGGTTAAGGATTTTATTTTTAAATGATCGTCCTTGTTATTCATCCCGGTCAAAATGATCGAGAGGTTTCCGACGCGGGCGATCCAATTTTGACGATCGATGAAAAGGTTAAGGCCGAGGGCCTCGGCCCGCCGCTCCAGGATATCGAGCGTCGTCTTTCGGAGGCTCGCGAGCGTCTTTCGGACGATGACTCCCTTTTGACGCCCAGGATTAAGGATTGATTTGAGGAGGATTTTATCAGCGATCGAATAAGATTTTCCCGCGCCGGCCCCGCCATAAACCCAAAGCTCGGGATCCTCGCTCTGAAAAATTTCCGTATGAAAAGGATTTAAAATATTATTAAGATTTATCCTCGGGCGATCTCCGCCGGCGGATCCGGCCGCGGCGTTAAGCATAACGACCGCGAGGATCGCGACGAGGGGCCGGCCGATCCGATTCATTTTTTATCATGCCTGGGCTTTTTATTTTTCTCGACCTCGGAGGCCGGTTTTTTCTCGGTCATGGAGGCCGGGAGGAATTTCTCGGAGAGCTCGTAAAGCGCCTTTTCGATCTCCGGCGCGTCGACCTCTTGCCGGTCCCGCCATGCTCGGCGGAGTCTATTCTTGAGCCAAAAAATAATTGACGTTGTATCCGCGGCCGGCCCCGGGACGGGCTTTCCGCAATGAGGACAAGCGTATCGCCCGAGCGCCTTCGAGTAAAGGGATCGCTCGACGTTGACGTCGGCCCGGAGTTTGCCGCGCCGGAGGACCTCCAGAAAATCGGGATGATTTTTCTTATAGAGCGAGAGCGTCGACGCCGCGATCCCGAGGATGAGGGCGATCTCTTCCTCGGTATGTCCGAAAGCCGCGATCGCCTCGACTTGATCGAGGTCGAGCTCGCCGAATTTCGAGGGCCTCCCGCCGGCGTGTTTCCCTGGATCCCGAGAGGATCCGTCGCGCCGCCCCGCCAGGAGGTCGCCGAGGCCGACCCCGGCCGACTCCCCGAGCCCGCCGGCGATCGCCTTACCTTGGGCCTTGTACGCGCGCGGCTTGGAGGCCGTCCGCTCGCCGGCCGCGGTCGACCCGGAGCCGGCCCGGGATCCCGGGATCCTGGAGCTCGGCCGCTTTTGCTTTCGTTTTGCTTTTTTCATCCGATCGCCTCCGCTCGCGTCGCGATCCGGAGCTTAGCCCGCTTGATCCGGAGGCGCGCGACTCGAACGTCTATAAGTTTTCGGACGTTCGGATAATTGAGGAGCCGGCGAAAGTCCGCCGGCGTTTTTCCGAGCCAATATTCGAGCTCGGCGAGCGGGCTCCGCTCGGGCCCGCCGGTAAACGAAAACGTCCCGCGGCCGCCGCTATGCTTTGAAACGATTTTTTGAGTGATCGAGCGCTCGCGAGGCGTCCATTTTGGGCCTGTATATTCTCGGTTCGGATCCGACGAGAGGATCGGTTGATATCGCATGGGAAAAGCGACAATATGACATTTATATTTTTCTTCGAGCTTCGCGATCTCCCGGATCCGATAATAAAAATCCTCGGGCGAGTCCGTAAAATTATAGAGGACGTCCGAAACGATCGTTTGACGTTTTCGCTTGACGATCCGCTCGATCGCCCTTTGAAAATATCCGTCCTCATGTAAACCGTCAAAGGCGAATCGTATCGGATCGTGAGGAAGCGTCGCGACGAGATCCGCGAGCTCCTCCGTCAAGAGCCGGCAATCGAGCGCTTGATTAAAATCTATTTTCCGGAGGCCGCGGGCCTGGAGTTTTTTTATCTCGTCGACGTCGGCCCGGATCGCCTCGATCGGTTTCGCGAGCCAATTATTATCAAAGAAGATTATTTTTTTCGCGCCGGCCGGGATAGTTCGCGGCCAATCCGGGATGTTTTTATATTCGGGCTCCAAGTCTTTAACCATGCAGAAGCCGCATTTCCGAACACACCCGCGCGAGGTATGAGATATGACGATCGTCGGCGGATCCGGGAGGAGCGAATAATCCGGGATCCCGAGCTCGGCCTCCGGGATGAGTCCGCGTCGGACCTTGGCGCCGGCGCGCTCGAAAGGCTCCGGCATAAGCGACGCGGCGATCCCGCCGACGACGACGCGGGCCCCGGTTTTTTTTGCGGCCTGGACGAGGGCGAGGGCCTCCGGGATCTCGAACGTGAAAAGAGTCGAGATCCATATTTCATCATAAAGGCCGCGGCGCGGTATCTCCCGGGCGAATAGTTTACATTTATCGCCGAGTCGTTTTCTCCAAGCGCCAAGCTTTAAGAGGGCGAGAGGATAGATCGACCTCGTCGCGCGTGAGTCAATTAAAGCAATTCGCATCTTCGGAGGACTCCGATCCCGCGGCCCGCGGCCGAGTTTGCTTCACCGTTCCGGAGCCAATCGAGGACCGTCTTTTCATGTTTTACCGGAACGACGATCTCGATCGAAACATCCTCGTCGCCCTCGCCGTCAGCGAGCTCTTGATCGAAATCCTCCGTCGGTTGCCGGCCGTTTAATAATTGATCGAGACCGATCGGAGAGAGGAGGTCGACCTTGTAATCCTGGAGCTCGATCTCTTTTTGAAAGGGGAAGACGAGCTCGACAAGTTTGTCCTCGATATATTCGCCGGCGCGATCGTTATCCGAGAGCGCGTATTCGAGCCGGCGCGCTTTTGTTTTCGCGTCGACGACGGAGATCTCGACCTCGCGGATCCCGATCTCGCGGAGGATGAGGAGCCGCATATTTCCGCCGAGGACAATGTATCGACCTTTTTCGAGAAAACAAACGAGCGGTTTATAAAGCCCGAGCCGGAGGATTTGTTTTTTGAGCCTCGCGTAATCGACCGTTTTTATATCGCGCGGATTATCTTTCCAGACGTCGAGGAGGTCGATCGAGACTTTGATTAATTTCATTCAGGATCCGGTCCGCCTCGGAGGAGCTTAAAAATCAATTGATGATCCTCGCGGTTTTCGCGCCGGCCGTCCTCGTTCGCTTTCAAGAGCGCCGAATAAGCGGCCTCCAGGATCCGGACGCGCGGATCGAGGTCCTCGACGCGCGCGGCGTTTCTCGCGATCGCGGCGCAATCGAGGCCGACGATCTCGGCCGCGGAATGAATATGTCGGGCCCGTTTTTTTTTCGTAAAAAAGCTTACCGCCCCGAGGGAGATTTGAGCGACGTTTGCGACGATGAGCCCGATCAATGGAGCGCTCAAATAAACATGAGACGGATCCGCGGCCGGGATCCCGCCGACGGCCTGGAGTGTTTCGAGAATCATAATTAATTCCCTTTTATTAATTTTCCGTCGCGCTCCAATTTAAGGAGCCGGCGGTAATCAAGGACAAAGCCCTCTGTTACAATAACCCCGTATTTGATCGGAGGCAAGCCGGCAAGCGGGACGATCGCGCCGTCCTGGACAAAGCCGAGGACGTCGACGCCGGCCGGGATAATAACGACGTGAGGACCGCGGAAACAGTTAACCGAAAATAAGACCGCGAAGCTTGTCGAGATCATGAGCGCGGCAAGCTTCCAGGATCGCGAGTTTTTCTTTTTCATCTTGAGCCCTCTTATAAGCGGCGAGCGCCTCTTTAATGAGCGGGATCCCCTCGCGCCCGAGCGCGATTAAATTCCCGAAGATCGTCCAAAATGCGGCCATTGTTCGAGCCTCCTCATTATCGAAACTCGACGTGATAAATATCGCTTAAACTCGCCCATCGTCCGCCCCAAAAAAGCCCGAGGGCCTCGGCGAGGGATCCCATTTTCTCGTAAGCCGGAGAGCGGTCCCAAAGTAAAGCACCGTCGACGACGATCGCGAAATCTTTCGCGAGTCGTTTCATATGGGATGTTACCTTGAGGCGCGGATCGATTTGAGATCGGCCGGAGAGGAAATGCGCGAGCTCCTCGTCGAGCGTCGCGATAAATCGAAAACAAACGAGCTCGATCCCGTCGTCTTTACAAGCAAGGATAAGGCGCGCGGAGAGACGCTCGAAAAGGATTTGTTTTTCAGTAAGAGAGAGAGTCGCGACCGGAGCCGGCGGAGAGGAGGGAGCCCGATCCCCGATCAAGATCGAGCTCCCTTGAAACGAAAGAAGGGAAAAGAAGGGAGAGGGCCGCGGTCGACGTTCTTTTCAAGTGAAGCCCGGAGCCCTCGCATAGTTTAGAGAGTAGCCTGAATATTCCCGCCCTGTCAAGTGGAAGGAATTCGGCCGCGGATCGGACGCGGTCGAGGGCCGAAGCGTTTTTCATAATCAGAACTCGAACTCGTCGAGCGAGATCGAGCTCCGGTTTTCTTCGGCAAGTCCTGGCTCGGAACGGTCGCTCCCATTCGCCGGCGGAGGGCCGGCCGGCCCATGGAGCGGGATCTCGCCGACGGGATTTTCTTTTTCTTCCTGGTAGATTTGAACGGTCCGGCCGTCCGGGACGAAGGACGAGGCGAGCTCGGCCGGGACGGGCTCCGGGATCCCGGGATCCGTCGCGCCGGCCTGAAGCCCGAAGGACTTCCGGAGCTCCTCTTGTTCTTTCCGGACAAGGATCGAGAGGCTCCGATCGTCGATCGATTGAGGCCCGGGATCCGCGGCGCGCGCGAGGAGCTCCCGCAAAAGAGGGAGGCCCGTCTCGATATGGATCGCGCCGGACTTTCCCGTCTCGCTTTCGAGAGAGAGCCAAAAGCCATCCTCCCTTTTCTGGATCGATACTTTAACGGGCCTCTGATCGCGACAATATGGCATTGCATAACCCTTGACTTCGAAGAGCTCGTTTAAAATTACGAGGATCCGATCATCGATGTGTAAGCGAAGATCGGTAAGCCATTCAAAAATTAAACATCCAAGCCCTTTAGCCGTCGTCGCCTTGTCTTTCTTTGGGGCGTGATCCTCGACCGGCCGATCGAGCGGGAGGAGGCCGTAACGCGCCGAGAGGTCCCGATCGTAAGCGAGGATTATCGCCTCGGCCGAGCGCCGGCCCGGGCGGTTTGTGTTCGAGAGCCAATTTCGGACGCCGTTTTTCGTAACGCCGGCGACGCCCGCGATCTCCGCGAGCGCCTCGTCGTGAGAGAAGCGCGTTGCGCGTCCCGGGGAAACGAGCTCCAGGTAAGCGCGATTGACGACCGCGACGGCCGCGGCCTTGAGACTCCGGGCCCATCTCGCGCGGTCGTGAGGGATCCAGATCGGACTTTTTTCTTTTCTCATTTTTTCCCTTTCTTTTTCCTTTGCCGAGTCGAGGGAGCGGGCCCGAGATCGACGAGCCCACTCCCCCTTGCGCCTTACGCCGGGAGCGACGGTTTCGCTTTGAAAAGGATCGCGATAATCGCGGTCAGGATCCCGACGATCATTTCGGGCGGGAGCGGGAGGACGACGCCGGCCGTCCCGAGCGCCGCGACGATCGCCGCGACGAGCTCCGCGATAAATTTCGGATCCTTCCATTTGCTCGCTTGAGCGCGGAGGCGCTCGCGGTCCGCCTTTGCTTCGAGGCCGACATAAACGACGATCGATCCAAGGCCGGCCATAAGAGCGACAGGATTAATCGTTAACTCGAAAGCTTTCGAGATAACGCCGAGGACCGCTCCGAGGAAAGCGAAAATCAAGAGCCAAGTTTTTCGAGAGGTAATCATTTCTTGACCTCCTTTCGTAACATTCCGTTTTTTCTCGCAAGAGTTAAGAGCCATTTAATCGAGCGGATCTCGATCCGCGGATTATCCCGATCGATCCCTTGATCGAGGACGCGCCGGATCCATTTCGGAGAGTCTTGATATATTAATCCGAGCCCGCGGAGGGAATCAAAAACGGGCTTTACTTGTCCGGCGAGGTTGTCCTCGTCGAGCCGGCGCGTTTTTTGATAGACGAAGATCTCGACGCGCGCCCGCGTTTTCGGCGGGATCGGGACAATCGGTCCGATCCCCTGTAACAAGGCGAGGTTTGCGATATCGTTTTCCATTTTATTTTTTCGCTTTGAATATCCGCCCCAATGCCGGCCCTTCCATTTATTGAAAGACGGATACTCCCCGAGGAGGACGAGCGGCGCTTCGAGGACCTCCCGGCCGGCGTCGATTTTTTCGAGCGCGATGAGGAGCTCGCCGAGTGGAGCGACAGCCTCGCCGATTTGATCGGCCGCTCTTTTTAGGGCCTCCGAAAACTCGTCAAAGACCGCCCGGATCCGGCGCGCGATCGCGTCGAGCTCATCCTGTTTTTTTTCTTCACTCATGTTTCACCTTTCACCTTACATTATGACCGCAAGCTAAAAGGAGCGTCGCGCCTAGCTCAAAGACTTGATCCGGACTAATGAGGATTTGGCGTTGCCCCGTTTTTCCGCGCTCTAAAATCGTGAGATCGTTTTCGGAAATAAAGGCGCGGATATGAGCCTGGAGGCGCTCGGCCGTCCAGAGATCCTTTGTCTCTTTATCCCGGACCGGAGGATTAATTTTCGGCCGAGCGGCCCGAGATCCCCCAAGATGATAAGGAGGATTTCTCCGCTTTGGCATCTCGTCGAGCCTCTTATAAGCCGCGAGGATCTCCGCAATCTTTCCGGGATGCTTTAAGTCCCCGCGCTCGAATGCACAAAGAATCGTTATATGGACACCCGCGAGCTTAGCGACAGACTTGGCGCCGACGTTTGCGGCGACGCGGATGAGCCTTAATTCCGGGCCCGCCGTGGGAAGAAGTGATTCTTGTTTTTGCTTCATGATAGTTTTTTTCGATCGATCAAAATACATTTAACACAAATTCGAGGATCAATCCTCGCGCCATTCATTTTCCGACAAGTGATCTCGAATTTTCCGGACTCCGGATTAAAATTAAACGCGCCGCTCCAGAATAAGCAAGCGGAGTGACCCTTTTTCTCGCCGACCGAAACCGGAGCGATCCTCTCGGGCCTCATTGAGAAACCTCCCGCCGATCCGCCGGCGATCCTCCAAAAATCGCGGGCGAGATCCGGACCCGGACAACGCCGGCGTCGATCATCCCGATAGCTCGCGCCGCGGCCTCCGAGAGGTCGAGGATCCGCTCGTTTCCGACATGGACGCGGATCGGCCCGAAAATCCGCTCCGCATAAGGCCCTCGATCGGTTATCGGGACAACGATGCTCGCGCCGGTATCGAGTCGCGTTACTCTCCAAGACGAGCCAAAGGGGAGCCACCGGGACGCCGCGGATATTTTATCTTTATCAAAGATCTCGCCGCTTGCCGTCGGCCGGCCATGGAAAGGATAAGCATAAAAGGACGCGCGGCCCTCCGTCGTGAGCTCATCGATGATCGCGATCGCTCGATCCTGGAGGGTCGCGTATTCGGCCTTGAGGAGGTCGATCTCGATCCGGGCCTCCCGGAGGCCGGCCCGGGAGACGGTCGCCCTGTGGCGGGCCCGTCCCGCTCCGTCCTCGGCCACTTGAACTGCCTTCCGACCCTGAACTTCTCCAATCCCGAGGCCGAGGAGGTATCCGGCGAGGATAAGGATAAAAACCACCGGCCCGAAAAGCCGGACAAGCGCCGCGCGCCGGTGGGCCCGCGGAGCCTCGGCCTTGATCGCTTTCCAAAAGTCGACGAGGATGAAGTCCTCTAGAGTCGAGCCTTGACTCGGAAGGCGAGAGAGGACCTCGTCGAGATACTTATAAGCCGTAAAGGTTTCTAAAATATTCATTTTTTATTTCTCCGGTTTATATTTTCCGACGAGGCGCTCTTTCGCTCGCTCCGCCTCGAAGCGCCGCTCGTTCCGAAACCAATTTCGGAACTGTAAACAGATATTCGATTTTTTTGTAAGCGGGACCTTTATCCAATGGGCAAATTTTCCCTTGATCGTGTCCTCCGTTTCGACGTCCTTAAATTCCCATGCGAGGGCGACGAGGTAATCGGAAAAAACAGGATCCTTTAAAAGGTCTGAATGGCCGCCCTCCTCAAAAATCCGCGGGATCTCTTTTCGCGCGTCATTGACAAAACAGGGAGGGATTTTATCGAGCGGGACCTGGACGGCTGCTTGTCCCTTTTTAATTATCTCCCCGAGCTCAGGGATAGAAATAAGTGGAGACTCCGAGGCCTCCCCTCCGGACCTCCCCTCTTTAAGAGAAGAAGAATTAGAAGCATATGCATATGCAGAAGCAGAGCTTGCTTTCCGTTTGCTTAGCTTGCTTACCGTTTGCTTTGTCTTAGGACGGCCTCCTCGACGGCCGGCCTCCGATCGGATCTCGGAGATCTCTTTCTCCCTGATCATCCGCCGGTTATAAATTCTCCCCTGATTATCGCGAGAAAAGACGCCGTTCGTTTCGAGCTCGGAGAGGAGGATCTCGACCGTCTCCGGTTTTTCGCTTACAATTTTTGATAAATATTTTGCTTCGATTTTGCTTTTCTTTTGCTTTCCGAAATCGACATCTTTTCCGAAAATAGGGGAATTTTGCTTTTCGGGAATGAGGAGAATTCCGCGGATTTTACTCGTCGCGAGGAGGGCGAGGACGTTAATCCAAAGCCCTTGCGCCGCGAGGCTTGAAACGCGGACCGCCGGATCCGCGAGCCAATCGGCCCAATACCATTTTGACCATGGATTTTTTTCTTCGCGGCCGTTATGCTCCATTTTTTCTCCCTTAAAAAAAAACGCGGGCCGCTCGCTCGAAGGGCCCCCGAGACACTTTCGCGCCGGAGCGAGCGAGACGACCCGCGATCGGTTTTTCTCTCATTTTTCGGAGGCCCTTATCTCCGGAGCATACCTCACCCGCGGGAGATTGTCGAGGACTCCGGGAGCTCGTCGCCGGCGGAGGCCCGCCCGGGCTTTGCCTGGAGCTTGTCATCGCGCGTAATCTCAACGCCCGGGATCTCAATCCGGCCCTCCGTTTTATTCGCGTCGCTCTTGATCGCCGGCCAATCGATCGGGCGATATTTGAGCGGGATCCGAGCCTCGGCCTCCTCGGGCGAGAGCTTCGAATCGAGCCGGACCTCCCAATTTTTCCGCTTTGTCATGCCCTCCAGGACCGGGAGAGGGATCGATCGAGGAGCCGGAAGCGGCGTCCGGACGAGCTCGACGGCCGCGTCCTCGCTTTTTGCGGCCGCTTGGAGGAGCGCCTCGGAGCCGACGAGGTTTCCGTCCGCGGCCGCTTGTTCGGCCTTCGCGAGGAGCGCGTCGGCCTCCCGTTTTTTTGCGACCTCCTCGATCCGTCTTTTTTGATCGGCGAGAAAAGCCTCGCGCTCCGCCTCCTCGCGGATCCGCGTTTGATCCCGGATGTACCCGTCCATTTTCAACTTACAAGCGACAACCGCGCCGTGAAGCGGGATCTCGATCGCCTTTCGCTCGCGCCGGACCTTGTCGAGATCGACCTTGAACGGAGCCTCCCGCGCGTCGAAATGGAGCGCGACAGCCTTTTCGATCTGCCGCGCGTCCAGGTAAGCGCAATTGACGACCGCGAGGTCCCCTTGACTCTTGATAACAAAGCCGACAATCCGCGCGACGAGCGCGGAGGCTTTCGGAACAAGGGCCTCGATCACCGAGGCCCCGTCTTTTTTGACATCGCCCGCGAGGTCGCTCATTATTCGGCCCCTTCGAGCTTCATTAATTTATAGACGTCGAGACACCGGACGAAAATATCCCATTGAGTCCGGAGCGAGGCTTTGATTTTTTCGTCAAAGGCCTCCGTCTCCGCCCGCGGGATATTCAGGATCCGAAATTGATCGATCGGATCCGAGACGATCCCGTTTTCAATAACGAGATTCCAATATCCGGCGACTTGCCGGAAATAATCCGGATAAATCGCCTTGCCTGTTTTAAGATCGACGATCTCGATCCGGCCATCTACGCGGGCGAGGATATCGAGCGTCCCGCCGTACCCGTATTTTTCTGAAACGAGCGGGAGCTCAAGCGCGATAGGCTCGACTATATGATTTTTCAACCAGGAACAAAAAGAGAGGTAACAGTTTTC
Organism: Acidobacteriota bacterium; assembly: GCA_014894455.1. GTDB lineage: Bacteria > Acidobacteriota > Aminicenantia > Aminicenantales > Saccharicenantaceae > RBG-16-66-30. The sequence goes on along the minus strand of JADBLN010000104.1, from coordinate 7,150 downwards.
CGCAAGCGTCCGCGTATCCGCGCCGAGTGGCTTAAAGACGGCGTCGACGTCCTCGCCGCGGAGGTCCGCAATACAAGCGGCATGGGCCGCGGTCCCGACAGCCGCGAGCGCGTCGACGTATTTTGTAGTATCGATCCCCTGGAGGCCCATCCGATTCGCCCAAGGAACGAGCGCCGGCTTGCTGAGGACGCCGAGGATCGTTGTAACTCCCGGGACGCGCGTCCCGTTCTGGAGCTTATAAACGGTATGAGCCCGGGCTCCGTTTCGGATATTCGCTTCGGCCGACGAAGGGGTTCTTTTTGGGAAGCTCATCTTACGCCGCCTTTATTCGGGCCGGCCGCGGCGAGCATTTTCAATCGATAAACGACCCCGTTTCCTTCGCGCTCGGTTAGATCCGCGAGAGCGTTCGGGGGAGCTCCCTTAAATTGAAAGACGCAAAAATTTTGAATCCGGAGCCAGAGCGATTCTTCCGTTTCTTTTCCTTCGCCAATGATCGCGGTCGCGAGGTCGGAAATTTCGGTTTGAGTCGCCTCGGAGATTAGCAAATCTTGCGCCGGAGGAGCCGGGGGAGGTACGGCCGCGGGAGGAAGAGCGGGAGCGCTTCCCGGGAGGGAGGCCTGAGCTTGGGAGCCGGAGGGAAGCGCCGCCGAGGGCCTGGTCGCCGGCGGAGGGCCGGCCGGCCGCGGATCGGATCCCGGGAGCCTGGGTCCCGGCGCGCTTGCCGGCGGAGTCGTGGGCCGAGCGGCCGCGGGCTCCGGGTTGTCAAAATCCGGATCCTTTTGCTCGGCCGTCGGGATACAAAACATTTGTATAATCGCGTATTTATGCGCGATCGCCATGGCCTTCGCCGTCGCTTTGTCGGCCGAGTCCATTCCCTCGCCCATGGAATCCGTCGAGAGAGAGGAGCCGTCGGTCGTGACAAAATGATATCGGACGCGAGCTTGAACAAAAGTAAGGACACCGCCGGACTTCGAGGGCCGCTCCTCGCGTTTTATATCGAGGACCTCGGCCCGCATGAAAACATTATGGGCCGCGAAAACGGGATTGACCGCGAAATAAACGTCGTCAATCCCGCGGAAGATAAAGCCTTGATCCTTATTTTTATTCGTTTTCGCGATCGCCGGGATTTCGGACATGATCGCATTGATCGCCGCATAGATGAGCGGCGCGCCGGCCGCGACGGTTACGGCCGCGCGAGGCCGAGTGAGCGGAGCGGAGCTTTTTTTTATTTCGTTTGTCATTGGTGGCTCGCCCCTTAAAAAGGACACTCGTCGTTAGGGGGTGGAAAATTGGATCCGGGATTGCTCGGATCGTAGACGGGATATTCATCCTCATTGTTTGCCTGGGCGGGAGCGGAGGCGGGACGCCCAAACCGCCCAACTTGTTTTATAGGTTGCCCCCCCGAGCTTGCCTGTTGAGCGCGAAACTCGTCGAGAATAATAATCCAATCGGGATGCTTATCCTCGGTTTTGAATTTGTTAGAAATGAGAGAGATCGGAGTTTTAACCCCGTTTATCGTGATCTCTCCATTCGTAAATTCGCGCCCATCCGGGAGCTTTTTAAACCAAAAGGCTCCGAGCTTCGTCATCGGCATTTGTTTTTTCCCTTTCCCGCGTGTTACGCCCGCGGTCGCGTTTCGTTCGGGGTTGCGCCCTCGCTCCGGGATCCGGACGCGAGCTCGGCCCGGGACTTGAGCCCGAGCCAAATATCAACGATCTCGCGAACTTGTCCGCCGATGGATCGGTTATTTCGGCGGGCTTGTTCCGAGACGGCGATAAATTCGTCCTCTGTCAAAAGGACCTGGACCGCTCGCCGCGGCGGTCGCTTTTTTTTCGCCATGATTTTACCTCCGCGGCTATTATATGAGATTTGTTTAAAAAAACAAGAAAATTTGTATAAAATAATGGAGTAGAAAGTAAAGATTTTCAAAGATTTTTTATCTCATTAAAAACAAACGACTTGCAAGGATGGGTTGACCAGGTAAAGAGGCCGAAAACTTGCTATTAATAATTTTTAATAATATAATTGAGGTATGAAAAACGAGATGAGAGACGAGATCGAGGCCGGGACCCGCGACGGCCGAGGAGTTTCAAAAATGACGATTCACAAAGAGGGGAAATTCGAGATCCTCGATCGGACGACGTTCGGCGAATTTAATCGGTATCGGATCGATCGTTGTCGCGATCGCTTCGGATCGATCGTTTACCTCGTCCTCGACGCCGAGCGCGAGGATCCGGTTATCGGCGGGCCGCTCTGCATCCGGCAATCCGGGAGCTTCGAGGTCGCGATCGCCGGCCTCGAAAACGTCCCGTCAAAAATCATTCGCATGGAGGGATCCCTTGACTAATCTCGATAAAAAAATCCTTCGTCTCGGCCTCCGGGCCCGGAATGAAATCCGCGATCGTAAGGTCGCGGAGCGCGCCGTCCAGGATCCCAAACATGAGGGCGGGATCCTCGTCGCCGGCGAGAAAATTTATTATACCGGCGACATGGCAAACGCCGACGGTTTCGGCGAGATCGTCCTCGTCGACTCTTCGGGCCGCTTCGGGACTCAAGTCAAAATCAAGATGGACGACGGCCGCTCTTTTTGGATCTCGCCGGCTTCTTTCGTCCCGGGCCCGGGCCGGCGGTTTATGCTCAAGAGCGAGGCCGACGCCGAGCGCGCCGAGCGGATCGCCTCTTTCAATCAATCCTATTTGGAAAGCCTCGTCCGATCGGCGAAAAAATCCGAGGAGGTTTGACCTTGAGAAAAAAAATTATTTTTACATGGGACGCTAAAAGCGAGCGTTACGTTGCCGATGGATTCACGCTCGAAATTAATCGAGCGAAAAATATGCCCTATTGCATGACGCTCCGCGACGAGGCCGGCCATGAAAGCGACGCAAAAATAATTTGTGTCGCCATTGGCGGACCTCGCCCGGGCGAGTACGTTTAATGAGACTCAAAGAGACGGAGCTTTATCTCGGCGATAACGGCCGCTGTTTTTGCGGCCGCTCGAAATGCGCGGGCTCGACCGCGTTCTATACCAACCGCGATTTGAGCGGTCAAAAGGTCGAGGAGCTCCGGATCGCCGACGTCCTCTCGACCGGCCTCGATCCGAAGGTTTTTAAATGCGAGACTTGCGGACAAGCTCTTTTAAAAAAGTCGAAAACGGCCGAGAGCCCGAAGGACTCGGCCGATCTCAAGCCCGAGGAGGTTTGATTATGAAAAGGGACGTTTATTTTTATTCAAAACTCCTCTCCGAGGGAATGGAGCTTCACTATAAAGGGACGGGACCTCTCGATCCTGGAGCGTTTGGAAAAATTGTTCGGATCGGGATGAGCCCGTCAATTTTAAATATCGAAGTCAGATTAAATGACGGTCGTCTTTTTTTTCTCCCGCCTCATGCTTTCGTTCCGAGCCCGGGAAATCTTTTTTTACTTATAAGCGACTACGCCGCGGCCGAGGCCGTCCAAGGCGAGGCCGATTGCAAGCCAAAGGAGGCTTAATCATGTATCAATCCCTTAGCTTTTCCCCTTTTCCCTGGAGGCCCGCCGAGCGCGTCGAGCCCGACGGATCCGTCCAAGTCCTCGACCGCGACGGCCGGCCTTGCGGGATCCGCCTCGATCCCAAAAAACAAGCGTGGAAAAGAAACCATGAGCTCGCGGTCGCTTCCCCTTTTCTTTACCTCGCTCTCCGGGCTTTAAAGTCCGCCGTCCTGGAGTCGAGGAAATGCTCCGTTCCCGAGGAGCTCCTCGGCCGGATCGCCCGGGAGTTTGACGCGGCGAACGATGACGCGGATCTCGCGATCTCGCTCGTCGAGGATAACGCGCCGACGGGCTCCGAGGATGAAGTCCGGGAATACTTTTCCGCTTTCGCGAAAAAAGTCGACGCCGGTTTTAAGGCCGACGCCGAAATCGCCGAGCTCCGCGAGGCCCTCCGGACCGCGGTCGACCTCGCCCGCAAGCCTGGTCCGGACTCCGAGGCCGAGCTCCTCAAGCTCGACGAGCTCCTCGCGCGTCCCGTCGCGCCGGCCCTCCAGGATCCCGCGGACTTCCGGCCGCTCTCGCCCTTGCCGGTCGAGGTCCTCGCCGGCGAGCTCGCCGAGCGCCTCCGCGCCGTCCTGATTTGGGCTCGCGTTTACGCGAAACTTTACGACGAGATCGTCCCGAAAGAGGCGCGCTCGATCCGGATGAGCCCGCGCGCGGCCGTCCTCGCGGCCGAGAGAACTCTCGAAAAAATCGACTTCCCGGGAGCTTTTTAAAATGTCAAACTGGATATTTATCCTTACGATCATAATCCTCGTCGCGATCGGGATCGCTCAAACGCTCCGCCGCCGGCGGACCAGGCGCGCGATATCCCACCTGATCACCCGCAATGAGGCCCGTCACACCGCGATTAAAAACGAACATCCCCGAGATACCAATCTTTTGTCTTGGTATTCTGGAGGAATTGCCGCCCTCAAGGTTGCCCTCGCTCTCGTCGTCGACGACAAGAAACCTCCGCGCCGAGGGATCCTTTGAGCGACGCCCGTCGAGCCGTCGACGCGGACGGCCGTCTCCTCGGGACGATTGCCGGCGCGACTCGCCGGCGGAGCTCCGAGGCTTTCGTCCGGGCCTCGTTTGTCCTCCCGCCCGAGGTCGACGCCGAGCTCCGGGCCGAGGCCCTCCGCCGGGATATGAGCTCCTCCGCAATCGTCCGCGAGGCGCTCCGGGAGCATTTCGCCCGCCGGCGCTAGAGGTCGCCGAGCTCCGGGCCGAGAGCCCGCCGGGATAAAAGCCGGCGGGCTTTTTGTTTTACCTGGGATTTTTCGCCCTGATCGTCGGGATCCGCCCGATCTCATCACCGGGAGCCGGTCCCTTGCCGGCCCGCTCCTCCGCCCGGGAGGGAGCCCGATCTCCCGCTCCCATCCCCCCGGCCGGCCCGAGATCGTCGATTGTACGCGATCCTAGAGCGTCGTTTTTAAGGGGAAAAGCGAAAGGGCCGGAGATCCCGGCCCGGATCCGGGCGGTCCGTCCTCCCGGGATCCCGGAGATCGCCTCGCCATGGGCCCGCCATGGGCCCGCGGCCGGCCGCTTATCGCCCGCGCGTCATTCGATCGAGGACCGCCGTCGACGAGAGCGAGAGGTCCGCCCGATTATTCGATCCGCCCGCCGGCGTGTTTCTCCAGATCCCACGATCGAGGAGCTCAAAAGAAACGGCTCCGATCCGGAGAACCTCGCGCGCGAGCTCGTCCGCGACGTCGAGGCCGACGCCCGGCCTCCCGGATTCATCCGCCGGCCCGGTCCCTTGTCCGAAACCATCCGAGGAAAAAATTGTTTTCTCGATCGGGATCCCGGCGATCGCCCGGATATCTCCCGGCCGGCCGATCCCATGGGGAGAGAAATATCCGACCTCAGCCGCGAGCGCCGCGGCCGCGCGTCCCGTCGTCAGGATCATTTTCGAGCGAGGGACTCCGAGCCCCTCGACGGATCCGATCGCCCATTTCATCCAATCGATGAAATCGCTCTCCGAGAAATCGATCGCGTCGGCCTCGTTCATAACCTCGAAGCTCCAAGTCGCGCCGGAAGCTTGAGCCGTCTCGATCGTCTTTTGAAATAGTGCGAGGTGATAGGGCTTGAGAGCATCGCCCCAAACTCCGCCCGGCGTCGAGGGCCCGAGCGCCTCCTCTGAACAATAAAAAGGATTGAAATATTTTACTCGTTGATCTCCCTTGAGCGAGACAAAGTCCTCGGCGACGAGCCAAACTTCGAGGCCGAACTCGCGACATATTTGAAGGACGATGGAGAGCTTGTCCCAAAATTCTTTATTCCATGCCGGCGCCAACGGATTCCCGAGTCGATAGAGCGGAAACGTCCGCCCGCTTTCATGAGTCCAGACGCCAACGATTTGATAAGGGGAGAGAGGCGCGGACCCTTGCCAGGAATAACAGATAAAAAATCGGATCCCAAAAGCGCCGGCCGCGCGGATCCCCTTGAGATAAATCCGGAGATCGCCAACGGAGCCCATGAGATCATAAGGGCCCATGTAAACGCGGAGCCGCGGCGTCGTATGGATCCCGCAAGGCGCGAGCGGGAGGGCCGACGTCCGGACCTCGATCGTCTTTCGGTCGACGCAATAGGGCCCGGGAGAGAGGGACGAGGCCGAGCAAGCGTCGACCGCGACGAGCGGATCCGGATCTTTATGAGTCGAGCAAACGGCGAGCGGGAGCGAGGAGCTCCGGATCTCGATCGTCGTTTTTTCGGGACAAAAAGGATTCGGCGTTAACCGGGAGACGGAGCAAACTTCGGCGGAAACGAGCGGATCCGGATCGCCATGAGTCCGGCAAAGGATCGATGGAGCGACGGGCTCGCCCGGGAGCGGCGAGGTATAAAAGCGCCGATCGGTGACCGTCTCGTCCGGACAAAATAGGCCGGCGAGATCGTTCGAGACGAGACAAACGCGGGCGAGTATCGTCGGCCGAGGATCGGGAGGCTTGACTACCGGGCCGGGACAAGAGGCCGCGAGAAAAAGAGCGACGAGGGAAACGGCCGAGATCGCCCTATGGATCGCCCCCCGAAAACGGAGGCTCATTTTTCTTTTGGATTTGGCGGTTCGGGTTGAGACGTAATTTTTCCCTTCTTTTTTTCCGCCTCGATCTTTTCATTTTTCATTCTTCGAAGGAGGCGGTATTCGCCTTGGAGACGATTTATCTCCATATGGATTTCGTTTAATTTGGTGGCAGCCTCTTTTTCGAGTTGATCGAGTTGAGTAAATTTCCCTTCCGTTTCACGGATCATCGTGTCGAAATCCTTCCCGATTTTTGTTTTCAAAACAGCCGGTTTTTTTTTCATGATGATATCTCCCTTTGAAGAGTCTATTGTTTTTTCTCTAATTTCTCAAGTCGGTTCAAAAGCTGTTGAACCGCAACCGTCAGCATCGAAACCATGGCTCCAAGGTTCCGGTCACCGCTTGGGGTGACGGCGAATGGGGGCATGGAGTCCATGTCGAGATGACCGTTTGGTTTTGTTTTTATCTTTTTAATTTCCGCGATGGCGTCGCCTTTATAAAACATTTTATTTCCTTATGGCCGATCGGTGAAGGTCAGGGCGGAAACGTCATGGTCAAAATAGGCGTCACCGTCACAGCGGAACTTCTCGCTCCCGATAGCCGCCGTCGCGCCGATGAGGAC
>JADBLN010000073.1 GCA_014894455.1 Acidobacteriota bacterium | reverse complement strand
AGGCCGCCTCGCGCGGGACCGCGGCCCCCGCCCTCCTCTCCCCCGCTACCGCCGCCACCGTCCTCCCGTCCGGTTTCGACGCCCTCGTCGCCCGAGCGATGAAGACCTTCGCCGTTCCCGGCATGGGTATCGCCGTGGTCAAGGACGGCCGGGTCGTCCTGGCCAAGGGCTATGGCATCCGCAAGCTCGGCGAGCCGGTCGCCGTCGACGCCCAAACCCTCTTCGGCATCGCCTCGAACACCAAGGCCTTCACGGCCACGGCCCTTGGCCTTCTCGTCGAGGAAGGGAAAATCGCGTGGGACGCGCCGGTCACCCGCTACCTGCCCTGGTTCCAGATGTGGGACCCCTACGTCACGCGCGAGATGACCGTCCGCGACCTCCTCGTCCACCGGAGCGGCCTCGGGCTCGGCGCGGGCGACCTCCTCATCTTTCCGGAATCGACTTATAGCCGGCGCGAGATCCTCGAGCGCCTCCGCTTCGTCAAGCCGGCGGCGAGCTTCCGCGGCGCCTACGCCTACGACAACATCCTCTACCTGGCCGCGGGCGAGGTCATCGCCGCCGTGAGCGGCCGGACGTGGGAGGACTTCGTCGCCGAGCGCATCCTGAAGAAAGTTGGAATGGATGGGAGCCGGCCGCGCCACTCGGCCGATGTCGCGGGGATGAACTTGGCCATCCCGCACGCCCCGCTCGAAACGGGTATCGTCCCGGTGCCGTCCGACGAGAACGACAACATGAACCCGGCCGGCGGGATCCTCTCGAACGCCGAGGATATGGCCAAGTGGATGCTCGTCCACCTCGACGAGGGCCGCCTCGCCGACGGGACGCGGCTGTTCGCGGCCAAAACGGAACGCGAACTGACTTCGCTCGTAACACCGATCGCCATCGGCGACCCGCCGGCGGAGCTTGCCGCCCAACGGATGAACTTCCGCGGCTACGCCCTCGGCTTCAACGTCAACGATTACCGCGGCCGCAAGGTCGTCAGCCACACGGGCGGGCTCACGGGCTACGTCTCGCGGCTGGTCATGGTCCCCGAGCTCGAGCTGGGCATCGCGGTCCTAACCAACCAGGAGTCGGGCGAGGCCTACAACTCCGTCATCTACGCCGTCCTCGACCAGGCCATGGGCGTCTCCCCGACCGACTGGGCGCAGGCCTACCTGAAATTGAACGAGAGGGGGATCGCGGGGACGGCCGAGGCGCTGAAGAAAGCGGCGGCAAAGAGGGACGCGGCGGCCCGGCCGTCGCTTCCGCTCGCGGACTACGCCGGGACCTACGAGGACGCCTGGTACGGGCCGATCTCGATCGCGCTAGATGGCAATGGCGAGGGCGGGGGCGGCAAGCTCGTCATGAGCTTCACCAAGACGCCGGGCATGGTCGGCGACATGGAGCACTGGAGCCGAGAGACGTTCGTCGTCCGCTGGCGCGACCGCGCGCTTCGGGCCGACGCCTACGTCACCTTCACGCTCGACCCGGACGGGGCCATCGTCGAGGCCCGGATGAAGGCCTTCTCGCCTGACACCGACTTCAGCTACGACTTCCAGGATTTGCTGCTGAAACCGGCGCGGAAATAGCGCGCCAAGCACAAGCATAGGAGGTCGGAGGTCGTCAGATGATAACGCGCAGGCAATTCGTCAGGAATTCGGCGGTTCTCGCCGGGGGCGCGGCCCTTTTCGGGGGCTCGACAGCCTGCCGCGGCGGGGCGAAGGCCGCGAGTAAAAGCCGGGTCGTATCCGTCGCCGCCGAGGACATGCTCGTCGACCTCGACTACAACGTCGGGGCCGTCCACAGGGCTTTCGCCGTTGGCCTGAAGGAACTCACGGGCGAGGGGACCCTAGAAAACGCCTGGTCGTCGCTCGTCTCACCCGACGACGTCGTGGGCATCAAGATTAACTGCATCGGCGCCCCCAGGATTTCCTCGTCCCTCGTCTCGATCAACGAGACGATCGCCGGCCTGAAAAGCGCGGGGGTCAAAGAAAACAACATCATCATCTGGGACAGGATGGACCGCGACTTCCGCAGGACGGGCCTCGAAATCAACCGCGGCCCGACCGGGGTCCGGGTCATGGGCTGTTCGACAGAATGGGAGGGCGTCGTGCCCTGGGTCGCAGGATACGACCGCGGCGTCTACGTCTCGTTCGAAGACGGAACGCTCAAAAAGTTCCGGGAGCTCGTGGGGCGCGGTTTCACCAAGGAGGGCTCGCACCGGGAGATCTTCAACTCGGTCGCCTGGCTCTGGACGCTCATCCAGCAGGGCAACGAAAAGGCCAAGAAATACGACAAGGAGATCCGCCGGCTCAACATGGACTACAACGACCGCGAGGGCATCAAGAGGATCGCCGAGGAGGTCGCCAACGAGTTCGACGGCGTGATGATCGAGGACGAGGAGAGATCCTACTTCGCCGATATCGTGACGAAGGACATCACCAAGCTCGTTAACATCGCCGTCCTCAAGCACAACGAGGACAGCGGCGTTACCTGGGCGACGAAGAACATCGCCCTGGGCGTGACCACGAACAAGGTCCGCTTCCATATCGACTACTGCGAGAAGTCCATCCCCGAAATCCTGGCCCAGCCCTGCCTCAAGGACAAGGCGGTCCTGCACATCGGCGAGGCCGCCAAAATCTCAACCGTCAGCGTGGCCGGTGCGCAGATCGCCCGCGACAACCGTATCTTTTTCAGCCGCGACCCGGTGGCCATGGACCGGATCGGACTCGACATCCTCGAGGAAAAGCGGGCGGCCCAAGGGCTCGAATCGATCCGCGGCATCGCCACGCACGTCGCCGCCTGCGCCAGGAAAGGGCTGGGTACGGACGACCTGAGGAGAATCGACCTCCGCGAGATTTAGCGTTAAAATCGAGACAAATCGTGCGCTTAGGGGTCAGATCTCGGTCGCAGGGATGATCCCGCGGCCGTCCGTGTATTCCCGCGAGACGATATAGCGTTCGGCGAGGTCCATCGCCGCCGCTAGCTTGTCCAACCGGGCCATGTCCCGGTCGTTCCCGCGGCTCTTGACTTCCACGGCAAGGCCTTTATCGGGGATCACGAAATCGATCTCCGGCCCGGTCCTCTTCTGGTAATAGCGGATGGCCCCGTACTTCCTCAAGTTCAGGTAGACCGCGTTCTCGAGGAGGCTCCCCTCGCTCACGCGCCCGAACTGGCTCAGGAACCCGTTGTCGCAGAAATAGACCTTGCGCGCCCCGCTGACCTCGCGGTCCCGGTTCCGGCTGAAGGGCTCGACCAGAAAAATGAAATAGGTCCCCTCGAGGAAGGCCAGGTAGGACAGGACCGTGGGGCGCACGACGCCGACCTCCGAGGCGAGCTTGGCGGCCTCGACCTTCGAACCCGCCCTCTGCATCAGGAGCAGGAGCAGGTCCCGGAACGCCGTCCGGTTCCGGAAATCCGCGAGCGCCCGGACGTCCTTCTCGAAGTACGAGGAGAAGATGTCATTGAGGTGGAGGCGTTTGTCCTCCTCGCGTTCCGCCAGGACGACCTGGGGGAAGCCGCCGAACGCCAGGTATTCGTCGAACAGCTTGACGCGCGTTTCGTGGCGGACGGCGTTCTTCCGCGACTCGGCCTCGGCGAGGCCGTCGCCCTCGGGCGCCTCCCGGCCCTTGAAGACAAGAAACTCCCTGAAATCCAGCGGCATGAGCTCGAAGACCACCTTCCTTCCCGCCAAGCTCTCGGGGAAGAGGTTCTTCAGGTAGAAACTGCTCGAGCCGGTCAGGAAGAACTTGGCGTCGTAGTGATCATATAGATACTTGATGGCCATGACGACGCCCGGCCTGGCCTGGACCTCGTCGATGAAGATATGGGCGCGTTCCTTGTTGGTCACGCCGTAGGACTTCAAGTTGGCCCAGACGTTATTGAAATCCGTCTCCTCGAAGATCCGCTGTTCGAGGACGTTCTCCATGTCCAGGAAGACCTTGTTCGAGCTCCCGATCTTCTCGTAAATCATGCGCAACAGGGTGGTCTTCCCCGTCCGCCGCATCCCCGTGACGACGACGATCTCTTTCTTGTCAATCCAGGGGTCGATATATTTCTGGGCCAACCTTGGATAATGCATATTATTGATATACATAATACATCATAAAATGTCAACTAGAGATTATGAGGGGTTTCTTTTCGTTCATATCGTCGTGGACTCGATCTTGGCCATGCTTTTCAGGGCTTGAAAATGCCGATCGCGCGTAATGATACGGCATCCATTCTTCCGGGCGAGGACAGCGATCAGACAATCCGCGAGGTGGACCGCCGCGCCTGCCTTTTTCATATCATACGACAACCTCCCGGCCTCGACCCACCCTCCGTTTCCCGGCCCTATATCCAGGAACGTGAACGTTTCGATCATGTCTTCTATGATCGAGATCTCCCGTTCGGACTTGGCGCCCTGGATAAGCTCCGCCAGGACGATGCCCGGTACACAGACCTCGCCGCCGTTGATGATCTCATCGACCATTTGGGACAGGGGGAGATCGCCGCCCCTGAAATAATCGATCCAGACCGACGTGTCGATGATGACCTTATCAACGCTCATTGTCTCTGATCTCTTCGGCCGTCATGTCGAACTCGAGCTTCCCTTTCATCGACATGATCCTTTCGATCTTCCTGCGCCTTAGATATTCGGTTATGGCCTCATTGACGGCGGAAGCCTTGCTTCTGGCTTTCGTTTCATAGACGAGCTCGTCCAGGCGTTTTTTATCGAGGGTCACGGTGGATCTCATGGCTTGTCTCCAATGTGCAGATATTGCGCACAGGAATAATATAATTAACGCACATAATTGTCAAGATATTTCGTGCGCCGATAGTTGCGACAGCCAACCAACCTACTCCAACCTACTCACTACACGAAATTAGGTCGCCCATGGGCTTGACAGGGATAAGCGAAGCAATTAGAATACAAATGCATCATTTAGAGGGAGAATGCAGCATGTCCAAGACAATCACTTTGCGCATCTCGGAAGACCATTACGAAGCGTTCAAGAAATACGCCCGGACGGAAAACCGGAAGATTTCCAACGCAATCGAAACCCTGGCCATGAAAGAACTCGAGAATACCCTTTTCACGGACTCTTTCGAAACGGAAGGGATCCTCTCCGACGAGAATCTCCTGGAGAGGATCAAGGCGGGGACGAATCAGGCGAAGGGAAAAAAAGGCAGGTTCGTTGAGTGATTTCCGGGTCTTCGAGACCGTTCAATTCCTAGACGACCTCGAGAAAATCAGTGCCGCCAGGCGGGAAAAGATCTCGTCGAAGCTTCGTGGCCTTGTCTATCCCCAACTCAGGCAGCAACCCTATTCCGGGGCGAACATCAAGAAGCTGAAGGGCTTCAAACCCGAAACCTGGAGATACATGATCGGGTCTTACCGGTTTTTCTATATCGTCAATGACAAGGAAAAGATCGTATTCATGGTCGCGGCCGACACGCGCCAACAGAGCTACTGAAGCTCGGCCAACAGCGCCTTCTCCGGTTCGGCGACATAAAACCGCCTTCGAGAAAGAAGAAGTCGTCACCTCTGCTTTTCTGTTTCATCTAAAAGAAACGAGCCGGCAGGAACAACAGAAATTGTGTCACTGACCGAAAAGGTCTTTTCGCCAAGGTAGACAAGAACTCCCTGGTGAATGACGCCCTCGGCAACTCCTGCTTTCAGGTGCGCCCAATCCCTGCCCGTCGCCGAATACGCGCATTTGAATTCATAGCCAATCCGTCGTGCGCCGCGCTCCACGATCAGGTCGATCTCCGCTCCCGCATGGGTGCGGAAGTAATAAAGTCGGCTGCCGGGATGCTGAATGGTTTCCAGAGAGGCGATCTGTTCGATCATGAAGCCTTCAAAGCTGTTCCCGCGCGCGGGCGATTGCAGGAGTTGCTCCGGATCCCCGACGCCAAGAAGATAGTGCAGTATCCCTGAATCCCGAAGGTAAATTTTCGGCGCTTTCACCAGGCGCTTGCCGAGGTTGACATGATACGGGGTCAACCGTCGGATCAGAAAATAACCTTCCAAAACGTCAAGAACATGCTGAACGGTATGATAGGAGGCGCCCAGCGACCGGCCGAGCGAGGATGCATTGAGAATGCCTCCATGACAGTGGGCGAGCATGCCCATAAAACGGCGCATCTCCAGCGAGGATATTTTCAGCCCATGCCTGACCACGTCGCGTTCAATAAACGTGCGAACATAGTTCTCCTGCCAGGCCTGCCATTTCTCCATATCCCGTATCAGAAACGCATCCGGAAAACCGCCCCGGAGCCAGAGAGACACAAGCTCAACGTTCCTCAACTCTGCTACTTCACCGAACAGAAAGCCGGTCAGGTCAAGGATGCCAACCCGTCCTGCCAGACTTTCGGAAATGCCTTTGATCAATTCGGGGCTGACGGAACCAAGAAGAAAAAAACGCCCGTATTTGTGCCTTGATTCGTCAATCAACGCCCGCAGGACCGGGAAGATAGCGGGAATAACCTGGGCTTCATCAATGATAACGGACCCGGGAAAACGGCGCAGGGCAAACTCAATATCATCTGAAAAAATCTGGGCGTCAGAGGGCTTTTCAAGGTCAAAGTATTGGCCGCGCACACAATGCCGGGCAAGAGTGGTTTTGCCGCATTGGCGCGGTCCAAGAATCAGGACAGCGGGGAATTGCTCAGCCAGCTTGCTTAACCGAACTTCCGCTTTTCTTTTAATCATGCTCGCATTATAGAGATGACGCTTCTATATTACAAGTTTTATCTGACCCTCTCCCCTGAGACTTTCCGGCCGGTTTAACACTCCGGGTGCCTCATCTCATCTAGAGATTATGAGGGGTCAGGTCTCCAAACTCTAAAATCAAGCTCCGGGTCTAGTCGGATAGTCCCAAGTACTTCTTAATGTGGTTGGCCAGAGGCTCTTCGATTTCCCCTTCATACGGAGATTTCGAGAGTTCGGTAATCCGCGGGGACCTCGTCGAGGGTCATCTGATAATAGGCGTCCTTAATGTTCTCGATCAACTCTTTGAGGGTCTTGCCTTGGGACATGATCTCTGGATTCTCGACGAGTTTTCCCAGCCAGTAGCGTTTGCCCTTCCAATATATTAGAGTCAGGTTTTTTTGGACTTTCGTTTCTTTTTTCATTGTCTACCCTCGTGTGATTAGTATGCCCTTTTTTGGCCTTAAAATCAACGAAGTTACTGAAGCTCGGCCAGGATGGCGGCGAGGCGGTCGGCCGTCTTGAAGCTCTGCTTCCAGCGGGTCTCGAGCTTCCAGGCGATTGTTGTTCCAGGCGATTGCAGGCGATTGTTGCTTGGCTTTGGGATATTCATTTCTTAATTGCGAAAAGCCGTTCTTAAAGCCGTGTTTTCCGGGCGAAAAAGAGTTCTTTAAGGCAATAAATGAGGCGAAGGTGGCCAGATAAATTTTTCTCAGGCCAGATATCCCGCCATGAACAGAGGCTTGGC
>JADBLN010000082.1:14921-38122 GCA_014894455.1 Acidobacteriota bacterium | reverse complement strand
GTCAAACCTGGATCTCGTAGACGACGGGGATCGCGGCGAGTGAAATACTGGGATTGAACGTCCAGGAGACGAGCTTGACGGCCCGGGGGTAGGGGATGAACCGGGCCCGGTAGAAGGGCCCCGCCGGCCAGCCCCGTTTCGTGAAATCGATCGTCCCGATGCATCCGGCGGCCTTGATCGCGTTCAAATAGGCCCGCAGGAACGCCACGCGCTCGGCGGGGGAGAGGTCGGGGAAGGCGACGTGGTTGATCCAGGCCCAGCGTTCGACCTTCTTGCCCAGGTGGTCGTGGAGGATGAAGTTGATCATCGCCTGGACGCGGCCGTCTTTTTCCCAGACGAGGGTCCGGGCGACGTCCGGATATTCGAACTCCGGGGCGAGCTCCCCTTTGGCGCAGACGCGGGCCAGAGCCACGGTTTTCCGGTAGCGGTCGAGGAGGTCGTGGCAGGCGTCGAGGTCCGAGGCGCGGTATTCGCGCAGGGCGACGGCGGGGGCGGCTTTCGGCGGCCGGTGGGCGCCGATGAGCCGGATGGCCGCTTTCTCGTAGCCTTTCAAATCCTCGGAAGCGTCGACGCGGCCGAGGTCGAGAATGCGGGCCATGACCCCGGATTTGCGGATGCGCTCGATCCTGTTCCCCTCGGCGCGGAGCTTGTCCATCATCAGCGTCGAGCGGTGGCCGGTCTCGAGCGTCAGGAGCGAAAAATCGTAGCCGTACCTTTTATTGGCCTCGACGGCGGTCCGGATGAGGTCGAGGGCAATGCCCCGGCGGAGATATTCCTTGCGGACGACCAGGAGACAGCTGTAGATGGCGTTGTAGACGCTGCCCCGAAGGTCGAATCTCTGCGGCAGGTTGGCCAGGAAAGCGATGATCTCGCCGCCCTTGTAGGCGGCCACCAGGTGGTCCTTTTTTGCCGCCGGGATCCTGTCGAAGAGATAGCGGAGGAACGCGGGCCGGTAGAAATTGGGGAAAGAGGCCTCTCCATACTCGTCGCGCCAGGAGGCGTGGGCCATCCGCTCCAGCCCCTCGTAATCGCCTTTGAAGGTCTCGATGGAAATGCCTTCGATCATCCTGTCACCTCCCCGCGGAGTTCACTGGCTCATTATTATCATGCCGTTCCTGCGGATTCAAGGTCCCTCTTCCTTCCATCCGGCGAATACGCTAAAATATAAAAGGATTTTTTTCGCCACAAGGAGTCTCCTATCATGAAAAAAACGACGGTTTTAAGAAAAGCCATCATGGAGCGGAGGGCGGTCGTCGTCCCCGGCTGCCATGACGCCCTGAGCGCCAAGGTCATCGAGAAAGCCGGGTTCGAGGCCATTCAGATCTCGGGCTACGGTCTGGCCGGGGCCTTCCTGGCCAAGCCGGACGTCGGCCTCGTGCGCATGAAGGACGTCCTCGACCTGTCTTGGAACATCACCCAAGCCGTGGGCATCCCGGTCATGGCCGACATCGACACCGGCGGCGGCAACGCCGTCAACGCCGCTTGGATCACCGAGCGCCTGATCGCCATGGGCCTGGCCGGGATGAACATCGAGGACCAGGTCTTTCCCAAGCGCTGCGGCCACATGGCCGGAAAAGAGGTCATCCCGGCCGAGGAGATGGCCGGGAAAGTCAGGGCCTGCGCCGCTGTCAGGGACGCGAAGGACAAGGACTTCATCATCAACGCCCGGACCGACGTCTTCGCCGGGATGGGCCTCGCCGAGGCCATCCGGCGCTGCAACCTGTACCTCAAGGCCGGCGCCGACCTGGCCTTCATCGACGGCATCAAGAGCCGGGCCGATATCGAGAAGGCGGTCAAGGCGGTCAAGGGGCCGCTGTCCGTCAACCTCATGGATGCGATCACCGGCATGAAAACCGAGCTCATCCCCATCCCCGAGCTCAAGAAGATGGGCGTCGGCCGGGTCTCCATCCCGGTGGCTTCCATCATGGTCGCCCACAAGGCCCTGCTCAGCTTCTTCCAGGCGCTCAAGGCGTCGCCGACCGGCATCCTGGCCGGACAGACCCAGTGGGCGTCGTCTTTCGAGGAGTACACGGATTTCGTCGGACTCAAAGAATACCGGGCCATGGAAAACGAATATCTGCCCGGTGAGCGCGTCGAGTCCAAGTACAAAGGCCAGAAGAAGATCGTCGGCTGACCTCGCCTAATAATCAGAAGGGGGACACGTACCGGAAGTACATGTCCCCATTCTTTTTCCCGGGAACCTGTCCCGACGGTTCCCCCATCAGCAAGCTTAATCAGAAGGGGGACACGAGAGGGGACATGTACCGCTTCTCTCGAAGCGGTACGTGTCCCCTTTCTTTCCGGTCCCCAGCACAGCCCGGGTGGCGCCGTAATCACCCTCAGTTTCCCCGTCCTTCTTGCGAACTAGAACGGGGACACGTACCGAAAGTACATGTCCCCCTTCCTATTGCCTCTGAAGTAATTGCGGGACGTGGTCTTAGCGGACGACAAGGAGGGTGAAGGGGAAGACGTAGGCCTGGAGGAAGACGAGGAGGCCCATCAGCGCGGCCAGGGCCAGGCTGTGGAAAAAGACGTAGCGGAGGATGTCGCCCTCATGGCCGTACCAGCGGGTGGCCGTGGAGGCGACGACGATGCTTTGCGCGTCGATCATCTTGCCCATGACTCCTCCGGAGCTGTTGGCCGAGGCCATCAGCACCGGGCTCAGGCCGAGCTGTTCGGCCGAGATCTTCTGAAGACTGCCGAAGAGGATGTTCGAGGACGTGTCCGATCCAGTCAGGGCCACGCCGAGCCAGCCGAGCATCGTCCCGAAGAAGGGGTAGAGGATCCCCGTCCGGGCGAAAGCCAGGCCGAGCGTCGCGTCGAGGCCCGAGTAGCGCGTCATGTAGCCGAGAGAGAGCATGGCGGCCACTGTCAGCAGCGAAAAGCGGACCCGCTTGAGCGTCCGGCCGTAGGCCCGGACGAGCTGGCGCGGTGAGAACGACATTAGAAACCCCGAGACGACGGCCGCGGCGAAGATCCCCGTCCCGGTAAACGAGAGCCAGTTGAAGGTGAAGACGGCCGGCTCCGCCGTCTGCAGCGCGACGACGGGCGGCACGCGGTAGACGAGCTTATCCAGGCCGGGGACCGGGAAGCGGACGATGGACAGGCCGTCGAGCAAGGCCTTGACCTGCGGCGTGCCCCACAGGAAGACGAAAACGCTCAAGACGAGCCAGGGCATCCAGGCGCGGACGAGCTCGCCGGCCGTGAGGCGGCGCCGAGGGAGGGGAGGTCCGGTTTCTTCCTCGCCCGTGTTGCCGAGCGTTGTCTTGGGCCGCCACTTCAGGAGGAAAAGGACGAGCGCGGCCATGGAGATGACGGCCGCTCCGACGCCCGCGAGCCAGGGACCGTGGTAGTTCGAAATGAGAAACTGGGGGACTGCGAAAGAAACTCCGGCGACGACGAGGGCCGGCCAGACTTCCTTCATCTTCCGGAAGCCGCAGAAGGCCCAGACGAGCCAGAAGGGGATGAGCAGGGAAAAGAACGGCAGTTGGCGTCCGACCATGGCGCTCAACTGGCGGACGTCGAGGCCGGTGACCCCGGCCAGGGCGACGATGGGCGTCCCCAGCGCGCCGAAGGCCACGGGCGCCGTGTTGGCGATGAGGGACAGGCCGGACGCGGCGAGCGGGGCGAAGCCGAGGCCGATGAGGATGGCCGCGGTCACGGCCACCGGCGTGCCGAAGCCCGCCGCGCCTTCGAAGAACGCGCCGAAGGAGAAGGCGATGAGGAGGAGCTGGAGCCGGCGGTCGCGCGTGATCCCGGTCAGGCTGTCCTGCATGACCTTGAAGTGGCCTTTCTCGACGGTCAGGTCGTAGAGGAAGATGACGTTGAGGATGATCCAGCCGATGGGGAAGAGGCCGTAGGCGGCCCCCAACCCCGCCGTCCGCAGGGCCATTCCCGCCGGCATCCCGAAGGCGAAGACCGCGGTGAGCGCGGCCGCGGCCAGGCCGAGCATGGCCGCGACGTGGGCCCGGAGCCGGAAGAGGGCGAGGCCGCCGAGCAGGATGACGATGGGCAAAGCGGCGAGGAGCGTCGAGAGTCCGGCGCTCGAGAGCGGATCATAGACCTGGTGCCATTCCATGTTTCTTAGAGGACGCCGTCGGTTTCCTTGTTGAGGCGGTCGAAGAACGCGGCCATGAACCGGTGCCGCTCGGCGGCGATCCGCTTCCCTTCGCGGGTCGTCATCCGGTCCTTGACCCGGCCGAGCTTGACCAGAAACTCCCGGTAGGCGGTGTCTTCCCGCGAGTAGGGCTTGGTCTTCCTGACGTCGATCGCCTTGTCGTGGAGCCGCGCCCCGACCTCCCCGGCGAAGAGGAAGGCCCGGCCGACGCCGACGGCGCCGATCGAGTCGAGCTTGTCGGCATCGAACAGGATCTTGGCCTCGAGAGTCTTCGGCACGGCCCTTTTCCGGAAGCGGTGTGTCCGGATGCAGTGGACGACGGCCCGAACCGTGGCGGCGTCGAGGCCGCGGCGTTCGAGCAGATTTCTGGCCAGCGATGCGCCGCTCCGGCCGTGACAGACCTTCCCGTTCGACCGGTCCTCTTCCTCCCGCCCGATGTCGTGGAGGAGCGCGGCCAGCTTGAGGACGCCGAGGTCGGCCTTTTCTTTTTTTCCGATCCTCAGGCAGAGCCGCAAGACGCGTTCCGTATGGTCCCAGCCGTGACTGCCCCGGGCGCTCCGGAAAAAGGCCCCGGCCTCGCCCTTGATTTCGGAGACGAGGGCGGCGGAAACGGTGCGGGTCATTCGTCGATCATGTGGACGACGAGTCCGTCCTTCAGCTTGGGCTCGAACCAGGTGGATTTCGGCGGCATGACCTTGCCTCCGTCGGCCACGGAGAAGAGCTGTTCGATCGTCGTCGGAAAAAGGGAGAAGGCGACGCGGAAGCCGCCGGAGAGGACCTTCTTCTCGAGCTCGGCCGTGCCGCGGATGCCGCCGACGAAGTCGATCCTCTTGTCCGTCCGGGGGTCGGCGATGCCGAGGACGGGCGCGAGGATGTTTTCCTGCAGGATGGAGACGTCGAGCGACCGGATCGGGTCGGCCGGGTCGAATGTCCCGGGCCGCGGTTCGAGGTCATGCCAGCGGCCGTCGAGGAACATCGCGAATCTCCGGCTCCGTTCGGGAGATTTCCGCCCGGAAAGCCGGACCAGGAATTTATCGCCGACCCCGGCCAGGAACGCGGCGGAGTCGAGCCCGTTGAGGTCGAGCACGACGCGGTTGTAGGGCAGGATCTTCATCTGGTTGTGGGGGAAAATGACGGCCAGGAAAAAGTTGTCCTCCTCCCGGCCCGTCCGGCCGGGACGCTCGCCGTCCCTCTTGACCTTGATCCGGGTCGCGGCCGCGGAGCGGTGATGGCCGTCGGCGACGTAAAGATGGTCCAGGGCGGCGAACGCCTCCTGGATCCTGAGGACGAGACCCGCCTCGTCCACGACGAAGACTATGTGCCGGACGCCGTCCGGGGTGGTGATGTCGTACTCGAGGTCTTTTTTCATGCCCTCGGCGATGAGCGCGTCGATCGTCTCCTTCCGCCGGTAGGTCAGGAAGACGGGGCCGGTTTGGGCGCCCAGGGTCTCGATGTGGCGCATCCGGTCGTTTTCCTTGTCGATCCGGGTCAGCTCGTGCTTCTTGATGACGTCGTCGAGATAATCCTGGCAGGAGGCCGCGGCGACGAGGCCGATCTGGACGTGCTCTCCCCATACCTGCTTATAGATGTACAAATTCCTGGTCCGGTCCGGCGCGATCGTTCCCTCGCGGAGGAAGCGGAGGAAATTCGCTTTTCCCTTGGCGTAGACTGCGTCGGAGTAGAGGTCGGTCCCGGGCGGAAGGTCGATCTCGGGCTTGCCGATGTGCAGGAAGGAATAGGGGTTCCCGGCGGCCATGTCCCGGGCTTCGTCGGACGTCAGGACGTCGTAGGGCGGAGCGGCGACGAGATGGGCGATGTCTTTCCGCGGCCTGACGCCGCAAAAGGGTTCGATGTGGGCCATGAGGACCTCCTAAAAAGGGTTTATTATAGCCTTGGAGGCTCACACGTCTTTGGCCGCTTCTTCCCGGTCCCGGCCCTGGTCCGGGACGAGCGTCCCGGCGATCTCGAGGAAGTGCTCGACCACCTCGGGGTCGAACTGCGTCCCCGAGCAACTGATGATCTCCTTGACGGCGAAACGATGGGAGGCGGGCTTCCGGTAGGGCCGTTCCGAAGTAATCGAGTCGTAGGTGTCGGCGATGGCCATGATCCGGGCCCCCAGGGGGATCTCCCGCCCCTTCAGCTTGTCGGGGTAGCCGGTCCCGTCGTAGCGTTCATGGTGGGACCGTACGATCCGGGCGATATCCTTGAGCTCGATGACGGGACTGAGGATGCTCTCGCCCCGGGCGGGATGCTCCTTGATCAGCATGAACTCGGCGTCGGTCAGCTTGCCGGGCTTGTGGAGGATGGCGTCCGGGATCTTGATCTTGCCCACGTCGTGGAGGAGCCCGGCCAGTTCGAGGTCGCCCAGTTCCTTTCCGCTGAAGTTCATTTTCGCGGCAATCTTCATCGTGAAATCCGTGACCCGGGTCGAGTGATGGCGGGTGTATTCGTCTTTGGCGTCGATGGCCGAAGCGAGGGACTTGACCGTCGACAGGAAGAGCGACCTCTGCTGATCGACGAGGTCAGAGGTCCTCATCTTGAGGTTGCGGTTGACCAGGGTCAGCTCCGACTCCATCTGGCGGAGGCGGAGCTGGCCCTGGATGCGGGCTTTGAGCTCGGTCGAGTCGAACGGCTTGGAGATGTAATCATCGGCGCCGGCATGGATCCCCTCGGCCAGCATCTCGGCGCCCGTCCTGGCGGTCAACAGGATGACGGGAATATGCTTCAAGGACTCGTCGCCCTTGACCGCCCGACAGAAGGCGTGGCCGTCCATGCCGGGCATCATGACGTCGCAGAGAACGAGGTCGGGGTTCTTTGCCTTGAGGAAGGCCAAGCCCTTCTCGGCGGAGGCCGTGAGCTCCAGGTCGTATTCGTCGGCGAGGAGCATCTTCATCAACTTGAGGACTTCGGGGTTATCGTCGATGCAGAGGATCAGGGCGTCGTGGATCTTGGCCTGGTCGACGCGGCCGCCCTCGATGTCCACCTTCTCGAGGTCGACGAGCTGGAGCCGGCGGAAGTCGGTGACGATATCCTGGACGTGCGGTTCGTCGGTGTCGGTCAGCCGCCGCCGGAGCCCGATGGGCAGGTCCTCCGACCGGCGGTCGAGGACCTCGTCGTCGAAATGCTCCTCGCCCTTGCGCATCTCGACAATGAACCGGGAGCCCCTGCCGAGCTCGCTTTCCGCCCGGATGGTCCCCTTGTGGACGACGACGATCTCCCGGGCCAGCGCCAGCCCGATGCCCGTGCCCTCCTGGGCCCGGGACTTGGACCCGTCGACCTGGGAGAAGCGGTCGAAGATCGTTTCGAGCATATTCTCCGGGATGCCGATCCCCGTGTCCTCGACGGTCATCGTCACGGTTTGGTCCCGCTCCTCGATGTAGATCGTGATCTTACCGCCCTTGTTCGTGAACTTGAGGGCGTTCGAGAGGAGGTTGAAGACGACCTTTTCGAACTGGTCTGGGTCGAGGGTCAGGTCGACGGGCTGGGGAGGATGCTGGCAATAGAGCCGGATCTGTCTCTGGTCGGCCAGGGGCTTGACCGCGGCGAGAAGCGGCGGGATGAAATCGACGAGGTTCACGGTCCTCAGTTTGAGCCGCATCTTCCCTTCCTCGAGCTTGTTCAGGTCGAGGAGGTTGTTGATGAGCTTGAGCAGCTTGTAGCCGTTTCGCTGCATCGTCTCCAGCGTGTCCTTGAGGATCGGCGACAGCCGCCCCATCCGGCCTTCGAGGACAGCTTTGAGCGGGGCCAGGATCAGAGTGAGGGGCGTCCTCAGCTCGTGGTTGACGTTGGCGAAGAACTGGGTCTTGAGCTCGTCGAGGCTCTTGAGCTTGACGTTCGACTCCTGGAGCTGGACCGTCGTCTCCTCGAGCTGGAGGCGGCTGCGGAGCTCGCGACGGCGCAGCTTGTCCATGAAATACGAGCCGATGCTCCCGATGATCAGGAGAGAGGTCAGAAAAAACAGGTTGGTGATGATATCGCGCCAATTGGTTGTCCCGCGGGGCATATTCAAAACGCTGGAGATGACGTAGCTGGCCCAGATCAAGATGAACACCAGTCCCGAGTCGCGGAACGACAGCGGCAGGGCGATGACTGATCCCATGATGATGATCGACAGGCCTTGGACATAGGCCGAGACGAATCCCCCCAAGAAATAGATCATGACGGCGATGCCGAGGACATCGAAGAACCCCACGGTGATGACGATCTTGGCGTAGTCGCGGTTGGTTTTCATCCGCCCAAGCAGAAGGAACAGGACGAGATGGGCGGCGAGGACGCCGAGCCGGATGTACAGGAACAGGGGGAAGAGCTCCCTCGGGGCGTGGACCCAGTCGAGGATGATGAACGAGGCGTAGAGGATGGCGCTGAGGATGATGATGAGCCGGGTCCGGCTCTTCAGGGCGTAATCCTGGTAGAGGCGTTCTTCGAATTCGAATTCCCGGTTTTGCGGCTTAGTCATGTGGTGTTCTCGGCTTGGCTACGACGACATAGCCTTGCGGCGGATCGCCGTAACTCGGGATTTTTCTTAAGCTGACCCATCCGGCCTCATCCAGCAGGCCATCCAGTTTTTCCGGGTCGAAGAAATCGAAGGTTCCGGCCTCTTCGAGTTCCGTCAGCGCCTGGGCGTCGTTGAGGAATGAACGGAGCGAGTCGAGGAGACGGGATTTCGACCACTTGGGCGGCAGCGCCTCCTCGGGCATGGCTTCGATTTTATCGAGGAGCCGGGTGAACGGCCCGGAGGCGTCGGTGTCGGGCCGCATGCTCGACAGCACTAGGATGCCTCCCGGCTCGATGACGCGCCGGACCTCCCGGAGCGTTTCGACCGGGTTGAAGACGTAGGACAGGACGAGGCTCATGAGGATCTTATTATACCAGCCCGGCTTGATCGGCAGATGGAACGTGTCCTCCAGCGTCCCGGGGAGGATGAGCCTCCGGAAGACCGGCTTTGCCGGGGCCAGGCGTCGGACGTACCGGGCGGCCAGGTTGAAGTCGGTGATGATCCGGCATTCGTGGAGGTCGAAACGCGTCTTCAGCCAGTCGTCATGGTCCGGGGTGATCCGCTCGCCCCGGAGGATTCGGTGGAGGCGCGGGGAGTAGTCCTCCTGGATCTTGATCGCGCTTTCGAGGGCGAGGTTCTCGACCTTGTCGGCCATCTCCTCGAACGTCCCGACCTCGCCGTCGAGGAAGCGGCGGACGGCGAGAAAACGGCTCATCTCGAGGTCGAGGGCCAGAAGGTTGAACTGTCCCGGTTTTTCGCCGAGGTTGTATTGAGTCACGAGCTTCTGCCTGGCCTGCTTCATGGCGTCGGGGACGAGGTCGGCGATGGTGACCTGAACGGGCAGCTCGCCGATGCTCTTTAGGAGATGCTCGATAAAGTTGCCCGTCCCGCCGCCCAGGTCGAGGAGCCGGTCCCCGGGCCGGAGCTCCAGCGCGTTGAACTGGTCGCGCATCAACTGCTGGTAATCATCGGACATGGCCATGATGTCGAAGCCGAGAAGGTTGCCCTCTCCGACGAGATAGTGATGCCAGTAGGTCTTCCGGTTCTTGAGGTCGCGGGGCGGGAGCCGGTCCTTCTCGGCCCGGCGCATGAGTTCCATATCTTTCCGGCTCGGCAGAACCGGCTGGATCATCGTTTTGTGAAGGAACCGATGGATGAGCGATGTGATCGTGCCGAACATCCGGAGAGCTTCTCTGGACGTCCGGGCATTGTGCCCGATCGGGACCGAAATGACTTCGCGTAGGGCGTTGGCCTGGACGCTCATGACGTCGCGGATGAATTCCGACTTAATCCATTTATCGTGTCGTCCGTAGATCCAGGTGATCGGGAGGTTGAGATGCCGCATGTCCTCCCGGGCCTGCTCGAGCGTCCCGACGCCGTTGGCGATGATATCGGACGCGTATGGCTCGTGCCGGATGAAGTTGCCCAGAATGGGATAGACGTCCAGATTGATGCCGATTTGATGCTGCTCAAGAAGATCCAGTCCGCAATTGATCCGGTTCATCATGTCCCTGAATTCGAGCGCGCCCATGCAGGAGATCCAGTAGTCGATTCTCTTGCGGTAGCCCGCATCTCTCAGGACCACTCGGGCTTCTAGGGCAGACAGGGAAAACGAGACCAGGATGACCGAACTCGCCCTGAGTTTGGGATTGATGTGGAGCCAGTCGATGACTGCCTTCAGATCGTCGGCGCCCTGGCTCGTGCTGGAGTTCAACGTTTCCCAAGGCGGTTCGGAAGCTTCCGGGTCCTTATGGCTCTCCCCCTTTCTCCGGATCCCGTCGTAACGGATGACGGCCACGGGTTTTCCCAGAGTCCTAAAATTCTGGATGAGCGTCAGGGCCAGGCCGAACAGCACTTCCTTGGTTTTCCCGAAGGCCGGCGGGATAAGGACCACGGGGACCGGCTTCTCATCGAGCGGCAGAGACGAGTTGAGTAGGCCGACGATCTCCTCGCCGCGCCTGTTCTCCAGGCGGATGACCCGGGGCCTCATGAGGTCCGTCCTGGCGAAGTCCGTCGGCAGGCCGATGGCGCTCCTGGCCGCGGCGACGTCTAGGATATCCTCGGTGCGCCGGGCGAAATCCGGGTCGGGGGCATGGACCGATTGGATGCTCATCCGCCCGATGCCGAACTGGACGCCGTACTTCAACCCTCGGCCTTCGCCCGCCTCGGCGAGGCCCACGTGGCGGATCTCGCCGGTTTCCTCCCAGAGAACTTTTTCACCGTCGAGGATGGCAAAGGATTCGAGCGGAGTCCCCTTGAGGAGGGCCGGCGCTTCCCCGTCGGCGACGAAACTCATCCCGTTCGGGCTGATATCGGTGATGCGGCCCCGGAGCTTTCGGTCGAACGGGGACGGCAGGGGGATCTCGACCCGCAGGTCGCCGGCCGGGCTGATCCTTTTATCGGCCCGTTTTTCCGAGTAGAACATGACCCGCGGGTAGAGGCAGACGAGCGTCCGGCCGTCGGGGAAGATCCGGGAGATCATGGTCTCGAAATTGTAGGTCGCATAGCCGATCTGGTACGAGACGAAGAGGAGGTCGGAGGTCTTGAACTTGACGTCGAGCTTCTCGCCCGAGAGGAGGCATACGGAAGGCGGCCGGATGTCGGCGAAGGACAGGATCTCAGGGTTGCCGGAGCGGGCCGGGACGGCAGCGACCTCGACCTTGCGGACCAGGGCTTCGCGCATGAGGGACTCGATCTTGACCGAGTCCGTGAACAGGACCATCTCGTCGGTCCGGAGGAACGGGTAGCGGAGCTTGAGCTCGGTCAAGTCCCGGATGGACACGTAATCGGACATGAACTGGAGGAGCGACAGGCGGCTCGTGTCGTCGATGGCTTCGAATTCGACGCCGACCCCGCCCTGATCGATGTCCTGGCGGACGACCCGGCCGTTCACCATGTAGTGCCGGCCGTCGGGAAGAGAGATGCTCAGGGGGACGGCCGAGCCCTCGGGGAACGACGACAGGGTCTTGAGGAACATGCCGTTCTCGCTGAGGTTGACCAGTTTGGCCTCGCCCAGGGGCCCGGTCTCGATGCGGATGTCCCGGGAGCCGTCGAGCGTGACCCGCATGGAGGACCGCTTTTCCCGGGACCGCTGGGCGATGAGGAAGCTGATCTTCCGCCGTATGGCGGCCGGGTCCGTCGGTTTGGCCAGGCAGCAGTCGATGCGGCCGTAGCTGGCCAGGTCGATGACGGACCCGTTCGTAGCGGATTCGGTCAGAAGGATCTTGATGATGGCATCGGAGTTCTTGAAAAGCTCGTTGAGGAAACGGAGCAGTTCGGTGCCCTTCATCCGGGGCAGGTCTTCGTTGACGACGAGGACGTTGACCTCCGGGAGGGCCTTGATCAGCTGGATGGCCTCGACGCCGCTCGTCGTCGTGTACACGGCGTAGATGTCCCGCAGGGCCCGCTGGAGTTTCTCGAGATAGGCGAGGTCGTCGTCGACGACGAGGACGACGGGCAGGGTGTCCGCGGCTGTCTTTTCCATCTGCTCTCGCGCCATCTAGGGTCCGGCCTCCCTGGAACGCAGGAACCCTTTTAGTCGGTCGATAGGCGGGGGTGTGGAAAATAACAAGAGTTCAGAGGTCAGACCACAACACCAAATTTCGTAGGACTCCATAAGTATCCATACAAAATGTAGTATATAAACTGAGGTCTGTCAAGAATTTCTTGGCCTGAGACCTCTGACGATCTCGGACGCCGCTTGCGAAAAAAGCCCGATATCGATACCCGAGCAGACGAGAGTGTAACCTTCCGCCAGAGCCTTGACGGCGCCGGGCGTATTCACGGTGAAAATACCGGCTGGGACACTCCTGCGGGCGCACGCTTCCGCGATGGTCCTGACCGCGTCCTGGACGTCGGGGTCCTGGATCCGGCCGGGCTTGCCCATGCTGGCGGAGAGGTCGTAGGGTCCGATGAAAACGGCATCGACTCCGGCGACCCCGAGGATGGCTTCGATCGCGCCCACGCCATCGATGTGCTCGACCTGGGCGACGACGACCGTTTCCCGGTTAGCCGTCTCGACGTTCTCCTGAAAGCGGGCCCCGTAGCCGTTGGCCCGGCTGAAGCCGACGCTCCGCCCGCCTTCGGGCGGATACTTGGCCCAGTGGACGGCCCGAGCGGCGTCTTCGGCGCTGTTGACATGGGGAACGATGATGCCCGCCGCGCCGGTGTCCAGGGCTTTTTTCACCCACATCTCCCGGTTCTCCGGGATCCGGACGAGGGCCGCGCAGGGGTCGCGCACAGCCTGGACCAGGCGCAGGACGTCCCGGGCCTCCAGGACGCCGTGCTCCATATCGAGGAACAGCCAGTCGAAGCCGGCGGCGGAGGCGATCTCGGCCAGCTCCGGCGAAGCCAGGCTGAGCAGTGTCCCGATGAGCCGGTCGCCGCGGCGGAGCCGGTCGCGGAAATGGGTGCTCATGATTGTCTCCTGTCTGGATGGGGAGTATGGGGGAATATTATGAGGGATGGGGCTCCGGGTCAAGCCGGGCCTTTCTTGCGGAAGCTCAGGGAGATCCCGCCGGCCGACGGTGTTTCGACCGTCGTTTCCATGAAGTCGAGGCCCCGGACGTGATCCAGGAAGTCCCGGATGCCCTTCATGTAGCCGAGGCTCGAGACGCCGTGGACGGCGAAACAGCCGCCGGGGGCGAGCTTGGGAAGCAGGGCTTTGAAGTAGTTCAGGGTCCAGTTCTTGTCGGCGTCGATGAAGACGAAGTCGAACGGTCCCAGCAGCTCCTCGACGAGCTCGTGGGCGTCGGCCAGCCGGGCGTCGATGGTGCCGTCGAGTCCGGAGGCCTTGAAATTCTGGACGGCCAAGAGGTGCCGGAATTCCTCGATCTCGACGGTGATGAGCGAGCCGCCCGTCTTGCTCAGGGCCCAGGCCTGCCAGATCCCCGAGTGCCCCGTGGACGTCCCGATCTCGAGGGCGCGCGTGTAGCCGCGCTTGAGGATGAGGTCGTAGAGGAACCGGCCGTCGGCCTCGGTGACGTTCTCCTCGCGCCACTGGTCTTTCTGCGAGGCGAGGAATTCCCGGACGCGCTCGTCGAGGGATTGGGAGGCCGTCGCGGATTGCCCGTAAGCGAGGAGGGAGAGCAACGAGCCAAACGCGATGACCAGACAGGCCGCTTTTTTCATCTCTAGCCGCCTACAAGCACTATAGGCGAGCCCCGATGCCTTGTCAAACCGCGCCAGCCAAACAAATGGGCCGGCCCTTGCAGGGACCGGCCCATTTGTTCGATTGGCGCATGTTTACTTCTTGACTTCTCCGCCCTTCTCCTTGGCCATGGCGTCCTTGATGTCCTTGACGAGCTTCTCGTACTGCTGGACGGGGAATCCCTCGTACTTGACGGTCATGGGTTTGACGAGCTCGAGGGCCTTTTCGGCGGCCTTGAGGGCCTCTATGTAGTTCTTCAGCTTGAAAAGGACCTGACCGAGGACGTAGTTGTTGTAATAGTCGGAGGTGAGCTCGACCGACTTTTTGGCCGCTGCGAGGGCGTTGTCGAGGTTCGTCCCCTGCTTGTTCCAGAAACTGGCGTAGCTCGAGAGGCTCCCTTGGTCGCCCCAGTTCTTCTTGGCGAATTCCGGCCCGTAGATCGCCAGGGCCTTGTCGGTCTTACCGAGCTTGGCGTAGATGCCGGCAACCTGGGCGAGCGTGTACGACTGGTCGGGCTTGAGCTTGGCGGCGAGGTCGGCCATGGCCTCGACGCTCTCGAGGTTCTTGTTCTGTTCCAGCCAGAAATTCGCGTAGCCGGTCAGGGCGTAGACGGCGTTCGAAACATAGCCGTCGATGAAATCCTTTCCGAATTCCTCTTCGGCCTTGGCCGCGTCGCCTTTGAGAATATGGAGCTGGGCGAGGTTCTGCTGGTAGTTGGGGTTCTGCGGATAGCCGGCGATGTCCTTGAGCTTCTCGGCCATGGCGATGCCCTTGTCGACCGGCTCCTTGTCCCGGACGATGCGCTGGACGTAGGAGCCGAGGGCATCCTTGTCTTCGGGGTACTTAGCCGTGTACGCGTCGAAGAACTTGCTTGCGTCTTCCTTGGAGGCCTGGTAGCCGTAGTAGTAGCCCAGGTAGGAGTAAGCCTGCTTGACGAGCTTGCTCTCGGGGTATTTCTTGATGAAGGATTGAAGGGGAGCCGGGTCGGGCTTACGGCCCATGGAGGTCATCTGGCCGAGCTCGAACTCGGCGGCCTGGGTGTAGGGGACGGTCGCCTTGAGGTACTCGAAGGTGTAGGAGCCCTGTTTTCCCTCGGGGTCGAGGGCGATGACCTTGGCGTAGAGCTCCTTGGTCTTCGCTTCCATCGTGTAGCGATCGCCGCACTTCTGGGCGAGCTTGAAGACGACCTCGACGTTCGTCGGCTCCTTGGCGTAGCGCTCGCTCAAGGCGAGATAAGTGTCGACCCCGGATAGGGATTTCTGGACCCTTTCCAGGAACTTGTCGGCGGGCGGGCCATAGCCGACGATCCAGTCGACTTCTTTCCCGTTCTTATCGACGATGAGCTCGGTCGGCGTCGCGCTGATATTGTACTTCTCGTACATGGCGTCGCCGTTCTTGTCGCCGCGGCTGGCGCGGTAGAGGATGACGTTCTTGTTGAGGAAATCGGCGTATTTGGGGTTGTTGTAGAACTGCTGAACCAGCAGTTTGCAGCTCCCTCAGCCACTCGAGTAGAAGTCGATGAGGATGAGCTTGTTGAGCTTCTGGGCCTGGGCCAGCGCCTCGTCGAAGGGTCCCGTGAGGACCGTGGCCGTCTGGGCGGCGGCGAAGGAGGCGACGAGGAGGAGGCCGGCGATGGCGGTGAACTTTTTCATGCAGCCCTCCTTAGGGATGACGTGTCTTTTCCCGCTCAGCATATCGTATCCCGCCGTGGAATGCAATCCGCCGCCTCTTCCCCGAGTACGCCGATATTCGTTTCTTCGCCCGGGGAGTTGTTAACGCCCGCAGGCCGTGATAAAATATCATCCTGCCGGGATCACTGAAAATCATGTCCGTCGAAGAAGCCTCGACCGTCGAATTGACCCGCAGGGAGAAGCGAGCGGCGGCCGCGAATTCCGTCCTCGCCGCCTTGGCCCTGACGGGGATGAAGCTCACCGTCGGCCTCCTCAGCGGCTCGCTCGGGATCCTGGCCGAGGCCGCCCATTCGGGCCTCGACCTCGTCGCCGCGATTATCACCCTCGTCGCTGTCAGCGTTTCGGACAGGCCCGCCGACGAAGCGCACCCTTATGGCCACGGCAAGGTCGAGAATTTTTCCGCCCTCATAGAAACCCTGCTCCTCTTCCTCACCTGCGCCTGGATCATCTACGAAGCCGTCCGCCGGATCTTCTTCCAAACGGTCCACGTCGACCCCAGCATTTGGGCCTTTCTCGTGATCATCGTCGCCATCGCCATCGACGTCAGCCGGTCGCGGATGCTCAGCCGAGCGGCCATAAAGCACCGGAGCCAGGCCCTCGAGGCCGACGCCATCCATTTCTCGACGGACGTCTGGTCGTCGGCGGTCGTCCTCGGCGGCCTCGTCCTCGTCTGGCTCGGCCGGAAAGTCTTCCCCGGGCACGCCGGCATCCTCGACCGGGCCGACGCGGTCGCCGCCCTGGGCGTCGCCTTCATCGTCCTTTTCGTCAGCTACCGGCTCGGGAAGCGGACGATCGACGTCCTCCTCGACCGCGCGCCCGAGGGCCTCAAGGACAAGATCGTCGCAGGCGCGGACGAAGTCGAGGGGGTCATCAATGCCGGCAAGGTCCGCCTCCGCCGGTCGGGCGCCCTCGTCTTCGTTGACATGAACATCGAAGTCGACCGCAACCTCTCGTTCGAACGGACCCACGCCATCGCCGAGGACGTCGAGGCCCGGATTCAGGCCCTCGTCCCGGGCGCGGACGTGGTTATCCACACGGACCCCCGCGAGAGCGAGCGCGAGACGATGGCCCGGCGCATCCGGGCCGTCGCCGAGAGGAACCAGGTCCCGGTCCACAACATCAGCGTCCACGAGGACCGCGGCGAGATCCACGTCGACCTCCACCTCGAAGTGGACGACCATCTCCTTCTCCACCAGGCCCACGACCTGGCCAGCCACATCGAGCAGGACCTCGAGGCGGACATCCCGGCCATCCAGCGCGTCAACACCCACATCGAATCGCGGGGCACGGGCGTCGGCAGCGGCCTGGACGTCACGGCCGAGGAAGGGCCGCTCGTCGAGCGGATCAGGGTGATCACCGAGGCCGTCGCCGGCCGGGCCTGCTGCCACGACATCCTCGTCCGGCGGCAGGGCGATTGGTTCGCGGTCTCCCTCCACTGCGGATTCGACAGGAACGCCCCCGTCATCGAAGCCCACCGGCTCTCCTCGCGGATCGAGGAGGCCATGAAAAAGGAGATCCCGGAGATCGAGCACGTCCTCATCCACACCGAGCCCGAGGCCCCCCGGACGTGAGCCGCGACAAAGCGCCGATGAGCCGGTGCGCGTCGGGACCTCGAAATCCTGAACCCGGCTAGACCAGGATCTCCCCCCGGATGACCGTCACCGCGCTGCCGGCGATCCGGACCCGGTCGCCCTCGAGACGGAGATAGAGGACCCCCCCGCGTGCCGAGGCCTGGGAGGCCGTGAACGACGTTCTCCCCAGCCGCTTCGCCCAGTAGGGCACGAGGACGGTGTGGGATGAGCCGGTCACCGGGTCCTCGTCGACGCCGACCGCCGGGGCGAAAAAGCGCGAGACGAAATCGAAACGTTTGTCGGATGAGCGGCTGGTGACGATGACGCCGCGCGCGGGGAGCGAGCGAAGCGTCGCGAAGTCCGGCTTGATGGAGCGCACGGCCTCTTCGTCGGCCGCCTCGAAGAGGACGTCCTCGGCGCTCATGCCGATATAGACCGGCTTGATGCCCAGGGCGCCGACGACCGCGTCGGCCCATTCCGGCGGTTTCGGCAGGGGAGGCCGGGCCGGGAAGTCGAGCTCGATGAGGCCCCCGTCCCGGCGGGCCGTCAGGAGTCCGCTCAACGTCTGGAAGCGCGCCTCGCGGTCCGGCGCGAGAATTCCCCGCTCATACAGAATGTGCGCCGTGGCCAGTGTGGCGTGGCCGCACAATTTCACCTCGACCTTGGGCGTGAACCAGCGCAGGCGGAACCCGTCGCCCTCGGCCAGCGTGAAGGCCGTCTCGGCCACGTTCATCTCGGCGGCGACGTTCTGCATCCAGGCCGCGTCGGCCGGCGCGGCAAGAAGGCAGACTCCGGCGGGATTTCCCTTGAACGGCTCCTCGGCGAAAGCGTCGACTTGGAAAATCGGAATGGCCATAGTCGTCTCCCTTCGTCTGTCTTGCCCGGCAATAGGATATCACATATGATGCCCGAAAGGAGCTGCATGAACGACCACGAGAATCCATCCCCCTACGACGCCCCCGAGCTCTATGACCTCCTGTTCGACTCGCTCGATTTCGACATTCCCTATTGGCTCGACGTCGCCCGGTCCGCCGGAGGACCGGTGCTCGAAGTCGCCTGCGGCACGGGCCGGATCCTCCTTCCGATCCTGAAGACGGGTGTCGAGATCGACGGATTTGATTCGAGCCCGGCGATGGTCGGCCGCTTGAAGGAAAAGGCCCGGACAAGCGGGCTTACGGTCCGGGCCGAAGTCGCCGATATGCGGGATTTTTCGATGGGCCGCCGCTACGCCCGGATCTTTTGCGCTTTCAACGGTTTCGCCCATTGCGATACGATCGAGGACCAGCTCGCCGTCCTGCGCCGCTCGCTCGAGCATCTGGAGCCGGGCGGAGCCCTCGTCCTCCACATGTCTTATCCCGGCCCGGCCTACTGGTCCGAACCGGAGGGCACGGCGGTCCTCGAGCACGAAGCCCCGAGGTCCGGCGGAGGCAAGATCCAGCTATGGGATAACCGCAAAAAAGATATCGTTGCCCAGCGCCAGGATTCCGAGGTCGAGATCTGGGAACTCGGCGCGTCCGACCGCCCGGAAGCCGTCCACAAGTTCTCGACCTCCCAGCGCTGGGTCTACAGGTTCGAGCTGGAGCTCCTCTTCCGGGCGGCGGGCTTTTCCCGCTGGGACATCCTCGGCGGCTTTGACGGCCGCCCGCTGAAGGCTGCCGACGACCAGATGCTCGCCTGGGCCTTCAAAGGCTAAAGCATGACGATGAAAAGACGGCTCCTCATCCCCTTGTTCCTTCTTCTCCCGATCCTTCTTTTGACCCGCTGCCAATCGACGTCCTCTCCGGAACCCGGGGTCGATGTGGTCGTGACGGTCGACGGGAGCGCCGTCCTCCGCGAGCTCGAACCCGGCCTCATCTTCGGCGCCAACCTCGGTGCCTGGGTTT
The DNA here is from genome assembly GCA_014894455.1 of Acidobacteriota bacterium. Lineage (GTDB taxonomy): Bacteria > Acidobacteriota > Aminicenantia > Aminicenantales > Saccharicenantaceae > RBG-16-66-30. Next base: position 19,216 of record JADBLN010000082.1, on the reverse strand, counting down.
CGAACACCAAGCTCGGGGCGACGACACAGGACTTGTTCAGGGACCTCCGGCCGTCGGTCGCCCGCTTCCCCGGCGGCAACATGTCCAACAACTACTGCTGGGTGACCCAGAAGGTCAGCGGCAACGACCATGTCCAGTGGGACGACTGGAGCTGGGGGATCGACGTCGGTCAGTACATCGCCTTCCTAAAGGCCATCGGCTGCGTCCCCATGTTCTCCCTGAACCCGTTCGACCATACCATCGACGGGGAGGTCCACAGCGCGGCGCCCGAGGCGGACGCCCTGGCCCGCCTCTTCGTGGCCGAGGGTTTCGCCGGCGCCTATTACGAAGTCGGGAACGAGAACGACGGCTCCTGGAACCCCATGCTCAGCATCAATGAGTACACCGACAGGTTCATCCTCCTGATGACGGCCGTCAAAGCGGTCGACCCGTCCGCCCGGGCCATGGGTCCGGTCGTCTCGGGCTACAACATGACCTGGATCAACGGCTTCCTGAACCGCCTGCAAAGCCTGGGCGCCCTGGACCTCCTCGACTGGGTCAGCTATCACCATTACGGCGGCTGGATCTCGAACAGCAATCAGAACGGGATCGACCTCGACGACCCGCAGGACTTCGGCGGTGAATTGGAGACGATCCGCAACGCGGTGGCCAGCCGCGGGCTTTCCCGGGTCAAGATCGCCGTCACCGAGATCAACGCCGCCATCTGGGACGAAGGCTGCACCCGGGGCCAGTTCACCATCGAACAGGGTCTGTGGCTGGCCGATGCCCTGGGCGTGTCCCTCATGAAAGCCGACGCGGCCAACGTCTGGATCCATCTCCACCCGGGCGCCGACCCCCACTCCCTCATCGACGACGGCGCGACGCCGCCGCGGCCGACGAAGAACTACTGGCCCGTGGCCCTGCCCGCCCAGACGCTGTCGTCCTCCGACCCCGTGGCGCCGATCGCCGTCCTGGCGGTGACGCTCGACGTCGAACCCTCGATCGTGACCGGATACGCCGTGAGGAAGGCCGACGGCAGCCTCGGCGTCCTTCTCATCAACAAGAGCGCTGAGAGTCTCGAGGTGGCCGTGGATCTTCCGGCGTCGCCGCGGGGCGCTACGGCCAGGCGGTTGGGGCGGGCGGAGTACGACGCGGGTTCCGGGCCGGCTCAGTTGTCGGTCCGGGTCGAGTCGCGCCGGGCGACCGTCACCCTTCCGGCGACCTCCATGGCCGGCCTCGAAATCCGCTGACCGATGGGGAGCCGCCGGCGAAGCCCGGGCCCTTAGAGCTTGAGAAGCCGGCGGGCGGCGATGACGCTCAGCCACGAGACGACGCCGCAATTTCCTCTTTCTTTTCTTCCTTTTTCTCTTCCTTGGCTTCCGGCGCCTTGTAAAGCGCGCCGACGTCGCGCTGGCCGCGCTCGAGATAGGGCACACCCTGCTCCATCCATTCCGGCCGCGGCTTGCCCAGCAGGAAGTGGTCGAAGAACTCGTCCTGGTGGACGGTCCAGTGCTTCTGGTTCTCCCGCTCGCGGAGGCCGTGCTTCTCGCCGTTGTAGTTGAACATGTAGGCCTCCTTGCCGAGTCGGCGGAGGGCGGAGAAGAACTCGATGCCCTGGTACCAGGGCACCGCGTCGTCATCGTCATTGTGGATCGAGAGATAGGGCGTCTTGACCCGTTCGACCCAGAAGATAGGTGAATTCTCGATAAACTGGAGGGTCCGCGACCAGAGCGGCGCGCCGATGCGGCTCTGGGTCTTCTCGTACTGGAAGGCCCGGGACATGCCCGTGCCCCAGCGGATGCCGCCGTAGGCGCTGGTCATGTTCGAGACCGAAGCGCCGGCCTGGACGGCGGCGAACATCTCGGTCTGGGTGATGAGGTAGGTGATCTGGTAGCCGCCCCAGCTGTGGCCCTGGATGCCGACCCGCTTGGGGTCGATGAAGCCCATGCCGAGGACCTTGTTGACGGCCGGGATGACGCACTTGAGAGCGCTCGAGCCCGGGTAGCCGACCTCGTAGATGATGTCCGGCATGAGGATGACGTAGCCGTTGCTGATATAGCGGGTGAAGTTGATGCTCGTGCCGGGAGCGGGTGGGTAGTAGCGATGGAGGCCCGAGGCCAGGGTTTCGTAGATGTAGACCATGAGCGGGTACTTCTTGGCCGGGTCGAAATCCTCGGGCTTGATCAGGACGGCCGGGAGCGGGACGCCGTCGGCGTTGGCATATTCGATGAGCTCCGCCCGGCCCCAGTTGTACTCGGATTGCTGCGGATTGGCCTGGCTGACCTTCCGGGCAGACGAGAAGTCGGGGCCGCTCACCCAGAGGTCGGGGAACTCCTCGAAGCGCTGCTGGGTGAATACGTAGACGTCGGCGTTTTTGGACTTCTGCAGGCCGCCGAAGAGCTTGTCCATCCAGACGACCTTGACCGGGTCGGCCGTCGGCGCGGCCAGGTCGACACGGTAGGCGCCCGTGGCCCGGGTTTTTTCGTTCGAAGCTTGAAGGGCGAGAGGCCCGCTCGCCGGGATGGTCGTTTTCTCCGGGTCGAGGCGGCTGTAGCGGAAGACGAGCTTGTCGCGGCGGCCGACGCCGTTCGTGATCATCCGGCTCTTGGCGCCGTCCGGAGAGATCTCCCAGATGTCGTAGCGGTCGTAGACGAGCAGGGACTTGTCGCCGTCGGTCCAGCCGGCCGTCCCGTAGGGGCCCGGCTCGCTCGGCGAGTCCCAGACCTCCTGATCGAAGCTGACGCCTAGCTTTCCGGTCAGGTTGAAGGTCTTGGCGTCGGCGATCCGGTAGGCGTACCAGGCGTTATCCGAGTCGTTGAAATAGAAGAGCCAGGCGCCGCCGGGGGAAAGGCGGGCGCCGTTGGGGGTTTTTTCAAGGACTTTTTTTCTCGAGCCGTCGTTGACGTTGACGACGTAGATGTCCTCGTAACTCTGGTCCCAGGAGACGAGTTGGCGGTAGGCGAGGTCCGACGAGCCGAGGGCCACTTTGGCGTCCTCGGCGAGCGCGATGTCGGGGACGTTCGTGGTGGCCAGCGGAACGAACTTCTTCTCTTTCGGCCCGAGGTGCATGACGCACATCAGCGTCCGCTTCTTGTCTTCGTCGGCTTGGGCCTTCTGCATCGGTTGGAGGTAGAGGTCCTTCCAGTTCCAGATGTCGACCTTGACCGATTCGGCGGCGTCCTTGGGCTCGGGCTTGGGGGCGGCGGCGATGCCGAAGAAGAGCCTCCCGCCGTCCTTGGAGAACTGGGGCTTGCCGTTCTCGCTGACAGCCATTCCGGCGGGGAAGTTCCTGGCCGCGGCCGGGGCAAGCTCTGTAGCCGCCTCGCTTGGAGCTGCGGGCTTTGCCGCCCCGGCGGCGGGGACGAGCTCGGTCGCCCCGGCTGCGAAGGCCGGCTTGCCCGCGGCCGGGACCAGCTTGACCGCCGCCGGGGATGGTGCCCAATAGTAGAGCTTGGAAGCCGATTTTTCGGACTTGTAGTCGTCGCGGTCGCTGGTGAAAGCGAGCTGGGCCCCCTTCTCGTCGAAGGTCAGGTTCTTGTAGTTTCCCAGGCCTTTGAGCAAAGCGACGGTTTTTCCCGAAGCCGCTTCAAGGGCGAAGGCGCCGTCGTTCTCAGGGGTCTTGGAGGAGACGCCGTAGGCCAGCCAGGTTCCCGGCTTATTCCAGACGTAGTCGACGACTTCGGCAACCTTGGTCTCTTTGCTGGAGGCGAGCTCGCGGACGACGAAGTCGGTGCCGGGCTCTTTTTTCTTCTCTTCTTTTTTCGGTTCTTCGGTCTTGGCTTCTTCCTTTTTAGCCTCCGGTTTGACCTCCGGCTCTTTCTTGGCCTCTTCCTTCTTCGCTTCGTCCTTCTTCTCGTCCGGCTTCTTCAGCGGCGGCTCCAGGAGGTAGGCGACGAAGGCGCCGGACTCCTCGGAGACCTTGAAGCTCTTGATCCGGTCGACCGTGGTCACCTCGCCGGTGGCCAGGTTCATGATGCCCAGGCCGCTCTTGGGCTGTTCCTCCGGTTTCTTCTTGTCCTTCTTGGCCTTGTCGACGTCCGCCTTGAGCGGGGCGACGGTGAAGACGACGAACTTGCCGTCCACGGTCAGGACAGGCTGTTTGCCGCGGGCGGCGCGGTAGTCCTTATTCGTCTTGAGGTTCAGGGCGACGAGCTCGCCGTCCCCGTCCTGAAGGACGAGGGCGTAGACGAGCCATTGGCCGTCGCGCGAAAGCTGTGTTCCCTGGATCGACCGCCAGCCGTTGTAAGCATCGTAGCTGACGGGTTTTTTCGTCCCGGCAGCGGGCAAACTAGCCTGCGCCGCCGGGGCGACAGAGC
>JADBLN010000082.1:2520-14821 GCA_014894455.1 Acidobacteriota bacterium | reverse complement strand
GCCGTACCGCTCGCCGTCGCGACCGGCACGGTTGCGACGGGGAGCAGTAGGACAAGGGCGACGAGGATGATGATCCTTAAAATAGAGAGTCCGGGTCTTTTTGCCATGGGGCCTCCTCGGGCAAGGTGGGGCGGGCGAAGCATGAGACGCGAATATATCAACGTCGCTCCCTTCCCTCTTACCCCGTGAAATAGAGATAAGCGGTGACGATCAGGGCCAGGACGATGCCGGAGGTGATGATGTCCGTCGCTGTCCAGCTGGCCCGCGACTCCTTCCGGTGCTCGGCCGTGACCGTGCCGTAGGTCAGCCCGCTGATCTTCTCGTAGGACGGCGGCGCGGTCAGGTAGCTGACGACGATCATGACGACGACGCTGACGAGGAAGATGATCAGGCTGTAGTACTGGAAAAAGATGTGGTTGACGACCCACAGGAACGAGCCCTTGGCGTAGGAGAACCCGCTGATGAGCTTGACCGGCGTGTCGACGGCCAGCCGGAAGAGCCCGAGGGCGAAGCCCGTGCCGAGCGCGGCCAGGCAGCCTTTCGCATTCAGCCGCTTCATGAAGACGCCGAAGAAAAAGACGACGAAGATGGGTGGGGCGAGGTAGGACTGGACGCCCTGGAGGTAGTCGTAGAGGCCGCGGCCGCCGCGGATGACGGGGATCCAAAGCAGCCCGATGAGGACCATGATGCCCGTGGCCACACGGCCGACCCAGACCAGCCGTTCCTGGGTCACTTTGGGCCGCAGGCGTTGATAGAAGTCCATGGTGAAGAGGGTCGAGGCGGCGTTGAAGGCGCCGGCGAGCGAGCTCATGAGCGCGGCCAGTAATCCGGCCACGACCATGCCGCGGACGCCGACCGGCAGGACGTTGGCCACAAGCATGGGGAAGGCCTTCTGGGCGTTGGCCCGGATGAGCTCGGTGCCGGTCCCGAAAAGCTCCTTGTGGAGGGCCTGGTTCTGGCCGCTTTTGGCCAGGGCGAAAGCGATCATGCCGGGGATGATGAAGAGAAAGACGGGCAGGAGCTTGAAGAAGCCCGCGGCGATCGAGCCTCGCCGGGCTTGGCGTTCGTTGGGAGCGCCAAGCACGCGTTGGACGATGTACTGGTCGGTGCACCAGTACCACAGGCCGATGATGGGCGCGCAAAAGAGCATGCCGATCCAGGGATAGTTGTCGTTAAAGTACCAGGCCATCCGGCCGGCCTCCTGGACGGGGGCCCACGTCCCCTGGATTCCCGCCGGTACGAGCGGCTTCCACAGGTTGAACATCTCCGAGCCGGCGATCCTCCGGAGCTCGCCCCAGCCGCCGAGGGCCTTCAAGCCGAAGTAGGTCACCAGGGCCGAGCCGACGATGAGGATGAATGTCTGGATGGCTTCGGTGTAGGCGACGGCCTTGAGCCCGCCCATGACCGTGTAGAGCCCGGTGATGAGGATGACCAGGATGGAGCCGATCCAGAAGCTGTCGAGGCCCATGAAATTGAGCTCGGGGAGCAGGACGCTGAAGACGACCCCGCCGGCGTAAATCCCGACGGCCATCTTGGTCAGGACGTAGGCCACGAGCGAGATGAGGGAGAGGACGGTCCGGGCCGCCGGAGAGAAACGCCTCTCCAGGAACTCCGGCATGGTGAAGACCTTCGAGCGCATGTAGAACGGCACCATGACCCAGGCAAGGACGAGCAGGCACCAGGCGTGGAGCTCGTAGTGGGCCATGGCGACTCCGTCGGTCGCGCCGGAACCGGCCAGTCCGACGAGGTGCTCGGCCCCGATGTTCGAGGCGAAAATGGAGGCGCCGATGATGAGCCATCCGAGGTTGCGCCCGGCCAGAAAGTAGTCCGTCGAGGTCCTCTGTTTCTGGCGCATGACCTTCCAGGCCAGGCCGAGGATGATGCAGAAATAGACGAGGATGATGATCCAGTCGAGGGGTTTGAGTAAGGTCATGGCGTCTCCTTCTCAGTTCGCGTCCAGGCCCGATTTTACGTCAGGTCACTAAGAGAATCCAAGACTCGCTTAAGATATCTCCTAAAAGCGCGGCTCCGAGCCGCTCCGCCGCGCTTTTATCGGTCGCTTCTCAGAATCCGCTCCCCGCCGGTCACGGCCCAGGCGGGGTAGGGAGCGGAGGAGCCCTTGACGGCGTGCCAGAGGATGCGGTTGAGCGTGTCCTCCGGGCAGGCGTCGACCCGCTTGAAATTCAGGCGCCCCGACTGGATGGCCTGGCGGCGGAGAAGAGCGTCGGCGATCTTTTCCTTCGGCGGGTTCATCGTGTCGAGCGGGATGGCGTTGGGCACGGCGTCGAACGGCGTGAAGTCCGGCGTCGACGTGAAGCAGTCGAACATCGGCGTCGCTGTGGCGTCGAACTGGTTCATCGGCGGCAGGCCGAGGATCTGCTCCATCGTCCGAAGGAGGCTCGTCGTGTTGTACTGGGTGCTGACGACCGCGCCGCGCTTGGTGTAGGGGCTGGCGCAATAGGCCGTCGTCCGGTAGCCGCTGATGTGGTCCCAGCCGTTCTGGGGGTCGTCCTCGATGCCGAAGATCACCGTCTCCTTCCAGAAGGAGCTGTGGCTGAAGGCTTCGACGATGCGGCCGAAGGCCAGGTCGTTGTCGGCGACGCATGCTTCCGGGGTCGGCGAGCCCTCCGACGTCCCGCTGGTGTGGTCGTCGGGGAGGCAGACGAGGATGAGCTGGGGCATCCGCCCCTCTTTCTCCCAGGCGGCGATCTGGTTGACGATATAGCGGGCCCGCCAGGCGTCTGGGACGGCCATGTTCCAGCCGACCGTGTCGGCCGGCGAGAAGGGGCGCACCGTCTCGATCGCCGGAACGCTGCCGATCCTGACCTCGCCGCGGCCGTTGAGGTACTCGTCCCAGTAGTCCTTCCATTCGGGGTCGCCCTTGCGGGCCGGGTCCTTCCAGCCGCAGTTCTGCATCGTGAACTCGCCGAAGTTCCAGAGCGAAACGCCGTGCTTCAGGGCGTTGTCCCAGATGAAGCCCGAGGGCGCGTAGGCCAGGGCGTCGATCTCGTCCGGGCCCATGCCGTCGGGGTAGCTCCGCGGCCAGCCGGCGAAGGACTTCTCGATGTAGTCGGTTCCGAAAGCCGTGGTCGACCACTGGTGACCGTCGGCGCTGAGGATGCCGCTGCAGTAGGTGTTGTCGAGGAGGGCGAACTCGCGGACGAGCTTGTGCTGGTTGGGCGTCACCTTCTCGCCGAAGATGCACAGGGTGGGGTCGCTATTGCCCTTGCCGACGTCGCCCAGGATCTGGTCGTAGGTCCGGTTCTCCTTGATGACGTAGACGACGTGCTTGAAGAAGCTCGGCTCGCCGATCCTCTCGGGGACGGGCTGCGGCGGCTGGTTAAGGCGGGGCTTCCTCAGGGCTTGGGCGATCCGTTCGTGGCGGTAGTTGGCGTAAACGACGTCGGTCATGTCCCACAATTCCTTTTGTCGCGGCACGGGGACGATCGAGACCGAACCGTGATACTGGTGGGAGTTAAACCCCGGGGCTCCCGTCGGCTTGTAGGGCGTGGTTTCGACGGCATGGCCCTTGATGTTGGCGACGCAAAGGGTTTCCCGGGAGGCGTTGAAGGCGATCGCCCCCGGGTACCAGCCGACGGGAATGAGCCCCTTCAGCCGGGACTTCCGCTTACGGGGGTTGAACTTGATCGCCGCGACGGCGTTCTGGGTGCCGTTTGCGACATAGAGCGTCTTCCCGTCGGAGGAGAAGGCAAGGGCGTTGGGCGAGGCGCCGAAGAGGTCGGCCGGGCTTTTCTTGGCCCAGATCGTCTCGACGACGGCGTCGGCCGCCGTGTCGATGACGCTGAGGTTGTCGGAACCGGCGTTGGCGCAGACGAGGTAGCGGCGGTTCGGCGAGAGGGCGAGAGCCGACGCGTGGAGCTGGGTGAGGATCTCGGCTGACGTCTTGCCGGAGGCGAGGTCGATGACGCTGACCGAGCCTTCGCTGGCGATGTGTCTCACCGGATCGACCCGGACTTCGGCGCCTCGTCCGGCCGGCCCGGTCAGGTCGCCCGGCTTGGGCCGGCGGCCGCCCCAGTTGCTGACGTAGGCCTTGCCGCCGGCGAGGACGACGTCGAATGGCGCGACGCCCACGTCGAACGTCCGCAGGACTTCCCCGGTCGCGGTGTCGAGCTCGAGGAGACGGTTGGACAGGTTGCCGCAGACGTAGAGCTTCCGGCCGTCGGCCGATAGCGCCAATCCGGCCGGGATCTCCTCTGCCCGGCGCGGCGAGCCGGCCGGAGGGAGCGAGATCGTGTGCGAAGGCGCGACTGCGCCGTCCGCGGCGACCGTGAAGATCTTGACGCTGCCGTCGACGTTGCTCATGTAGATGCGGCCGCCGTCGGGGGCGAAGACGAGGCCGGTGTAGCTCAACTGGCCCTCATCGTCGGGCTGGAGGACGTTTGGGGACGGCGCCTGCGGCTGCGGCGTGCCCTGCTCCTCGGCGGGGAGGACGACGCGCTGCCTGACCGCGCCCGTGGACGGTTCGAGGATGACGAGCTCATGTGTTTTCCCGGCGACGGCCAGGAGCTTCCCGTCGGGGGAGAGGGCCAGCGCCTGGGGGCGCAGGCCCGGGAGAGTGACTTGGATCCCGATCGGTGTCACGACCTGGTTGACGGGGACGATCGTGCGGTTGCCCGGCTTCGCCCCTACGGTTTCGACGTCCTGGCCGGTGGGAAGCCCCGCCTTGCCCGCGGAGGCGGATAAGAGGAGGAAGACGGATGCCGCGGCCGTTGCGACGCGGAGGGTGCGGTTGGCCATGAGGCGCTCCTATTTGATCAGGCGCTTTCTCATCATCCGGATGGAGATCGTGAAGACGACCGCCGCGAGGACGATGAGGCCGGCGAAGCTCCAGCCGAGCCCGGCCGCGGGCTCGCCGGTGAAGACCGCCCGCGAGATCCTGACCGCGTGGGTCAGGGGCAGGAACTCGGCCAGGGTTTTCATCCAGCCGGGGAATCTCTCGAGGGGAAAAAAGACACCGGAAAAGAACAGCATGGGCGTGACGACCAGCTCGGTGTAGTAACTGAAAAAGTCGAAGCTCGGGGCGATCGAGGTCACGATCATGGCCAGGGAGCCGAAGAGGACGCCGATAAAGATCATGAATACGAGGAGAAGAAGGAGCCGGAACGGAGAGGCGGGGGCGACGCCCATGGCCAGGGCGACGGCCATCATCAGCGAGCCGCTGACGAGGCCCCGGAACGACGCCCAGACGATGTCGCCGGCCACGGCCTCGTCGGCGGAGACGGGCGTCGCGATGAGCGAATCGTAGACTTTCTCGTGGACGATCTTGATGTACGTCCCGTAAAGGCATTCGAACGACGAGGACATCATGACGGCGGAGACGAGGACGCCCGGGACGAGGAAGTGGAGGTAGGGCTTGCCGCCGAAGGAACCCATGTAGGCGCCCATCCCGACACCGAACGTGATGAGGTAGAACAGGGGTTCGACGAGGCTGACGAGGAAGGTCGGGACGATGAACCTTTTATAGGAATAGAGGTTTCTCAGGAAGACGTAGGCGATCCGGTAGGACAGGCTCATTCGTGGAGGCTCCTGCCGGTCAGCTTGAGGAAGACGTCTTCGAGCGTCGCCGGCCTGTTCAGCGTATTGGGCAGGTCGAGCTCGATGAGCTTGCGCATGAGGGCGTGCCCATCCCGGCAGTAGAAATAGAGCGTGTCGCCGACGCGCTCGTGGGTGCAGGGAAAGGCGGAGAGTTCGGCGAGGACTTTCCCGTCCTCCTCCGGCGGGATGCGGATCTCGACGACCTCCCGCCCGATCTCGTCCTCGACGAGCTTCGCCGGGATTCCTTCCTTGAGGATCTTCCCCTGGTACATGACGACGATCCGGTCGCAGAGCTGTTGGGCCTCTTCCATGTACTGCGTCGTTAGGACGAGGGTCGTCCCTTGGCTCTTGAGCTGGCGCAGCCGCTGCCAGATGAGGTGCCGCGCCTGCGGGTCGAGCCCCGTCGTCGGTTCGTCGGCGACGATGAGCCGCGGCCGGTTGATGAGGGCCCGGGCGATGAGCAGCCGCCGCTTCATGCCCGTCGACAGCTCCGAGATCTTACTCCCCGACTTGGCTTCGAGTTCGACGAAACGGAGGAGCTCGGCGATCCGGGCCCGGGCCTCCTTGCGGCCGATGTCGAAGAAGCGGGCGAAGACGACGAGGTTCTCCTGGACGGTCAGGTCGTTGTCGAGGTTGATCTCCTGGGGGATGACGCCGGTCATCATCTTCAGGGCCCGGTTGTCGATCCCGGCGGGGAGCCCGCCGACGGTGAGGGTCCCCGAGGTCACGGGCGAAACGCAGTGGATCATCCGGACCGTGGTCGTTTTCCCGGCCCCGTTCGGGCCGAGGAAGCCGAAGCACTCGCCTTCGTGGATCTCGAAAGCAATCCCGGCCACGGCGACGAGGTCGCCGTATTTCTTGGTCAGCCCGGCGGCCGTGACGAGAGGGATCACGCGTACGCCTTGCCCATCTTTTCGAGCATGGTTTTGAACCGGAGGTAGCCGCGGAGAGGTCGGTAGTTGCTGAGGACGAGGCCTTGCTTCGGGTTCATGGACGTTTAACTCCCTATGACACTACAAGAAGCGCGCAAGGCCTGTCAACAGCGAGCTCAGCTTCTCGATCGTTGTAATGCCGTCTTGGCCGGAGGAGTAGCCCCTTCGTGCTCAGAGAAGGAAGAAGCGCGTGACGCCGCCCGAGTGGCGTCAAGACCGTCCATGCCGAGGGATAGCGGTATTTGGCTTCCTTCGGACATTGCCCCCGCGCCATTGATCCCTAAGCGCACGGATGGTCATGCTTCCCAAACCGGCCGGCAACGGCAGGGAGCGGGCTCTTTAAAGAAGGACTGTCCCCATCGGGGACAGTCCCCCACGGCTTGGTCCCCGATGGGGACAGTCCCTCTTCGACGGCTTGAGGCCGGTGCGTCAAGGTGATAATATAAAGAGGAAGCGAAACAACCAACATAAGGAGATGACCATGAGCGACGTGACATATACGTGCTCGGTGTGCGGCAAGAAGGTCGAGGCCGAGAAGGGCAAACCCGTTCCGCTCTGTTGCCATAAAGAGATGGAGCCGTTGCCGTTCTGCACGACGGCCCCCAACGCCGAGATGGCCCGTAATAACAATGAGGACCTGCCGTGCGACGACGGGACGCAGGCCAAGAAGAAATAACCCGCCGGCGGATCAGACTTTCTTTTCCTTGACGACCATCCGGTCGTAAATCCACAGCCCGACAATCGAGGCGACGCCGATCGCCACGATGATGAGCCACATGGACACCGTGTCGACCGGCCGGCCTTCCTTGAGCGGCGTGTTGATGTAGCGCTCGAAGAGCCGGCCGCCGATCGGCCCGCCGACGATGCTGGCCAGGGCGATGGGCAGGCTCTGATAGCCCAGGTAGAGCCCTTCCTGCCCCTTGGGGGCGATGGCCCCGATGTACTCGTAGACGCGCGGCGAGGCCATCATCTCGCCGACGGCCATCGAGGCGATCGAGATGATCATGAAGATCCCGGCGATGGGCAGGCTCAGGCCGAGCACGCCGGTTTTCTGCGTGGCGTCGGCGAAAAGGAGGGGCGGCAGGACGTTGACGAGCATGCCCAGCGTGACGACGATGGCCCCGAGCATGATCGTCTTGATGGGCAGCCACCGCTTGACGAGGCGCGTGATCAGGAGCTGGAAGCAGACGATCATGATGGGGTTGGCCAGCGTGTAGAGCTCCATGGGGGCTTCGGGGTCGACGTAGCGCATGAACAGGGGCATGAGATTGTAGAGCTGGATGTAGAGGAACCAGAACATGCTCAGGACGAGGATGAGGAAGAGGAACCGGACGTTGCCGAGGACGACGAAAATGCCCAGCAGGGACTGGCGTAGGGTCCGCTTTTGGACCTTTTGGCCGTCCTTGATGCCGTCGCTGACAAATTGCGGCTCCTTGTAGACGAGGAGCGTGATGACCAGGCCGACCAGGGCGAAGGCGGTCGCGGCGTAGGTGAAGATGGCCGGGATGCCCAGGCTCGTCCGGATGAAGTAGGACACGCTGCGGCCCGTGATCGACCCGATGTTGATGACCATGTAGAAGATGCCGAAGGCCAGGGTCGCCCGCGTCCCGGCCGTCTTCTGGACGGTGCCCGCGATGCAGGGCTTGACGATCGAGCCGCCGAGGCCGATGAGGACGATGCCCAAGACGACGGGCACGGTGAAGTCGACGGTCTCGGCCGCGCCTTTGCCGATGAGGCCGGGCCAGAGCCGCTGCAGGTTGCCCATGACGAAGTAGCCGAGCGAGATCAGGACGAACGAAACCGAGAGGGAGCGCTTGAAGCCGAACCTGTCGGCCAGCGTCCCCGAGAGAATGGGCATGAAGTAGATGATGCCCCAGAGGAGGGAGCCGTTGAGGAAGGTGGCGAAGCTGGGGGTCATCCCCAGGGACTCTTTCAGGTAAATGACCATGAAGGAGGCCATGGAATAGTAGGCGGCCCGCTCGAAGAGCTCGATCGTGTTGGCCGTCCAGAACGTGGCCGGGAACTTCGGCTTGGCGGTCGGTTCGTCGGTCATGGTCGGTGTCCTCCCGGATTAAATTGTGTATCGAGGCGGGAAATCCCTAAAAAAGGGCGAGCGCCCGTTCTTCCGCCCGGCGGGCGAGCTCGTCGCAGCTTTTCCGGTTCGGCGCTTCCAGGACGACGATGAGGACAGACCGGGCCAGGACGGCCGCGGCGTAATCGCCCGTTTCGAGCTTCTCGAGCGTCCGCGGGCTCTTCCCATCGAACGTCTTCAAAAAGAAATCGCGGCCGAACCTTTCGTACACGCGTCGGGCCTCTTCGTCCGAAGGATAGGCGACGACGAGAAGGAGCGCCACTCCCGGGCCCGTCCGGTACCGAGCGAATAAGGCTTCCGTTTTTTTGCTGAGTCCCAGGACGGTCTCGTCGGCCAGGTAATAGTGGGCGTTGAGGGCCGCCTGATCGCGCAAGACGACGACGCTCGATTTGTCCAGGCCGTCGTCCGGCAGGACGTCGCGGAGACGGCCCTTTTCCAAAACTTGGGCCGTCGCTGCGAGAGGGGCAAGCAGGAAGGCGGCGAGAATGAAAAACAAGCAGGCTTTTCGCATGATTTACACCAGATACTTGTCGACGAGGTTTATGAGGAAATAGGCGAGGCCGGCCGTCAGGCCGGCGCCGGGGATGGTGAAGATCCAGGCCCAGACGATCCTGATCGTGACCCCCCATCGGACGGCGGAGAGCCGCTTGGCCGCCCCCACTCCCGATATGGCCCCGGTGATGACGTGGGTCGTGCTGACCGGGACGCCGGCATGGGTGGCGAAGAAAATGCTGATGGCGCTGGCCGTCTCGGCGCAGAAGCCGTCGATCGGGCGGAGCTTGGTGATCTTCTGGCCCATGGTCTTGACGATCCGCCAGCCCCCGGAGAGGGTGCCCATGGCGATCGCGGCGTGGGCGGAGAGGACGACCCACAGGGGGATATGGAAGGTTTTGGTCCAGCCGGCCGCGTAGATCAGGCTGGCGATGATGCCCATCGTCTTCTGGGCGTCGTTGCCGCCGTGGCCCAGGCTGTAGAGGGCGGCGGAGATGAGCTGGAGACGGCGGGCCGCCCTGTTGATGCGGGCCGGATTTTTCTTATGGACGATCCAGGTCGTGACCGTGATGAAGACGGCGCCGAGGACCAGGCCGAGGATGGGCGCGATGAAGATGAAAATGACCGTCTTGACCCAGCCGGCGGCGATGATGACGCCGGGGCCCGCCTTGAGGATGGCCGCTCCCGCGTAACCGCCGATCAGGGCGTGGGACGAGCTCGTGGGCAGGCCGAGGATCCAGGTGAAGAGGTTCCAACCGATAGCCCCCAAGAGGGCGGCGAAGATGACCTGAGGCGTGACGATGCGGATGTCGATCATCCCGGCGCCGATCGTGTGGGCGACGCCCGTGCCGAAGACGAGGAAGGCGACGAAGTTGAAGAAGGCCGCCCAGATGACGGCCTGCCGGGGCGTCAGCACCCGGGTCGAGACGACGGTGGCGATGGAGTTCGCGGCATCGTGCATGCCGTTGGTGAAATCGAAGGCCAGGGCGACGAGGATGATGAAGACGACGAAGAGGAAGCCGGCGCTGGGCATGAAACTCAGGAGGACTTGACGATGATCCCTTCGATGACGTTGGCCACATCCTCGCAGCGGTCGGCCGCGACCTCGAGCCGGGAGTAGATCTCCTTGAGCTTGATGAGGGCCTTGATATCCTCGACCTTTTCGGTCTTCTCGAAAAGGTCGGCAATGGCCTCGCGGCAGACGACGTCGGCCTCGTACTCGAGGATGTTGATCTGCTTGCAAAAGGCGTGGACGTGCCCCAGGGACTCCAGGTTGTCGATGGCCTCGAAGATCTGCTGGACGGCCTTGCTGATGATGTCGACGAGCTTTTTTACCTCGGGCGTCGGCCGGGCGATCTTGAAATAGAACATCCGGCTGGCCACGCCCTCGATGCAATCGAGGACGTCGTCCAGGCCGCTGGCCAGGCCATGGATGTCCTCCCGGTCGAGGGGCGTGATGAAGGTCTCGCGGAGCTTGGTGAAGATCTCGTGCGTGATCACGTCCCCCTGGTGCTCGATGTCCTTGATGTGCTGGTACTTTTTCTCGACGTCCTCGTAGTTGTTCACGAGCTCCTGGAGGGCCAGGACGCCGGCTTTGAGGTTGGCGGCGTCCTGGCGGAACAATTCAAAGAACTTTTGTTCCTTGGGAAACAGGCGGAATTTCATGGCGTTTTTCTCGAGTCTTCGTGTTCCGGAAATCACATCCTAGCGAAGCCCGGGAATATTGTCAACCGACCAGGAACCATCACCTAGCGGGAACTTGCGCGATATCCTATTTTTCGAGCTCTTCGACAAACTTCTTGATGTCGTCCTGCTTGGGATTCAGCTTCAGGGAGGCCTTGGGGGCTTCCAGGGCCTCCGTTTTCCTGTCCAACGGTTCATTTTTTCGGCCTATTGAGCCAGCATGTAGCGGCACAGGAACTGGTTAGCTAGGGGCACCCTCTTGGCCTTGGCGATGGGATGCCCGCCCTCGTAGAGGCTTTCCGCCATGTTGAGCAAGTTGAAGAAGACGGTCAGGCTGTCCTTTTTCGAAAAGGTCTTCTTGGGGTCGATGACGAGCTTCTGGTCGACGACCTTGAACGGGATGTGGACGTCGCGCTAGAACGAGGAGGGTCATATCCCTCATGCCCGATGGCCCTTATTTCAGGCCGCTCAACCGGCGACCTTGATCTCGAAGATGCGCCGGACCTTGCCCGACGTTGCTTCCCGTCCCTGGATGATCACGTCGACGAAGTTCGTCCCCGCCTTCAGGGGGTGGGCGAATTTCAGGTTGACGGTCTTCAGGCCGTCGAGCTCGCCCTCCGTCGTGACGACCGACCGCGTCTCCCGGAAGGTCTCCTTGCCCGCTCCGCCGTCCGAGTAGACGTAGATGACGAAAATCAGGTCGACCGCGAGGCGGCCCTCGTCGTTCTCCCGGAACATGAGCGCGTTGGCCGGGATGCGGACCTCGATCTCCCGGCTGGCCGGGTCATAACCCGCTTCGAACTTGACGAATTTCTTCTTGAAGACGTCGCTCGTCCGGATGCTCTGGCCGACCTTCATGAGGTCCATGGCCCCGAAGAAGTCGCCGTCGAAATCCCGGATCTTGTACTTGCCGTTGCCCTTTTCATCGGCGAATTCGATGCCGAGCTGATAGGTGTAGTAGATCCACCAGATAATGGACCCCCGGTTGTCCGGGTCGCCCTGGGGGAAGGATTCCTCGACCTTGTCGGGCGGGCCCATGAAGATGAAGACCCGTCCGCGGTCGGTGTTGTATCCCGGCCCGCCCTCCTTGAAGCGCTTGGTGGCGTAGTCAACGCGGGTCTCGAACTCCTGCTTGAACTCGTTGACCGGGGTGGCCGGGTCGGGGTCCCGCTTGAGCCAGAAATCGGCGATGAACTCCTTGCGGGATGCGGCGTCCGGCAGCCGGTTGAAGATCTTGATCTCTTCCTTGACCATGATGAGGCGGGCCGTCCGGAAGAACTTGTCGCTCTCCGGGTCGAGTTTGACCTTGGCCCCGGACGCGCGCGTTGCGACCAGGGCCATCCCCGCTAAGAAGGCGAACAGGATAAAGATCTTTTTTGTAGCCATGCTGCCACCTCCCGGCCGGTCGGCTAAAGACGTTATTTTTTCCTCCGGCGGCCCTTGCCCTTCCAGTCCTGAGCGGAGAGAACGAGGGATGATACAAAAATGAGAGCGCAGGCCGGAGCGAATTTTTTTCATCATGACATCCTGTATCAGTCGTGATTTC
>JADBLN010000082.1:0-2420 GCA_014894455.1 Acidobacteriota bacterium | reverse complement strand
AAAACCGGCTGTCCGGGGCCGTTTCGCCGACGCCGGCATCAGCTTCCATTTCATCTTCATGGAGAAGAAGCCGCAGCGGGTCTTCGGCGGGACCATGAGAGAACAGTCCGAGAACCACGACCTCCTGTCCTATACGCCCGGCGCGTATTCCCCCGACGGCGGATTCCGGACGATCGCCGTCCGGGTCAAGGGTGGGAACTACGCGGTATCCAACCGGCTGGGCTGCTACGCGAGATAGACGGGCCTTTTCGGGCCGCCTCTGTCCCGGGTTTCAGAGCTTGAGCATGAGCCCGGCCCGGCCGAGGAGCGTGGTCAGGATGAGGACGACTCCGGTCATGACCGCCGCGTTGAGGATGCCTGCGAGGCCCCCTGTTTCGGCGAACGGCCAGATGATTCGCCACAAGTCGATGTGCAAGACCCCGCCCAGGAGCGCGGCGGCGTCGCCGATCACCCCCGGCAGGAGGTAAGCCAGGAGCGGGTTCCTGCCGGCCGGGAGGATGAAAGCCGCCGCCTTCTTTCCTTTCTTATAGATGTCCAGGACGACGAAGACAAGAAGGAAGACGAGACAGCAGATGCCCGCCGTGGCCAGGCAGTAGGACTCGGTGCCTCCGATCTTGCTGAAGCCGTGGAGCGGCCTGAGGACGTACCCGGCGAGGAGGAGCGCCGTTCCCAGGACGGCCAGGAAACGGACGCGGGTCCGGGGCGCGGCGATATCCTTTCCCGGCAGGAAGAGGGTGCCGGCGAGCATCCCGGCGGCGACGATGGCCGAATGGGAGCCAAACAAACTGCCGATATTAAGGAATCCGTTGATGGGCCCAAGGAAATCCAACGCGCCGTGACGGCTGCCGATGTAGAGGGCGGTCATGAGTCCGACCGCTCCGGCCAAAACGGCCCTGTCGCCGCGGCTGGCCAGGTATAGAAGACAGCCGGCCAGGTACGTCCAGCCGATCATCCCCAGGATCCCCCACCAGGAAGTCTGAAGCCAAGTCACCCGGCCGTCCTCCCCCTGGCCGCGGAAGACGACGACCAGGGCCAGAAGTAGGACGGCGGCGGCGATCTTCAGCGCGAGGTGCAGGCGCCTCTTCGCCGGCGCGGCCCCCTTCGGCACGACGGCCCAGAGGGCGAAGACGGCCAGCGTGGCCAGGAAATACCAGAGGTCCTTGCCGATACCCGCGGCGGCCGCCGAGAAACGGTCCTCGTTGACGAGCACGACGCCGAGGAAGAGGAGGGCCAGGGTGCGGACGAGGACGTGGCCGACGAGAGCGAGGCCCGTGCGGCCTTCAGCCCCCCTTTTGGCCAGGGCCAAGGGGATGGACACCCCGACGATGAAGAGAAAGCCGGGGAAGACGACATCGGTCAGCGTGAACGTGTCCATCTCCGCGGACGCGTGCCTGAGGATGAAGGGGATGGCCTTCATCCCGGCGATGTAGTTGACGAAGACCATGGTCAGGATGTCGAAGCCGCGGAACGCGTCGAGGCTGGCCAACCGTTCCTTGACCGCCGCCGGCGCGGCGGATACGACGGAGGTCGGGCCGGATGGGCTTGTCATGATTTTTCCCCTTGTTTCTCTTGAGCGGCGAGGGCGCCCCGGACGTAGCCGACGGATTCGGCCAGCCCCGGCAGGGGGTCCCGGCCGTCCTTCTCGTATTCGAAAGCGGCCGTCCCCCGGTAATCCATCGCGGCGAGCCTCCGCAGGAAGCGGGGGATGTCGATGACGCCCCGGCCGGCTTCGACGGCGACCAGGTCCCCGGGCTTTACCCGGGGGTCCACTTCCGCCGCGAAGGCTCGGCCCTTGACCGGCCCGCCGTCCTTCGTCGGGGCCGTGACGTCCTTGATCTTCGCGGCCGCGGCCCGGATTTCCGCCTCGGAGCTCTCGAGCGGGAGGTGGACGCTCTTGACGGCGATCCGGACGAGGCCGACCCGCCCGGCCATGGCCAGGGTCGAGTCGAGGTCGAATTCCCGGAAGGTATAGGAGGCGAGGCCGAGTTCGAACCGCCCCATAACGCGTTCGTCCAGGCTTGTCCGGCCCGCGCCGATCCCGGGCCGTCCCATGATCACAGCGCCCGCCAACGCGCCCATGGAGCCCTGGACAAAGTTTCGCCGTGTGATCTTCTTCATCCGCGCGTTCTCTCCCTCGACGTGCGGGCCTAATATAACGGCTTTTTCCGTTCGCGGTCAATCTCCGAAAACCGCCGTCGCGGCCGCCCCCGCTTCGCCGCGTGTCCTTGACAGCGGCCGGGGCGGGCGGGCTTTGCAGTCCTCATGCGCGAAGCGATGAGGGCGGGGCGCCGCGGTCCACTTCCGCCGCACTCGCCCTTGGAGATAAGCCACGGGCGAGTGTCCCTTGACATCCGCTCCGGGGCTGAATTACTATGCCGGGCAGAAAATAGATGTCTTTGGACTTCTCTATAGCCCGGCAA
>JADBLN010000095.1:31089-41686 GCA_014894455.1 Acidobacteriota bacterium | reverse complement strand
TCAACGCTTTGATCAAGGCGAACAAAGTGTTCGACCTCTTGGTCATCCCCGGAGCTGGGCACGGCATGGGCGGCGCCTACGGCGAGCGGAAGATGTTCGATTTCTTCGTCAGGAATCTTCTCGGAGCCGATCCGCCGGATTGGAATAAGGGCAAATAGGCGGCCGGGCCCCTCCTTCCTTGATTTCCGCGCTTCCTCCCCTTATGATGGGGGAGGCCTCAGGGCCCGATGTGCGCCCGTAGCTCAGTGGATAGAGCGGTGGACTTCGAATCCAAAGGTCGGGGGTTCAAATCCCTCCGGGCGCGCTCTTCGCTCTCCTCCGAGGGCCCGGATAACCGGGATCGGCAACGTTTTTTTCGGCTCTCGTGTTATACTTCTCGGAGGGGAGATGCGTATTTTTACGCCCCGAGGAGGACACATGAGCTCGCAAAACCGAATCGTCGCCCTGGCGGTGGCCGCCGTCATGATCTGCGCCCTGGCCCCGAGCGGATTCGCCCAGGGATCGACGTCTACGGAACAGTCCGCCACCGACCACCTCAAGGCCTATCTCGAGGCTTTCAATTCCGGCGTGCCGGGGCAGATGAGGGCCTTCTTCGAAGCGCACTTCGCCGCATCCGCCCTCAAAGAGATCCCCATCGAGCAGAGGGTGACCCGCTTCCGGGGGGCCAAGGCCGAGCTCAAATCCATGCAGATCGAAAAAATAATCTCCGAACAGCCTTTCCAGACGTTCCTCCTGACCAAGGCCGGCAACGGCGAATACGTCCTTCTCAAGGCGACCGTCGAGAAAACGCCGCCGCACAAGCTGGCGTCCATCACGATCGAGCTGGTCGAGGACCCGGCGAACATCGTCGTTCCGGAACCCAAGGCCGACGAAAAGGAGCTGATCGCCGCCGTCCGGACCTTTCTCGAAGGCCAGACCAGGGCGGACGAATTCTCCGGCGTTGTGCTCATCGCCAAGGATTCCCGGATCCTGTTCCACGAGGCCTACGGCGACGCCGATCGGGAGAAGAAGATCCCCAACCGGAAGGACACCAAGTTCAACCTGGGCTCGATCAACAAGAATTTCACCCGCGTCGCCATCCATCAGCTGGCAACGCAGGGGAAGCTCTCGCTCGACGACCCGATCAAAAAGTTCCTGCCCGACTACCCCAACGCCCAGGCCGCGGAGAAGGTGACCATCCGGCACTTGCTCAACATGGCCTCGGGCATCGGCGATTTCTTCGGCAGCCGCTACGATGCGACGCCCAAGGACAAGATCAGGACCCTCCAGGACTACCTGCCTCTCTTCGCCGACCTCCCTCTCGAGTTCGAACCGGGGACGAACAACCGCTACTCGAACGGCGGTTACGTCGTCCTGGGGATCATCATCGAAAAGGTCGGCGGGGTCGACTATTACACCTACGTCCGGGAGAATATCTTCAAGCCGTGCGGCATGCTGAACACGGACTCCTTCGCCCGGGACGCGAATGTGCCCAACCTGGCCTGGGGCTATGCCCTCGAGGGCGAGTCGGCGACGGCACGCGTCCTCAACCACGCGACCCTTCCCGGGCGGGGCAGTTCGGCCGGAGGCGGTTACTCCACCGCGGAGGACATGCTGAAGTACACGCTGGCCTTGAAAGACAAGAAGGTCTACCTGCCCGACGCCGCGAACGGGCTGGGCATCGCCGGAGGGGCGCCGGGGATTAACTCCGTCCTCGAATGGGACCCGCGCAGCGGCTACACCATCATCGTGCTGACCAACTTCGACCCGCCGACGGCCGGCCAGGCCGCGCGGCGGATCGTCGGCTGGCTTCCTCAGTGACGGCGCCCGGCCGCACTTGAAGAAATCGGGCCCAGCCGCTAGAATAGACAGTCTTTAACCCGGCTATCAGGCCGTCCCGAAGATAATAAGCCGCGAAAGGTGAACTTGAAAAAACCCGCCGTTCGTTCCGTCCGCGTTCTGGCCATGATCATTGGCCTATTCGTCCTGAGCGCCGCCCTTCACGCCGAGGAAATCAAGGCCGTCCGGGTCAAGGAAGGTCCCAAGGTCGACGGGCTTCTCACCGACCCGGCCTGGCAGTCGGCTTCCGCCATCACCGGTTTCCGCATGGTCGAACCCCGGCCCGGCGAGGACCCGAGCGAGAAGACCGAAGCCCGCGTCCTCTACGACGACACGAGCCTCTACATCGGCGTTTACTGCCACGACGGTGAACCTGGCCGGATCTCGGCCAACACCATGGCCCACGACAGCGGCAACGTCCAATCCAACATGGGCTACGGCCACAGCCCGCAGACGGCGAGCGACGACGTCGTCCGCGTCCTCCTCGACCCGTTCCAAGACAAGCGCAACGCCTACGTCTTCTTCGTCAATTCCCGGAGCGCCCGCGGTGAAGGTTTGGTCTACGCCGGAAGCTCCAGCCTCAACTGGGACGGCATCTGGGAGGCCGAGAGCCGACGCCTCGAGGACGGCTGGTCGACGGAGATCCGCATCCCTTTCAAAACCATCTCCTTCCGGCCCGGCCTGACCGTCTGGGGCCTGAACATCGAGCGGACGATCGCCCGCAAGATGGAGGTCATCCGGCTCTCCGGTACGACGCGGGACAGCAACTTCAACAACCCGAACGAAGCGGCCGCCCTGCAGGGGATCGAGGGCATCAAGCAGGGCTTGGGCATCACCTTCCGCCCCTACGGCCTGGCCAGCGCCTCCAAGGACAACCTCGTGGCGGGCACCTACCACGGCGAACTCGACGGCGGCTTCGACCTCTACAAGAGCTTCACGCCGAACCTCGTCGGCGTGGCCAGCTACAACATGGATTTCGCCGAGACCGAGGTCGACGAGCGCCGCATCAACCTGACCCGGTTCCCGCTCTTCTTCCCGGAGAAGAGGATGTTCTTCCTCGAGGGTTCCGAGGTCTTCAGCTTCAGCTCGAGCGTCAGCTTCATGCCCTTCTTCAGCCGGAGGATCGGGCTCTTCGAGGGCTCCCAGATCCCCGTCCGTTTCGGCGCCAAGCTCTATGGCAAGATCGGCAACACCAACTTGGCCGTCCTGGACGTCCAGACCGGCGCCTACGGCGACCTCGGCGGCCGCAATCTCCTGGCGGCGCGGATGACCCAGAATATCTTCGCCCAGAGCAAGGTCGGCTGGATCTTCACCAACGGCAGTCCGACGGGCGAGCGGAACTCGCTCGCGGGCGTCGACTTCAACTACTCCTCGTCGAAATTCCTGGGGGACAAGAACATCATGCTGGCCGCGTGGGGGGCGTACAACTGGAACGAGCGGGAAGAGGGGCGTCACCACGGATTCGGCTTCCGGGCCGATTATCCGAACGACCTTTGGAACGTCCAGACGACCTACGCCTACTACGGCGAGGCCCTCGACCCCGGGCTGGGATACATGATGCGGCAGGGGATCCAGACCGCTTACGCCCGGGTCGCCTTCCAGCCGCGGCCGGCCGGGGGGTTCCTCGGGCGGTTTGTCCGGCAGTTCTTCTTCGACGCGAGCGCCGACTACTACTGGGACCTCTCGGGGAACCTGGAGACGAGCCGTATCAACGCTTCACCGCTCGCCTTCAGGACCCAAAGCGGCGAAAGGTTCGGCTTCACTGTCGTCGCCAACCGGGACGTCCTGTCCTACGATTTCGAAGTCGCCGAAGGGGTCGTCCTGCCAGCCGGCCCGTACGATTTCGCGAGCTTCCGGCTCGATGCGAGCACGGCCAACCACCGGCCCGTCATCGTCGAGGTGGGCTACAATTTCGGGGAGTTCTATTCGGGCCGTTACGACGACGTCAACTTGGGCCTGACGCTGAAATTCAAGGGCTACGCGACCCTGGCCTTCGACGCCAACCTCGTCCGCGGCCGCCTGCCCGAAGGCCGTTTCAACGAGAACGTCTACCAGGTCAAGGCCGACATCTTCCTCTCTCCCGACCTCGGCCTCATGAACTACGTCCAGTTCGACGACATCTCCAACACGCTGGGCTGGAGCGCCCGTCTGCGCTGGCAGATCTCGCCCGGCAACGAGATCTTCCTGGTCTACAACAAGAACTGGGAGCGCCGTTGGGACCCCATGAGCCGGTTGGCCCCGCTCGGGGACCGGGGCGTCGTCAAGATCTCCCTTTCGATAAGACCCTAGTTGCGACAGGCCGGGGGTCACCAATTGAATAGGGGACATGTACCTGCGGTACGTGTCCCCTTTTTCTTGTACCTTCTATGTCGCCCCATGCGGGCTCCTTATTCCGTAGCACTGAATAGGGGACACGTACCCGAGGTACATGTCCCCTAATCCTCGTCAAGATCCTCTCGCTCTTCTGAGCCGGCGTTGACACTGCGTTTTCACCGTGATAGTTTCTGGGCGGGGAGGCAATCATGAGTCGTAAGCGGATATCCAATGGCATGACCCGAAGGAACTTTTTAAAGGCCGCGGCGGTCTCGGCTGTCGCTCCAGCCATCGTGCCGTCATCCGTCTTCGCCCGGCCCGCGCCGAGCGATACTCTCCAGTTCGGCTGCATCGGCGTCGGCCGTCAGGGCCAGGCCGACATGCAGGAGCTCATCTACCGCGGTCTCGAGACCCGGGCCCGGGTCACCGCCGTCTGCGACGCCGACTTGCACCGGCTCGAGGACGCCCAGTGGCTGGCCGAGAAGATCTACACCCTCGAGACGGGCAAGGACGCGGCAAAAAGCGTCGCCGCTTATCGGGACTTCCGCGAGCTTCTGGCCCGGAAGGACCTCGACGGTGTCCTCATCGTCACGCCCGACTTCTGGCACGGGGCGATGGGCGTCGCGGCCGCCGAGGCGGGCAAGGACATCTACCTGGAGAAACCGCTGACCTACTCCATCGCCGAGGGCCGCAAACTCGTCGAGGCGGTCGAAAAAAACAAGCGTATCCTCCAGGTGGGATCGCAGCAACGCTCCTCCATCCACTTCCTCATGGCCTGCGAGCTGGCCCGCAACGGGCGCGTCGGAAAGCTCCAGACGATCCGCGTCTGGCTGCCCGAGGACCAGGGCAGCGGCGACCCGCGGCCGTCGCCTGTGCCGCCGAACCTCGATTACGACTTTTGGATGGGCCCCACGGCGCCGGTCCCGTTCGCCGAAGACCGGGTCCATCCCCAGACGAGCTACGAGCGGCCCGGCTGGCTCCAGATCGAACCGTATTGCCTGGGCATGGTCACGGGCTGGGGCTCCCACATGATTGACATCGCCCAGTGGGGGAACGGCACCGACGAGACGGGCCCCGTCAGCGTCGAGGCCAAGGCCGAGTTCCCCGACCGCGGCCTCTTCGACGTCCACACGAAATTCCAGGCCGAGGCGGTGTACGCCAACGGCGTCCGGCTGATCATGGAGACGGGCGACCCGGCCGGCGTCCGGTTCGAGGGAGACAAGGGCTGGGTTTTCGTCGAGCGGGGTGCGATCAAGGCCTCGGACCCGGAGATCCTGCGCTGGAAACCCGGCCAGGGCGACGTCAAGCTCGTCCAGAGCGGCAACCACATGAAGAATTTCCTGGAGGCGGTGCGGAGCCGGAAGGCCCCGGCGGCCCCGGTCGAGGTGGGCCATCGTTCCAACACCATCTGCATGATGACCCACATCGCCATGAAACTCGGTCGCAAGCTCGCCTGGGACCCCGTTGCCGAGCGCTTCGTCGGGGACGACGAGGCTAACCGCCGCCTGGACTACCCGCACCGGGAGCCATGGACCGTCTGAACCTGCGTCTCAGGCCCGCTTGGCGGGCGGCCGCGGCTTTTTAAATCCTGCCAACCCGCCGGCCCGGTCGTCCGTCTAATGGAATGAAAGCCGGAGATGGACCTGATGGACGAAAACGCGCTCATTGAAGGAATGGCCCGGGGCGACCAGCGGGCCTTCCGGGAGTTCGTCGAGCGCTACAAGAAAAAAGTCTACTACCTGGCCCTGGA
Source organism: Acidobacteriota bacterium (assembly GCA_014894455.1). Classification (GTDB taxonomy): domain Bacteria; phylum Acidobacteriota; class Aminicenantia; order Aminicenantales; family Saccharicenantaceae; genus RBG-16-66-30. The sequence goes on along the minus strand of JADBLN010000095.1, from coordinate 35,805 downwards.
CATGGCCGGCAATCCCGTCGACGCCGAGGACATTTCCCAGGAGGTTTTCCTCAAGGTCTTCCGGTCCTTCGCGACGTTCAAGAAGGGCGCCAAACTCGGCTCCTGGCTCTACCGGGTGACCTACAACGCGTCCATCGACCATCTCAGAAGGAAGGGGAACGTACCCGAACCGGTCGGCGATGATGTCCTCGATTCCTTAAGTCAAGGGTCCACGGGGTTGCCGTCGATGCCGGTGAAGGACCCCGCTCAATCCGCCGAATCCAGTCAGCTCCAAGCCCGGATCGCCCGCGCTTTGGAAACGGTCTCACCCCAGGAAAAGGCGGTCTTTCTCCTCCGTCACTACGACGGGCTCATGCTCAAGGACATCGCCGCGTCCCTCGGCCTGTCCATCGGTTCGGTCAAGAGCTATCTTTTCAGGGCCGTCCGCAAGCTCCAGAAAGAGCTGGGCGGTTCGGCCGTGATCTCCGGCGTGGAGGCTCCTCATGATTAACTGCCGAACGTCCAAGGACCGCATGATCGAGGCTTTCTACGGTGGGCTCGATCCCGCGGAGAAGGAGCGTTTCGACGACCACCTTAGCTCCTGCCCGGAGTGCGCCTCCGAGTATTCCGTTATGGCGGCGACCCTCAAGCTGATGGATAAGCGCGAGAGGCCCGACCCCGGTCCGGAATTCTGGGACGGCTATTGGGACAGACTGTTGCGGCGGAAGGTTTGGGAAGAGGCCGGCGAGGGCCGGCGCCCGTCCCTCGGCGCCCGCTTCCTCCAGATATTTTCCCGCCTGCCCCGCTGGTCCTATCAGACCGCCGGCGCGGCCGCCCTGCTTCTCGTCGGGATCCTGATCGGCAGCCGCTTGATCAACCCGCCTGCCCCGCTGTCCACCCGGGGAGCGGGGGACAGCGGGGTCGTGCAAGCGGAAAACTATATCGAGCGCTCCAAGATCCTCCTCCTGGGCCTGGTCAATTACGACGCGGCCACCGAAGACGCCTACGCCTTCGACCTGGGCCGGAAGAAGACAATGTCCCGGGAACTGGCCGCAGAGGCGCCGGCGATCCGTGGCGCTCTCAACGAACGCGGCCAGAAGAGACTGCGCGGCCTCGTCTCCGACCTCGAGGTCATCATGATGCAGATCGCCAACCTCGGATCCGGGCAGGACGTCGAGGGCGTCGAGCTCATCAAGCAGGGCGTCGACCGGAGAGGTCTCTTCCTCAAGATCGATCTCGACCGCATGGGAAGGGCCGCCCGGGACCCAGTCGAGCCGGCCTCTCCCAAGGGGGAGACGAAGCTTCCCAAGAAAAACAAGATATAAGGAGATTCCCCATGAGAAACCCGAAAGCACTGTTCCTCGGAGCGTTCCTCGGCCTGGCCCTGACAGCGGGCTTCGCCGCCGCGGCCGTCATCCCGGCCGAGGAGGTCCCCAGCCAGGAGAAGGACGCCGTGGCCTATAAGCAGGCCTATTCGCTCGTCCTCGAAGAAAAGTGGTCGGCCGTGAGGACGGCCATGGACGATCTCGTCCGCCAACACCCGAAAAGCGCCTGGGTCGACGACGCCCGCTTCTGGTCCTGCTACTCGCTCGAAAAGACGAACCAGTCCCCGGAGTCCGTGTTCAAGTGCTACCAGAAATTCGTTAACGATTTCCCGGAGAGCGAGTGGACCGACGACGCCAAGTCGAACATGATCCGGATCGCCCAGGGCTTGGCCAAAGCCGGCAAGCCCGAATACCAGACGATCATCGAGTCCTACGAGGACGCGGCGACCGACGACATCAAGCTCACGGCCCTCTACGCTCTTCAGAACATCGGCGATGTGGACGCCCTCAAGACGATGGTCGACCTCTACGACAAGGCGACGAGCGCCAAGCTCAAGAGCCAGATCGTCTTCATGCTCGAAGAGATGGAGACGCCCGAGGCCTTCGCCAAGCTCCGCGCGATCGCTCTGAACGAAAAGGACCCTGAGATCCGCCGCGGCGCCCTCTTCGCCATCGGCTCGAGGGGTGGTCCGGAGTCCGTCCAGCTCCTGAAAGAAATCGTGGCCTCGAAGGCACCGGAGGATGTCCGCCGCAACGCCCTGTTCGCCCTGGCCGAAACGGAGGACTCCGGCATGGTCGCCTTTCTTACCCAGATCGCCCTGGCCGACGCCGACAAGGAGATGGCCCGGACCGCCGCCTTCGCCATCCAGGGGATCGAGGGCAAGGAAGCGACCGACGCCCTGCGCCGCATCCTGAAGGAGGCCACGGACCGCGAGATCCGCCAGGCCGCTCTCTTTTCCCTGTCCGACCGCGACGACGTTGATTCTCTGCCCCTTCTCAAGGAGATCCTGCTCAGCGAGACCGATAAAGAGATGGCCCGCGCCGCCCTTTTCCAGATCGCCGAGATCGAAGGCAAAGAATCCCTGGCCATACTGGAACAGGTCCTGGTCACGGCCAAGGATGTCGAGTTGAAACGGAACGCCCTGATGGCCTTGGGCGAGCACGGCGGGCCCGAGGCGAAGGCCGCGTTGCTCAAAGTTGCCCTGACGAGCGCCGACGACGAGATGGCCGAGATGGCCGTCTTCGCCCTTTCCGAGATCAAGGCGGACGTCGGTTCCGACGTCCTCCTCGATGTGATGAAAAACGCCAAGTCCGGGCGGGCGCGCCGGGCCGTCCTCATGACCCTGACGAACGAGGAGGGCGGCGCCCCGGTCAAGGTCCTCGCCGAGATCTTGAAGACGGAGACGGACCGAGAGCTCAAAGAGCAGGCGGTCTTCTCCCTAGGCCAGACCAAGAGCGACGACGCCGTGGCCATCCTCCTCGAGATCGCCAAGGGCAAGGACGCCCGCCTGGCCCACGCCGCCGTCTCAGCCCTGGGCGAGATCGGCACGCCCAAGGCCAAGGCCGCCCTTCTCGAGATCCTCGAGAAGAAGGGCGAAGGACCCGGCGAATAGGGGACGGAGGGGGAACATGCGCCGGCTCATCGCCATCTTCTCGATCGTCGCGGTCGCGGCGGCTCTCGCTGCGGCCCCCGTCCGGAGAGGCAATCGCCCGCCGAGCCGGATCCTCCGGCCCGCGGCCGAGTCCGGGACTTTGGAGGCGAAGCTCACCTGGGCACTCGGCGAAGCGCCCGGAGCCGCTACGGGCGGGGTCTTCTGGACCGGCTACTGCGTCGAAAGGCTCATGGGGGAGAACTCCCATATCGGTTCCTTCACGGATGGCGGGAGCGGCCGGGATCTCACCATCGCCGAGATCCTCGCCGGCCTCAAAGCCGCGGCGGCCCCATCCGCCGCGGGAGACGACCTCCGGGGAGCGGCCAGGGCCGCCCTCGACGAGATCGAGCGCCAGGGGAAACCGGAGAGGAAGGTCCTCAAGGAGCTCGGCGTTTTTCTGAAGTACGAAGCGGGCAGGCCGCCGGTCCTGGGCGAGGTCCGCATGAGCAACCTCGACCTGGCCTTCGATTTCGAGGGGGCGCCGCTCTTCTGGCTCGGCAAAACGTCGGAGGAGCAAAGCCTGAGCCTTATAAGGGCCCTTTACGGCCGGCACCGCGGGGACAAGGTCCGCGAAGGGCTCGTCGCGGCGGCCGGTTGTCACGGTACGCCCCGGCTCGTCGTGCCCTTCCTTGAAACCGTCCTGACCGGCGACGGGCCCGACGACTTGCGCAGGGGCGCGGCCTTCTGGGTCGGACAGCAGAACGACCCCGACGGCCTGCGGCTCCTCGTCAGGACGGCCCTCGGGGACAAATCGGAAGAGGTCCGCGAGGGGGCCGTCTTCTCCGTCAGTCAGGTCGAGCTTCCCGCGGCTGTCGACGAGCTCATCGTGCTCGCCCGGAGCGCCGACCTGCGGGACGTCCGGAAGCAGGCCGTCTTCTGGCTCGGACAAATGGCCTCGGAGAAGTCTGGGAAAGCGCTCGAGGAATTCGCCCGCAAGGATGGCGACATCGAGATCCAGGAACAGGCCGTGTTCGCCCTGTCCCAGCTCCCTGATAACCAGGGCGTCGACGCCCTCATCAAGCTGGCCAAAACCCATCCCGACCCCCGCGTCCGGAAGAAGGCCATCTTCTGGCTGGGGGAATGCGACGACCCGCGGGCCCTGGAGACCCTGATCGCCATCATCAAGGGGAAATAGGCCCTATTTCTTGAGCAGGGTCTTCTTGCCGGGCCTTGCCTTTTCCCGAGCAATACGATACAATATATAAGAATAGAGGAGGAACTTCATGAACAAAAATATGCGTTCGATCATGCTCATGGCCGCCCTGGCCTTCGTTCTCGTCATCGCGGCGGTGGGCCAGCAGAAAAGCGGCGATACGGCCGTCGACCCCGTCTGCGGGATGACCGTTGTCAAGGCCAGCGCCAAGGGCACGTTCGAATACAAGGGGACGACCTATTACTTCTGCAACCCCGGTTGCAAGGAGGCTTTCGCCAAGGACCCCGAGAAGTATCTCAAGGCCCAGGCAGAGAAAGCGGACATGAAGAATAAGATGGCTGCTCCGATGGGCATGATGCCCGGCCAGCACATGGGACAGGCCCCCATGCCCGAGGGAACCCCGATGGCCGGCTGTCCGATGATGGCTCGCGGCATGAAGATGCACGGACGGATGGGCCGGATGGGCATGATGCACGGCGGCATGGGTATGCGAATGGGGGGCGGCATGGGCATGGGCATGGGTATGGCCTGCGGCCCGAACTGTCCGCTCCTCGGCGCCGACGTTGAAATGACAGTCGAGAAGACCAAGGACGGCGTCACGCTCAAA
>JADBLN010000095.1:0-30989 GCA_014894455.1 Acidobacteriota bacterium | reverse complement strand
CGGCGCCGACGTTGAAATGACAGTCGAGAAGACCAAGGACGGCGTCACGCTCAAAGTCACCTCGAAGAACGCCGAGACCGTCAAGGCCATCCAAGAACACATGACAGAACACGTGGCCATGATGAAAAAGATGAAAGAGGAAGCCGGCAAGGCCGACAAGGCCCCCGAGGGAGCCTGCTGCGCCAACTGCCCGATGAAAAAGGACGTCATCAAGTAATCTCGCTCCGACCTATAACGAAAAGCCCTCTTCCCCCGGCCGGGGAAGGGGGCTTTTTATTGACAAGGCCCGGGCCCCGTGCTACATTCCGGACGAGAGGCAGGGGAACCGTGCAAGAGTCAGGTGAGGACGTCTTTTTTGAGACTGCCGCTTCGCGAAAGCTGGTCGACCTCATCGAGCGCAACGCCGACGAACTGACTACGGGCTACGTCGAGGACATCCGGCGCGACCCGAGGATGCCCAGCTACCAGGGATTCGATCAGAAGGAGATCTACAGGCGGGCCTTCCGTGTCTACAGCCAGCTCGGCAAGTGGATCTCCCACGAGACGACCAAGGAGGAAGTGCGGAGCTACTGGACGGCCCTGGGCCGCCAGCGCCGGCGGGAGGGCTTCCCGTTTTCGGAGATCGTGCTCTCGCTCTGCCACATCCGGCGTCTCCTCTGGGGGAAGATCCAGGTGGCGGGGCTGATGGATACCGCCCTCGACCTGTACCAGGCCATGGATCTCTACCACAGGGTGATCGTGTTCTTCGACCGGGCGATCTGCTTCGCCGCCGTGGGGTACGAAGAGAGAGATTGAAGGAACGCGCCGGCCTCTACATCCATTTCCCTTTCTGCGCGGCCAAGTGCCCCTACTGTCATTTCTACAGCCAGCCCTGGAATGAAGCGTCCTATCGGACCTGGCGGCAGGGCCTGGGACGGGAAGCGGCCGCTCCGAGGGAGGCGGGCTTCGAGTTCGATACGCTCTACTTGGGCGGAGGAACTCCGTCCCTCCTCGGGCCGGACGAGGTCGTTTGGGTCCGGGAGCTCGCCCAGGCCCACTTCCCCCTGAAGATCGAGGAATTCACGCTCGAGGCCAACCCCGGTGCGTCCGGGACGGACATCTTCGGGGGTTGGCGGGAGGCGGGAGTCACCCGGCTGAGCGTCGGCGTCCAGTCCTTCGACGACGCCGTCCTGCGGACGCTCGGACGGCCCTGCACGGCCGAGGAAGCCCTGAGTTTTTGCCGGGCCGGCCGGGCGGCGGGCTTCGAAGTGCTGGCGATCGACTTGATGATCGGCGTCCCCGGCGAAACTCCCGCGGCCGTCGAGCGCTCCCTCGATACCGCGCTCGGCCTCGAACCGGATCATGTTTCCGTCTATATCCTCGAGAACGTCGAGGGACTGCCTTTCGAGGAGGTCCTCGTCCGCCATCCCGTCGACGAGGACGCGGTCGTCGACGCCTACGACAGGACCCGGGACGCGCTCGATGCGGCCGGCCTTCGCCAGTACGAGATCTCGAACTTCGCCCGGCCGGGGAAGGAGTGCCGTCACAACCTGAAATACTGGCGCTACGAGCCGTTCGTCGGCCTGGGCCCTTCGGCCGGCTCGCACCTCCCCGGCAGGCGGTGGCGCAACAAGACCTCCCTCGACGATTGGTCGCGGGCCCTGAGCCGCGGCGAGACGGCCCGGGAAGACGTCGTCGAGCTCAGCCCCGTCAAGGCCGTCCGGGAAGCCCTTATTTTCGGCCTGAGGCTGGTCGAGGGGGTGGACCTTGGCGCGTTCACCGAGCGCTTCAAGGTCGACGTCAGGGCCCTTTTCGGCCGGGAGATCGACGAGCTCGTCGACGAAGGTCTCCTGGTCTGCGAGGCGGGCCGGATCAGTATCCCCCGTAGCGGATTTCTCACGTCGAACGCCGTCCTCTCTCGGTTCGCCTAACGTCGGGGCCGGGTTGCTACGTTCGACACCACCCACCCCGTATTTTTAAGTGGGTGGTGCTCAGTATTAACCCTGAGCATTCCCCGGGCTTCAGACCGGAGAGCCGAATGGGTTGATTTTCGGCGGCAACCGACATAAAATCGGGTTTCCATCCAGACGCCAAGGAGTCCCGATGAAAACGAAAAGGCTGACCATCCTCGTGGTTTTTCTGCTGGCCCTGACGACCCTGTCCTTCGGGCCCCAGGAAGCCCGCGTCCTCCGCTTCCCGGCGGTCTCGGCGGACCAGATCGTCTTCAGCTATGCCGGAGACCTGTACACGGTGCCCATCTCCGGGGGCGTGGCCCGCAAGCTCACCTCGTTCGCCGAGGGCTACGAGGCGTTCGCCCGGTTTTCGCCCGACGGCGCGTCCATCGCCTTCACCGGCGAGTACGACGGCAACCGTGAGGTCTACCTCATCCCGGCCGAAGGCGGCGTCCCGAAACGGCTGACCTACACGCCCTCGCTCGGCCGCGACGACATCTCGGACCGGATGGGGCCGAACAACCTGGTCATGGGCTGGACGCACGACGGGAAACGCATCGTCTTCCGCTCCAGGATGGCCGAATGGAACGACTTCAACGGCCAGCTCTACCTGGCCGGCAAGGACGGCGGGACGCCGGAGCGGATCCCGTTGCCGCGGGGCGGCTTCTGCTCGTTCTCGCCGGACGATACGAAATTGGCCTACAATCGCATCTTCCGCGAGTTCCGGACCTGGAAACGCTACCGGGGCGGCATGGCCGACGACATCTGGATTTACGATTTCGCCTCGAAGAAGGTCGAGAACATCACCGCCAACCCGGCCCTGGACATCATCCCCATGTGGACCGGCGACAAGGTCTATTTTCTATCCGACCGCGACGAGAACAAGCGAATGAACCTCTATGTCTACGAACTCGCCTCCAAGCTGACGAGGAAGCTGACGGACTTCGCCGATTTCGACATCAAGTTCCCCTCCTTGGGCCCCAAGCACATCGTCTTCGAGAACGGCGGCTACCTCTACACGTTCGACCTGGCCGCGGAAAAAACGGCCAAGGTCCCCGTCGTCATCGCCGACGACATGGTCTCCGGCCGGGCCAAGGTCGTCAAGGTCAACGAGCGGGTGACCAATTTCGAGATTGGCCCGGACGGCAAGCGGGCCCTCTTCGGCGCCCGCGGCGAGATCTTCACCGTGCCCGCCCAGCACGGCAACACCCGGAACCTGACCGGGACGCCCGGCGTCCACGAGCGCAACTCCAAGTGGTCGCCCGATGGAAAGACCATCGCCTTCATCTCCGACCGCAGCGGCATGGAGGAGATCTGGCTCATGAACCAGGACGGCAGCGGCGCGCCGCGGCAGCTCACCTCCGGCGGCGACACCTACAAGTACGAGATCCGCTGGTCGCCCGACGGGACGAAGATCCTCTGGAACGACAAGATGCAGCGGCTCTGCTGCGTCGACCTCGCGACCAAGGCGGTCACGCTCGCGGCCAAGGCCGAGGCCGGCGAGATCGTCCAGTTCGCCTGGTCGCCCGACAGCCGCTGGGTCGCCTACGGCAAGCCCGAGACCGAGAGCATGGATAGGGTCTATCTCTACTCGCTCGACGCGAAAAAGACCTTCGCGGCGACGGACGCCTGGTACAACTCCGGCGACCCCTCCTTCAGCGGCGACGGGAAGTACCTCTTTTTCGTCTCGGACAGGGACTTCAACCCGGTCTACAGCTCGACCGAATGGAACCACGCCTACCTGGCCATGTCCCGGGTCTATTTCGTGACCCTGTCCAAGGACGTGAAGTCGCCCTTCGAGCCGAAAAGCGACGAGGTGGCGGTCAAGGCCGGACAGGACGCGAAGGCCGCCGGGGCGGGGAAACCGGCGAAGGACGATAAAAAGCCCGCGGAAAAGAAAGAGGCCGAAGACGTCCAACCCCTCAAGGTCGACCCCGAAGGCCTCATGGACCGGATCATCGCCTTGCCCGTCGAGACGGCCAACTACGGCGGGATCAGCGCCGTCGGCGATTCCGTTTACTACGCCAAACAGAAGGACATGGAGAGGGCGGCGTCGCTGATGCTCTACGACCTGGCCGAACTCAAGGAGAAGGACCTGGGCAAGGTCGGCGGCTACGAGATCTCGGCCGACAAGAAAAAGATGCTCGTCGCCAAAGACGGCTCTTACGCCATCATCGACTTGCCCAAGGGCCCGGTCACTCTCGAGACCAAGCTCGATCTTTCGGGGATGGAGATGGCCCTGGACCTCCGCCAGGAGTGGAACCAGATCTACGAGGAGTGCGGACGGCAGATGAAGGAGTTCTTCTACGCCCCGAACATGCACGGCGTCGACTGGGACGCGCTCCGTCTCCGCTACAAGCCGCTGGCCGCGGCCGTCAACCACCGGGCGGACCTGACCTACGTCATCGGTGAGCTCATCGGCGAGCTCAGCGCCGGGCACACCTACGTCGGCGGCGGCGAACTGCCCGTCGCGAAAAAGGTCAAGGTCGGGATGCTCGGCGCGAAGTTCGAGCGCGACGCCGCGACGGGCTTTTGCCGGATCGTCAAGATCTTCAAGGGTCAGAACTGGAACCGGGCCCTGCGCTCGCCCCTGACCGAGGTCGGCGTCAACGTCCGGGAAGGGGAGTACCTCCTTGCCGTCAACGGCCGGCCGCTCGACAAGCTCGCCGACATGTACGAAACCCTCTACAACACGGTCGGAAAACAGGTCACGCTCAAGGTCGGCCCGGCGCCGGACGAAAAATCCGGCCGGGAGGTCGTCGTCGTCCCCATCGAGACGGAGAACGCCCTTTATTATAACGACTGGGTGGAGGGCAACATCGCCAAGGTCGACAAGGCCGCGGGGGGCAAGGTTGGCTACATCCACATCCCGAACATGGGCGTCGACGGCCTGAACGAGTTCGTCAAGCACTTCTACCCCCAGCTCCGCAAGAAGGCCCTGATCGTCGACGTCCGCGGCAACGGCGGCGGCAACGTCTCGCCCATGGTCATCGACCGCCTCGTCCGGGAGATGGTCATGGTCGAGGTGGCCCGGAACGCGGTCGGCGCCCCGGACCCCGGCGCGGCCTTCCTTGGGCCCAAGGTCTGCCTGGCCGACGAGTTCTCGGCCTCCGACGGCGATATCTTCCCCTACAGGTTCAAGACCCTGAAACTCGGCCAGCTCATCGGCAAGCGGACGTGGGGAGGCGTCGTCGGCATCCGCGGCACGCTGCCCCTGCTCGACGGCGGCTCGCTCAACAAGCCGGAATTCGCGCCCTACAGTCCGGACGGGAAGGGCTGGATCATCGAGGGCGTGGGCGTCGAGCCCGACATCGTCGTCGACAACGACCCGGCCCGGGAATTCGCCGGGGTCGACGACCAGCTCAACAAGGCGATCGAAGTGATCCTGGAAGAGCTGAAAACGAAGGGACGGGAGATACCGCCGATCCCGCCGTACCCGATCAAGAAATAGTCGATTTCTATTCGCCGTCGTCAAGGTCAACGTGGAGCGGCGCCCGGAAGTCGCCCGGGAGTTCCGCGTCCAGGCCGTCCCGACGTTCGTCGTCATTCTCAAGGGGGCCGAACTGGGACGCACGGCCGGGGCGATGGACGAGAACAGCTTCGCCCTCTGGGCGGCCAGCCGGACCTGAGGACAGGCTCAGCGGGCGAAGTAGCCCAGCCGGTTGACGACGGTATACGCGGCGCCCGGCTTGTTGACTTTCACCTGGATCGTCCGGAAGCCGCTGCCCGCCCCGGAGGCGGGAGGGATGTAGCACAGCAGGTAATAATCCGCGGAGGCGGCCGAAGCGCGGGCGAAGGATGCGCCCGGATTCTGCGAGATCTCGGTGATGCCCCCCGTCGCGGCCGCGATATCCCTGAAGCCCGGGAAGATGTCCTCGGACTGCTCGCGCATAAAGGCCCCGAAGACACGCTGGGATTTCCTTTCCATGAAGATGAAGTGAAAGACGATGCCGGCGTCGGCGAAGGCCTTCTTGACGAGCTCGGAGTTGAACGTCGTCTCGTGCTTGTACAGCAGGAACAGATCCATCAGGTTGCCGAGGATGGTCGGGTTGTCCTGGTACAGGCTCATCAGAGCTTGGATCGCCTTGGGGTTGATCTCGGGACGGTACTCCCGGGCGTAGAAGAGGAAGATGGTCTTCCGCCCGGGCACCGTTTTGAGCAGGTTGGCGAAGGCCAGGAGCTTCTTTTCGTCGACGAGGCGGAGGCTCTCCATGGTCATCAAGGCGTTCCGGTAATGGTCGATCTGCTGTTCGAGCCCGAAGCCCATGGTCGACTCGGAATCGATCTCCCTTTCAATCTCATCCGAGGCGCCCGCCCCAACCGCCCCGACGTTGCCGATCGATCGGGTCAAACGCACCAGCTCCCGGGTGATGTCCCGGTACTGCCCGCCGCCACTCAGGATGTCTTTTTTCAGGATGTTCTGCATGGCCTTGGACAACTGGCTCGAGGATTTCGTCGCCAGGGCGTCTTTCTGCAGGGCGTAGGGCTTCGTCGGCGTGACCAGGGTCATGGCGTCTCCGGCGATGAGGACCGAGGAGAAGAGATGGTCGACGGTATCCGTCAGCTTGGGGTCCCAGTCGACGGTTTGGAACATGAGGTAGTACGTGCGTGACGTGTTGGGCTGGAATGTCTCCGGGCCTTCCCGCCGGGCGATCGAGCGGCCCTTGACCAGGAAAAGCGACTCGGGCGGGATAGGGTAACCGTCTTCGTAGATCTCGAAATCCCCGAGCTTCAGGTCGTCGACAAAACGCGTCCCATCGAAAACGCGGACGGGGACTTCGATGAGAGCGACGGTCGTATTCTGGTCGGTGCGGCCCGCCGGCACGGCCAGTGACGCGACGAGAGTGATACCGATCAGAGAGGCCGCGAGCCTCTCCCCAAGGACCCGTTTACTTTCGATTTTCATTCCTCCATCCTTTGCCGGCCTAACGATCTCTTTCTTAGGTACTGCAAGAATTATGCCTTCTGCCTCGCCCGTCTTCCCCCTATCCGCGCCGCGCCGGGAGGCCCCGACGGAGCCGCGTGTAAAGAAACTTTCCAGGACGTAAATGGACTTATCGCCGGGCACCCGGCCCGGGAATTCGCGGGCATCGACGACCAGCTCAACAAGGCGATCGAAGTGATCCAGGAAGAGCTGAGAACGAAGGGACGGGAGATTGGGGGGGGGAATGCCGAAGGGGGGACTCGAACCCCCAATCCCTTGCGGGAACTAACCCCTCAAGCTAGCGTGTCTGCCAATTCCACCACTTCGGCAATTATTTCTTCTCGGCCGTCCCCTCCGCAGCAGGGAGCTTCTGCGGATCGGTCTTCTCGGCGGGCTGGACCGCCTTCTTGTCGGTTGCGGTCTTGTCCGCGGGCTTGGCCGCAGGCGGGGCGGCCTTTTCGGCGGCCGTTGCCGGGGCCTTCTCTCCGCCGACGACGGACGACCCCTGCTTGCCGGAGAGGATCCAGAGGCCGAGCGAGGTCAGCATGAAGATGACCGCCGCGGCGGTCGTCACCTTCGAGAGCAGGGGGGTGGACCCGCGGCCCCCGAAAGCGGTCTGACTGCCGCCTCCGCCGAAGGCCCCGGCCAGGTCTGCGGCCTTGCCCGACTGCAGAAGGATCGAGAAGATCAGGATCAGACAAACGATGATGTGCAGGATGATGATTAAAACGCTCACTTCTCTTCCCCGTAGGCGCGGAGGGCCTCCCCGGCGATGCCGATGAAATCGGCCGCGTCGAGGGATGCTCCTCCGACCAAAAATCCGTCGATGTTCTTTTCTTTGAACAGCGGATAAGAATTGGCCGGCTTGACGGAGCCGCCGTAGAGAATTATAGCACAGGTGGCCCTGTCATTTCCATAGTTGTCCCGGAGACGCCTCCGGATGTGGGCGTGGACCTCTTCGGCCTGGCCGGGAGAGGCGGTTTTTCCCGTGCCGATGGCCCAGACGGGCTCATAGGCGAGGACGATCCCCGCCATTTCGGCGGGCGAGAGGCCGCGGAGGCCGGCCGAAAGTTGGGCGTCGATCCGCTCGGTCGTCCGGCCGCTCTCCCGCTCCTCGAGGACTTCCCCGACGCAGACGATGGGCGAGAGGCCCGAGCGCAAGGCGGCGTGGACCTTCCGGTTGACCGTTTCGTCGGTCTCCCCGAAATACTGTCGCCTCTCGGAATGGCCGACGAGGACGTGCGCGCAGCCGGCCTCCTTGAGCATGGGGGCCGAGACCTCGCCCGTGTAGGCCCCCCTGTCCTCCCAGAAGAGGTCTTGAGCGCCGAGCCGGACGTCCGAGCCGGCGAGGACCGCCCCGACTTCACCGAGAACCGTGAACGGAGGGATGAGGACGATGCGGCTTTCCTGCAGGCCGGGCATGGCCGCGACCACATTTTGAGCGAGCGCCCGGGCCTCCGGGCGCGTCAGGTGCATCTTCCAGTTGCCCGCGATGAAGGGACCTTGCCCGATGCCGGCCATCTAGTTTTCCAGGGCGGTTATCCCGGGGAGGGTTTCGTAGGCGATGTACTCGAGGGAGGCGCCGCCGCCCGTCGAGATGTGACTGATCCTGTCCATGACGCCGGCCTTCTTCACCGCCGCGACGGAATCGCCGCCGCCGACGACGGAGACCGCGTCGGACTCGGCGACGGCCTTGGCGATGCCGATCGTGCCCTGGGCGAACTCCTCGATCTCGAAGATGCCCATCGGGCCGTTCCAAAAGATCGTCTTGGCCCCGGCGATGACGGCAGCATAGGCGGCGACCGTCTTGGGGCCGATGTCGACGCCCATCATGTCTTCGGGGAAGGGGAGGGATTCCACGGTCCGGGTCACGGCTCCGGCCTCGGCGGACTTGGCCAGGACATGATCGAGCGGAAGATGGAAACTGCCGCTCTTCGTCCGGGACTTCTCCAGGATGACCAGGGCGATCTGCCCCTGGTCGTCCTCGACCAGCGATTTTCCCACGCCCAGGCCCTGCGCCTTCAGGAAGGTGTAGGCCATGGCCCCGCCGATGAGGATGTGGTCGGCCTTGCCGAGCAGGCTTTCGATGATCTCGATCTTGTCCGAGACCTTGGCTCCCCCGAGGATGGCGACGTAGGGTTTTTCGGGCGCGTGGACGGCCTTTTTCAAGTAGTCGACCTCTTTCTTCATCAGGTAGCCGGCGGCCTTGGCCGGGACGAATCCGGCGATGCCGACGACGGAGGCGTGGGCCCGGTGGCTCGAGCCGAAGGCGTCGTTGACGAAGATGTCGATGTCCTCGGCGAGCTTCCTGGCGAACTCGGGGTCGTTCTTCTCTTCTTCCTTGTAGAAGCGGACGTTCTCGAGCAGGAGCGCCTCGCCTTCGCCGAGGCCGTGCTTGAGGCGAGCGACCTCGTCGCCGATAACGTCGGGGGCCATGATCACCTTGTTGGGGATGAGCTCGGCCAGCCGTTTCGCGGCCGGCTTGAGGCTCATCTTCGGGTCGGCCTTGCCCTTCGGTCGCCCCATGTGGGACGCGACGACGAGCCGGGCGCCGTGGTCCAGCAGATAGCGGATGGTGGGCAAGGAGGCCCTGATCCGGGTGTCGTCCCGGATGCCGCCGTTTTCGTCCAGGGGGACGTTGAAGTCGACGCGCAGGAAAACGCGCTTTCCCTTGACGTCCAGGTCGGTGATTAAATTCATGTCTGTCTCACTTGGAGATGAACTTGGCCAGGTCGACGAGCCGGCAGGAGTAACCCCACTCGTTGTCGTACCAGGCTATGACCTTGGCCAGGTTGCCGTCGATGACCTTGGTCGAGAGCAAGTCGACGATGCCCGAGCGGGGGTCGCCCATGAAGTCCACGGAGACGAGGGGCTCGTCCGTGACGCCGAGGATGCCCTTGAGCGGGCCTTCGGCGGCGCTCTTGAACGCGGCGTTGATCTCCTCGGCCGTCGTCGCCCTCTTGAGGACGGCTACGAAGTCGACGAGGGACACGTTGGGGGTCGGGACGCGGACGGAGAAGCCGTCGATGCGGCCCTTGAGCTCGGGTATGACCAGACCCACGGCCTTGGCCGCGCCGGTCGTCGTCGGGATCTGGGAAATGGCCGCGGCCCGGGCCCGGCGCAGGTCCTTGTGGGGCGCGTCGAGGATCTTCTGGTCGTTGGTGTAGGAGTGGATGGTCGTCATGAAACCTTTCTCGACGCCGAAGGTTTCATGGAGAACCTTGACGACGGGAGCCAGGCAATTCGTCGTGCACGAGGCGTTGGAGATGACGTGGTGTTTCGCCGGGTCGTAGCTCTTCTCGTTGACGCCCAGAACGAGCGTGACGTCCGGGTCGGTGGCCGGCGCGGAGACGATGACCTTCGCGGCGCCGCCCTTCTCGATGTGCTGGACGACGTCCTGGCGCTTGGTGTACTTTCCGGTCGACTCGATGACGACGGAGACGCCGAGGTCCTTCCAGGGGAGCTTCCCGACCTCTTTTTCGGCCAGCACCCGGACCTTCTTGTCGTCGATGACGATGGCGTCTTCGGTCGCCTTGACGTCGGCCTTGAAGGCGCCCAGGACCGAGTCGTACTTGAGCAGATGGGCCAATGTCTTGGCGTCGGTGATGTCGTTGACCGCGACGTATTCGATGTCGGGGTCGTTCCAAGACGCCCGGAGCATGTTCCGGCCTATTCGTCCGAAACCGTTTATACCTATCCTGATGGCCATGAAAACCTCCTCATGTTTTCGGGAGAAAGTGACCTAAAAAATAACACAAATAAATCTTGTATTCAAGGCCGCGCCGGGAAGCCGCACTCCGGCCTATTTCGAGGGGCCGGGCGGCTTGCCCGGACCGCCGCTCTTCTTGCTCCGTTTCTGCTCGTACATGAGGAGGTCGGCCCGGCTCAGCATCTCCTCGACCGTCGCCGGGTTTTCCGGCTCGCGGGTGCACACGCCCACGCTGGCGGACAGGCTGAAACCGGCCTCGGCAGAGGACCGCGAGTTGAAAAGGTCGAGCTTCTCCTGAAGCCGCGCCGTGAGGATGTTGACGTTCATATCGGTCGCCTCCATGGCCAGGACGGAGAACTCGTCCCCTCCCAGCCGGCCGACGATATCGGACTCGCGGAAGCTGTTTTTCAGGATGAAGGCGATCTCGACGAGGGCCCGGTCGCCCATCCTGTGCCCGCCGGTGTCATTGATCTTTTTCAGGTCATCCATGTCGAGGTAGAGCAGGGCCACTCGCTTTTTCAAGCGGTTGGCGGTCTTGAGCTGCTGCTCGGCCAGGGTCATGAAGCCGCGGCGGTTGTAAAGGGTCGTCAGTTCGTCCAGCAGGGACAGGGCGCTGATCTCCTCCTCCAGCCGCTTGCGCTCGGAGATGTCCGTCAGGACGGCCATCGTCCCGCCGACCTGGGTGCCCTGGACGCGGGGCCCGGCGCTGACGAGGAACGTGCGGCGGCTGCCGTCCTTGTGCAGAAAGACGAGCTCGTAGCGGTCGGAAATGCCCTGGGAGCGCTTCTCGTCCGCCCGGCGGACGATGGCATGCTGGTCCTTGGGGACGAAGGACAGGACCTCCCTGTCGATCATCTCCGCCGGCGTGTAGCCCAGCATCAGGGCCGCGGCCGGGTTGACGAACGTGAATTTGGCTTCGGTGTCGGTCAGGACGAGGCCTTCGGTCATGGTCTGGACGGTGCTGTCGCTGAACGTGCGGAGCTGCTCGAGCTCCTTTTCCGAGCGCAGTCTCAGGGTGATGTCCTTGAGGATGCCGAAGATCCCGCCGAGCGTACCGTCCGGGCGGGTGTAGGCCGTCTTGATGAAAATGACGTGGTGCTCGCCGTCCCAGGCCTGCAGGGGGGCTTCATAGACCTGATGGCCGGGTTTTTCGAGGAGGGCTTGGTCTTGTTCCTGGTGCCTTTTGGCGATCTCATCCGGGGCGATATCGCCGATGGTTTTTCCAAAAATGTCTTTCTTGGACAAGCCGAGCAGCTTCTCGAAGGCCGAGTTGGTGCCCCGGTAGAACCCCTGCGTGTCTTTGAAGAAGGCCGGGTTGGGCATGATGTCGATCACGAGCTGGATGAACTCGTCCATATGCCTGTTCGCCTGGTCCCACTTGGCCCGCTCGGCGGCGTCTTGGGCGGCCAGGGTCTTGAGCCAAAACAGGCAGAGGAGGATCCCGCAGAGGAGGACGAAGGCGCCGGTGATTCCGAGCATGATCCGGTACCGGGAGGTCATCGCCGTCGTCAGTTCCCGGAGGTCGATCTTAGCCATGACGAGCCAGGGCGATTTCGGGACGGCCTTGATGAAGCCGAGGACAGTCGCGCCGCGGTAATCTTTTCCCTCGACGATGCCTTCTTCGCCGAGAAAATCCCGTGACGCCGGGCGCCGGAAATCGCGCACGGGAATACGGAGCGGGAGCGCCGCGGATTCCTGGAGGCGGGGCGCGGCCAGGGCGAGAAAGTCATCCCCGACTCGTTCGAGGAGAAGCGCCTCGGATGTCGGGCTCTGGAAGGGCGGAGTTTTCAGGAGCGGATCGAGGGACTTGGAAGGGTCGAAGTTCAGCCGCAGGAGGGCGATCGGTTCCAGGCTTTGGCCCTTGGCCGCGAGGACGGGGATGAGCAGGTCGATCGAGCGGCGTCCGGTCGCTTCGTCGATGCTGATCGTCCCGAGCCCGGCTTTCTTGGTCCGCCAGACTTCGTGGCCCAACCGTATCGAATCGGGCGTCGATCGGACCTCGGACGACTCGGGAGTCTTGAGGACGATTTTCCCCCGCACGAGGGCGAGCGTCGCCCATTCGAACGGGGAATTTTTCTGGAACCCGGAGAGGCCGTCGATGATTTCCTGGTTGGCCTGGCCCGCATTCCGGCCCTCGATGAGGTCCTGCGCCAGCGCCGCGTGAGCGGGATCCCCGGAATAGGCGTCGGCCAGGGTCAGGAGCCCGTCCCTCCAGTTCGCGATCTGAAGCGCATTTAGGTCGGCCCGAGCGGCCAGGGCGTCCTCTTTATAGGCGCGGGCATGCTTGACCTGAATACCGTAAAAAACTTGGGAGAGTGTGAACAATCCCGCGGCGAGAAGGATGAAAACGACGATGAGCTGCCAGGGAAACCTGCGCGATACGGCGCGGCGCTTGCCGGAATCAATCACGTTGATGGCCCTCCGTCTTGCCCTGTCTGCCAAACAGGCAAACAATCGATCAAGCCATTCCTAACACAAGGCCCGACCGAATGTCAATATATTGAGGGAGATATCTCGGACGGCCCTATTAGTTGGGGCCGGCCATCAAGCCGCATTTCTAAATGTCGGATGTCTCTGCCTCTTCCAGCGGGAGATTATGGTCAGCGGGATATCTTCCTCGGTTATCTCCCGAAATATGTTAAAATTGCCTCGAAATCTAGCGGCCGGCCGAATTCGAACGGGGCCGCCGGAGGAGCGCCCATGAAGATATTGACCGCGCGGGAAATGAAGAGGATCGACCGGGCCGCGATCGAAGAGATCGGCATCCCGGGGACGGTGCTCATGGAGAACGCCGGCCTGCGGATCGTCAGGGCGCTCAAGGGCCGGTTCCCGAAGCCCGAAGATGAAACGATCGTCATCGTGGCCGGAAAAGGCAACAACGGGGGAGACGGGCTCGTCGTCGCCCGCCATCTCTTCAATTCCGGGGCTGCGCCCGAGGTCCTGCTCCTCGCGGCGAAGGAAGAGGTCAAGGGTGACGCCGCGGTCAACTTGTCCGTCGTCCTTAAGCTCGGCATCCCCGTCACCGAGATCCGTACTCCCGCCGAGTGGAAAAAGGCTCGGGTTAAGGTCTTTCACGCGACCGTCCTCGTCGACGCGCTGTTCGGGACGGGCCTCCTCAAACCTCTCGACAGGCTCTTCGCCCTGGCCGTCGAGGACATGAACACGTCCGCGGCGTTCAAGGTCGCCGTCGATATCCCCTCCGGGCTTTCGAGCGATACCTTCGAGATGATCGGTCCTTGCGTCAAGGCGGACTTGACGGTGGCGTTGGCCGCCCCCAAGATCGCCCACATTTTCCCGCCCGCCGCCGAATGGATCGGCGACCTCGTCGTCGCGCCGATCGGCATTCCGCCTTTTCTTTTCGACAAACCGGAGCTGAAGCTCGAGCTCGTCGAGGGGAAAACGGTCCTGCCGTTCTTCGGCAAGCGGAACCGGGACACGCACAAGGGCTCCTACGGCCACCTCCTCATCTTCGCGGGGTCGTTGGGGAAGACGGGCGCGGCCGTGCTCGCCGGCAAGGCCGCTCTCCGGACGGGCGCCGGCCTGGTCACGGTAGCCACGGCCCAGAGCGCCCTCCCGATGGTCGCCCGGTCCATGGCCGAGCTCATGACCGAGCCGCTCGCGGAAACAGCCGGGAGAACGATCGCCAAGGAGGCCCTGCCGCGCGCCCTCGAGCTCGTCAATGGGAAAAGCGCCGTGCTCCTGGGGCCCGGGCTGTCCACAAATCCCTCGACCGCCGAATTCGTTCTCGGCCTTCTCCCCAAACTCAAAGTTCCGGCCGTCATCGACGCCGACGGCCTCAACATCATCGCCGCGAAGCCGGACATCCTGCGCCGCCTATCGGCGCCGACCGTCCTCACGCCGCATCCCGGGGAGTTCTCCCGGCTCGTCGGCCGATCCGCCGCAGAGGTCCTCAAACACCGCCTGGAGCTCGTGCCCGAATTCGCCGCGAAATTCGGCGTCACCGTCGTTCTCAAGGGGTACCGGACGCTCATCGCGGCCCCCGACGGCCGCGTTTTCGTCAACCCGACGGGGAACCCCGGCATGGCCACCGGCGGAACGGGGGATGTCCTCAGCGGTATCATCGCCTCCCAGGTCATCCAGGAGAAGGATTTTCTCGGGGCCGTCCTCTCGGCCGTTTACGCCCACGGACTGGCCGGGGACATCGCCGCCGAAAGGGTCGGCGAAAAATCCCTTACTGCCGGCGATATCATCCGCTATCTCCCGCCGGCCTTGAAGGCGCTGGCGGGGGAGTGATCGGAATGGCCGCGAGGAGGGCCGAAGCCGCGACCCGAGCCGGGGTCTTCACGACGCATTCGGCGGCGGAAACCTTCGCCCTCGCCCGAAAGCTGGCCTCGGGGTTCAAGGGAAAAGAGATCGTCCTGATGACCGGCGAGCTCGGCGCGGGGAAAACCGTCTTTGCCAAAGGCATCTCCGCAGGCGCGGGAGTCACCAACACGGACCGGGTTTCGAGCCCGTCGTTCACACTTGTCAACATCTACGAGGGGAAGCACCGCGTTTACCACATCGACCTCTACCGGCTCGAGCGGGAGGCCGAGATCCTCGACCTCGGCTGGGAGGATTTCCTGGGAGAGGGGATCGTCCTCGTCGAGTGGGCGGAGAAGCTGACTTTTCCCCTGGCCGGGATCCGCGTCCGGATCGAGGTCGTCGGTGACGATGAACGCGAGATTACGATCGGCGCCGGCTAGAACTTCTTCTCCGCTCCGGTCAACCTGGCCAGAGCGCCCTTAAGCTTAGCCGCGATATCCGGGACCGCCGAGACCTTCCCCTCGAAAATAGCCTGAGGGGAGACGCTTTCCGTCCCGTAGAAATCCCGGTTGGCCTTGCGGTCCTCCTGGATCGACGAACCCTGCAGGGTCAGTCCGGCATAGAGGCCGCGGCTCCGCGAGTAAGCCAGGATCTCGGCCTTGAGCTCCGAGTCCGTGCTGGCCTCGGCCGACCGGCCGAGCGGGCCGGCGGCCACTCCGGCGCCCGCGCCCAGCGTGAATTTTCCCTCGGTAATGTCCGCGATGCTCCGGGGCGTCCGGAAGACGAGGATGACGTCGGCCGATTCGACGCCGACCTGCCAGCCGATGCTTCCGCCTTTGATGTCGATGAAGGAGGGGTCGCTCCAGCCGCCGCCCTTCGTCCGGACGAGGAGAACGCCCTTGCCGTGGCGGCCGCCGATGACCAGCCCCGCCTTGATGACGTCGGGGATGATGGCCAGCCCGGAGCAGTCCTCGATAAGGCCGATAGGGATGCTATTATCCGACTCCTTCATCATCTCCTCGAGGACACGGATGGCGTCTTCGACCTTCTTGACCTGGCCGGCGGCCGGGCTCTGTTCGCCCGCCGGGAGCGGCCCGGGAGCCGAGCCGGAAAGAGCCAGGGGCACGGCGATGAGGATGGCCGCGAGATATCCCATTATTTTTTGATGAGGCATGTTTTTCTCCTTTTCTAAGCTAGCGTTTATAAGCTTTTCTCAAATCCTCGGCCGCGCGTCTCGCGTCCGGAGCGACGAGAATGCCGGAGATGACGGCGATCCCGTCCGCGCCGGAATCGGCGAGGGCCGCCGCGTTCCCGGCGTTTATTCCCCCGATGGCCACGACCGGGATGCGGATGGCCCGTTTGATCGAGCGGATACCCTCCGGGCCGAGAACGGGGAGAGCGGTTTCCTTCGTGGCCGTGGCGAAGGCCGGGCCGGCGCCGACGTAATCGGCCCCCCCGGCTTCCGCCGCGCGGGCCTCCTCGACGGTATTGACGGATATGCCGATTATCCTGGCCCCGCCCAGGATTTTCCTGGCCGCGGCCAAGGGCATGTCTTCCTGGCCGAGATGGACGCCATCGGCGCCGCAGGCCAGGGCGATGTCTATCCGGTCGTTGATGATGAGAGGCACGCCGGTCCCGGCGAGCCTGTCCGCCGCCCTGAGGCCGAGGTCGAGAAACTCCCGGAAGGGGAGGGCCTTTGCCCGGAGCTGGACGACCGTCACCCCGCCTTGGACGGCGGCATCGACGATCCCGAGAAGGTCCCGGCCCGAGGCGCCCGGGACGGCAATCTTCTTAAAGAAATCGGCGTCGGCGACGAGTGTGAGCGAATAATCGATGGGCATTCGAAACTCTCTCTCCAGTATACCCCAATTCCGGTGACATACGACTAAACTCACTTGATCGACCGGCCGAAGCCGCTGCAGAATTGACTTCGCGGCGCGTTTGTTTATAAATTAGGTCCTGCCGCCAACGGCCGCATCGCAGGAAAGGACGTGACGATGGCCATCGACCTCAAATCCTTCATCCTCGACGTTCCGGATTTTCCCAAGCCGGGGATCGTCTTCAAGGACATCATGCCCGTCGTCCAGAGCGCCCAGGCCTTCAACTTCGCCATCGACGAGCTCGCCGCCTGGGCCCGGCCCCGGAGGCCGGAGCTTATCGCCGGGATCGAATCCCGGGGTTTCCTCTTCGCCGCCGCGCTGGCCCGGGAGCTCCGTCTCGGGCTGACCGTCATCCGCAAGAAGGGCAAGCTCCCCCGTAAGTCCGCCAGCGTCCTCGCCCCCAACGAGTACGCGGTGGAATATTTCGAAATGCACGAGGACGGCGTCGCGCCAGGCCAGCGCGTCCTGATCATCGACGACCTCATCGCCACCGGCTCCTCTGCGGTGAGCGCCATCAACCTGGTCAAGCTGCTCAAGGGCGATGTCGCGGCTTTCGGGGCCGTCGTCGAGCTCTCCTTCCTAAAGGGCGTCGAGAACATCCGGCTGGCCCATCCGGGGGTCGAGGTCCATGCCCTCGTCCGGTACTGAGGCCGGGGCCGGGCTTCCCACCGGCTTTGCAGTGCCGGTGCTGGAGACCGGCAAGGGCTGTGGCAAGGCCGGGGCCGGGGCGCAGGACCGTTCGTCGTCCGACACATCGTCAAGTAAGCCGGCCGGAGTCAAATGAAGAAAGGGAAGAAGACCATGACGAAAAAACGAACCGTCGCCGCGGCCGCCCTCATCGTCCTGTTGATCTCGAGTTGCGCCAGACTGCCCGCTCCCGGGACGTCCCCGCGCCTCGCGGCGCCGGACGGCGGCTGGGTTGCCAGGACCCTGAAGAAGATGACCATCGAGGAGAAGATCGGTCAGATGGTCGCCTGCCGCTTCGCCGGCTCTTTCCGCAACGCCGACAGCGCGTATCTCCGGGAACTCGACGACCTCGTCGCCAAATCCGGGATCGGCGGGCTGATCCTCTTCGGCGGCGAGGTCTACGAGACGGCGGAGCTCACGAACGCCTTCCAGAAGCTGGCCAGGGTGCCGCTCCTTATGGCCTCGGACTTCGAGCGGGGGACGGGCAACCAGGTCACGGGCGCCACCCTTTTCCCGCCGCTCATGTCCCTGGGCGCGGCCGGCTCCGAGGAGCTGGCCTACGGCATGGGGCGCGTCACCGCCCTCGAAGGCCGGGCCATGGGCATCCACATGGCCTACGCCCCGGTCGTCGACGTCAACATCAACCCCGATAATCCCATCATCAACACCCGGGCCGTCGGCGCCGACCCCGGGCTCGTCAGCCGCATCGCCAACGCCTTCATCCGGGGCGCGCAGGATAACGGCATGATCGCCACGGCCAAGCACTTCCCCGGCCACGGCGACACGTCCCAGGATTCCCACAGCCTCCTGCCGACGATCGAAGCCGGACTCGAACGCCTGGAAAAAGTCGAGCTCGTCCCGTTCAAGGCGGCCGTCGACGCCGGCGTCCGGGCGGTCATGACGGCCCACCTCTCCGTCCCGGCCCTCGACCCGACGCCAGGCCTGCCGGCGACCCTCTCGGCCCCGATCCTGACGGGCGTCCTCCGGCAGAAACTCGGTTTCCGGGGCCTCATCGTCTCGGATGCGCTCGAAATGGCGGGCGTGACCAACGCCTTTTCCACGGAGGAGGCCTCGCTCCGGGCGGTCCTGGCCGGCGTCGACCAGCTCCTCCTGCCGCCCGAGCCGGCCAAGGTCATCGCCTATCTCGCCGGGGCGGTTCGGGACGGGAGGATCTCCCTTCAGCGGATCGACGAGTCGGTGCGCCGCATCCTCGAAACCAAGGCCGCTCTCGGCCTCCACCGGGACCGTTTCGTCAGGATCGAGGAGCTCTCCCGGAAGATCGCGCCGCGTCCTTTCCTCGAGCAGGCCTTGAAGACGTTCGAAAGCTCGACGACCTTGGTAAAAAACGAGGGCGGAGCGCTGCCGCTCGCCGCCGCGGGCGGCAAGATCGCCGTCCTCTCGCTGAGCAGCGACCTCGGCGACTATTTCGCCGGACGGGCGTTCGTCACGGCGATGAGGAAGAGGTTCCCGGACGCGGCCGCCTTCTACGCCGACGGAGACACGGGACAGGAAGCCCTGGACAAGGCCTTCACCGAGGCCTCGGCCGCCGGGGGTGGGACCGTCCTTTTCGCCCTCTTCTCCAAGGTCAGCGCCGGAAAGGGGAGCGTCGACCTCGAGCCCAAGCACGTCGACCTCATCAGAAAGTTCGCCGCCCTGGAGAACGGTCCGGCCGTCGTCGTCGTGTCCTTCGGCAGCCCCTATTTCCTGCGGCATTTTCCGGAAACGGACGCCTATGTCTGCATGTACAGGAACACGCCGGAGACGCAGGATATCGCCGCCCGGGCTTTGACCGGGGAGATGGACGTCGCCGGAAAGCTGCCCGTATCGATTCCGGGCCTTTACCCGGTCGGGCACGGCATCGTGTTGAAGAAACGAATCCCGTGAGAGAGGACGACCGCCATGACTTATAAATTCCTGGGGAAAACCGGGGTCAAGGTTTCGACCATCGCCTACGGGACGATGTCCTTCGGCGGCGACGCCGATGAAGCGGGGTCGAAGGCCCTGTTCGAGGCCTGCCGCGCCGCCGGGGTCAACGTTTTCGACTGCGCCGACATGTACGCCGGCGGCCGCTCCGAGGAGATCCTGGGCCGGCTCATCAAGAACTGCCGGGAAGAGGTCGTCATCACCAGCAAGGTCTATTTCGCCACTTCCAAGGACGTCAACGCCATGGGCGCCTCCCGCCGCCACATCATGTACGCCGTCGAGGGGAGTCTCCGCCGCCTGCAGACCGACCGCATCGACATCTATTACATCCACCGCTTCGACGACCGGACGCCCCTCGAGGAAAGCCTGCGGGCCCTGGACGACCTTATCCGGCAGGGCAAGATCGTCTACACGGGGGCCAGCAACTTCGCCGCCTGGCAGGTGGCTAAGGCCCTGGGGATCTCGGCGAAGGAGGGCCTGGCCGCGTTCGCCTGCATCCAGCCCATGTACAACCTCGTCAAGCGCCAGGCCGAGTCGGAGATCCTGCCCATGGCCCAGGCCGAGGGGCTCGGCGTTTTCCCTTACGGCCCGCTCGGCGGCGGCCTTCTCAGCGGAAAATACGGGGTTGGGCGCCGGCCCGAGTCGGGGCGGCTCCTCAGCAACAAGATCTACGGAACGCGCTACAGCGACGCCCAGAACTTCGAGGTGGCCGAGCGCTTCACGGCCTTCGCAAAAGAGCGCGGTTTCGACCCCGCCGGTCTGGCCGTGGCTTGGGCGGCGTCCCATCCGGCGGTCACGGCGCCCATCGTCGGCGCCAGGAACACGGCCCAACTCGGTCCTCTGCTCGCGGCCTTGGACATCCCCATGACCCCCGTGCTCCGGGCCGAGATCTCCGCCCTCGCGGCCGAGCCGGCCCCGGCCACGGACCGGAACGAAGAGAAGACCGAGTTCAACTTCGGCGTCCGCTGACGGCTCCGGCAGGCGGCCGGTTTGACTTGGGCGGTCGGCTGAATTATATTGGCCGCGTGCAAGGGAGCGGCATCATGAAGCCTATCGTCCGCGCCGGCCTGGCCGCCGGAGTCATCTTCGTTTTTTTCCTCGTCGGCTTCGCCCCGGCGTTCGCCCTCGAGCCGCCGACGAGAGAGCAGATCGAGCGCTACAAGCTGGACGGAACGCTGGCCATGCGCATCGCCCAGGCCAAGGCCATCGGCAACCACAAGATGCCGCAGCGCATGATGGACCGGCTGGGCTACAAGATGAGACGCCTGTCGCTCGACCGCGTCGGGCTGGCCGCCGACAAGGTCAGCCGCATTCTCGCCCCGCCGCCGGCCTGGAGGGGCATGCCGACGAGCGGTACCGTCAAGGTCCTGGCCTTGCTCATTTCCTTTTCCGATTATCCCGGAACGACGACCCCGGAATATTTCAACTCGCGGCTTTTCGGGGACGGCGTGGGCGGCCCACCGTTCGACAGCCTGAGGAACTTCTACCGGCGTTCGTCCTACGACCAGCTGACCATCGAGGGCAACGTCCTCGGCTGGTACCAGGCGCCCTATGCCCGGAGCACGGTCGCCGAGACCGATACGGGCCGCCAGAACCTGATCAAGGAAGCCCTGAGCTTTTACGAGGGCCAGGGGCACAATTTCTCCCAGTACGACAACGACGGCGATGGAGCCATCGACTATTTTTGTGTCTTCTGGACGGGCCCGCACGGGGAATGGTCATCGTTCTGGTGGGGCTACTATACCGGGTTCTCCGATTCGACGTTCCATCTCGACGGCAAGAGACTGACGAATTACTCCTGGCAATGGGAGCTCTCCAACTATCCGAACGGCGCCTTCGGGCCGAGCACCATCATCCACGAGACGGGCCACGGTCTCGGGGTACCCGACTATTACGATTACGACGACGCGATCGGGCCGCGGGGGGGCGTCGGCGGCCTCGACATCATGGACGGGACGGGCGACCACAACTGCTTCTCCAAGTTCATGCTCGACTGGATCACGCCGACGGTCGTCTCCGCGGATTCGCAGACGGTCACGCTCCGGGCTTCCGGCGTCTACCCGGACGCGCTCCTTTTCATGCCCGGCGCCGTTCCCGGGCAGATCTTCAACGAGTTCTTCATGGTCCAGAACCGCTACCGGTCGGGCAACGACACGAACCTGTTCACCGGGTCCGACGGCTTGATCCTCTGGCACGTGGACTCGCGGCTCAACACCTGGAACACCAATTTCGTCTACGACAATTCCTACACGGCTCACAAGCTCCTGCGGCTCATGGAGGCCGACGGCCTCGAGGACATCGAGACGTACAACGCCTCGGCCAACGCCGGCGACTACTACAAGGCGGGTATGACCTTCGGGCAGTTCACGGTTCCGAGTTCGGCCCGCTACGACGGGCTGCCCTCGGCGATGGGGATGACGAACATCACCGGGACGACGACGCCCATGAGCCTGACGGTTTTTTCGAGCGACTCTCCGCCCGTCGCCGGCATCGCCAACATCGCGGCCGGGCAGCCGGTCTACGGGACGATCCCGGTCGAGGCCACGGCCAGCGACGACAACGGGATCAGCCGGGTGGAGCTCTATACGGATACGATGCTGTGGCAGACGCTCACGGCGCCGCCGTTCTCCTTCCTTCTCGACACGACGCCGCTTTCGAACGGGACGCACACGATCTGGGTCCGTGCCTACGACACGATCCTCCAGCCGGGCACGGCGTCCGTCTCCGTCGTCACGGACAATCTCTTCGCCCCGGTCAGCCTGAAGGCGGCTAAACTCGTCAACAGGAGCCTTCTGCTCAGGGAGTATGTCAACGTCGTCAGCTGGCAGGACAACTCGAGGAATACGAGCGTCCTCAAATACCGGGTCTACCAAGTCACAGTGACGGGCCGCGCCCTCCTGACCGAGATCGCCAAGGGCCCGCGGAACATGTCCTACCGCTACCTGCACCGGGGCGTCAGCGCCTCGGGGACCTACGTGTACGAGGTCGTCGGCGTCGGCAATCTTGACCGGGAGGGCCTAGCGGCGACGGCCACGGCCCGCTGACCTCCGGCTTTATTCGTAGACGAGGATCTCGACCCGCCTGTTCTGGCTCCGGCCTTCCCGGTTGGAATTGTCGACCACGGGCACGGAGCTGCCCAGGCTGACGACGGACATGCGGTGGAGCGGGATGCGGTGCTGCTTGTAGAGGTACATCATGACCGCTTCGGCCCGCTTCTGGCCGAGAACCACGTTGACTTCGTCCGGGCCGGTGCTGTCGGTGTGGCCCTGGATCTCGATGAAGACGCCCTTGTTCTCTTCGATGAGCTTCTGGACGAACTGGTCGAGGATGCCAGTGGCCTCCGGGCTCAACTCGGCGCTGTCGAACTTGAACTTGGCATCGCTGTTCTTCAAGGTCGCCGTCATGACGAGGTTGCCGCGGATGAGCGTCTTGACCTCTTCGACCTTGCCGTCGACCGCCTTGATCTGGCCTTCTTGCTGGGTGAGGAGCGAGCCGATCGTCGCCAGCTTATCGTCGTGCTCCTTGATCCGCTTCTGGCTGGCCTCGACCTCGGTCGAGACGCCCACGATCTTCTGGTCGAGGGTAGCCGACTCAGTCTTGACGAACTTCTTGGTGGCGCAGGCCGGTCCGACGACGAGCGCGATGAGGACGACGAAACCGGCGAAAACTACGAGTTGCCTGTTCTTCATGAGAACCTCCATTTGGACTGATGTATGGCCCGCCGGCGTCCCGCCGACGAATCCCCTAGCTCCTTGAACCCCATCTTATCACGTTTAGGGCAAAAAACAAAAACCAGCTTCAATACCCCTGCCGGGTGCGGACCTTGTGCTTGTAGTTCGGCGTGGTCACCCGGATCGAGCGGAAGATGTCCGCCGTATCCTGGTAGGACGTGTAGCCGATGATGTACTGGTGGGTCTGCTCGTTCTTGATCTCTTGGACGACCGAGGCCAGGTCGGTGGACTCGTTCAGGAAATAGGCCTTACCGCCCGTGGCCTGGGAGAAGCGGTCGAGGGTGGCGACGATCCCGGTCGTCGTCAGGGAAGCCGACCGCTTGTGGCTCTTGAGGATCTGCTCGCTCCGGGGGATCTTATAGCCGATGGTGTAGATGGGGACGTCGACCCGCCGGGCGATCTCGAGGGCTTGCTCCGGGCTCGCCTGGCTGTCGTTCTCGAGGCCGTCCGTGAGGAGGAGCAGGGCCCTCTTCTCGTTCTTGGCCCTCGTCGCGAACTCGGGCGAGACGGCCACGGCGTCGTTGAGGGCGGTCTGGCCGTAGGCCTCGGTTTTTTCGAGGACGCGGAGGAATTCCGTCTTGTCCGTCGCGTGCTTGGCGGCGACTTCGACCTGGCCGTCGGCGAAGAGGAGAAGGGCGACCTCGTCCCGGGGACGGAGCAGGCGAGTGACCAGGTTCCGGAGGGCCGCCTTGCACTCGGCCAGTTTGTTTTCGAGGGCCATGCTGCCGCTAACGTCGAGGAGAACGGTCAGGCTGAGCGGCGCCCCGAAATCGTGCATGAAATAGGTCAGGGGCTTCTTCTTGTTGTTTTCGAAGACGGTGAAGTCTTTTTCGACGAGGTTGTTGACGAACCGCCCCTTGGAGTCCTGCACGGTGACGGCGATGGTGATGGCCCGGACGGTGTACTCGTAAGCGGCTTGGGCTTGCGTTTTCTCCTGGGCGAAAGAACGCTGCGCCGGCCAGAGAGCGGCCAGGGAGACGAGGCAAATCACCAACGCGAAAGGGACGAGCGATAGACGGCCCAGCCCGGCGCGTTTTCTCTCCTTGAAGTCCAGAAGCTTCTTGCGCATGCGGAGCGATGTGGGCGTGACCTCCAGCAGTTCGTCATCGTTGATGTAGTCCATCATCTGGTCCAGCGCCAGGAGGGCGGGCGCATCGATCTTGGCGGCGATATCCGACGTGGAGGAGCGCATGTTCGTGAGATGTTTCTGCTTGGTGGGATTGACCTTCAGGTCGTGGGCGTGCATGGTTTCGCCGACGATCTGTCCGGTGTAGACCACGTCCCCGGCAGACACGAAAAGGCGGCCGCGGTCCTGGATGTTCGCCACGGCATAGGTGGCGACGGTCCCGGTGTGGTCGGAGACCAGGACGCCGTTCCTGCGGCCGCCGATCTTCCCGGCCCACTCACGGTAGCCGAGATACGTGTGGGCCATGACGCCGTTGCCCCTCGTCTGGCTCAGGAACTCCATCCGAAAACCGAATAGCCCCCGCATGGGAATGGTAAAGGTCAGGCGGGTATAGGTCCCCTTCAAGTCGATTATTCTTTCCAACACGCCTTTTTTCCCGCCCAGCATGCGGATGACCGTGCCGGAGCACTCCTTCGGCATGTCCGCAACCAGGGTCTCGTAGGGTTCAAGCACCTTGTCTCCATCCGTCTTCGTGATGACCTGGGGCATCGAAACCTGGAACTCGTAGCCTTCGCGGCGCATCTGTTCGATGAGGATGGCCAGCTGCAGCTCGCCGCGGCCGGCGACCGTGAACCGGTCCGGAGAATCGCCCCATTCGACGGAGATGGACACGTTCGTCCTCAGCTCCTTTTCGACACGTTCGCGCAATTTGCTGGAGGTGACATGCTTGCCTTCCCGGCCTCCGAACGGGCTGTTGTTGACCATGAACATCATGGAAACGGTCGGCGGCTCGATGGTCAGGATGTTGAGGCGGATGGGCCTCTCGGGGTCGGCGATGGAATCGCCGATGGTCACGGAAGGGACGCCCGCGAAGGCGAAGAGTTCGCCCGCCTCGACGAAGGGCACCACCTTCCGTTCCAGTCCCTCGAAAACGAACAACCTCTGGACCTGTCCAAAAACCTGCTTATCACCCCCGGACAGGACCACGATCGGGTCGCCGGTCCGGACCCGTCCTCCCAAAAGGCGGCCGATGCCGATGCGCCCGATATAATCGTCATGGGTGATGTTGGTGATCAGTCCGGAGAGCGGGCTCTCAGGATCGTATTCCGGGGCCGGCACATGATCCAGGATAGCTCGGAAGAGCGGGGTCAGGTCCCGCGCCGGGTCGGCCAGGTTCGTCGTCGACGTGCCGTTCCGGCCCGACGCATAGATAACCGGGAAATTCCATTGCTCATCGTCGGCGTCGAGCTCGATGAAGAGATCGACGGTCTCGTTGAGGACCTCGTGGATCCGGGCGTCCGGACGGTCGGTCTTGTTGATGACGACGATGGGCCGGAGGCCCAGCTCCAGGGCTTTTTTGAGCACGAAACGGGTCTGCGGCAGCGGGCCTTCCGCCGCATCGATGAGCAGCAGGACGCCGTCGACCATCCGGAGGACGCGTTCGACCTCGCCGCCGAAGTCCGAGTGGCCGGGCGTGTCGACGATGTTGATCTTGACGCCCTGCCAGGTCAGCGACATATTCTTGGAGACGATGGTGATGCCCCGCTCGCGCTCGAGATCGCCCGAATCGAGGATGCAATCGCCCATCTGGTCGATATTGCGGAACAGCTTGCACTGTCGCATCATCGCGTCGACAAGCGTCGTTTTCCCATGATCGACATGGGCGATGATGGCGACGTTGCGGATATCTTGTCTGCGCACAGGGCTCCTTTTTATCTTCTGTCACTCCGCGTCCCGGGGACACGAATATAGATTATAGCGGATTATCGCCCTCATGACAGGTTTAGGCCGATTCTCAAAGCTATGATTGGGGACAGATCACCAGAGGAAAACAGATAAATCAGCTTCGGATCCACAGTCCGATGCTCAGTATGTCGAAGAATCCTTTAACCGGAGCCGCGGTCTCTGTGTTTCTTGAATGGGGGAGGGACAATCATCGGAAGCAGGGCGCCCAGGAACTTCCAGACGGCAGCAACGTCAGGTAGCCACGAGGAGGCATAGGAATCCTGCCTCTTCCCCACGAGAATAGAGATATCATGCCGGTCCAGCGCTCTGAAGGCATCTTCGTCCGTTTGATCATCCCCGATGTATATGCGCAGGGCCGGCTGCTTGATATCCAGCCAGCGGATAAGCTCCTGGACTCCTTTCCCTTTATCCCAGTCGACATTGGGCCTGATCTCGTAAACCTTCTTGCCCTCCGTCAATTTCAATTCCCCGCTTCTCAACTGAACTTCATATTCGGTGATATCTCTGAGCTTTTTGGGTAACGGAGCCGCCAGACGCCGGTAATGAACACTCCCCGTCAGCCCCTTATTCTCGACGAGGAGGCCGGGCCAATCCCCCGTCTTCTGGCGAATCCTTTCGAGGACGTTATTAAGAACCGGCTTGATCCTTTTCGCCTTCGGATGGATCCACTCTCGGCCGCGATAGGAAATCTCCAGCCCGTGATTGCCGATATAGGCGATGTCCTTGATCGAGGCCAATTTCTGGATGTCGGCGAGTGATCTCCCGGACACGATACAGACAAAAGCTTTCCGGCTAAGCCGTTCGAGAAGGCGCCTTCTCGAGGCCCGAAGGACGGCCAGTTCGGGAGCCTTCTTTATGGGCACAAGAGTCCCGTCGTAATCCAGGAAGAGAAGAATGTCCCTCATAGTGAGACGATGTCTTTCTGCTCATAGAGGGAGAGAAAGAGAAGGAGGTAATCCCGGATGTGCCGGGTGATCAGGTAATTGTATTTGATATGTTCTCTTCCGTTAACGCCGAGTTTCGCGGCGTATTCCGGCTCGTTTAAAAGCTGTTTGATCCAATACGCCGTTCCCTCGATCGAATGGGTGAGAATGCCTGAATATTTATGCGCTATTTGAAGAGGAATTCCACCGACGGCCGAGGCGATGACCGGCTTTCCCTTCCACAGCCCCTCCGCCACCGTCAGGCCGAAACCCTCTCGCAAGGACTTTTGGAGAACGATATCCGAGGCCCTCTGCAAGGCGTTGATCTCGATGTCGCTTCCCGGAGGAAGGAAGAGGACGAATATATCCGGATCGTTCTCGGCCTCGCGATGAACCTCCTCCAGAACTTTCATGCCCTCGGGATCGTCGGTGGCCCCCCCGCCGGCCAAAACGAGCTGACAATCGAGGTGCTTTTTGACCATCTTGTAGGCCCTGATCACGCCCACTGGATCTTTGAGATAGTCGAAGCGGGAGATTTGGGTGATGACAGGTCTTCCCCTGTCAATGTTGAATCGTTCGCAGATGCCGTTGACCAGATCGTCAGATAGTTCCCTGTTCTTTTCGCTCAGGGGGTCGATGGAAGGCGAGATCAGCACCTGTCGGATGGCCAACGGTCTTGAAAAGGCAGGGGCGGAGAAGACGGCACAGTCAAAGCGTTCGATATAGTTTTTCAAAAAATCCCAGACGTCTTTCTTGGGATTCGTAAAATCGATATGGCACCGCCAAATCCATTTTCTGCCCAGCGTGTCTTTCTGCTCGACGAGGGCGATGGGTTGTGGATCATGGATGAACAGGATGTCGGCATCGGCCATGATCTCCTGTGTATTCTGGCGGTTCACGTCGATGAAATAATCCAGCTCGTCCCGGCCGATGGACGCATCCACTCCGTGGAGGGCATTGTGCATCTTTTTCGTGATATGAAAGAACTTCTCGTCGCCTTTGATCACTCCCCACGAGGCGTTCACGCCGAGGTCTTGGAGAAGAGGAAGCATCCGGATCAAGATCTCGGCCACGCCTCCGCCCACGGCCGTGGAATTGATGTTTTGAATGATCTTTCCTTTGAGCCGCTCGGCCAATAGAAACAGTTCTTCGATCGTGCTTTCACCGACAATCGGAACATAATCACGAATTTTTGACATGACGGCTCACCCTTTGAATGAGGTCTCTCCGCAAGCCCTCGAACGTGATGGTATACGGATCGAGACGAGAGATCTCCCGGGCCAGTTGTGTCTCCCCCATCTCTTCCAGCCAGTTCGAAAAGTCGTTTTTGCCCTTTTTAAGTCTCAGCCGAGCATCGAAGATATGAAAATAGATCGAATTGATGCTGACCTTTTGGAGAATGTCCCGGAATTCCTTGAGGTCACGGGCCTCATAGGGAGTGGGAAGAATGAACGTCCGGAATGACATGAAATGGAACTCTTGGCCTTCGGGGCAATCTCCGTTTCGGGCATTATGTCCCTGGCTGTAGAACTCCAGAATCTCAAGGTACTTTGTCCTCAGGTCCCGGATCGTAGGAAATGAAACCGTATCGACGCTGGCCAATCGTTCTCCCAGGCTGTCAAGCCCTAGAGAGTTTGTTACCCAAAAAGCGAAATCGTTGGGAGGCTCAGGAGACAAATAATGATGTTGCTGGAGGAACCGGTGGGTGTGATAGTAGATCGATGTTCCAGGGACGAGTCGCAGCCCTTCCAGAAGCTCGGGGATGTTCTTAGCCCGTCTCCCCAGGAGCTCCACGAGATTGAGCCGGGTCAGGAAACGAAATGTTGTGGCCATGGGTCTACATCAGCTTTTTCATTTCGTTGACGATCTTCCCCGCCCATCGATAGACATTGTTTTCCCTTACGGCGTCCCTCATTTTCTTCATCCTTTCGGCCTGCTGTTCTAGAGGCATCTCCAGAGCCTGTCGGATGGCGTCCGCGAATTGATCGGTGGCCAGCGGATTGATCAGGATCGCCTGTTCCAGTTCCCTGGAGGAGCCGGTGAACTTGCTGAGCAGGAGCACGCCTTTCTCGTCGATTCTCGAGGCCACGAATTCCTTGGCTACGAGGTTCATCCCGTCATGGATCGAGCTCACGATGCAGATATCGGCAGCCCGGTAGTAGGAGAGGACATCTTCCAACCCGAGATGGATTTTATGAAGGATGATGGGCTGCCAGTCCTTCCTCCTCCATTTCTCGTTGATGTCCACCATCCGGTTATAAACTTCGTCGTTGTACTGCCGGTATTTCGGGATGTGGATCCGAGAGAGGGGGCCCAATTGGAGGAAAACAAATTTCCCGACATAGCCCGGGTATCTTTCGAAGAAGCGGTCGATGGCGTTAAAGCGCTCCACGATCCCCTTAGTATAATCCATGCGGTCGATGCCCACGCCGATCAACCGGTTTCTGATTCTGAAGTCCGATTTGAGGAGCGATCTTCGTTGTTCGACGTCCGGGCTTCCGGCGACTTTTTCGATCATGTCAAAGTCGATGCTGATGGGGTAAGGCCGGACCAACGTTTCCCGGCCGCCTTTGAAGACCGAGAGTCGTTCCCGGTCGACACGGACCTCCAGGGAGCGATCGACGGAATCCAAAAAGTTTATCGCATGGTAACGAACATGAAAACCGAGGATGTCGTTGCCCAGAAGGCCCCACAAAATCTCCTCTGCCTGAGGGCAGACACGGAATGCTTCCGGGTTGGGCCAGGGGATATGCCAGAATTGGGCGACGATGATATCGGGCCGGCGGTCCTTGATCATTTTGGGGAGGAGGGCAAAATGGTAATCCTGGATGAACACAAAGCCCTGATCGCTGCCCAATTCTTCCAGAACCGCGTCGGCGAATTTTTCATTGACCCTCTTGTAAGATTCCCAGTCGCTCTCCCGAAAAACAGGGCGCACATGAACGATATGGCAGAGGGGCCACAAGCCTTCATTGGAATATCCATAGTAGAACGTATCCTCTTCCTCCTTCGTCAGCCAGACCCGCCTCAAGGTATAAAGGGGATTTTCCGGTGGGACCTGGATGTGATCCTTCCCATCGACAACGTCCCGGTCGGCATCCCCTGAACCGTGGCCGATCCACGTGCCGCCGCAGGCTCGCATCACCGGGTCCAGGGCCACTGTCATGCCGCTGGCCGGAGTGAGGCACCGGATCCCATTCTCCGAATAACTATGGATGTAGGGCTCCCGGTTGGAAACAACGATGAATTTGTGGGACCCGATCTTCTCCTTAACAATGTCCCGGAGATTGTCTTTATTCCAAGGCATGGCCAAGTCCTCCTTTCCTATGGAAGGATGGATCTCCCGAAGATCTTATTGCCTTTTCCCCTCCATGAAGGCTCACACCGTCCCATTGAGTATGCCACGGCATGCGCATCAAATCATATCTAGATGAGCAAGGATTTTAGCAAGTAAGTATAGAAACCCGGCGGCCGACAGCAGTTTGACGGAATAGCGGCCCCAATCGCGAAATACCTCCGGGTGGATCTTCATGGTCTCTCTCCCGAAGTACTTTATGTCAACAAATCGGACGAGGACGATCCAGATCGCGATCAGCCAAAAGATAAAATCGACCAGACCAGGGGCCTTGCGCATCGCAACGAATACAGCGGAAACGATCAGGGCAGAAATCCCTCCAAATAGGCAAATCGGGCGAATGAACTCGGGAAGGCCGTCGCCTTTCGATTCGGGCCTAGCTGACGTTTGATGCTTAGGAATGGTCATGACAACTGTATCTTAAGGACTCGTCCAAAAGGTTCCAGGCGTGTCGGGCACAGGGAAGCCGGACGGCGGACATGCACCGTGCCCTCTATCCTTCCTGAACTTCCGCCTGTTCGCCTTTCTTCTTGTTCCAAGCCTTGCGGATGAGGAGGAGCATGACGAGGAGCAGGGCGACGATCATGACCCGGGCGCCCCAAAGGTAGGGCCGGTGGGCCGGGTCCTTGCCCTTCATCAGGAACTCCTTGACCGCGTCCTGGTAGGTCCAAACGCCCAGGAGCACGAGCAGGTAAACCGGCGTGATGTAGGTCATGATGAACTTGAAGACCTTGGGGACCTTGAGGTCGGCGCCCTTGTGCATTTCTGCCCAGCCGTTCTTGATCTTA
>JADBLN010000016.1 GCA_014894455.1 Acidobacteriota bacterium | reverse complement strand
GCCTACTGGGCGGCCATCATGTCCGGCCGTCTTTTCTCGAGCCGCCTTGTCCGGGCGGTCCGCAGCGAAACGCTCATCTTGGCCAGCGCCTCGCTGGCCCTTTGCGCTGCGGCCCTCATGGCCCTCGCTCCCTCCGGGATTGCGGCGGCCGTCGGAGCCGTCGTCCTCGGCCTCGGCTTCGCCGCCATTTACCCGACGACTCTGGCCATCGTCGGCGAAAAGTTCGCCGCGTTCACCGGGACGGCCTTCAGCATCGTCATCGCCGTGGGGCTCGTCGGCGGCATGCTCGCGCCCTGGCTGGCCGGAAAGATCGCCGAGGCCTCGAGCCTGAGGCAGGGGTTTCTCATCCCCGTCTTCAACTGCGCCATGATCGTCGTCCTGTCGGTACTCGTGGGCAGAGAGTTGAAAAAGGAAAAGAAGGAAAGGAGCCCGGTATGAGGGAACTCAAGACCCGCGCCGTTTCTTTTTGTCTTCTGATCGGCCTGATGCTCTCCGGCTTATTCGCAGGGAATCCGCCGGCCGCGGCGCCCGGGGACGCCACCGCTACCGCCGTCCGGAGCGAGCTTGTCCGCCGCTTCCCCGCGCTCCTCGCCGAGAAAGGCATCACGGACGACGCCGGCCGTGAGATCGACGGCCGCCTCGACAAGCTCATCGCCGCGGCCCGCTCGGGCGGAACCGCAACGGAAAAACAGATCCTCCGCGCTTCGCTCGACGCCCTGAATTATTCCGCCTCCAACCTGGCCGGCTTCCCCCAGGCGGCCTTCGATAGGCCCATCGGGACGATCCTCGAAAAATTCGGCCGGACGATCGCCCCGGGGACGATCGAGGCCCAAGCCGAAGGGAGCGCCTGTCCGGTCGGCGGCATCGGCGCCGGCGGGTACGAGCGCCTCATGAACGGAAATTTCTCGACCTGGTTCCTCAAGCTCGGCTGGATGGTCGAGGATACGGTCTGGGCCGACCAGTTCCACGTCTTCATGAAATCCGGCGGCCGGACGGTCGCCCGGACGCTCTCGACAACGGCGCCGCCGGCCGGGGAAGGCCTTGGCGGCTGGGCCTGGAACTACCCGGTGGGAAAAGGCGATTATTTCGCGCTCTACCCCAAGTCCGGCTTTTCGTACGAAGAGAACTCGGACCTGCCGGTCAAGCTGGCGGTCGTCCAGTTCTCGCCCGTCATCGCCGGGAACTACAAGGAGACGAGCTATCCCGTCGCCGTTTACAGGTGGGTGGCCGTCAACCCGACCCGGCAGCCTGTCGAAGTCAGCATCCTCCTGACCTGGGAGAACATGGTCGGCTGGGAGGCCGTCCTCCCTCAGTCCGTGCCGGGCAAGGCCGCCCAGGCGTCTTTCGTCTGGGACCGGAAGAGCGCCGGCAACTTCAACGAATTCGTCGAGGAGGGGTCCCGCAAAGGCATCCTCTTCCAGCAAAAAGGCCAGGATGCGAGAACCGGGAACGCTCTCGCCGGCACGATGGCCATCGCCGCCCTCGAAAGCCCGGGCAAGACTCGCGTCCATTTCCAGGCCGCTTTCGACCCTCGTGGCGACGGCGACGACATTTGGAAAAGGTTCGCCGCGGACGGCACGCTCGACGGCGTCCGCACCTCCGCCCCGCTCGGGCCGGGGCAGGAAACGGGCGCGGCCCTGGCGGTCACGTTCACGCTCAAGCCGGGCGAACGGCTCGAGGTCCCCTTCGCCATCACTTGGGATTTTCCCTACTACGAGTTCGAGACCGGGGCCAAGCACAAAAAGAAATACACGGCCTTCGCCGGCGAGGAAGGCACAAACGCTTTCCGCTTGGCCTCCGAGGCCCTGTCCCGGGCGGGGGAGTGGGAGCGGGCCGTCGACGATTGGCAGAAGCCCGTCCTGACGAACCCGCGGCTTCCCGACTGGTTCAAGCAGGCGCTGCTGAACGAGCTTTACGTCCTGACCGAGACGAGCATCTGGGATGCCGCGACGAACCTCCACACTTATCTTGAAAGCGCCGATTACCTCATGTACGGGACGACCGACGTCGACTCCTACTGCTGGCACGTGCTCAAGCTCTGGCCCGAGCTCGAGACGACCCACATGGATTATCTCGCCGGCACAATCCCGCTAGAGGATTCGTCTTACCGCGCCTTCCAGTACGCCGTCCTCTTTCCCAAGGAGGTCCCGCCGGACAAGATGGACTATTACTGGAACACGATCAAGGCCGCGGGCATGGTCCCTCACGACGTCGGCTCGCCGCGCAAGAGACCGTGGACCATCCTCAACGCCTTCGACTGGCAGAACGCCAACTTCTGGAAGGACATCAACCCCAAGTTCCCGCTCCGGGCCTACCGGGATTTCCTGGCGACGGGCGCCCGGGATATCGGTTTTCTCATGAAGATGTTCGAGGCCTCGGTCGTCGCCCTGGACACGCTCGAAGCGCGCTTCGGCGATAAGGTGACCCACGTCCCCCTCAACGAGGCCATCCCCGACCAGACCTATGACACCTGGCGGATGAAAGGGGAGAGCGCCTACGTCGGGCTCCTCTGGCTGGCCGGCCTTAGGGCGACGGTCCGGATGGGGGAGACGCTCTACGGCCGCGGCTTGGTCCGGGCCGGCGATGTCGATATCCTCGAGATCATCGGTAAATACCGGAGGTGGTTCGAGTCGGGCCGGACCTCCCTGCGAAAGCTCTGGGACGAGCGGGGCGGCTATTTCCATATCGACGCCTACACGGACGATATCATGACCGACCAGCTCTTCGGCGTCTGGTACGCGGACATGCTCGGCCTCGACGCCGACGGCCGGGACCCGATCGTCCCGCCCGTCGAGGTCGAGCGGACCCTGCGCACGATCTTCGAAAAGAACGTCCTCGGCTTCGGCGGCGGGCTGATGGGCGCCGTCAACGGCCGCAAAGCCGACGGACGCCAGCTCCTGAGCCAGCAGGGTGACGAAGTCTGGGTCGGCACGGCCTACGCCTTCGCGGCGAACTGCGTCCTCAACGGCCTCCGCGACGAAGGGATGCACACGGCCTACGGACTCTACCACGTCGTCTACAGTCCCTTCGGTCAGGGCTATTTCTTCAAGACACCCGAGGCCTACCTCAATCCGGACGAGGTCCAGTGGAACAATGCCGACGCGAAATACGGAGAGAAACTTTTCCGGGCGATGAAGTACATGCGGCCCGGCGCCGTCTGGGCCCTCTATGAGGCGTTGTTGAAAAACAGGCCGTAACGCGCTATCTTAGTCTGTTAGGCATGAAGAACAAGCACGATCATAAAAGGACGGCCCTCTGGCCTTTCCTAGCGGCCGCGGCGGTCGTCATCGCTGCGCTCCTGGCCTGGATCTTTCTCGGACGCCCGGGAGCCGCCGCCGAGACCATCGCCCGCCTCTGGGCGCGCCAGGGCACGAAGAGGCCCAACATCATCCTGGTGACCATGGACACGACCCGGGCCGATCACTTGGGCTGTTACGGCTATCAAGGCGTCTCGACCCCAAACCTCGACGCCCTGGCCGGACGCGGTGTCCTGTTCGAGCAGGCGGCCACGGCGGCTCCGCTGACGCTCCCTGCCCACAGCACGATCATGACCGGGATGTATCCGACCTACCACGGCGTCCGGGTCAACGGCAACACGGCCTTGAGCGACGAGCAGACGACCCTGGCCGAGGTCCTGTCGGCCCAGGGCTACCAGACCGGGGCGTTCATCGGGGCCTTCGTCCTCGACGGCCGCTGGGGGATGAAGCAAGGTTTCCAGCATTACGACGACCAGTTCGACCTCAAAAAGTACAAGCACCTCGACCTCGGCGAGGTCCAGCGTCCGGGGAACGAGGTTATGGACGCGGCCCTGGCCTGGCTCGACGGCGAAAAAGCCAATCCCTTCTTCGCCTGGATCCATCTCTACGACCCCCACGTGCCCTACGCCCCGCCCGAGCCATACGCTTCCGAATACGCCCGCCGCGGTCCGGCCGGCCCCTACGACGGCGAGATCGCCTTCATGGACGAGCAGATCGGGCGCGTCACGGCCTGGCTCGAGGCGAACGGCCTGACCGGGAAGACCATCATCGTCCTCGTCGGCGACCACGGCGAGTCCCTGGGCAGTCATGGCGAAGGCACCCACGGCTACTTCGTCTACGATTACGCGCTCCACGTCCCGTTTCTGGCGGTTACGCCTTTCGAGGGTCTGAGGGGCAAGCGCGTCCCCTCCCAGGTCAGCACGGCTGACGTCTTCCCGACGATCCTGGACCTGGTCAACGTCCCTTCGCCGGTCAAGGTGCAGGGCCGGTCGCTCGTCCCGCGGATGTTCAAGCCGGAGAGGAAGGACGATGTCCCCGCCTACGGCGAATCCATGGCCCCGAACCTCCAGTTCGGCTGGAGTGCCCTCCACGCGCTGAGGACGGCCCAATATAAGTATATCGAGGCGCCCCGGGCCGAGCTCTACGACCTCGTCCGGGACCCTGACGAGCAGATGAACCTCCTGCCGCAGTCCCCCGACGTGGCCCGGCGGATGAAAAGCGAGCTCGACCGGCTCATGACCGAGACGAGCCTCGGCGCCCCCACACCCCAGGCGGCCAACCTCGACAAGGACACGATGGAGCGGCTCTCAGCGCTGGGCTATGTCGGCTCGCCAGTCTCCGCCAAGAAAGCTTCCGGGGGAAGCGGACCGTTAGCCGACCCCAAGGACAAACTGCCGGTCTTCTCGGCCGTGACGCGTGCCGGAGAACTGATCCTTGGCGAAAAATATGGCGAGGCCGCGGCCGCGCTCGAGTCCGCTCTCCGAGATGAACCGACGATCCCGCAAGCCCTGCTCCTCCTCGCGACCTGCTACGTCGAGCTCGGACGCAACGAGGAGGCCAAGGCCAAGCTGGACGTCCTCCTCAAGGACGACCCGGAAAGCGTCCAGGCCCTGATCAGCCTGGCCAACATCCTGCTCGACGAAGGGAAAAACGAGGATGTCGTAGCCCTGTGCAAGCGGACCCTCTCGGTCGACGACAAGAACACCCAGGCCTACACGCTCATCGGCGAAGTCTACCTGGAAGACGAGAATTACGTCGAAGCCCTGCCGTACTTCGAAAAGGCCATCGAGACCCAGCCGAAGATCACCCGGACCCGGCTTAACATGGCGGCCTGCCTGGTCGGGGTCAAGCAATACGACCGGGCCGAAGCGGAGCTTAAGGCGGTTATCCAGGATTCTCCGAAATTCGTCCTGGCCCACTACAACCTGGGACTTCTTTATGAGGAGCAGGGAAGGTTCGAAGAGGCCCGGGCGTCCTACGCCGAGGAAGTCGCCAGCTTTCCCCAAGAGTACAAGGCCCGGTTCAACCTGGGGAAGGTCCTTTTCCGCCTCGGCGATAGAGTCGGCGCCCTGGAGCAAATGCGGGAGGTCGTCAAAATCGCCCCGAAGCTCGCTGAAGGCCATCTCCTTCTCGCCCGGGCCCTGCTTTATGAATCCGTTCCCCTCGGGGAAGTCCGGGCCGCGGTGGAGAAAGGGCTGTCCCTGGCCGAGACATCCGAGCTCAAGGCCTTGGGCTATTTTCTGCTGGCGGACGTCTATAACCGCGAGGGCGAGCCGGGAAAAATGAACGAAGCCTTGAAAAAAGCCAATTTCTACAAATCCCAGAAGGAGTGATCCATGAAAAACCGTCTTCGTCTCCATCCGGCGGTTTTCGCCGTGTTGTTCTCCTTTCTCCTGGCCTTCCCCCTTCTCGGTCAGTATCGCGAATATTACATCACCGGGAAGGTCACAGACACCCAGAAAATACCCCTCGAAGGCGTGGAGATCACCCTCCGGGACGCCGGGAGCAGCCGCAGCTTCACGCTGAAGACCAAAAAAGACGGCGAATTCAAGTTTGCCGGCCTGCCGCGCGGGGACTACCAGGTCGTGCTCAAGAAAGACGGTTATGCCGTCAAGTTAGACCAATGGAAGCTCCTCGAAGCCAAAGCTAAAATGGAGAAGGTCGAGATCCCGCCCATCACCATGATCAGCGAGGAAGTCGTCCAGGAGGTCCAGCGCCTCAAGGAGACCGAGGCCGGGGTCAAGGCGGCGTCCGAGAAGATCAGGCAGGGGGATTTCGACGGCGCGCTGGCCGGCCTGAAAGGGATCCTCGAGAAGAACCCCCAGGATTCCAACGCGCTGTACCTCACCGGAGTCGCCTATCTCAGGAAAGACATGCCGGCCGAAGCCTCAGGCGCGTTCCTGAGGGTCATCGAGCTGAGCCCGAAATTCGCCGCGGCCTTTTATCAGCT
This sequence comes from Acidobacteriota bacterium, assembly GCA_014894455.1. Taxonomy (GTDB): domain Bacteria; phylum Acidobacteriota; class Aminicenantia; order Aminicenantales; family Saccharicenantaceae; genus RBG-16-66-30. The sequence continues at coordinate 36,756 of JADBLN010000016.1, read as the reverse complement.
GGGCGTCTGCTACGAGCGGCAGAACCAGCCGGAGAAGGCCCTCGTGGAATACGAGAAGGCCATCGAGCTTGAACCCGGAAATCCGGACGTTTTCTACAATTCCGGCCTGCTCCTTTTCGGGCTCACCCGGATCGACGAAGCCCTGGCCCATTTCGAAAAGGCCCTGGCCCTGAGGCCGGACGACCCGGCTTATCTCGAGATGGCCGGGCGGTGCTACATCAATAGGGCCGAATTCTCGAAAGCGATCGCCTACCTGGAGAAGGCCAAGGTCGGCACGACCGACCCGGACAGGGTCAAGTTCCTGGACGAGCTCATCGTCACCTTGAAGGCCCAGATCAAAAAATAGCGCTCTTGCTTGACAATCCCTGGAAAAAACGAATAAAATCCAGAAAATGATATAGGTTTCCAAAAACCATCATAATTATAGCCTTAGGAAGGAGGAAAGAGAGATTACTCTAGCAAATCAAGGCAGTGGGCCGTTTCTTCCGGCGCAAGGCCGGCGGGAGCAGAGTCTGAGAAGTGAATAAAGAGATAGGAGCAAGAAAGCACATGGCGAAAAAAATCCTGCTTGTGACGATGGCTCTAGTCGTCGGCCTGGCTTTCATCACCGTGGGCGCTGTCCGGGCCCAGTCCATCCTGGACGGGAAACTCACCGGCACGATCACGGAGGTATCAGGCGATCCCCTGCCCGGAGTGGCCATCGAGGTCACTAGTCCGGCCCTGATCTCAGGGAAGAGAGCGACGATCACCTCCGCCAGGGGCACGTACGTCTTCCTCAACCTGCCGCCCGGGATCTATAAGCTCACGGCATCGATGCCGGGCTTCAAGACCACCATCCAAGAGAAGATCGGCATCTCGGCGGGCGGCTCCCTCGGGGTCGACCTCCAGATGGAGGCCGGCGCGATCGAGGAACAGATCACGGTCACGGCGGCCAGCCCGATCGTCGACACCAAGAGCTCGGCGGTCGATTCCAAGCTCGATCAGCAGATGATCAGCAAGCTGCCGACGAGCCGGGACGCGTTCTACGATCTCGCGCTGACAACGCCCGGCATGTTCGACCACGGCAGCAACGCCGGCTGGCTCCCCAGCCCGACGGCCTACAGCGGCTCTTCGAACGAGAACGTCTTCCTCGTCAACGGCGTCAACGCCACGAACCCCCGCGGGTCGTCCTTCGGTTCCCTCGTCCGCGTCAACTACAACGCCGTCGAGGAAGTCCGCGTCGTGGCCCTGGGCTCCAAGGCCGAGTACGGCAGTTTCTCGGGCGCCGCGATCGACATCCTGACGAAGTCCGGCAGCAACAAGTTCCACGGCAACGCCGGCGTCTATTTCGAGCCGGTCAAGTGGCGGCGGACCAACGCGCCCGCCGATGCGGCAACTTATGGGACGGATTGGCTCTGGGTCGGTACAGGAGACTCCCCCGCCAACAACCTGTACGGGGGCCCGGCCGTCAAGGACTACGAGCTGAACTTCACCCTGGGCGGCCCGATCATCAAAGACAAGATCTGGTTCTACGGCGGCTACGACTCCCTCAATTCCGCCACCACCCGGCCGCGCTGGGACCTCCAGATGAACAGTTGGGCCCGCTACGCCGACATGAAGATCTCGGCCGAGCCCTTCAAGGCCCACCGGGCCTGGATCTCCTACCACTTCGAGAGCAACGACTACGACGGCGGCAGCTGGGGCAGTCAACCTCAGTGGGACACGTCCATGACCTACGGTGTGGCCAGCAAGAACAACACCGTGTCCGCCCAGTGGCAGTGGCTCCCCTCGAGCACGACCATCTTCACAACGAAGTACCTGGGGTTCTGGACAAACGACACGCCGCACGTCCCCAGTGATGCCCCGGCCAATGGCGGCTACATCAACTGGTGGAAGTGGGCCTCGTACGGCATCAACGGCGCCTTCCCCTACATCGAGGGCTGGAAATCCAATCGGCAGACGATCCAAGCCGACGTCTCCCACTATGCCGAAAACTTCCTCGGCGAACACGACATCAAGTTCGGCGCCCAGTTCACCAAGGGCCGCAGCAATTCCCTCGGCGGCTATTTCCAGAACTACGCCAACTTCCTCTACCCCTACCGCTGGACGCAAAACGTCAGCTACATGCAGAGCTGGTACGGCGACACCGGCGGCCTGCTCTTCTACAACATGGAAAACCACATTAACCCCTTTCTGACCGTCGGCACCTCCGACTCCCTGGCCTTCTTCCTCGACGACCAGTGGAGCCCGACGAAAAGGCTGACCGTCAACCTCGGCCTGCGCTACGACCGGATGACGGCCAAGTACGGCAACGGGTACGAGTACGCGCCGTTGACCAGCCCCACCGACATCGCCAATCCGACGGTCCTCCGCACCCGGGCCGGCAGCGACAACGTCTTCAATTTCAAGACGTTATCGCCCCGTATCGGCCTGACCTATCAATTGACGAAGGACGCCAAGACGGTGGCCCGCTTCAGCTACGGCCGCTACTACCTGCCGATCACGGTCGAGTACCTCCGGCGGCTGGGGCCCGATATGCCCCAGCAGACGACCCACTTCCAGATGTATGAAGTCCCCTGGTCTATCGCCGACGCCAACGACGACGGCTTCATCGACACGATCGAGACGCGGGACGCGGCCCGGACGATCTTTGGCATGACGCCGATCTCCGAGGAAATCCGCGATCCGGAAGACCCTTCCTGGCGCCTCAATGTCGATCCGAACCTCAAGGACCAGTTCACGGACCAGTTCACGTTCAGCCTCGAACGGGAGCTCATCAAGGACTTTTCCGTCAGCGGCACGTTCATCCTCAAGCATTCGGCCGACATTTTCGCCAACATCCCGATCAATGAGGTGACCCAGGAAGAATGGGCCTACGACCGCGTCCCGTTCACGACCCTCGACGGCCGGACCGTCGATCTCTACAGCATCCAGTGGCTCGACTATGACGGATCCGGAACGATCGACGGATTGGACGTCCGCTGGGTCGGTCAGCATTCAGACTATAAGGTCGTCAACATGGGCGCCTTCGACGGCGTCAAACCCAAGCGCGATTTCCAGGGCTACCAGTTCGTCTTCAACAAGCGGTATTCCAACCGCTGGCAGATGCTCGGCTCGTTCCTCTACACCCATTCGGACGGCATGGCCAACCGGATCTATTCTCAAAGCATGAACTTCGAAGGCCCGATGGTCACGGATAACAACTGGATGAGCACCCTGAACTACACGGTCAACAACATGACCGGCCCCCTGCCCTTCACGCCCAAGTTCGAGTTCAAAATCTCCGGGTCTTACACCATCCCGGTCGTCGAAGTCGATCTCGGCGCCCGGTTCAGGATGCACACCGGCCGCCCGGTCTGGCAACTGGAGGGGATCCCGCAGATTTCGGAATGGGGTGCTCCTCCGGGCGGGGTTATCGAGGGCGGCATCGGCACGATCGTCTCGGTCGACCCGACGAAACCCCGATACCTGCCGAGGCAATCGATCCTTGACTTCCGCGTCGAGAAGGCCATCCGCCTGGCCAAGTACGGATCGGTCCACGTCGTCCTCGACGTCTTCAACCTCTTCAACGCCAACACACCGAACGACCTCGATTACCAGTATGAGTTCGGCAAGGTCGGCGGCATCCTCTCGCCCCGCACGTTCAGACTGAGCTTCCTCTACCAGTTCTAAGCCGAAGCACGCACAGATCTCCGCACCCCGGAGGGCATGGCGCCCTCCGGGGGTTTCTTTTGGGGGGGCGGGGCGGTTGTCGAAAGAAGCCGAATCCGATAGAGTAAGAGCAGAGGAAAGCCATGAAAACAAGGCTCCTGTCCGCGGTCATCCTGCTCGCCCTGGCCGTTCCCCTCGGGATCCTTGGCCAATCGAAGATCGCCCTTCCCGAACGCTATAAAAAATGGCTGGATGAAGAAGTCGTCTACATCATCACATCCCACGAACGGGACGTCTTCCGCCAGCTCCAGACCGACAGGGAGCGGGACATCTTCGTCGAGGCCTTCTGGAAGCACCGCGACCCCGAGCCCGCGACGCCGAAGAACGAATTCGAGGAGGAGCACTACCGCCGGCTGAATTACGCCAACGCGACCTTTGGACGGTCGACGCCGCTCCCCGGCTGGAAGACCGACCGCGGCCGCCTCCACATCCTCCTCGGGCCTCCCAGGAATATCGAGCAGTATACCAACGTCAACGGCGTCTTTCCCGTCGAGATCTGGTTCTACCTGGGCGACCCCGAGCTCGGTCTCCCGACGGCCTTCAACGTCATCTTTTTCAAACGGGATGGGGCCGGCGACTACATCCTTTATTCGCCGACCGTCGACGGCCCGAGGAGCCTTATCGCCGACGCCATGGGCGGCTACCGTGACGTCAGCCGGATTTCCGGTTCCCTGAGCGACGACATGGCCGCCTACAAGGCCCTTCAGGAGCTCGAGCCGAACCTAGCCCGCCAGACCCTGAGCCTCATCCCCAACGAGGCCGTCCAGCCGGGCCATGCGTCGCTCGCCTCGAACCGGCTGATGGCTACGATCTTCGCCTCACCCCAGAAAAAAGTCGAGGTCGGCTATGCCGACGCAATCTTGAAATACAAGGATTTCATCGAGGTGGAGTACACGGCCAACTACATCTCGAGCGAGGTCCAGGTCCAGGTCATCCGGGACGAGACGGGCTCCAGTTTCGTCCACTACACCGTCGAGCCGGCCAAGATCTCCACGGAGGAAATCGGGGGGAAGTACGAGGTCCGTTTCCGCCTGACAGGCCGCGTATCCGACGCCGAGGGGAAGACTGTCTATCAGTTCGACAAGGACTTCCCCTTCAGCCTGACGGCTGCCGAGCTCGAGGACGTCCGCTCGAAATCCATTTCCATCCAAGACGCCTTTCCCCTCGTCCCGGGGACTTACACGTTCGACATCCTCCTGAAGAACGTCCTGTCCAAGGAGTTCGCCGCCGCCGGCAAAACGGTCGTCGTTCCAAGGCCCGGCGGGGCGGTCCGGATGAGCCCCCTCCTTCTGGCCTACGGGGCCGAAAAGAGGCCGTCGCCGCCGGGGGAGCGCGTCCCCTTCAAGGCCGGCGACGACCAGCTCCTCTGCCAGACGCGGAAGGCGTTCAGCGCCAAAGACTCGCTCGTTCTCTTCTTCCAGCTCTACGGCCTGACAGAGGACCTCCGGACATCCGGCACGCTCCGCACCACGTTCTACCGGGAGGACAAGGAGTTCCTGTCGAGGACGGCCAAGATCGCCGCCGGTCCGGCCGGGATGAGCGTCGTCGATGCTCAGCCGCTCGTGGATTTCCCGCCCGGCTACTACCAGGTCCGGGTGTCCCTCCTCGACGGGCAGGGGAGGGAAGCGGCCGGGACGAAAGAGAATTTCGAGGTCTCGCTCGCCGCGACGGTCCCGCGGCCCCTAGTCATTTCCAAGGTCGCCCCGTCGGTGATGAAGGAGGACGACCTGTTCACGACAGGCGTTCAGCTCATGAACACAGGGGACCTCGAAGCGGCCCGGAACCGTCTTGCCGACGCTTACGGCCGCAACTCGGGGCGGTCCGATATCGCCATCGCCTACAGCCAGGCCCTCTTCCGGTCGAATGATTTCCGGCGCGTCAAGGAGATCCTCCTCCCGTTCGCCGGGGAGCCGGAGCCGGCGGCCGAGGTTTTGGCCCTGCTCGGCCAGGTCTGCCACGCCCTCGGGGAGTTTCGGGAGGCCTCGACGCACTACGCGGCTTATCTCGTCAGGTTCGGGGCGAACATCGACATCCTGAACTACCTGGGGACCTGCTATTTCCAGCTCGGGAACAGGGAAGAGGCGGTCAAGGCCTGGACGAAGTCCCTGGAGCTCAGCCCCAATCAGGAAAAAATTCGGGCCCTTCTCGAGTCCCTCAAGAAAAAATAGCGGTCAGCGCTCGAGCAACTCGTCGATCCGGACGAAGGCGTAGCTTTTAGCCTTGAGTTCTCGGAGCATATCGTCCAACAAGAGATAGAACTTGTCGGTCCGCTCGGGGTCCGTCCCGATGTGGATGAGGAGGATGAAGCCGTTGAGGCCGTTCGGGTCTTTGGCCTCATAGGCCAGGATCCGGTCGTAGATCTCCCGTGAGGATTTGTATTCCGGCATCGAGGGCGTCGTGTAGTCGGCGTTGGAGGACGTGCCCGGGGTGAAGTTGAAGAGGACGAGGCCGAGCTCCCGGGACCATCGCGCGATGTCGTGGTTATACCACTCGTAGGGCGGGATGAACAGGCGCGCTTTATCGCGGGCGACCCCGAACCGGTCCATTTCCCTGTAATTAGCCAGGAGGTCGTCCCGGAACTCCTCCCGGGTCACGAGCGTCTTGTCTCGGTCGTCCCAATCGCAGTAGAGAAGATGGCGGTCGGAGTGCGGCCCGAGATAGTGGCCGTCGGAAGCGAGGCCGCGGATGAGATCGGCGAACTCGGGCGTCCGGTAGAAATCGCCGGTGAAGAAGAATCCGGCCTTGACCTTCTCTTTCCGGAGGACTTCCCGGATGTGAGCGCCGCCGTCGGCGAACGAGCCGCCGGTGAAGACGAGCGACATCCGGCGGAAGGAGGTGTCGCCGCGGACGATCCCGCCGTTGTCGCAGAGGAAGATCCGGCAGGGGTCGGCCGGCGCGGCCGGCCCTCCCCGGCAGGAGAGAAGGCCGAGCGGGAGGAGAAGGGCGACGCTCCGGACGAGCCCTGCCCGCCGGGCCCGGATCATTTTTCGGCTTCCTTCACGTTCCAGCCCCTGACCTTGACGACGGGAAGTTCGCCCATGAGGTCCTCGGTGGCGAAGAGGCCGGAGATCTTGCGCGTCTCCTTCGGCAGGAGCGTGATGTAGTTGTCGTCGAGGAAGATCGGCAGGACCACCTCGCCCGAGACGTCGCGGACGACGCGGATCTCGACCATGAGGGCCAGGTCCGGAGAGGGGTTCTCGAGCTCAACGGTGACCTTGGTCGAAGGGCCGTCCTTGTTGTATTTGTCCTTGACCTTGAGGGTCACGTACTTCAGCCCGTTGAGGGCCGTCAGGTCGGCGAAGTCCTTGATCGGCGTCACGTACCAGGTCCCGTTCGCCTCGTCGAGCGTCTCGGGCTTTGTCGACAGGCAGTAGAAGTTCGCGTCGACGAGCTGGCCCTTTTCCGAGAATAACCGCAGGTCGAGGAAGTAGGTCGGGGTCGGGCCGCCGGGCAGGCGGAGCACATCGATCGTCCGGACCTCGTCGGCTAGCAGCCCGAAGTCGGCCGTCTTGGCGATGACCTCCTTGAGGTCGAAGTCGAGGACCCGGATGGCGGCCTTGAGCTTGGGCGAGGGCGTCCCCGTGCTGTTGACGGCGACGACGTCCTGCGTCCCGTAGTTGTAGAGGATGTGGACGGGCTCGCCGGCCTTGCGGGCGCCGTAAAAGGCGCCGTTCGGCTGGAGGTAGTAATCATAGAGCTGCCACCAGAGCTTCGGCCAGGCGGAGTTGTACATCCACTGGATGACGCCCGTCGCCTTGTGCTTGTTGGCGACGAAGGCCTCGAACATGGCCCGCATGGCCTCGTAGTTCAGGAACTGGGCTTTCCGGATGTAGTCCTCGAGGTTCCGGGCCGGTCCCAGACGACGGTCCATGGCCTCGTTGTAGCGCTCGAGCGTCTTGAATTCCCCCCGGCAGCAGTGGTAGAACCAGGTCTCGTTGATCGGCCAGAGCTTGTCCGCGGGGAACATCTTCTTGAGGCTTTCGAGGGGCGGGACCTGGGGGCCCGGGCCCGTCTCGGTGTTGAAGCCGTAGGCGCCGCCGTTCTTCGTGTCGATATACCAGTAGACCGGCGGGACGTAGTCGTAGGGGCCGAGCATCTTGACCCCGGACGGCCCGGTGATATCGCTCGAATTCCCCTTCGTCGAGACGAGCGTCGGCCGGGTCGGATCGATCTCTTTCTGCATTTCGATGTAGCGTCTCTCGAGGTCGGGGTGGGGGATGAGGTCGCTCGCCTCGGCCCAGACGAAGATCGAGGGGTGGTTGCGGAGCCAGAGGACTTGGTCCCTCCAGGATGCGGCGACGAGGTCGATCAATTCCGGCGAGGTGATGCCGCCGTAGCGTTCGTCGGCGGGCTTGCCGAGATAGTTGTCCCACTCCCACTGGCAGCTCCAGCCGACCATGAGGAGGAGACCGGTGCGATCGCAGAGGTCGTAGAGGGCTTCGCTCGTCCCCCAGAACCCTTCGAGCCGGAGCGCGTTGAGGTTCATGTGGCGGGCGTAGAGGACCTCGGCGGCGAGCTTCTTGGGCCGGACGTCGAGGAAGAGGTCGTCGGCCCAGCCGCCGCCGCGGATGAGGATCTTCTTGCCGTTGAGCTTGAAGCCCCGGTGGCCCTGCTCCGTGCGGTAGTCGGCGACCTCGCGGATGCCGAAGCGGACGAGCCGCGTGTCCGAGGCCAGGCCGCGGGGGAGGTCGGGCGGTTTGGCCGGGGCCTTGCCCTTCGTCTTGCCTTCCTCGGCCTTCTCGGCCGGGGGCTCGGGCGAGGCCTTCTCGTCGGCCTTGTCCCTTTTCTGGATGAAAGAGAGAGCGAGCAGGTAGAGTTCCTGCTTGCCCAGGTCATGGGTCCACCAGACCCGGGGGTCCTTGATGACGAGCTCGGGCGTCGACTCCGGGGTGAACTCGATCGTCTTCGCTTCCTTCGGTCCGAGGACGACGTCCTGGGAGAAGCGCAGGGACTCGATGCGTCCTTCGAGCGTGCCCTTGACCCTCCGGTCGGCGTGGTTCCTGAGCTCGGCCGAGACCGTCAGCCGGGCCGCTCCGAGGTCCAGCTTGGTGATAACGAAGGGGTTTTCGATGGAGACGTCACCCGTGGCCCGGACGCGGACCTCCCGCCAGAGACCCATGTTGTTGTCGGGGGCGGCCGGGTTCCAGTCGACAAAACCGATCGTGGGCTCGCCCTTCTTCGGCGGGAAGACCTCGACGGCCAGGACGTTTTTCTCGGTCGTCTTGACGTTCGCGGTCACGTCGATGGAGAAACGTCGGAAAGCGCCGTACGTCGTCGCGGCGTCGGCGACCTTCGTCCCGTTGAGCCAGATGTTGGCCCGGTAGTTGATGCCGTCGAACTCGAGCCGGGTGCGCGTGAGGCCGGGGCCCACCGGCACGGTGAATTCCTTGCGATACCACCAGGACGCCTCGAAAGGCGCCGTGGGCACGGCCTTGAGGTTTTCCCCGACGAAGATGTCCGGATAGACGTTGTTCTGAACGAGCGTCCCGAGGACGGTCGAGGGGACGACGGCCGGGTACCACGAGTCGATCTTGAAGCCGGGCTTGGAGATCTGCTCTCCGGCCCCCTTGGCTTTTTCGGAGGATTGGAGGTACCAGAGGTTGCCGAGGTTGACGACGCGTTCGAAGGGACCGCGCATCTTGGCCGCGGGCTCGGGCCGTTCCTGCCTGGAATACATGCCCTGGCCCCTGCCGGCGGTTGGGAATCCGGCGAGCGCGACCAGAATGATGAGGGCCGTGGCGCCGCGGAGGAAGGTTCTTAACGACGGAGAATGGTCGGTGGTCATGACGCCTCCCGTATCAAGGATACATCCATTATATCGGAAGAATCGAGGATGGCCAAACGCCTCGGGCTCTGGATGGTCCCCGTCACAGCCCGGGCGGCGATTGCTTCATCTTGAAGACCCAGGCGTCGTGGCAGGGCGGGTTCTTGACGGCGCTCCGGGGGAGCGTCAAAAGGACGCCCTTGCCGACTTTTTCCCAGCGGACGGGATCCCGGACGCCGAGCATCCGGACGATGCTCCCTTTTTTGGGCGCGATCGAGGTGAGCATGAGCTTCCCGGGCGGCGCGGATTCGTCTTCATCGGCCAGGTAAATGGCGTAAACCGTCCCGTCAGGAAGGGAGGTGAAGCAGGACTTGGCTTCCTTGAATGGGGCGACCGGCCGGGTCCCATAAATGGCCTCGGAGTTGACCTTCATCCATTCGCCGATGCCGCGGAGCCGGTCGAGGGCTTCGGGGGCGAACTCCCCCTCGGGGCTGGGGCCGATGTTGAGCAGGAAATTCCCGCCCTTGGAGACGATGTCGACGAGGAGATGGACGAGCCGGTGCGTCGTCTTGTAGCGGTCGCCGGGCTTGAAGGACCACTGGTCGCCCATGGTCATGCAGGTTTCCCAGGCGTAGGGCAGGGGCTTTTCCGGGATCTCCTGCTCGGGCGTCCGGTAGTTCTCGAAACGGCCGGCCACCGTCCTGTCGACGACGAGGAGGCCGGGCTGGTAGCGGCGGGCCATGGCCGCGATCCGGGGCATGTCGATGTCCATGCTCTTCGTGTTCCTGACGAAATGCCCCGGCGCGATCTCGGTCATGGGCTGGGGTCGGACCCAGCCGCCGTCGAGCCAGAGGATATCGAGCGGCCCGTAGCCGCTGACCAGCTCCTCGACCTGCCGGTAGGTGAAATCGCGGAAGCGCTGCCATCGCTCCGGGTATCGCTCGATGCTGTAGTTGACGTTCCGGTCGGGCGTCGCCCATTCGGGCGCCCAGAAGTCGGGGTGGCGCCAGTCGGGCTTCGAAAAGTAGGCGCCCGTCCCGAATCCTTCTTTCCGGAAAGCGTCGAATAGGACCTTGGTGACATCGGCCTTCGGGTCGCTGTGAAAGGGGACGTCCGGCGAGGTTATCCGGTAGTCCGTTTGTTTCGTGTCGAACATCGAGAAGCCGTCGTGGTGCTTGGTCGTGAAGACGACGTAGCGCATCCCCGCCGCTTTTGCCACGGCCGCCCACTTGGCCGGGTTGAACTTGGCCGGGTTGAATGTGTGGGGCAAGGCTTCGTAAGCTTTCTTGTATTCGACGTAGTTGTCCATGGAGCGGCGGCACCAGGGCTCGTCCTCGGAGCAGAGCGTCCAGGACTCGACGACTCCCCATTGGCTATAGGGGCCCCAGTGAATCATCAGGCCGAACTTCCAGTCCTGCCAGCGCTCGAGCTTTTGGAGGACGAGCGGGTCGGTCTCGCGGTCCTCGGTCGAGGCGTTCCGGGAGGCCGGCAAACCCGCGGACAGGAGAAGGGATCCCGCCAATGCCGCGGAGAGAACGAGAAGGGCTTTACGGTTCATGCCGCCCTCCTACTTCTTCTTCGGGTTCTTGGCCGGTTTCATCTGGTGGTCCATGATGATGTTGGCCATGAGGTTGACGCCGACGGGGATGCTGGCCTCGTCGGCGACGAAGGTCGGGGAGTGGACCGCGGTCGTGTCCCTGTCCGGCGGGACGACACCCAGGTTGAACATCACAGCCGGGGCGACCGTGCCGAAGTAGCTGAAGTCCTCGCCGCCCATCTCGGGTTTTTGCTCGACGAGGGCCGATTTTCCGCCGAGGACACGCGCGGCTGTTGCCAGCGCCTCGAGGACGAGGGCCGGGTCGTTGTAGACCGAAGCTGTGCCGAATTGATAGTTGAGGTCGAAGGTCGCCCCGGCGGCCTCGCAGATGTTCGACACCAGCCGGGTGATCTTATCCTGGAGGACCTTGCGCTGGGCCTCGCCGTAGTTACGCACGGTGACCTCGAGCTTGGCGGAGCGGGGGATGATGTTCGGGGCGCTCCCGGCGTGGAAGGAGCCGACGGTGACGACCGTGTTGTCGTGGACGCCGATTTCCCGGGAGACCATGACCTGGAGGGCGATGACAATTTGGGCGCCGACGACGATCGGGTCGACGCAGAGGTTGGGACTCGCCCCGTGGCATCCGTCGGACTTGATCTCGAGGGTGAAGCCGTCGACATTGGCCGACATGAAGCCCGACGCATAGCCGATCTTCCCGGCCTTGAGGGTGTCGTCGACGTGGTAGGCGAAGAAGGCCTCGGGGACGATGTCCTTGAAAACGCCGTCCGCGATCATCTGTTTCGCCCCGTCACAGCACTCCTCCCCAGGCTGGGCGACGAACAGGACCGTGCCCGGAAGATCGGCCTTCATGGCCGAGAGGACGGCGGCGGTACCAAGGAGGAGCGCTGTGTGGATGTCGTGGCCGCAGGCGTGCATGACCCCGACCTCGCGGCCGTCGAGGGTCGTCCGGTCTTTCGAGGCAAAAGGCAGGTCCGTCTCCTCGGTGATGGGCAGGGCGTCCATATCGCCCCGCATGGCCACGACGGGGCCGGGCTTCCCTCCCTTGAGGATGCCGAGGACCCCGCTCTCGGCGAAGCCCGTCCGGACCTCGAGGCCGAGCCTGCGGAAATAATCGGCGACGATCGCGGAAGTCCTCGGCAGCTGGAGGCCGAGCTCCGGATGACAATGAATGTCCTGGCGAATGGCGATGAGCTCGGGCGTCAACTTGTCGGTGAGGGCCTGGATCTTCTTTTCGAGGGGTGTCGCGGGATGAAGCGCCGTCGGGAGGGCGGTCGCGGCGAACAGGACAATGAGGACACAAACTGGGATGGCGATAGGCTGGCTTTTCATGGACTCCTCCTCATGGATCGTGGGAGCCTATGGTATCCGAAACGCGTTCCCCCTTCAAACGGAAAGAGGGGGTCAAACCTACCTTTTGCTGCAAAAGGTAGGTTTGACCCCCTCTTGGAAAATAAGTATGATGACACAAAACGAGATATGGAGGCCCGCATGAACGTCAAAAAATTCATCGAAACGCAAGTCGAAGAAATCAAGAAGACGATCGGCGGCGGCAACGCCATTTCAGCCCTGTCCGGCGGCGTCGACAGCTCCGCCTGCACCGTCCTGGCCTACCGCGCCCTCGGCTCCCAGCTCAAGTCGGTCTTCATCGACCACGGGCTGATGCGCGCCGGAGAGCCCCAGGAGGTCGCCAAAATATTCGCCGGGCTGGGCATCGCCGTCGATATCGCCGACAAGAAGAAGGAATACTTCGCCGCCCTCAAGGGCAAGTCCGACCCCGAAGAGAAGCGCAAGGCCTTCCGCTACGCCTTCTACAGCTCCTTCGGCAAAGAGGTCCTCAAGAGCAAGGCCCGCTACCTCATCCAGGGGACGATCGCGGCCGACATCATCGAAACGCAGAAAGGCTACAAGACCCAGCACAACATCCTCGAGCAGATCGGCATCAATCCCGAGGAAGGGTTCGGCTTCAAGGTCGTCGAGCCCATCAAGGAGCTCTTCAAGCACGAGGTCCGCCTCGTGGCCAAGGAATTGGGCCTGCCCGAGTCGATCTACAACCGCATGCCCTTCCCCGGCCCGGCCCTGGCGACACGGATCATCGGCGAGGTAACGCCCGAACGCGTCGACCTCGTCCGGGCGGCCACGGTCATCGTCGAGGAGGAAGTCGCGGCCCACAAGCCCTTCCAGGCCTTCGCCGTCCTCCTCGAGGACAAGGGAACGGGCATCGTCGGCGGGAAACGGTCCTTCGGCCACATCGTCATCGTCCGTTCCGTCGAGAGCCGGGACGCCATGACCGCCGAGCCGTCGCCCCTGCCCTGGGACGTCCTCATGAAGATCTCGACGAGGATCACGACCGAGCTACCCGAGGTCACCCGCGTGGCCTACGAGCTGACGCCCAAGCCGCCGTCTACCATCGAATACATCTAAGCCCGCATCTCACGGAGGGAGCCATGCCCTACACGGGGAAGAAAAAGCCCGGAGCGCCCACCCTCGGTGTCTTCGTCCCTTGCGACCCGCGCATCGACGAGGAATCGCGGACGCGAGCCTTCAATATCGGCCAAATGACGGCCGCCCTGCTGGCCAAGCGCCTGCGCCTGCCCGACGGCAGCCCGCCCAACATCTTCACCTGCTCCCGCCTCGTCGACAGCGAGCGCACGGCCGACGCCGGGGCCCAGGAAATGAAGGAAGCGGGCGTCGGCGGCATCTTCATCGTCCCCGACACCTGGTTTTTCCCGGGGAAGACGGCCATGGCCCTGACCGCGCACTTCGCCCCGAGCCTGCCCCTCGCCTGTGTCGGCGGCAACAACGCCCCCAAGCCCGGCGTCGTCGGCATCGACGCCCTGGTCGGCGCCTACGCCCAAACGGGACGCCTCTGTCCCATGGTCATCGGGACGATGCCCGAAACCGGGATGAACCCGGAGTTCGACGCCAAGACCCAAGAAGAGGTCGTCGACCTGGCCTACGCCATGCTGACCCGCGTCGCCCTCCAGGGCAAGCGCTTCCTCGCCGTGGACACCGACTCCATGCAGATGGAGACCGCCCTCAACCACGTCCATGCCGCCCGGCGCTTCTTCGGCCTGGAGAGCACGCGCGAGTCCATGAAGCTCTTCGCCGACATGCTCCACAAGAAGGGCGGCTACGACGCCGCCGAGCTCAAGGCCCTCCGCGATTGGGTCGTCGACGTCAAGTTCCGCGGCCGCATCTTCGCCGACTCCGAGGACATCAAGAAGTACGGCCGGGCGATCCTCACCGGAAAGGACGTCAAAGCCCCCGCGCTTTCCGCGGCCGACAAGGCGAAGCTCGACGAGGGCCTGGCCCTCTACCTTATCATCCGCAACTATATGCGCGACATCAACGCCGTCGGCGGCGGCTGGACGAGCCAGCTCGCCTGGGGTTCGGACCGGCGCGGCATCCCGCTCGCGACCGCCGACATCGCCGAGTCGCTCTTCAACTCGACCGAGGACCACACCGGCAAAAAGACGGTCGTCCCCTTCGCCACCGAAAACGACATCCAGGCCCTCTTGACTATGATCGCCTACTGCTATCTCTCCGGCGGCAAACCCACTCTTTTCATGGACTTCCGCAAGGTCTACGAGCCCTGGGAGATCGAGACGAACGCCAAGGCCCTCGGCCTCGACCTCAAGAAATACAAGAACGAACCTTGGATGGAGCGGGGCTTCATCGACGGCGACAACTCCGGCTCCGGCTCGCTCGACTACGGCGAGAAGTGGTTCCTGTTCAAGGCCATCGAGTACTATTTCCCCGGCCTGGGCTTTTCGGTGAGCTACCTCTCGCCCAAGGGCATCAAGGGTGTCGCCGGGCGCGTTGCCTACTCCGACCTCGGTGGTATGTTCACCATGGTCCAGGACGAGGCCCAGAGCGTCGAGCTCCCCGCGCTGCTCGCCGAGAGGGTCTGCCACGCCTCCGATTACACCTGGCCGCACACGTTCCTGACCTTCGACCACGTCCCGGCGAGCCAGGCCAAGATGGGCATGCCGGCCAACCACATCCACATGGTGACCGGTCTGCCGCGGCGGCGCTGGCAGCATTTCTCCGACTACGCGAATATTCTGAACTATCGCTGGGAGAACGCCCCGGAATACGTCGAGGGCCTGGACCGGCCCCTGCCGATGCTCTACCGCATCAACGGGGGAGAGACGGCCGCCAAAATGCTCCTGGCGGGGAGACGCTAGGCTAGAACGGCTCTTCGCCGCGGCTTTTAGGCCACCGAAGCCGGGTTGACAGTCCGGGGGGAATCTGCTATTTTTATTGCCCCTTGCGGCGCTATCGTCTAGGGGTCAGGACAGGTGGTTCTCAGCCATCAGACCGGGGTTCGAATCCCCGTAGCGCTACTAACGGATCTTCCCGCCCGCAAATCCGACCCGGACCGTTTGACTTCGCGCCTCCGTTGACTTATTCTTCCGAAAAAGAAGGGCCAGCCATGAATTGCCGCCGCTGTCGAACCGAGAATCCCGACACCTCGAGATACTGCTCGGCCTGCGGCGCGCTCTTGACCCGGCCACAGGCGCGGCAGAGGAGAACTATCCCCTGGTACGTCTTTGCCGGTGCGGCGGCCCTTCTTGTCGTGATCGCCGGGTATTTCCTATTGCCTGGGCTGAGGCCGATGTCGCGGAGGGCGGAATCGAAGGCTTCCGTCGCTGAGCCGGCCGCTCAGGGCTCCGTCGCCTCGAAAGCCGTCGAATCCATTCCCGCCCCGGCGAGTCTTGCTCTTGTCGCCGGGCGCTTCGCCCTCGAAGGTTTGTGGGAAGGAGCGCCGGCTTCGCTCGAAAGCGCCCTTTTCGACGGCTCCTGGGCGGCCCTGCCGCTCTGGGCGTTTCTCGGCATTGGCGTCCCGCTCCTCGACAGCCCGGGCCCGTCCGGCATCCGCCCGGCCTGGGTGGATTGGAAACCAACGAATCCCGTCGTTCTCTGCCGCTTTGAGATCGACGAAAGCCTGCGGACCCCGGAGCTTGCGCCTTACGACGAATCCGAGCTTCTCGAGTGGCGTCCTTTGAGCGGCGAGAGGACATCCTTCGCCATCGAGACGGGCCCGCTTCGTTCCGCCGGCTCGTTCAAGACCTTCGCCCTGTTCGGCGAGATCTCCGCGCCCGGCGTCCTCGTTCAAAAAGGCCGTGTCGTCGGCTGGACGTTCGGCCAGGGCGTCGCCAGGGGATACCTTTGGGCGCCGTTCGATGGGGCCGGTCCGAAGCCCTTCCTTCCGGCCGGCGACCTCGCCGGCACGCTCTTCGCGCGTTCGCGCGAAGCAGCCATCGTCCGGGCCATGTCCATGACGGACGAGGTCGCGTCCGACCGCAAACTGACGGCATTCGCCGCCGGCTTCCGCGGCCAAGCCCTGCTTTCTCCAGAGGACCTTCCGCTCCACCTGAAACCGGCCATGGTCGTGGCGCGCATGTCGTCCCTGGCCACGGCCATGATCGAGCGGGGGATGGCCGCCGAGGTCGGCCGGATCCTCGACCCGGATATCCTCTCCGCCGCCGGGGACATCTCGCTCATCAAGGCCGCGGCCAGGGCCGCCGGGGAAACCCGCGGCTACGACGCCGCCCATCGACTTCTCGCCGACCTCCGGCGCCGGCCCGTGATCCAGGGCGCGCCCGCCTACAAGGAGCTCGAAGCCGTCGAGGTCGAGCTGGCCAAGGCGTCGCTCCACAAAATCCTCAACGAGCGCGGCTACAACGGCCTCGAGATCTTCGAGGCGGTGAGCCCTCTCGCTCCCGACGACCTCGAGCTTCACCTCCTCGGTGTCGAGGTCGCCGTCCTGGAGAAGAAGTGGGGGAGGGCGTCGGACCTCCTCCGGGCCAAACAATACCCGACGGCCCTGTCGGACAAGGCCCGCACTCTCGAGCGGCTCGTCGAGGAGGGCCGCCGCGACGAAGAGTCGGCCACCATCCGCTTCAACCCTGGGGACAAACTCATCCCCGTCTACGCCGTCATCAATAAAAAGCTTCGGCAGAAGTTTTTCATCGATACGGGCGCGACGTCGAGCATCATCCCCACTTCAGCCGTCGAGGCGTTGGGGATCAGGATCGACTCGTCGACACCCGTCGTAGGTCTCCAGGGGGTTGCGGGAGGGGACCTGGCCTATCAGGTCCGGCTCGAATCCATCGAGGTCGAAGGGCAGACGGTCTTCGACATCCGCGCCATTGTCTACGACCTGGGAATGGACGAGGAGGCCGGCCTTCTCGGCAACGATTTTCTCCAGTACTTCCAGGTCGACCTCGACGGCATCAAGGGGGTCCTCAAACTCAGGAAAAAATAGAATTTGGAGCGATTGACAGGGGAACGGCAATCCCCCTAGAATGAAGTCCATGGCGAACGCGGGGCACGTCGACATCGTCAGAGACCGGATCGACCACTGGAACGAGTGGCGCCGGAAAAACACCAAGGTCGTGCCCGATTTCGCCGGCGCCGACCTCTCCGAGCTCAACCTGGCCGGGGCCAACCTGGCCAAGGCCGACTTCAGCGGCGCCAAGCTCGCCGGGACGAACCTCAGCGGCGCCAACCTGGCCCGGGCCAAGTTTTTCCGGGCCGACCTCAGCCAGGCCGACCTCAGCCAGGCCTCGTTTTTCAAGGCCAACCTCAGCCAGCCGGTCCTTTCGGTCGACAGCCTGCAGACGGCCCAGCTCGTCGGCATGCTGCTCCATCACGAGAAGGCCCGCTACGAGGTTTTCTCCATCACCCTCAACACCGTCCTCGTCATCGGCCGCTTTCCCCCCGAGAGGAAACCCGTCCTCCTGGCCATCAAAGACGCCCTCCGCCGCGTCGACTATTCCCCGCTCGTCCTCGATTTCCACCTGCCCGGATCGGGCGGGAGGTCATCGCCCCGGCCGAGCAGAAGGCGGCCGAGATCCGGCAGAAGATGAGCTTCGGCGTCTGATTTCCCTTCCGGCGCCGTATTGACTTTCTGGGGCTGAGTTGATAATTCTTCCCCTCCGGCAGCGTCTCATGATATCATCCGGGCGAAAGGAGAGAGAATGAACGCGCAGGTCCCCGTCATCGCCGCCAAGTTCCGCGGGCATTTCCCCGAGAAGCCCCTCCTCGTCGTCTCTCCCGGCAGGATCAACCTTATCGGCGAGCATACCGATTACAACGAAGGGTTCGTCCTTCCCGGCGCCACGGACAAGGCCGTGGTCTTCGCCGTTTCGCCCCGGCCGGACGGGCTCTGCCATTTCGTCTCGCACGATTTCAACCAGGAATTCCGCTGCGAGCTCGGCGCGTTCCACCGGTCCCCCCTCCGCTGGCCCGACTACCTCCAGGGGGTCGTCGACCAATTCCTCAAAGCCGGCCACAGGGTCGGCGGCTTCAACTGCGTCTTCGGCGGCGACATCCCCATCGGGGCCGGGATGTCCTCGTCGGCGGCCATCGAAGGCGGCCTGGCCTTCGCCCTCAACGTCCTTTTCGGCCTCGGGCTCGACAGCCTGGCCCTGGTCAAGCTGGCCCAGAAGGCCGAGAACGAATTCGTCGGCGTTCGCTGCGGCATCATGGACCAGTTCATCAACATCCACGGCCGGGAGAAGAGCGTCCTCAAGCTCGACTGCCGGTCGCTCGAGTTCGAACGCTTCCCCTTCGAGCGCGAGGACCTCCGGATCGTCATCTCCGACACCCTGGTCCGGCGCGAGCTGGCCTCGTCGGAATACAACGTCCGCCGCGCGCAGTGCGAGGCCGGCGTCAGCGTCCTCCGGATGCACGACCCCTCGGTCCGCAGCCTGAGGGACGCGACCCTGGACCTCCTCGGCGAACACAGGGCCGAGTTCGACCCGGTCGTCTACCGCCGCTGCGACTACGTCGTCCGCGAGAACATCCGCGTCGGGGACGCCTCGGCCGCCCTCGTCCGGAACGACTTCGCGGTCTTGGGTGGGCTGATGAACCTGTCCCACGCCGGCCTGCGCGATGACTACGAGGTCTCGTCCGTCGAGCTCGACGCCCTCGTCGAAGCGGCCCGCCGCGTGCCGGGCGTCCTGGGCGCCCGGATGATGGGCGCGGGCTTCGGCGGTTGCACGATCAGCCTGGTCGAGGCGGACGCCGTCCCGGAATTCGAGGCCCGCGTTGCGCGGGACTACGAGGCGGCGATCGGCCGCGCCCCCAAGATCCACGTTGTCCGCATCGAGGCCGGGACGCACGCCGTCGAAGGCGTCTAGCCCGCCGTAAAACTCTCTGCCTTCCCCTTGACCGGATCAGTCGCCGCCGAAAGGACGGTCGATCGACTCGGCCTCCATGCCGCCGAGATGCCGGGCGCCCGCTTCCGTGACGACCATGCAGTCCTCGATACGGACGCCGAACTCGCCATAGATATAGATGCCGGGCTCGTTGCTGAAGGTCATGCCCGGTTCGAGTTTGAGCGTGTTTCCCTTGACCAAATAGGGGTATTCGTGGCCCTCCATCCCGATGCCGTGGCCGAGGCGGTGGGCGAAATATTTATAGCCGGGGCCGAAGCCGGCGTCCTCGACGACTTTCCGGGCCGCTCGGTCGACCGATTCGCAGGTCGCCCCGGGACGGGCCGCCTCGAGCGCGGCGGCCTGGGCCTTCCTGACGATGTCCCAGACGCGGCGCTGCTTGTCGGAGGGCTTGCCGAAAACGACCGTCCGGGTCACGTCGGACCGGTAGCCCTCGACGCCGCAGCCGCCGTCGACGAGGACGGTGTCGCCGGCCGTGAGCGTCCGCGGAACCTGGGAACCGTGGGGGAAGGCCGTGTTCGGGCCGAACTGCGGCCCGCCGCCTCCTGAAGAACCCAGCTTCTGTGTCGCGGAGGAGATGGCGCCCGACAAGTCACGGGTCGTCATGCCCGCGCGGAGCTCCTTGAAGCCCTCCCGGTAGGCGAGCTTGGTGATCCGGTTAGCCAGATCCATGTAGGCGATCTCTTTCGCTGTTTTGACTCCCCGGCAGCCCTCGGTGATGACCGCGCCGTCGACGACCTCGACTGCGGGCAGAAAGCGGCGCAGGCCGTGGACCTCGAAGGCCCGGAGGTCCGGGGCCGTGCCCAGCTTCCCTGTCGCGGCGCCGGCGTCCTGCAGGACCCCGTCGATGACCCCGTAGGGATTCTCATGCTCCTCCCAGGTGCGGATCTCCTGGCCGGCCGGGACGAGCTCCTCGGCCCGCTTGACCTCGAAGGCCGGGCAGACCCAGATCGGGTCGCGCTTGCGGCTCAGGACGACGCCGAAGACGCGCTCGCTCAGCCACCAGCCGACCTTGGTGAAGTAGAGGAGATTGGTGCCGCCGCCGATGAAGACGGCGTCGAGCCCCTTTTCTGCCAGCAGCCGCCGGGCTTTTTCCCGGCGCAGAGCGAAATCTTCCGGGGCGAGCGGTTCGACGCTCGCCACCATGTTCTTGAGTTCCTGGGGCGCGCCGGCCGCGGGCGCGGCGAAGGAGGTTGGACTCAAGCCCAAGGCGGCCAGCGAAACGCTTCCGGTTTTAATGAACGAACGGCGGGTCAGTGACATGTTGGTTTCCTCCAAGGGCCGATAAATATCACATCCGAGGCCGCGGGGAAAGACATCTTTCTTTTCGACTGAAAAATGCGGATAATAGCCCAATATTCCCATGAACGAACGACGAAAAGGACGAACGTCGGTCGGGGGGCCGGTCCTCCTCATCCTCGCGGTCCTTCTTTCCAGTGCCGTCTACCGCCGGGACACGGGCCGCGAGACGCTCTCGGGAGATCCCGGCCCGGCGGCCCCGAGCTCCATCCCCGCGCCGCCGCCTGTCGACCGCGCGCTCGACGACCGCTTCGCCTTCGCCGCCGGCTTGCCCGTGGAGTCGCCGTCCTACGCGGCCTGGCAGGCGGACGCCTCCTGGAAGGACTTCGCGGCCCTCTCGGGCAAAGCTTGGGCGGAATTTGATTCCGCAGTCCTTCAGCCGATGAAGGTCTGGGCCGGAAGCGACCTCGTGGAAGTCCGGGAGAAGACGGCGACCCTCTTCTACCCCTTCGGCGGTCCGGATCTCGCCACGGCCTTCGTCCTCTTCCCCGGGGCGACGACGATCGTCCTGCTGGGCCTTGAACCCGTTGGCAACCTGCCGGACTTCGCCCGGAATGCGGAGAAAGAACGGCAGGAATTCTTCACCGACCTGGGCACCTTGACCTCGGATTTCCTCAAGCGCGGCTACTTCATCACCATGCACATGATGGACACGTATTCTCTGGGGAACGTGGACGGGGCCCTGCCGGTCATCGGCTTCTTTCTGAAGAGGGGAGGGTACTCCGTCGTCGACGTCAAGCGTCTCGCCCCGGGCGAGCAAGGCGGCTGGACGGAGACCCCCTACGAGCGCCTGGCCAAGCGCCCCCGCCGACCCTACGGAGTCCGGATCGACTGCCTGAAGCCGGGCGACTCCGCTCTCCGCAGCGTCTATTATTTCTCCTGCGACGTCGAGAACACGGCCTTCCGGGTGAACTCGCCCCTCTACCGGTTTTTCGAAGGCCTGGGGAACCTGACCACCTTCGTCAAGGCGGGGTCCTACCTTCTCCAATGGGAGAATTTCTCGACCATGCGCCAGCTCATCCTCGACCGGAGCCTGTTCGTGCTTGAGGACGACACGGCCGTACCCTACCGCTTTTTCAAGCGCGGCGGCTGGGAGGTCACCCTTTTCGGGCGGTACGCGACCCCGGTCAAGGATTTCACCAACGTCGAGCAGAAAGACCTGCGGCAGGCCTACGAAGACCCGTCGGGAAACGTCAGGCCCCTGCCCTTCCACTTCGGCTATCGCTGGGTGACGCAGGTCGACAACCTGCTTCTGGCCAAACGGCCGCGCCGTCCCTACAAGGTTCCCGTCATTAAATAGCGCGCGCCGGCCCGGCGCTCTGAGATAGGGGCTTCCCCCAGCCACCTACGGTGTCCCGCACTCTGCGGGAAGCGCTCAAGCCGCATAAAGCTCAAGATGAGCCGCACACTTTAGCGCGTCGGCTCCATGCTGTTGTTGGATAATGCTCGCTCGCGCAATAGCCCCAAATAGCTCATCGAGAAAACGGTAGCTTGTTTCAAAATATCTTGCGTGTAAATATGCATCGGCGTAGCGCCTATTTCCGGCGGATATGCCTTTATACAGACGAGCGCGTTGGCTCTCTCTTCAAATACGAGACGGAACATCAGTTGATGTGTTCCTTTATCGGGGTGGATGAGTTGATCACGTGCCAGAACCACTTGATCAATCCAAAGCTTTTTATGTTCTGAAATCAAAGCATCCAGCTTTGCAGCCGCGTCTTTCTTGTTCTTTAGCGCGTTGTTTTTCAGTGTATTGAGGACTCTGCCGCCGTAGATGTCCCCAGTTCGGTGGAAGCCGTCAATGACCTCACTTACGATTTTTTCAGTGGAAAGGAGCTGTACTAAGAGGTCTAACAGGGCCTTCACTCCCGAGAAAAACGCTTCAATTCGTATATGTAGATCGGGCTGTTCGCTAAATATGGCAACTCTTTCGAGATCAAATCTCTCAGCGTGCCACTGCTGTTGAATTGTCTTAATGCTTATTGCCAATAGGCGTTCGGCGTCATTACACATGTCTGATATTTGGGCGACACAATGGTGTAGCACGGAATATTCGGCCCAGCACGATTGGATGACGCCTTTGCTATCACTTGGCCAGGAATTAAGATTAAACATCTCCGCCCCAGTAACGCTAGACGGATCGATACATATAACCGGTATCAGCGCTTCGGACTTTGGGGTGGTAGCCATTGCCCTTGTCTCTCCAACTTGCAGAGCTAGTCGGCCCTCAATGATCTGCAGATCTGAAACGGAGCTTTTTCATCGGTGGGGCTTGGTGGCAAGCACCAGCTTCCAAAGGATGCCTTCGGAGCCAATGGTGAGCTCTCGACACTGTATGTAGTCGGCCCTACCGAGCTCATCAATGTGAGCAGCTCGATTTCTGAAATCCGTGGTCAACGATGCCAGAGCAGCATGGAGCCCATCGAGAGATAGGATCCAAGTTGAACCTGTCCATCCTGCGGCCAATCGCCTAAATGCGCCCAATAGTACGCTCGTTTCGCGTCTTCGGTGGCTATTGATGAACGTCTGAAGGAAATGTGCGAACGCCCCCAGTTCCGGAGGCTTCCTATTTGGGTCCTCACAGAACGCTGCAATTCTCCCAAAGTCCTTGTCGCTCCTGTCGTCGTTCAATTCCTCATGGCTGGCAAGCACTGCTAGCGGCCTCAGCATCCTTGACACGACCTCCGCTTCGACCCCTTTACACAGACCAATAACCGCAGGTGACCATTCTAATTGGGGTTCATCTTGTAGCTGCCCTGCTATGTGCTCGGCGGTAGCAATGAACCTCACTGCCTCTGGGGAAAGCTCCTGTGCTCGCTTCTCTGAGGCCTTAAGAATCCTCTCTGCTTGACGTTGATCGTCGAGTGCGACAGTTGCTAAGAGCGTTCCAACCAACGCTTCGACCCTTTGATCATCCGGGATTATTCCGGCCTTGATTTCAAACAGCGATAGGAGCCGGCCGTAGCATCCGTTGCAGAGTTTCCTGGACCAATCCCCACCATATACTGTAATCAACTTGGACTTCTTCGAATCACCACAGCGGAAGCAGTTGAAAGCAGAGCTTTCTATAAAGCGAAACTGTTGAAGTGGGCCGCGGGCTGGGTATGTCTTCGTTATTGTCGACGGTACTGGTTCCATCTTAATAAGGCACCTAGAGTTAAGTTTCCTCTCTTAGTTTCTCTTTGATGAGTGCCACGAGCGCTTCAGGGGATGTACTCTTTAGGTCGATGTAACCTATGGTAGACGGCAACCCCGGTATGTCTGTGTCATCAAAGCGGGCTGGCAGGAGGATCATCCGGTTTTCACGGATAGCTCGGGCTTGCGCGTTCTGACGTTCGTGCGTAGGCCAAGCCTTGGCCGGATAATTTTTCGACACAAAGAGCACGACAAACCTCGAATGCTTGCCGTAGATCTCTCCCAGATGGTCGGCGAGATTTCGCCCCATAGCTTGACGGTCTCGAACTTGTCGTAGAAGACCCTGATGCCGGCGTTGAGAAGCAAGGTCGCGACTTGCTCGACGTACTCGCGGTCCTCGCCAGCGAAGGAAAGCGCTACGTCATACTCTTGCGTTTCCGGAGGAGGCATACGACCGCGGGCAGTGCGCGCTGAGGGTGCGGCCACCGGCATCGGTATCTCTGGGGCTGGGCCCACCTTCCTGCGGACCGGCAGGCCGAGCGCCTCCACCTCCTTCGCAGCCGTCGCAAGTAGATTGCGACGTCGTCGGAGCGCATCTCGCAGGATGGGCCGCAGTTGCTGGTTGTGCATTTCGACGTCTTGCTTTGAAAAGCTTATCCACTGCCTTACGCTGGCGATGGCCGTGTCGAACCATCCTCTCGTTTGGGCGATATCTGCGCTTGGTACCGTGAACTCGAAGACGATTTCGTCCTTGGCAACATCAGCCGACGGCGGATTCAACGTGTATCTGCTCGGCCGGCAGCGCCAAAGTTCCTGGTCGCCGCGATACGGCACGTAATATCGAACGCGCTGACCAGGGACGTAGAACGGCTGGCTTCGATCACGAATGAAGCGGAGTGGATCCCCGCTCACATCGGCCTGTGCTTCCTCCTGCTCCACGGTCGCTTTGTCCTCGAGTAGCTCAAGCGGGACAACGCGGTACTCTTCCTCAAGCCGGTCGAGGACCGATTCCTCGGTCTCGGCCGCGACCTCAGTTGCCGGAAGTTCGACTACCGCACCTTCCGCTTCCTTCCGGTGTCCTTCAAGAACCGCCCGGAGCTCGTAGTTCTTAAAGAGCAACTCTTTTCGACCCATTGATCTTCCCCTCATCAAGATAACACCGCTCGAGTAGAATTTTCAATCCATTTGAACCTGCCCGTGTTTGGTGCAATATGCCCTGCAGGTATCGCCTCCCTGAGAGTAGCTTGGTTCATCCGTGCGAGCGCCGGGGGGATAACTCGTCACACATAGGGCCTATAGGGGATGCGGCGCTACCCCGTTTGGCTCCAAAAACACGCTCTAGGAGGCCTTTTTCCAGTAAGGATCCATTACCCCTACTGTGGGGGTCCCAAAAAACTGGACAGGGAATTTAGGTGCATCAAGACCCGCCATATCTTCAAAGGAGGTATGGTATAAGATGGTTACGATGCGAAAAACTCACGATGCAGCTTTCAAGGCCAAGGTCGCTCTGGAGGCGGTCAAGGGAGAAAAAACGATCACCGAGATCGCTTCGGGGTATAGCGTCCATCCCAATCAGATCCGCCAATGGCGATCCCGGCTTCTGGAACGGCTTCCGGAAATGTTCTCCCAGCAGAAGTCTCAGAATGAGAAATCTCAGGATGAGCTGGTTGCGGAACTGTTCCGGCAGATCGGTCAGCTCAAGGTCGAGCTCGACTGGTTAAAAAAAAAGTCACAGCAGCTCCTGTAGAAGAAAAGCGGACTTTCGTGGAACCGGTATCACCCAGCATGCCCATCGTCCGACAATGCGAACTATTGGACTTGCCCCGCTCGTCGTTTTATTACGAACCCGAAGGCGAATCGGAATTGAACCTTCTGCTCATGCGGCTGATTGACGAGGAGTTTATGCGGCATCCGTTTTACGGCGCGCGGCGGATGAAAGCCTGGCTGTGGACGCAGGGTTACGAGGTCAACCGCAAGCGGGTCAGCCGGCTGATGAGGCTGATGGGCCTCGTGGCCATCTATCCGAAGCCGCGGCTGTCGTGGAACGGTTCGGATCACAAGGTTTATCCTTATCTGTTGAATGGACTTACGATTAGAGCTTGTTTCAAAGTTACGTGATGGCATCGATCCACCGGTATTTGGAGATGAGAGACGCAAGGTGCAAGCTGCGATGAAGCTGGAGATATTGGCGCCACAGACTTGTCCACAACGCGGGGTGAAAGATCTTGCCCATCGCTATCGTCAGCCAGTTCAGGAGTCCGGCCTCGCTCCAGCGGCGGCCGACTCGTTTGATCCGATTCACCACCCGGCTGAAGGCCGACTCGGCGATGTTCGTGGTGAAAGGGATCCAGCGTTGGTGGTCCAGCCAGTAGTCGAAAAACGCCAAGGCCTGCTGCGAGAAGTTCAGGAGGTAGGTCCGCGTTTTCGGGTAACGGCTCTCCGGCAACGCCGCCAGCAGCTCACGGAAGCCGCTCCGGATCGTTCGGGCGAGCTTGCGGACCAGAGGCTCGTCCTCGGGTTTCAACGTTTCCAGCTCCGCCTGCCGCAGGTGGAAGAGGGGATTGCGGTTCAACAGCTCCAGGAACTCTCGTTGGGCGGGGCCTTTAACCTCATCGGCGTAGAGAAGGAAACGAAAGTCGTGCCGGCCATGCCAGACGCACCGCTGACACTCCATCCGCGCCGAGCGGAGGTTGTCCTCGATCGCCGACTCGCCGTCGGAAAACAGCATCTGAAGACGCCCGTAGTTCAGACGGCGGCTGAGGTCCCGGCGAATCGTTCTCCAGTCCTTGCCCACCCAGAACCCCACCCATTCAAACGGTTTACCGACGCCCTCCGAGGCCCACGCCCAACGCATCTCCGCCGGTTCCAGGGAGGTCCCTCTGTCTTGGAGCCGGACCTTGGTCCCGTCGACCATCAGAAACGTAAACGGCCGATGTTTGAGCAACGGCCAACCGCCCTGAGATTCCGCCACCTCCTGGAGCCGGCGCCAGAGCGTGCTGGTACTCGGCCCGTGACCGCGAAGGCGTCGCGTCTCCTTCGTGGCCAAGCGGTAGGACAGATGAATCGCCTGACCGACAGGGGCTTCCAGCGTCTCCCTCTGGTACTGCCGATAAGGTTCGATCTTCAACCGCTCAGCCAGAGGGAAGACGACCGCCCCCGTCGTCCGATCCAAGACCTGAGCCAGCCGGTGACGAACTCGCCCGAACGACGTCATGAGGTTCCTGGCCGTCGATTGATGGCCGTTCAGGACATAACGACCCGGAGGATAATCGCCCTTGGCCTTCTCTTCCAAGGCGTCCAGGATGCGGCCGAGCACAGCTCTCATGATCTCATCCCGGTCGTGCTCCAGCCCGCGCAGAAGGCCGTTGAGCGTGAGCTTGCTTTGTGGTACCTTATAGATGATGGCGATCTTGATTTCGAGGTCGTCCATTGGGCTACTCCTCCTAGTGTTGTGGTTGACATCATGGAGGGTTGTAGCCCTTTTTTTTCGTCCATGTCAAACGCCATCACGTAACTTTGAAACAAGCTCTACGATTAACGCTCCAGATCAAGCCTGGTGCACGGATATCACGTATATCCGGCTGGCGCATGGGTTTGTTTATCTCGTGGCCGTCATGGATTGGAACAGCCGGTACGTGTTGTCGTGGGAGCTTTCGACGACGCTGGACAAGGGCTTCTGTTTGGACGCCGTTCGGCAGGCGCTTCAAATCTCGAAGCCGAAGATTTTCAACACGGACCAGGGCTCGCAATTTACGAGCACCGACTTCACGGGACTTTTGGAAAAGCATGACATCAAGGTCAGCATGGACGGCCGGGGCCGGGTCTACGATAACATCTTCATCGAGCGGCTGTGGCGCTCGGTGAAATACGAGGAGGTGTTTCTGCACGAATATCAAACGGTAGCGGAAGCTAAAAAACGGCTCGGGGAGTACTTCCGTTTTTACAACGAGGAGCGGCTTCACGAAGCCCTGGATTATCGGACGCCGTCCGCAGTGTACTTCGGGACCTCGGCTTCCATGATGCCGACGGCGGCGGGAATGGCCTGACATGTTCCAACCAGATCAAACGCCTTCGCTTCGAGGATCCCGAAATCGATGGCGTTCGGGTTTAGAAGAAGTTACAATGGCCGCGGCCGGCGGGCCCGCTATGCACCTTCAACCAGCCACTAAACTGTCCAACCAATGGGGGGCACCTCATACTTCCCCCCCATAGGGGCTGTTGTCGTTTTCTGCTGGATAGCCACCCAGGACGGGAGTGAGCGTGAAAAAAAGCATGTTTCGGGTGGGCCAGGGACCCAATCTTGTGCGTCGTCAAGCGGTTTCGGACTCGCGTGCTGATTCCCTAAGCTTACGGATTCCGTTTCTCATGATAATTCAGCTGACGCCGTTTGGCAAGGCTTCAAGCATTGCCATCCGGCTCAACTCCCTCCTAGCCTTTATGGTCTCCTGGCGGACCTTTTCCCTCTTTTCCAGGATCAGGGGGTCCCTTCCATAATACTTGTCCGCTGGTGTCACGTTGTCGATGGCCTCGTGATATCGCTGGTGATTGTAATAGTCCACCCACTCCCGGATCCTCTCGGTCAACTCGGTGGGGGCATAGTAATTGTCCAAAAGATCAGGTTCTTCATCGAGCGATGATAACGTTCGATCCTCCCCTGGGTCATGGGGTGATACACTTTTGTCCGGATATGGCGGATCTCATGGCTCTCGAGGTACTTCTTCAACTCATGGGAGATAAAGCAGGCCCCGTTGTCGCTGAGAAGCCTTGGCCGTTGGACCACCTGGATATGCTCGACCCCGGTTTTGGCGATGGCCATATCCAGAGTGTTCTTCACGTCCTCGGCCTTCATGGCCCGGCAGAGCTGCCAGGCGATGACCCGCCCCCGATCAATGCACCAGCCCTTGAGTGAATTTTCCAGCCAAATATGCCTCCGGGGCCGGCGGCCTATAGCCTAGGGAGCCATGAGGCCTGAAGCGATTGTATTCCCCTCGCCAGCCCTCGACAAGGACCTTCGCTTCCGCTAACGTGTCAAGAACCTCGCCGTTGAGCAGCTCATCCCTGAGCTTTCCGATGAAGGATTCGACGTAGCCGTTTTCCCACGGGCTCCCGGGCTCGATGAAGAGTGTGGTTACGCCAAGGTCTTCGAGCCAGTTCCTGACCGCATTCGCCGTGAATTCCGCGCCGTTGTCCGACCGAATATGTTCAGGCACTCCCCGCGTCAGGAACAGTTCGTAGAGTTGTTCCAGAACATCCTCGGACCTGATCCTCCGGGAAACATACATCGACAGGCATTCCCTCGTATATTCGTCGATAATGACCAGGATCCGGATCGGCCTCCCATCCGAGGTCCTGTCCATAACCAGGTCATAACTCCAGACGTGGTCCTTCTTCATTGGGCGGAGACGGATGCACGATCCGTCGTTGAGCCATAGACGTCCTCGTTTGGGCTGCTTTTGCGGCACTTTCAGCCCCTCCTGCCGCCATATCCTCTCCACCCGCTTGTGATTCACCCTCCAACCGTCATTACGAAGTAACGCGGTAATCCGACGATAGCCATACCGTCCGTACTGACTTGCCAGGCTGACGATCTGGCTCACTAAACACTCCTCGTCATCGGGTACCTTCCGGACGTGCCTCTGGGTTGAGCGGGGCTGGTCCAAAACCTGACAAGCCCGCCGCTAGGAGACTCCCATGACTTCACTCACATGCTCGACAGCCCGGCCTTTTTTGGCCGGGCTTAGAAGTTTCCCCGGTTGGCTTCTTTCAGGATGGAATTATCCAACGAAAGATCGGCCACCAGTTTCTTCAGCCTCGCGTTCTCCTGTTCGAGCTCTTTAAGCCTCTTGGCCTGGTCGACCCTCATCCTGCCGTACTCCTTCCGCCACCGGTAGTAGGTCTGTTCAGAGATCCCCAGCTTGCGACAGACTTCGGTGACCGGAGTTGCCTGATTGAGCAGCACCTCCGCCTCCCGGAGCATCGTGATGATCTGCTCCGGAGAAAACCGTTTCCTGGCCATGCCCACCTCCCTCGATCCAGCAAAATCTTAACACAAGGGCTGGATCCCTGTGAGGGGGGGCAGGTCATCTTCTTAATGAGGCTTAGATAGGTCCTGCGGAATCATATTATTGGGCCGAACCGATTTGAAGGAGAAAAAATGCTGTCAAAATCAAATCTTGACAAACGGATGAACATATGCTAAGAAAGAATACAGGCGTTGAGGGGAATATTAAAAAGCTATTCGCCAAGGAGTCTCTCATGAAAACCCTTAGGTACATCTCTATCCTAGCCGTGGTCTTTTCGTTCCTCATTATGAGCTGTGCGCAATTTCCTAAAGAACAACAAGAACCGGCACAACTAAGCAACCTTACGTTTGGTGTCGTGAAGTCGAAGATAATTAAGGGCCAAACGACACAGGAAGAAATTCTTAAAATATTCGGCTCTCCTAATATCATCACGAAAAATAAAAACAATGATGAGGTCTGGAATTATAGCAAAATGTCCTACAGGGCGACCTCGGGAGAAGACAATAGAACGGGGATATTTTGGAATGGCAGTCGGGCGGTGTCTACCACGACGACGGCATCATTCGATCTAATCGTTATTTTTGATAAAAATGACGTTGTGATAGATTATTCAGTAATCTCGGCAAAATTCTAACGAAGGGGGTTTCGATGAGAAAGCAGTTCTTGTTATCGGGTCTCTTGGTGGCCATGGTGCTCTCCTTTGTCAGCTGCGCGGGTAAAAAACCTCAACTATCCCCAATGCAGATCAGAGAGCTAACGACTAAAATGTTTGAGAGTGATTATGAAACAGTCTTCAGGTCCACCCTGACCATATTACAGGACCAAGGGTATGTAATTAAAAATACTGACATGGCAGGCGGGCTAATCTTAGGATATGCCGACAGAAAAACTGCATTCGGTTCACAGTTATTCTCGGCACTAATGCTCGGTTTTGTTGCACACAAAGGTACCGATATCGAAGTAAGTTGTATGCTCAATAAAATTAATGATACATCCTCTGAACTTAGAATGAATATACAGGAAGCAAAATACGGGCAATCGTCGTCGTTCAGCGGGACAAGCAAAACTGACTCAAACCTTATAAGAGACCCTAAGATTTACAAAGCCTTATTCGACCAGATTGGAGTGGAGATAAAAAGAAGAGAAGCAATGAAAAAATGAGGCGGGAAGGGATAGACGCGAAGCTGGTAAAGGTAGACCGCCTCCTCTCGTCCACGTGATTCCATATTGATAGCGAAAGGAAGGACAGCTATGTCAAAGAAAAGCCAACACGTGGTGCCTGTGGGCAAAGACTGGGGAGTAAGAGGCGAAGGCAACAAGCGTCTTACTGTAATTACCCCAACGAAGGCGTGATAGAAAAGGCCGGAAGAGATATTGCCAAGAAGCAAGGCACTGAACTGGTCATCCACGGCAGGGACGGGAAGATTCAAGACAAAGATAGTTTTGGGCATGATCCCTGCCCGCCAAAAGACAAGAAACACTGATAACAGAGAACGAACCTAATAGAAAATGAATCGGGGCGGGAGGAGTCGTCTGGTAGTTGCAAGCAATGCTAAAGAACATCCTTAAACCTCAGCTAGAATTTGATCCTAAAAAGCCGTTCTATCCTTTAGTCGCAGCCTACCTTTGTCAGGTTCATGGCCTCGTTGATTTAGCATCAAGAGGAATATGTCAGCTCTTTGACCATCTTGATAAAAAATACGCCAAATCAAGACTAACGCGTGAGCAAAAAATCTCTATACTGCTAAAAAACATTAATGCCGGATATCGAAGAGCAATCGAGAGGGCGATATCACACGAAAAACCTATCATGATCTTTAAACCCGAATTGTTATCATCATGTGGCAAGTCGATCGGAGTGGACAGTGAAGCACTGGCTGATAACGTATTTAATGAACCTGACGTTGCATTGGAATATTTCAATCGCATTTCCGCTGGGGGTCTACTCATACTGGCTTGGACGATAACTGGGAAAAAACATAATAGAGATCCACTCTGGCAGTTCTTGCGCCACTGTCGAAACGCCGCCGCACACAACGGGGCGTTCCACTTCGATCCCGGGGAACCAAAGAAACCGGCGGAGTGGAGGACCCTCAAGATCGTGCGGGCCATGCAAGGGGACTGCCTTTTCACCGATCCGCCGAAGAAGGGGTTCATCGGGATAGGCGACGTGTTGTACCTGCTGGCCGATATCGAGAAGAAGTTCTACTGAGTAGTATGCGGAAGTTCATGGAGCTGATCATAAAGACGCCGGTTAGGGCGGTGATCGCGCCTCGTAGAGATAGACGCTGGGAGGCGACGGAATTTCACATATCCCTTTTTTGCTATCGGCTTTCGTTAGCTGTTTCCCGCGTTAATATTCCGTTTGATATTCTCGGGGTCATGTGCTAATAGTTAGCAAGCACATCTTCTAAAGGGTGAGGATACAAGCATGGAATCAGCAATCACGTTATTCGGCTTCTTGATACTCACATTTCTAGGCATCATCGTTCCTCTCTTAGGCATTCTCCTTTCTCTCTTCAGAGAGGGCGTAATAGAATTAACTACTCAATACGTAAATCAAAAATCAAGTAGCGAAAAAAACCTAGCCGAGCAAATGATAAAGCAGGGAGAATCAGGCAAGGTTAATGTCCCCGAGATTCAGAAGAGCATGCAAGAATTGACGGGGATCAAAGAGGCGGCCGATAAGAAACTACAGTATCTAAATCCTAAGAAACAGCTCTCAAGGCTTTTCATATTTTTATTTATATCTTTTCTGTCAACAATAGGTGCACTGCTACTAAAAGAGCATGCGTTTTATAGAGGCTTATCCCTGATTCTGAGTTTGTCCTTTTTTTCCATCACTTTATCTATTCTCTGGAAGTTACTGGGGATTCTAGTTGAGGTGAAACAAACTGTCGATGCGCGAAGAGGAGAACTAGAGTCGAAAATAATCAGTTTGCTGTCAATGTCGTCCTCTGCCGGTTTAATAAAGGACGTTCATCCGATAATTAATG
Source organism: Acidobacteriota bacterium (assembly GCA_014894455.1). Lineage (GTDB taxonomy): Bacteria > Acidobacteriota > Aminicenantia > Aminicenantales > Saccharicenantaceae > RBG-16-66-30. The sequence goes on along the minus strand of JADBLN010000016.1, from coordinate 4,105 downwards.
GCAACACTATCGAAAATGATAAGGCAGAGTTTAATCTAACACTTAATACCAAAAATACACTGAAAATCGCGCTGGCTAATAATGAGAAAAGAATGGCAAAAAGAGTTGAACTGGGCATATGGTTTCCGCGAGAAATTATGGTAGAAAAGGGCAAAGGTTATTCTATAGCTACCCAAGAGGATGGTAGTCAAGTAGTTCGCTATCAAGCCGCGGAAATTCAAGGGAAAACGAACTTATGGCTGGCAGATCTGATTATTAATCCGATTAAGAAGGATCCGGTTAAAATCAGAACATTCATAAATGCGGAGAATATAGAAACCGTAAACTACTTCGTGCTCTTCAAAATACAGTAGTATAAGTCATATTACAAAGATCCTTGGCCCTACGATTCAGTTAGTCGTGCTTCGGGTTGTGAGAGGGTGAGGTCGAAGAAGAAAAAAGAGAAGATTGATCAAAGTGTCCGTAACTGCACTACACAGATATACTAGAAGTCCCAGAATTGAACGAAGTGAGATTGATTGTATATTCCGGCTGAAAGCGGACAGTGATTCCGGTTCAATCCGGCCACCTGTTCCGGTTCAAAGCGGCCACCGATTCCGGTTGAATCCGGCCACTTTTTGGACGGGACCGGAATGTGAAGCGACGCTGGATAACTATTCCAAAATGGGCCAGGATATCTCCTTTAAAAGGAGGCACAAATGGCCCGAAAGAGGTTATCCATGCGAAAAATCAAAGATTATGCTGAGCTCAGCATAATCTTTGTTATGTCCAGTTAATAGTTATGCGGAGTTGACCACGTCATTCAGGCTAACGAACTGAGCATAACGTACCCCCGTTTCTAATAAGGGCGATTAGACGATCGGGAGGTTGGAACCGGCCTTTTCGGAACAGTGGGGGGGGTAATGGCTTCGATAGCTTCCAGCTTTTCGTTGGGGTCAGCCTGAACATATACTTCGGTGCTCTGCAGAGTTGCATGGCCAAGCCAGATGGAGACTTTTCGTATGTCGTGGGTTGCTTGCAGCATGATCATGGCACAGGTGTGCCTAAGGACATGGGGGGATACACGCTTCTTGGCCAGACAGGGAGACCGCTGGATTGCGGTCATGACATGTTTTTTCAGTATGTAAGAAAATCCAGAGCGTGTTATATGTTGCCCGCGAGAGTTGAGAAACACCTCGGGAACAGCGGCCTTTTCCCGAATCGCCAGCCAAGCCCGCAGCGCACGGCCTGTTTCCTTCCATAAAGGCAGGGCTCGCTCTTTTCGCCCTTTTCCGCGCACTCGGATGATTAATCTTGGTTCAAAGCTCAGGTCTTCCATGCGTAATCCTACGAGTTCTGAAACACGCAACCCTCCCGCATAGGCCACATGTAACATCGCCCGGTCCCTGATGCCGTCAAGTGTGTTTTCGTCCGGCGCATCGAGCAGAGCCTGGATCTCGCTTTGAGTAAGATAGTTGACAAGTGGCACGTCTGTTTTTTTGACGGGAATGGCCATGATACGGCGAACTTGATCTAAAGCTGATGGCACGCGATATTCGATGAAACGCATAAACGATTTGACCGCGGCAAGACGGGCATTGCGGGTACGAGGACTATTATTCCTTTCTTTCTCAAGATGTTCGAGAAAAGCCATCACCAAAGGAGCATCGATCTGTTCCAGGAGAAGCGCAGATGGCGAAACCTTGTATTGTTTGCTGGCGAACGCGAACAGAAGCAGGAAGGCATAGGCATAGCTGTCGGAAGTGTTTTGACTGGCTTGCCGTTCGTGGGGTAATCGTTGTTGCAAGAACATGCTGATATGGGGGGCTATGGGGTTCAAGCTGTTCTTCCTTCCAAGAAACGCTCGCCGGCCTTGGTGATGTCAATCATCAGTTGTGGAGTACTCCGCAGATACCAAAAGGTATCTGATACTCGGGCATGACCAAGATAAGTGGAAACGGCAAGCATATGCCGACCGATACGATCACGGCTTTCCGGAGAGTTTTCTAAGGCTCTGACCGCGAAAGTATGCCGAAAGTTATGAAGACGTGCCGCCCGAGCAGGCAGTCTCATGCTCTTGGCGACGGCTCGCAGTGCTTCTCGCACAACAAAGTAACTGAGGGTCTTCCCAACGGCAGAGATAAAGAGATGGTCGTTTTCCAACTTAGGCCGATGATAGAGGCAATAGGTTTCAAGCGCCTTAGCGGTGGTTTCGTGCAGTGGCAGGATCCTGCTTTTGTGAAACTTGGTCCTGCGGATTAAAAGGCCATTCTCCGTCAGATCATCAAGACGCAGGGCGAGGGCTTCGGAAATCCGGAGACCCGTTGCGGCCAACAGCCCAAAAAGGAAGCTAAAAGTATGTCTACGCAAAGGATCGAAGGATGGGAGACCGGCTGTGTGTTCGACCAAGGCCTTTACCTCAGCATTTTGGAAGATGTATGGAACAGGGCGTTGCCGGTGATGTCCAAAAACTCCGCCTGGCGGGAGCTGGTGCCGGTTGTCTTCAAGTCGTAGATATTGAGCGAATCGAATGAGCGCTTTAAGGCGATGGGCGCGTTGCGCGACAGAGGTTGTTTTAGCCGCCCATTCAATCGCCAGGGACGTTTTCACATGGGTTTCATTGCGTTCGCCGGCAAACCTCGCGAAGTTTCTCAAAAGGAACATGTCCTTTCTAAGGTCGAATCCGCCGGCTCGGCGAAGGGAAAGGTACGTTTCGAAATCGCTTATCAGCATGACTCACCCCCCGGCCAGGGTTGTTTGACCAAGTGAAGCGCGTTGAAATCGACCTTAGCGTAAATGGCCGTGGTCTCCAAAGACCGGTGACGCAGGATCGTTGCGATGTCCTGGAGTGAAACTCCTTGTCGAAGCATCTCCGTAGCGGCGGAATGCCGCAGTAAATGGGCTGCTCCGCGGGTTGCCGGCTTTACACCAGCTCGGCGAATCAGGCGGGCCACGATGCTGCTGGCTGAACTACTGGCCCCCAAAGGCCGCCATGGTGGATAAGCGGTGACAAAAAGGTGGTCGGACTGGAGCGGAGGACGAGCCTGTTCCACATAAGTCAGGAGAGCGTCGCCTACTTCCTGGGTCAAAGGCATACGGGCCTCACGTCTTCCTTTCCCAAGGACACGAAGGCTCGCTCCTAGCCAATCGATATCGATCAAACGAAGCTTGATGATTTCGCCTACCCGAAGTCCCATGCGGGCGCCCAGAAGCACAATGGCCCGGTTGCGGAGCCCCGTTTTTACAGAGGCGTCGTGGCAGGCGGTAACGATCCTTTGGATATCCTCTTGAGAAAAATGCCGTGGCAATGTGCAGAGCCGCCAGCATGCGACGCGAGGAATAGCCGGTCCCCAATCAGACGGGCATAAGCCTTCTGCCACCAGATAGCGTAAAAACATCCGGGTTGCCGTGATGAGCGAACGCGCAGAGGGCATGTTGACCGAGCCGGAATGTTTCAGAATAAACGCTCGGATCTCGCTCGGATTAAGACGCGAGAGATCATCTCCTATCTGCTCGAGAAGTGCGGTTATGAAACGCCGGTACGTTGCCAAGGTGGAGTCCATCACCCCTCGGTGTGTCCGCATCCAATGTTCAAAATTCATCCGTAACGGATGGATGATAGGATGCCTCTTAACGACGTTTGTCGGGAGATTGACTCCCTGGTTTTGAAGGTGGGCAAGAAAGCGCCTTGCTCCCGCGATTGTGTGAGAGGATTTGTCCTTATAGGTCCCCTTGCATTGACAGCCGCGGAGGTGGGCACAAAAAGATTCGAGGCAATCCTCTTTTAGGTCGGAAAGAGATAGATCTAGACTCGCCGCCCAATGGGTAAAATGCGTTGCTGCTCTGAGGTGAGCGCAGATGATCCTTCTTGAAAAATCCTTGTTGAGTAAATCGCGCGCGAAACCGTCCATAAAAGGTCCCGTTGACCCATAGCGGAGCTTCTCCAATGGATCTCCAATTTCTGACATGGTGTCCTCCTGTTTGATTTACCGACGATTCGTCGGAGGACACAAGATTATGTGGAGAACGCAACGGACTCAACTGGATTCGATCCTTGAGGCTAAAGAGTTTATCGCCAGCAATCCCAGGATTGCTCCGCATAACTATTAACTGGACATAACAAAGA
>JADBLN010000013.1 GCA_014894455.1 Acidobacteriota bacterium | reverse complement strand
TAAGATCAAGAACGGCTGGGCAGAAATGCACAAGGGCGCCGACCTCAAGGTCCCCCGCATTTTCAAGTTCATCATCACCTACATCACGCCCGTCTACCTGCTCATCCTGCTCGGCGTTTGGACCTACCAGGACGCGGTCAAGGAGTTCCTGATGACGGGGAAAGACCCGGCCCACCGGCCCTACCTTTGGGGCGCCCGGGTCATGATCGTCACTCTGCTCATCGTCATGCTGCTCCTCATCCGCAAGGCTTGGAACAAGAAGAAGGGGCACGAGGCGGAGGCCCGGGAAGCCTAGACGGCGCGGCGGGTTACGGTTCGATCGCTTCGCAGACGGCCTTGGAAGGGCGTTCCCTGTCGATTGAATTCATGCGGTTTCTGTGGTAAATTTATCTTTCGGCGCCAAGAAAAAAATGGATAAGAGGATCTGGGCTATCGGCGGAGGCAAGGGCGGGACGGGCAAGAGCTTCGTCGCCGCGAGCCTCGGCCTCCACCTGGCCTCTCTCGACCGCGAGGTCGTCCTCGTCGACGCCGACCTCGGCGCCCCCAACCTCCACACCCTGCTGGGCGTCAAGGCCTCCCACCCGGACCTCGGTGATTTCCTGACTAACAACGTCCCCTCGCTCGAAGAGGCGGCCGTCGAAACGCCCTACCGCGGCCTGCGGATCGTCAAGGGCTCGGAGAACATCCTCTTCGTCGCCAACCTCAATCATTACAAGAAGCTCCGCCTCCTCCGCCAGCTCCGCCAGCTCAAGACCCAGAACGTCATCCTCGACCTGGGCACGGGGAGCAGTTTCAACACGCTCGATTTCTTCTTGAGCGCCAACCCCGGGGTCGTCGTCGCCACGCCCGAGCCCACGGCCATCGAAAACACCTATCTGTTCCTGAAGTCCTGCATCATGCGGGTCCTCAAGCTCTACATGGACCACTACAAGATCCAGGACCTCCACCAGAAGATGCTCGACCAGATCGAGAAGAACTCGCAGTCGCTCTATGGCTTCTTCAAGTCGCTCATGGAGAACGACCGGGCCTACGGCACCATCCTCTACCGGGCCTTGCGGGCCTTCCGGCCCTGCCTGGTCATGAACAAGACGCGCGACGAGCGGGACGTCCTCCTCGGGCGGTCCGTGGCCGACGTGGCCCGGAAATACCTCCTCATCGACATGAAGTACCTCGGCGCCGTGCCCTATGACGAGGACGTCCACGAGTCGCTCCGCGGCCTCAAGCCGTTCTACCTGGAACACAAGGACTCGGCCGCGGCCCGGGCCATCCGCCAGATGTCCGAAGAGCTGGCCTACTCGATCGAATTCACCCTGCGGACTCCCCCGGAGATCCGGCTTCCGGACGTCTGATGCTCAAGAGGATCGAGGACTGGAACTACTACGAGCTGCTGAGCGTCGAAAGGACCGCCTCCCAGGACGAGATCTGGGAGGCTTTTCAAGCCGCGTTGACTACCTACCGCGACGGCTCGCTCGCCGTCTACGGCCTGGTCACGGAAGCCGAGCGCGGGCTCATCCTCGAGCGCATCCAGGAGGCCTTCCAGACGCTCCGGGACGCCAAGAAACGGAAAGATTACGACCTGGCCCTCCTCCGGCACGCCGCCTATTTCCCGCCGAAGGCCCCCTTCCGCAAGTCGGTCGGCAAGGTCGAGATCGAGGACATCCCGCCTAGGAAAACCCTGTGGGCCCGGCTCAGGCGGATCTTTTCTAGAAATCCTTGACGATGTCGTCTTCCGTCTCGAAGGCGCCGTCGGGACCGGCGGAGCGGAGACGGAACGAGGAATCGGAAAGCCTCTCGTAGCGGATCCTCCTCCCCCACGCGTCCGGAAGGACGGCCGCCGTGGGATGGAATTTCCGGAGCGCCTCGAGACTTTCGGGAAGGCCCTCGCCTTCGGCCGCGTGCGAGAGAACCTCGCGCGAGAGCGATTCCAAGTTGACAGCGGTCAGCTTGATCTTCGTCTGGAGGTATTTGTCGACCATGATCTGGACGCCCCCCTTGTTGTCGGCCACCTTGCCGAAATAGATGAAGTAGACGACGACCATGGCCATGACGACGACGATCAGCATGCCCTTGATTTTCATAGCGGTCTCCTAAACGGGTTGCTTCCGGCCCGCCGCCCCGCCGGCGTGGGCGGCGATGCGGTTGGCGATCCTCGCGACCACGGCGTCGGGGACGCCGTCCGGATGCGAGGACTGGAGCCTCATGTCGCAGATCTCGTTGACGTAATCGACGACGAGCAGGCGGCCCCGAACGTCCCGGGCGATCTCCGTCGAGAAGAACCTGAGCCGGGAGACACGGGCGATCGTCCGCACGATCGCGTAGATCGGGCCGAGGGAACGCGCGGCGGCCTCGTCGTAGCCGAGCTCGGCATAGAGATGCGTGCGGTCGTCCCACCACGTGAGATGGACCTCGCCGAGGACATAGAACCCCCTGAACCAGAACCTTTTCCCATCCCTCACCTCGGGGACGATCCTCTCCTGGAGAAGATACTTGTCGGCCGGATAGGTCCGACGCGCGGCGAGGACGTCCGCCGGGCCGGCCGCGTCGGCAACGACGCCGACGCTGCCGCCGGTCGTGTTGGCCGGCTTGACGACGAAGGGGACGCCTAAAGGAGCCAGATCCTCGGGCCTCAGGGAGATGTCCGGCTTCGTCGCGTGGGATGGCAGGATCACGGTGTGCGGGGTGCGGATGCCCGCGGTCAGGAACTCCAGGTGCATGGTCGCCTTGTCCGAGGCCCAGCGGAGCTTATCCAGGCCTTCGATGACGTCCCGGCCCCTTTCAGCGGCCAGGGCCTGCAGGCCGACGAATTCGGGCGAAGCTCCCGAGGCCCGGTCGAGAAGGACGCGGAAGTCGAGCTGGTCCGAGCGGAAGGCTTCGAAGAACCGGCCTGCGTCGGCCGGAGGAACGACGGCCGTCTTGAGGCCGCGGCCCCGCGCGGCCTCCTCGATGACGCGGATGAAAGCCCGGTCGTACTCCCAATCGAACGTCAGGGCCAGGTCGTATCGGGATTCGGGCTCCATGTGTCCGCCGTCCGCAACCCCCTAGATCCTCCGGAACACGTAGGCCGCGCCCCGGCTCAACCCGGCGCCGTCCTCTGCCGACGCCCCGGAAAGGAGATAAAGGCCGTCGATGGCCACGCTGAACCCGAACCAATCCTCGTTCTCGCCGTCGCCCGCCCGCAGGATCTGGGCTTCGCCCCAGTTGTCCGTCCCGCCTTCACTCCGGACAAAGACGTAGACCTGGCCCCTCTCCGTGCCGCCTCCCTTGCTCCAGCTCGCGCCGACGATGACGTAGTCCCCGTCGACGGCCACATCGTAGCCGAACAGGTCGGAATCGTGGGCATCGCTCGCGGTGAGCTTCTTGAACTGGCCCCAGTTGTCCGCCCCGCCCTGGTCCCTGCTGAAGAGGTAGGCCGCGCCCCTCTCCGTCCCGCCGCCGTTGTCCCAGCCCGCTCCGATGACGGCGAGCGCTCCGTCGAGCGCCACCGAGGTCCCGAGCCAGACGTCGTCGGAAGCGTCGTCCGCGGTAAGCTTCTTCAGTTGACCCCAGCCGTCGGCGCCGCCCATGTCGCGGAAGAAGATGTAGGCCGCGCCGCGGTTCGACCCGGCCCCGCTCTCGCCGGGGGAACCGATGACGGCGACATCGCCGCTGAGGCCTATAGAGTATCCGAATTGGTTGAAGTCGTCCGTGTTTCCGGCCACGAGCCTGACGATCCGGCCCCAGTTGTCGGCCCCGCCCTGGTCCTTGTAGAAAACGTAGGCCGCGCCCTCGTCGGTGCCGCCGCCGTCCTCGCCGTCCGCGCCGACGATCGCCGTGTCCCCCTCGAGGGCGACGGCGAACCCGAATCCGTCATTGTCCGCCGCGGCGCTCGCGGTGAGCTTCTTGACCTGGCCCCAGTTGTCGGCCCCGCCCTGATTCCTGTAAAAGATATAGGCCGCGCCCCGGTCCGTCCCGGCCCCGTCCTCCGCGCCCGCGCCGACCACGGCGTAATCGCCGGAGATGTCCACGGAGACGCCGAAAATATCGTTGGCGTCCGCGTCGCTCGCGACGAGCTTCTTGACCTGGCCCCAGCCGTCGAGCCCGCCCAGGTCGTGGGAGAAGATGTAGGCCGCGCCGCTGTTGGTCCCGTTGACGTCATCGCCGGGGGCCCCGACGATGGCCAGGCCGCCGTCGACGGCGGCGGACATGCCGAAGCTGGTATTGTCGGCGGTATCGCTGGCGACGAGCTTTAAAAGCGAACGGAACGTCGTCTCGGGAATGACCGCATCGTTCGCCTGGCAGCCGGCCAGGAGGAGACAGGCGATCCCGGCGAGAAGAACGCTAAGGATCGATCTCATTCTCATGGGCTTATCCTCATCTTTGTTACGCGTTACGCGTTGCATTCATCCAAAAGGCCGGCCTTCTTCATCGATCCCCGGGAACGGCGCAGCGGCGGGCGAAATCCTCGAGCTGGCCCTTGCTCAGCCCGCGGTGATAAACGCCGTCCAGCCGCTTGATCACCTTCCCCTTCTCGAAATAGAGGACCGTGGGGAAGACATCGATGGAGTATTTCGTGGCGACAGGGTCCCCGTCGTCGGCCAGGATCCGCATGTAGCAGGGCTCGCCGGCAGCCGCATGGTTGCGGTAGGTCGGAAGGAAGGCCTGCGAGAACGGACACCAGGAAGCGTAAAAGAGGACCATGAGACGGTCCCGGGATTGGATGGCCGCCTCGAGCTCTTCGGGGCTCTGGGCGAGGATGCAGGGGTCTGCCCCGGGCGCGTCTTCCGGTCTATTCAGCAGGGCTTTCATTATTTTCCGAAGTTTTGTCATGGCCAAGTGAGCATCATACCGAGGGCGTGACTATTTTTCAATGCCGCGCAGCTTGAGGCCGTCGAAGGCGCCGGTGTCGTCGAACGAGCCGACGCCGGCGAGGTGGGCTTCAAGACAGGCCGGACAAAACCGCCGCTCTCACCTTTTCCATGAGCTCTACCATGGTGTCCTGCGTGTAGCCGGTCACGGAGATGGGCTCATGGAGGGTGATTTTGACGGGCCCTTTCCGGACGAGCCACTGCCCGCGCGGCATCAGCTCGTAGGTTCCCTTGATCGACACGGGAACGATGGGCACGCCGGTCTCAAGGGCCAGGAAGAAGCCGCCGCGACGGAACGGCAGAGTTTTTCCGTCCCAACTCCGTACCCCCTCGGGATAGATGAGGAACGAGTAACGCTTCTCTTTGATCAGTTGCGCGGCGCGGGCGATGCTTTTCCTGCCCGCACCGGCGCCCTCCTTGTCCAGGGGCACGTAGCCGGAGAACCGCATGCCCAGTCCCAGGACCGGGATGCGGAAGACGAACCGCTTGACGATCACCCGCGCCGGCCGGTCGAGGACGGTCATCAGAAGCGGGGCGTCCAGGAAGCTCAGGTGGTTGCACATGAAAATGTAGGGAGTTCCCCGGTCGATCCGGTCGAGCCCCTCGGCCTCGACGTCGATGCCGAGGATGAACCGCCCGACCCGCATCATCCAGCGGCCGTAGGCGATGAACACGTCCCGCAGCCCAAAGAGCGCGCTGACGAGAAGAACGGGAATGGCGAGAAGAGTCAGGATGAGAAAAACGATTACGAGGAGTGCGCTACGCATGGACCGGCTGATTATAGCACGGCCTTATTTAATGGGTGTCTGCGGCAGCAGCCCAGGCCCATGCTTAACGGTGCGCGAGCTTTTCCGCGGCTTCGGCCTCGGCCTTGGTCTTATGAACGGTGCCGGCCGGATGGTTGGGCGGAGAATAAACCGTATACAGCTTCAACCGCGTTGTTTTTGACGTGTTGATGACATTATGGTACGTGCCGGCCGGCACGATAGCGGCCTCGTTCTTACGGACCACATGCTCTTCCGAACCATTCAGGACGAACTTGGCTTCCCCCTGCTCGACGCGGAAGAACTGGTCGACCTCGGGATGCACCTCGTTGCCGATCTCTTCACCCGGCTGCAGGGACATCACGACGAGTTGGCAGTGCTTGCCGGTGAATAGGACCTGACGAAAATACGTGTTCTTAAGGGTTTGTTCCTCGATCGGACCAAAGTAGCCGGACATGGGTTGTTGCTCCTTTCCCAACGGTATGATTCATTATTATACGACATTTCTTTCCGGAATAAATAACTCCCCTGGCCACGCCCCGAGGCCGTCGCCGGCCTCACCGTTTCGTCAATGACTCTGGGGCGCGTTTTTTTGTGCCGTCCTGGTGCCATGATTTCCGGGAAACGAGACGGGAAAGACCTGGCCGCTAAGGTCAGGAGGACTCTCAAGATAGCTTAATAATCTTGTCTTTGCATTCGCAATTATTACTCGAGTCAATATTCGAATAATCGATTATGAACTCTTTGTGCTTTTTTGGGTCGAATACAGCCTCGGTCATCGCCCCAGTTCCGAGGTCAATTTTATAAAAAGAGTTTGTGCGTGTGCGCGTGATGGCGTGAGAAGATGGGTAATAGAGTTGGACCACAATTCCGATAAAGAACTCCGGGCCATTCGTATAAAAATCAAAGTCGTACATATCGCTGCCAAGAAAAAGCTCTGGTAAGCCCTTTGTCGTCCGATCGAGCACTTCAGATAACAATACTGTGTTTGTATATAGATCGAATATTATAAAGGTCGCTGATTCAACGTCAGGTGATGCACGCAGTGAAACCAGATATCGATTAAGAAAAATTCGATATCTACCACCTCCAAGGTTGAACAGTTCTCCGCCATCGGTAATTACGATCGTTCTGCAATCATAGTCCCCATATTTTATAAGAATGAAGTGTTTTGGAGATTCCTGCTTTATTGGCAAGTAGATTCCATAACGCCCTCCGTAACCATGAATGTCGTTGAAATCGAGCTTGCTTATGTTGTTTCCGTTTTCATTTATTTCAACCGACACGGAACACCAGTTTGGCATTATGTGCGCATTAATCTCCTTCTGCGTTATACGAAGACGTTTTTGCTGTCTTATGACTATTCCATAATTGCCTAAGCGATAATGAGCCTCTGTAGTCCTATGATTTTCCTGGTCAACAGCATCCTGACCGGCTATTAGAGAAATCAATAAAAGGGGCAATAGGATAACCCTCGGCATTTTCCTCACGCCAGGATTATGGACTCAGCAGTAATTCGCTGTCAAGGCAACTCAGGTGACTCGAGATGTCTCAAGAATCCTATGACCTACATAAAAGTGAGTAACTGCACGTTGGACTAGCTGTAAAACGGATCACCCTTTTCCAGGAGGGCGCGAACATCAAAACCGTACAGGCGATCGCGGGACACGCGTCGATCGAGATGACCGCGAGATACATCCACGAACGGCCCGAAGATCAACGCGCCGCGGTCGGGATCCTGGGCGCGATCCTGGATTCAACACGACAAAAAGACGACACGGCCCCCAGAACGATCACGGTCGCCGCGCCCGCGGCCCCGCCCGTAAGTATCAGAACCCGCAAGAATTAAAGGAAGCACGCCCGGGCTACTTAAACATTCCATCTGCTGATTTGCTTTCTTATTATCGCAATGCACTCATCACGGAATGCTACAAGGTCCAAAGCCTTCACAGTCTCCAGGGCTTTGATGCGTAAATCCAATTCCTTGCGCCGAGCTTCATCACCAGCCTCAGATTCCCCATCAAGAATGCCGCCATTGCAGAGGATATGGCCCTGGTTTAGCCAATCCTTGAAATCTCCATAATCCTTTGGCCAGGGAAATTCCCTGATTTCTTCTAGGAACATTTCCGGATGCACTCGGATTAAATCACCAAGCATACTATCTAACCACTCAGCAAAAGCCCCGTCCGCGATGTTCCATAAGCGGACGGCGACTTTCACGGCATTTCTATCAGCCTTCAGCACTTGTCGTTCTAAC
>JADBLN010000028.1:96587-116429 GCA_014894455.1 Acidobacteriota bacterium | reverse complement strand
GCTCAGGGTTAACCCCGGAATCCTCGGCATAAATGCCGGGGATTCCGGGGTTGACAGGGTAGGGGGTTTACTCTACCCTAGGGGCACCCGGACGGACGGAAGGCCGCCGGCGCGGCGGGCGGTTAGCTCAGCGGTAGAGTATCGGTCTTACAAACCGGGGGTCGCAGGTTCGAGCCCTGCACCGCCCATCCCGTAGCGAGCGTCAGCGAGCGGAGGAGGCAGAAATCTGCCGGAGCATACACGGAGGCGTATTTCTGCGAAATATCTTAATAGATCACTCTTCTCGGGGGGAAGCGCCCCCGACGGGATTCGAACCCATGTTGCTGCCTTGAAAGGACCGCTTGGCGGAGAAGGAATGAAGATGCCCAAACCGAAAAGCGGGGCGACTCCTTATCTGGCCGCCGCCGTCGTCCTCAGCCTGGCCGGCATCGGCGGGTTCGTCTTCCTTTTCGCCGGGAATTTCAATATCTACTGGCTCATCCTCTCCCCGGTCATCGTCACTCTCTACGAGTTTCCCGCCGTCTATGCTTTCCGGCTCTACAGAAAAAGACGTGCCGCGGAGGCTGAAAGCGGGGAAGCCGAGGAGCAGACTCAAGGGCCGGACCGGTCCTGAAGACGGCTGGTCCCGGGCATGAGGGAAAGCGCCCCCGACGGGATTCGAACCCGTGTTGCCGCCTTGAAAGGGCAGTGTCCTGGGCCTCTAGACGACAGGGGCAAAAAAACATGAGCCGTGCTGGACTCGAACCAGCGACACCCGGCTTAAAAGGCCGGTGCTCTCCCTCTGAGCTAACGGCCCAGAAAAGACACTATTATAGTGATAGGCGGGAAAGAGTCAATATCCGCATCCGCCGGGAAAAGCCCAAGCCCCTCAGGAGAGGGGCTCGAACTTGAGGATGACCCAACGACCACGGTGGTTGATGTTGGTGATCTCGTTCTTGAGCAGGTACTGCTTCATGGTGAGCTTGTAGTTCTTCATCCCCCCGGCTTTGGTCGTGATCGCGACTTCGACGTCCTTGGAATGGACGTTCCCGGTGAGTTCGCGGACGGTCGGGAGATCGCGGGCGCCGAGGGAGAACATGGTCATCTCCTCTTCCGCGGCCGCGGCGGCCTTGGCGACGTTATAGTCTTTCTTGAACGTCTGCATCTTGGCGTTTTCCGCGTCGTACTTGGCCTGGAGCTCGTCGATCTTCCTCTGGGCGGCGGCCTTGCCGGCGGCGGACCTGGACGTGTCCTTCTCGTACTGGGCGTCCTTGAGGAGCGTGTCGGCGTCGATCGTCGGGCCGATCTGGGCGTCCTGGGCCTTCTTCGCCTCGATCTCCGCCTTGTTCAGGTCGGGCAGCTTGGCCGGCTCGATCTTCTCCGGTCCGATGCTGACGATGTTCCAGGAGGTCATTTCGGGCTGGAAGGGCTCGAGGGCCATGCTGGACATCGTGTCGTTGTCGTTCAACGTGACGGCGTTGAAGTACCTGGCGAGAAGGCCCTTCTCGGGCTTCGGGTTACATCCCGGGATGACAAGAAACGCGACCAGAAGACCGATCACGAAAAGAGTCTTTTTCCTCATTTTTCCTCCTTCCTGTATTCGTCCGAAATCACTCTTTTAGAATACTATCCTTTTCCCGGGGCAAAAATCAAGCCTTTTTGTGCCTCAGGCCAACACGGGTTTTCCTGGAATTCCTTTTATGCTACACTACAACGCTAAAACTCCTTATGGGGATTTGACCATGGCGCAAGAGAAAGACATCGTCCTCCGGTATCCCAAGGACCCGTCGGCGCTCCTGGACGTCGTCCGTGACGTTCAAAACCGTCTCGGGCACGTTTCCGAGGAAGCCGTCTCCCGCATCGCCGCGCACCTCAAGCTCTCCGAAGCGGAAGTCCGCGGGGCCGTCACGTTCTATCACTTCTTCTCCCTGACCCCCCGCGGCGCCTCGACGGTCTATCTCAACGACAGCATCACCTCCCGGATGAAGGGACGGACGGCCGTCGCCAGGGCCTTCGAGGAGGAAGCCGGCTGCCGGTTCGGCGAGGTCTCACCGGACGGCAAAGTCGGGCTTTTCCCGACCTCCTGCATCGGGATGAACGACCAGGAACCCTCGGCCATCGTCGACGGGGTGGTCTTCATCAAGCTCTCGCCCGACAGGGCCCGGGCCATCGTCCGCGGCCTCCGGGCCGGAACGCCCGCCTCGGGCCAAGTCACCGAGTTCGGGGACGGCGCGAACCAATCGACCCTCGTCCGGGCCATGGTCTCCAACAACATCCGGAAACGGGGGCCCGTGCTCTTCGGCCCGCACGAACCCGGCGCGGCCGTCCGGAAGGCCGTGTCCATGACGCCCGAGCAGGTGATCGACGAGGTCAAGAAAGCCGGGCTGCTGGGCCGCGGCGGGGCCGGGTTCCCGACCGGACTCAAGTGGGAGTTCTGCCGGCGCGAGAAAGCCCCCGAGCGCTATGTCGTCTGCAACGCCGACGAGGGCGAGCCCGGAACGTTCAAGGACCGGGTGGTCCTGACCGAGCTTCCCGGACTTCTCTTCGAGGGGATGGCCGTGGCCGGCTACGCCGTCGGCGCGCAAACGGGAATCCTCTACCTCAGGTCCGAATACGCCTATCTCCGGGCCCGCCTCGAAGCCGTGCTGGCGGGCCTCCGCAAGGAAGGGATCCTCGGGAAGAACATCGCCGGCTCCCCCGGCTTCCATTTCGACATCGTCATCAAATCCGGCGCCGGCGCCTACATCTGCGGCGAAGAGTCGGCCCTCCTCGAATCGGCCGAGGGCAAGCGCGGCGAGCCGCGAGACAGGCCGCCCTTCCCCGTGCAGGCCGGCTACCTCGACCGGCCGACGACCGTCAATAACGTGGAGACGCTGGCCACGGCGGCCCGGATCGTCGTCGAGGGCGCGGCCTGGTTCAAGGCCATGGGCACGCCGAAGTCCGCGGGCACCAAGCTTTTGAGCGTCTCCGGGGACTGCGCCAGGCCCGGCGTCTACGAGGTCGAGTACGGCCTTTCCATCGCCGAACTGCTGGACATGGCCGGCGCCCCGGAGGCCAAGGCCGTCCAGGTCGGCGGCCCTTCGGGGACTTGCGTCTCCAAGGCCGGGTACCAGAGGAAGATCTGCTTTTCCGACCTCCCGACGGGAGGCTCCGTCATCGTCTTCGGGCCCGACCGGGACATCTTCGAAGTCGTCGAGAATTTCATGGAGTTCTTCATCGAGGAGTCCTGCGGCTGGTGCACCCCCTGCCGGGCGGGGAACGTCCTGCTCAAAAAGAAATTCGAGAAAGTCGCCCAGGGGAAGGGCACCGAAGGCGACCTCCGCGACCTCGAGGCCTGGGGCAAGCTGGTCAAGGCCACCAGCCGGTGCGGCCTAGGGCAGACCTCGCCCAATCCGATCCTGACGACGATGCAGAATTTCCCGGAGCTCTACGAGGCCCGGATCCAGAAGGGCAGGGACTTCGTCCCCGAGTTCGACCTCGCGGCGGCCATCCAGGAGGGCTGCGCGGCCGCCAACCGCCAGCCCGCTTGCAAGGAGGCCGACCATGAATGACGTCCGGTTCATGATCGACGGCAAGGAGTGCCTGGGGAAACCCGGCCAGACGATCGTCGAGGCGGCCAAGGCGAACGGCGTCTATATCCCCGTGCTCTGCCATTTCGAAGGGCTCAAGCCCGTGGGCAGCTGCCGGATCTGCACCGTCCGCGTGGGCGGCCGGTTCATGGCCGCCTGCACCCAGCCGCTTATCGAGGGAATGGCCGTCGAGAACACGGCCCCCGACCTCGAGGACATGAGAAAGTCCCTCATCGAGATGCTCTTCGTCGAAGGCAACCACCTCTGCCCCTCCTGTGAAAAGAGCGGCAACTGCGAGCTCCAAGCGCTGGCCTACCGCTACCAGGTCCTGGCCCCCCGTTTCCCCTATCTCTGGCCGCGCCGCGACATCGACGCCTCGGCGCCGCTCCTCATGCTCGACGGGAACCGCTGCATCCAGTGCCTGCGCTGCGTCCGCGCCTGCCGCGCGAAGGACGGCCGCAAGGTCTTCGCGGCGGTCGACCGCAGCCGCCGTGTTAAAATTGAAGTGGACAAGAAACTGGCCGCCCACCTGTCCGAGGACCAAGCCCGCCGGGCCATGGACATATGCCCCGTGGGCGCCATCCTGAGGAAGGAGACCGGCTTCGCCGTCCCGATCGGGCGGCGGAAATACGACGCCGTCCCCATCGGCAGCGACGTCGAAAAAGGGACAGGGAGGTAGAACCGTGAGCAAGCCCGTCATCGCCACCGCGTCCCTGGCTGGCTGTTTCGGTTGCCACATGTCCCTTCTCGACATCGACGAGCGGATCCTGGGGCTCATCGACCTCGTCGAGTTCAACAAGTCCCCCATCGACGACATCAAGACCTTCACCAAGCCCGTCGACGTCGGCCTCATCGAGGGCGGCTGCTGCAACAGCGAGAACGTCGAGGTCCTGCGCTCCTTCCGCAAGAACTGCAAGGTCCTCGTGTCCGTCGGCGAGTGCGCCATCATGGGCGGCCTCCCCGCCATGCGTAACGGCATTCCCATCAGGGAATGCTTGGAAGAGGCCTACCTGAACAGCCCCAGCGTCGATCCGGAGGACCGGACGATCCCCAACGACGAGGACCTGCCGATCATCCTGGACAAGGTCTATCCCTGCCACGAGGTCGTCAAGATCGACCACTTTCTGCCGGGCTGTCCGCCCTCGGCCGACCTCATCTGGGAGGCCGTGACCGCCCTCGTCGAGGGCCGGCCGCTCCAGCTGACCTACGACCTGATCAAATTCGATTGAAGGGTGAACGCGCATGGGCAGAAAAATCACCATCGAACCCGTGACACGTGTCGAAGGTCACGGCAAGGTCACCATCCGCCTGGACGACGCCGGGAAGGTGACCCAGTCCCGTTTCCATGTCGTCGAATTCCGCGGCTTCGAGAGGTTCGTCCAGGGGCGCCCCTACTGGGAGGCGCCGGTGCTCGTCCAGCGGCTGTGCGGCATCTGCCCCGTCAGCCACCACCTAGCGGCGGCCAAGGCCATGGACGTCATCGTCGGCGCCGGGCCGGGCAAGCTCACCGCGACCGCCGAGAAGATGCGGCGCCTGATGCACTACGGCCAGATGCTCCAGTCCCACGCCCTGCATTTCTTCCATCTTTCCTCGCCCGATTTCCTCCTGGGCATGGATGCCGATCCGGCCGTGCGGAACATCATCGGCGTCGCCGCGCTGAACAAGGACCTGGCCGTCCAGGGGATCCTCCTGCGCAAGTTCGGCCAGGAGATCATCCTGGCCACGGCCGGGAAGAAGATCCACGGCACGGGCGCCGTCCCGGGCGGCATCAACAAAAACCTCAGCCCGGAGGAGCGCGACCGCTTCCTCAAGGGCGCCGCGCCGCTCAACATCGACCAGATGATCGAATGGTCCCGGGCGGCCGTCGAGCTCTTCAAGGACTACCACCGGAAGAATAAGGACATGGTCGACGGCTTCGCCGAATTCCCTTCGAACCACCTCAGCCTTGTCCGCAAGGACGGCGCCCTCGACTTCTACCACGGCGTCCTCAGGGCCGTCGACGCCGAGGGCCGGAAGGTCCTCAACGACGTCGATTACCAGGACTACCTCGAGTACATCGGCGAGGAGACCCGGTCCTGGAGCTACATGAAGTTCCCCTACCTGCGCTCCCTCGGCAAGACGGACGGCTGGTACCGGGTCGGCCCCCTGGCCCGGCTCAACACCTGCGACTACATCCCCTCCCCCCTGGCCCAGAAGGAGTTCGAGGTCTACAAGGCCTACACCGACGGCAAGCCCAACAACATGTCGCTTCACACGCACTGGGCCCGGCTCATCGAGCTCCTCCACTCGGCCGAGGTCATCAAAGAGCTCCTTCTCGACAAGGACCTTCAGGGCGCGAAGCTCGTCAAGAAGGGGAAGAAGGTCGCCGAGGGCGTGGGCCTCATCGAGGCGCCGCGGGGGACCCTCTTCCACCATTACCGCATTAACGACGACGACCAGATCACGATGGCCAACCTGATCGTTTCGACGACCAATAACAACGAGCCCATGAACCGGGCCGTCCACTGGGTGGCCATGAACGTCCTCTCGGAGAAGCCCGAGATCACGGAGGGCATGCTCAACCGCGTCGAGGTGGCCATCCGGGCCTACGACCCATGCCTGAGCTGCGCCACGCACGCCGTCGGCCGGATGCCGCTCGAGGTCACGCTCGTCGACGCGCGCGGCAACGTCCTCCAGAGGAAGGTCCGCTGATTCCGCGAAAAACGAAGCTCCGAACCACGCTCGTCATCGGGATCGGCAACCCCGGCCGCCGGGATGACGGCCTGGGCGCCGCGGCCGTGGAGCGCTTGAAACGGCGCCGCCTTCGCGGTGTCGCCTGCGACGCCAACTACCAGCTCAACGTGGAGGACGCCCTGGCCTGCGCCGGTTACGACACCGTCATCTTCGTCGACGCTGCCCGCGGCGTCGACGAAGATGGCGCCGCGGGCAGCGTCGACGGAGATGCCGGTGCTGTCCGCAGACTGCGTAAGCCCTTCACGTTCACCCGGGTGCGGGCCGCAGGTTCCATGCCGGCCATGAGCCACGCCCTCAGGCCCGAGGCGGTCCTGGCCATCGCCGCCGAGCTCTACGGCAAGACTCCCGACGCCCGGCTCCTGGCTATCCGCGGCAAGTGCTGGGAGGTCGGCGAAGGGTTGTCGGCCGAGGCCGAGGCGGACCTCGCCCTGGCCCTGGAGTTCCTCGAAGGTTTCTTGAAGGAGGTCCGTCCGTGAGCACGAAAACGATCCGCGTCCAGGCGGACCTCCTGGCCACGAACAAACAGGTCGCGGCCGAGATCCGCCGCGAGCTCCGCTCCCGGGGCATCCTCTGCGTCAACCTCCTGAGCTCGCCCGGCTCCGGCAAGACGACCCTCCTCGAAGCTCTAGCCGACCGCCTCAAGGACCGCATCCGGATGGCCGTCATCGAGGGCGACATCGAAACAGAACGGGACGCCGAGCGTATCCGGAGGAAGGGCGTTCCGGCCTGGCAGATCACAACCGGCGGCGCCTGCCATCTCGAAGCCCGGATGATCGGCAAGGTCCTCGGCGATGTGCCCGCGGCGATCGACTTCCTGTTCATCGAGAACGTCGGCAACCTCGTCTGCCCCGCTTCCTACGACCTGGGTGAAGACCTCCGCTTCGTGCTGCTCTCGTCGCCGGAAGGGGACGACAAGCCGGCCAAGTACCCTCAGGCCTTTCTTTCGGCCGACTGCCTCATCCTGACCAAGACGGACCTCATCCCTTACCTGCCGTTCGACCCGGCCCGGGCGGCGGCGGAGGCCCTGTCCATCAAGCCCGGGCTCCGCGTCTTCATGGTCTCCGCCTTATGCGGCGACGGCATGGACGCGCTCGTCGAATATCTCGTCGAGGCCCTCGAACGGCTGAGGTCCGGCCGTGCATGAGCTGTCCCTCATCGCCTCCGTCTTCGACATCCTCGAAGAGAAGACCCGCGAGCACGGCGCTTCGCGGGTCACGGCGGTCGTCCTCCGGGTCGGCCGGATGTCGGGAGTCGTCCCCGACCTCCTCGAATCGGCCTTCGAAACCTATAAGAATGGAACTTTGGCCGAGGGCGCCCGGCTTACGATCGAGGTCGTTCCCGTCAAGCTCCGCTGCCCCGACTGCGGCGGCACGAGCGTCCGCGAAGACACCGATTTCTCCTGCACCGCCTGCGGCTCGCGGCGGATCGAGATCGTCGAGGGGCGCGAAATCGTCGTCGAAAAGATCGAGCTCGAAACCGACGGAGCATGATTGCCGACCGCCTGGGCCGTCGGCCACCTTGACAAAGGCAAAAACGTTTTGTTATATATGCCATCTTGTTGTTTTATTTTGACCATATTTGCCCGGCCATGACTGAAATTCTCGCACTGGAGGGATGAGTTGGACACCGATAAAACGAGAATCCAATCCCTGATCGATAAACATCAAGGGCTCAAGAAGAACCTTGTCGCCATCCTCCTCGACATCCAGGAGAGCTTCAACTACCTCCCCCCGGAGTCCCTCCGCCAGGTGGCCAAGGCCCTGGGCATGCCCCTCATCGACGTCCTCGGCGTGGCCACCTTCTACCGGGCCTTCAGCCTGAGGCCCCGCGGCAAGCACATGTGCCTCGTCTGCCTGGGGACGGCCTGCCACGTCCGCGGCGCCCAGAAGATCCTGGAGGAGATCGAGCGGAAGCTCGACGTACCGGCCGGGGAGAACACGAAGGACGGCCAGTTCACGTTGGAGACGGCTGCCTGTCTCGGCTGCTGCGCCATCGGGCCCGTCGTCGTCGTCGACGGCGCATACCAAGGCCACGCCACCATCCGGAAGGTCGCCCCGATCCTCGACAAGTACCGCAAACCGAAGGCCTCGGGAAAGAGGCCGAAGGCCGCCGCCAAGACCGCCACGCGAAAAGGCGGGCGGGCGGCCCGGAAAAAATGACGGAAAGAGAGGAAACCTGATGGCCGAACACAAGAAGCTTCGCATCCAGGACCTGGCCAAGATCCGGGAGAAGACGAAGTCCCTGATGACCATCCGCGAGGGCCAGGGCCGGGCCCGGGTGACGGTCCACATGGGCACGTGCGGCATCGCCGCGGGCGCCCGCGACATCATGGACGCCCTCCTCGACGAGATCGGCAAGGCCAAGGTCCAGGACGTCCTCGTCACGACCTCCGGCTGCGCGGGGCTGTGCAACAAGGAGCCCATGGCCACGGTCGAGCTCAAGGACAAGCCCCCCGTCAAGTACGGCGACCTCACAGCGGAAAAAATGAGGAAGATCTTCGTCCAGCATGTCCTCCGCGGCAAGATGGTGGTCGAATTCGTCCTGGCCGTCGGAAGCGAAACGATGTACTGAGGGAGGCCCCTTGAAACAATATCGAGCTCACTTATTGGTCTGCGCCGGCACGGGCTGCGTCTCCTGCGGATCCTTCAAGATCAAGGAGACCCTCGAAAAAGAAATCAAGAAGCGAAAGCTCCAGGACGAGGTCCAGGTCGTGGCCACGGGATGTAACGGGTTCTGCGAGCGGGGCCCCATCGTCCTGGTCCAGCCGGACGGCATCTTCTATCAGCATCTCAAAGTCGAGGACGTCCCCCGCCTGGTCGAGGAGCACCTCCTCAAGGGCCGGCCGGTCAAGAAGCTGATGTACGTCCCGCCGGCCGAGGACAAGCCCGTCCCGAAGATGAAGGACATCGAGTTCTTCAAGCACCAGCGGCTCATCGTCCTCCGCAACCGCGGCCGGATCGACCCGGAGAAGATCGAGGAGTACATCGCCTTCGACGGCTACGAGGCCATGGGCAAGGCTCTGGCAAAGATGACGCCCGAAACGGTCCTCGCCGAGATCACCGCCTCGGGACTGCGGGGCCGGGGCGGCGCCGGCTTCCCCACGGGCAAGAAGTGGGTGGCCTGCGCCAAGGAAAAGCGGACGCCGAAATACATCATCTGCAACGGCGACGAAGGGGACCCGGGCGCCTTCATGGACCGCTCCGTCCTCGAAGCCGACCCCCACGCGATCATCGAGGGCATGGTCATCGGGGCCCGGGCCATCGGCGCCGCGAAGGGTTTCGTCTATATCCGCCACGAGTACCCCCTGGCCATCAAGCGCGTCGAGATCGCACTCCGGCAGGCCCGGGAATACGGCCTGCTCGGGAAGGACATCCTCGGCACAGGCTTGGATTTCGACCTCGAGATCGTCCAAGGCGCGGGCGCCTTCGTCTCGGGCGAGGAAACCGCCCTGATCGCCTCCGTCGAGGGCAAGATCGCCATGCCCCGCCAGAGGCCGCCCTACCCCGCGCGCAAGGGCATCTGGGGGTCGCCGACGGTCATCAACAACGTCGAGACGTGGGCGACCGTCCCCAACATCATCCGTCGGGGCGCGGCGTGGTACGCCGGCCTGGGGACGGACACGAGCAAGGGAACGAAGATCTTCTCGCTCGTCGGCAAGATCAACAACACGGGCCTCGTCGAGGTCCCGATGGGCATCTCCCTCCGCGAAATCATCTTCGGCATCGGCGGCGGCATCCCCGGCGGCCGGGCCTTTAAAGCAGTCCAGATCGGCGGGCCTTCGGGGGGGTGCATCCCGGCCAAGCTCCTCGACTTGCCGGTCGACTACGAAAGCCTGACAGCCGCGGGGGCCATGATGGGCTCCGGCGGCATGATCGTCATGGACGACAAGACCTGCATTGTCGACATCGCCAAGTATTTCCTCAACTTCCTCCGCGATGAGTCCTGCGGCAAGTGCGTCTCCTGCCGTGAGGGGACCCAGCGGATGTGGGAGATCGTCAGCAAGATCACGGACGGCCAGGCCACCCTCGAGGACATCAGCCTCCTCGAGGAGCTGGCCGCCTCGGTCAAGGACGCCTCCCTCTGCGGCCTCGGCCAGACGGCGGGCAATCCCGTCCTGTCCACCCTGCGCTATTTCCGAGCGGAATACGAAAGGCACGTCCTCGATAAAAGATGCCCGGCCATGGTCTGCAAGGAGATCGTCTCCTCGCCCTGTCAGTATATCTGCCCCATCGACCAGGAAGCGTCCACGTACATCGCCCTCATCGCCCAGAAGAAGTACGAGGAGGCCTTCAAGATCATTCGCAAGGACAACCCGTTACCCTCGGTCTGCGGCCGGGTCTGCAGCCGGGCCTGCGAATCTGTCTGCCGGGCGGGGGAGATTGGAGAGCCCATCGCCATCCGGGCCTTGAAACGCTACGTGATGGACTGGGCCAGGGCCAAGGGCCTGGACGCGCCGACCAAGTTTCCCGTCACCCGGACGGACAAGGTGGCCATCGTCGGCGCCGGCCCGGCCGGGCTGGCGGCCGGCTACGAACTGATCAAGAAAGGGTATCCCGTCAGGATCTTCGAATCCCTGCCCGTCGCCGGAGGCATGCTCCGGGTGACCATTCCCGACCACCGCCTGCCCAAGGACGTCCTCCAGGACGACCTCGACTATCTCGCGAGCTGCGGCCTGAACATCAAGACCAACATGACCCTGGGCAAGGACTTCACCCTGGACGACCTCTTCCAGCAGGGGTACAAGGCCGTCTTCCTGGCCACGGGCGCCCACAAGCCCCTGGAGATGGGCGTCCCCGGCGAGGAGGCGGAAGGGGTACTCCAGGCCCTGGAGTACCTGAAGGACTATCACCTCGGCAGCCCCGTCTCGCTCGGGGCCCGGGTCGTGGTCATCGGCGGCGGCAACTCGGCCGTCGACGCCGCCCGGGTCGCCTTCCGGGACAAGCGGGTCAAGCAGGCTACGATCCTCTACCGCCGGACACGGAAGGAGATGCCCGCCTACCCCGAGGAGGTCGAGGCCGGCCTCGAAGAGGGCGTCAAGATCGAATATCTCGTCGCCCCGGTCCGCGTCCGCATCCGCGACGAGAAGGTCGTCGGCGTCGAGTGCATCCGGATGAAGCTCGGCGAAAAGGACTCGAGCGGCCGGGCCAAGCCCGTGCCCATCCCGGGGTCAGAATTCCAGATCCCGGCCGATACCCTCATCCTGGCCATCAGCGAGCGGGCCTACACGCCCTATCTCAAGGACAGCGACGGCCTGACCCTCTCGCCGCAATGGGGCACGATCATCGTCGACCCGGCCAGCATGGCCACGACGCGTCCCGGCGTCTTCGCCGGGGGCGACGTCGTCTCCGGCCCGAGCAGCGTCGTCGAGGCCATGGCGGCGGGCAAAACCGCCGCCTTGTCCATCGAATGCTACCTCGAGGGGCGCCCGCTCACCCGACCCCACGGCGTGACCCGGCCGTCCCTCTACGTGGAACCGGTCAAGCTCACGGAAGAGGAGGCCCAGAACGCGAAGAGGGCCAAGATGCCCCACCTCCCGCTGGCCAAGAGGAGATCCGGGCACGAAGAGATCGAGACGGGGTTCACCAAGGAGCTCGCCCTGAAGGAGGCGCGGCGCTGCCTGCGCTGCGAGCTCGAAACCCGGGACGCCAAAAAAGCGATGGGACGTGAAACATGATCGAATTGATCCTCAACGGCTTGCCTGTCAAAGCGGAGGAGGGTTGGACGGTCCTCGAGACCGCCAACTTCTACGGCTTGGAGATCCCGACCCTCTGCCACCACGAGGGGTTGACGGAGTTCGGCGGCTGCCGCCTCTGCCTCGTCGAAATCGGGGAGCCCCCCAAGTCGAATCTGGTGACGTCCTGTACCTATCCCGCGGAGGCCGGGCTCGTCGTCCGGACCGACACCAACCGGGTCTGGGCGGCGCGACGGATGATGATCGAGCTCATGCTCTCCGTCGCGCCGGGCTCCAAGGTCCTCCAGGACCTGGCCTCCAAGTTCGGGGTCACCAAGGTCCGGTTCACGCCCCGCAACGAGGAGTGCATCCTCTGCGGCCTGTGCGTCCGGATCTGCGCGGAGCAGATGGACGCGAAGGCCATCGGCTTCCAGCAGCGTGGCCACAAGAGGAAGATCTCGACGCCCTTCGACATGCGTTCGGAGGAATGCCGGCTGTGCGGGGCCTGCATGTACGTCTGCCCCGTCTGCCAGCTCCGCTGCCAGGGCCCGAACGCGGAGACGGCCCTCTGCAACGGCTGTCTGACCATGGATCCGACCTGCCTGGAGCACTACGACGACCTCCAGTGCTGGATGTACGACGCGGGCCGCTGCGGCACCTGCGTCCGGGAAAAGAAATCTTAAAGGATATCGAGGAGGTAATTTCATGCCGACTTTAACGAAGCTCAACAGAAGCGCCGCCACGCTGACCAAGAACAGGACAGAGGGGTCGATCAGCCCCTTCAGCGGCATGTGCGTGACCTGTGTCGACGGCTGCATCGGGATGTGCGAGATCGGGAAATCCGCTTACCGCGGCCACGAGGTCCTCTATCCCCAGCCGTTCGGCATCATCACCGCGGCCTGTGAAAAGGACTATCCCGTCGACCTGTCCCATTTCAGCATCATGGGGACGGCCAAGGGGGCCTGGGGCGTCCCGGCCGACAGCGACAAGGCGACCTTCGAGAAGGTCACCATCGAGACCAAGATCGGCCGCAACAAGGACATCAAGATGAAGGTGCCCTTCGTCATCTCCGGTATGGGCTCGACCAACATCGCCAAGCAGAACTGGGCCGGACTCGGCGGCGGCGCGGCCATCTCCGGGGCCATCCTGACGATCGGCGAGAACGTCTGCGGCATGGACGACGAGACCGAGCTCAAGAACGGCCGGGTCGTCCGCTCCCCGGACATGGAATTCCGCATCAAATCGTACCGTGACTGGCAGGACGGCTACGGCGACGTCGTCGTCCAGGCCAACGTCGAGGACACGCGGCTCGGCGTCCAGGAATACGCCATCAACAAGCTGGGCATCGAGACCGTCGAGCTCAAGTGGGGCCAGGGCGCCAAGGACATCGGCGGCGAGGTCAAGATCAAGAGCGTCAAGAAGGCCCAGGCCCTGAAGAAGAAGGGTTACATCGTCCTGCCCGACCCCGAGGACCCGAAAATCATCGCCGCGTTCGAAAAGGGCAGCTTCAAGGAGTTCGAGCGCCACTCCCGCATGGGCATGGTCGAAGAGGACGCCTTCATGAAGCGGGTCGAGGAGCTGCGCAAGGCCGGGGCCAAGCGCATCTTCCTGAAGACGGGCGCCTACCGGCCGGCCGATCTGGCCCGGGCCGTCAAGTACGCGTCCAAGGCCAAGCTCGACCTCCTGACGGTCGACGGCGCCGGCGGCGGCACGGGCATGAGCCCCTGGAGGATGATGAACGAGTGGGGCATCCCGACCGTCGAGATCTGGTCGCTGACCTGGAAGTTCGCCGACCAGCTGGCCAAGCAGGGCGAATATGTGCCCGACCTGGCCTTCGCCGGCGGCATCACCTTCGAGGACCAGATCTTCAAGGCCCTGGCCCTCGGGGCGCCCTACGTCAAGCTCGTGGGCATGGCCCGTTCGCCCATGGCCGCGGCCATGGTCGGAAAGACCATCGGCGGCCGGATCAACGACGGCCAGATCCCCGTCTATGTCGAGCGCTTCGGCAGCAGCAAGGACGAGATCTTCGTCACCGCTCCCGAACTGCGGCATCGCTTCGGCGCCCGGTTCAACGAGCTCCCGGCCGGGGCCATCGGCGTCTACACCTATTTCGAACGGCTGAGCCAGGGCCTGCGGCAGATGATGGCCGGCGCGCGCAAGTTCACGCTGGACTACATCAACCGCGACGACATCGCCTCGATCACCCGCGAGGTGGCCGACATCAGCGGCATCCCGTTCATCACGGACGTCGACAAGGCCGAGGTCCAGAAGATCCTCAAGGCGAAATAGGTTCACCGGCAGGCTGAGATTCCTCCCATCGGCGGGAGAAAGGCGAGAGCCTTCTCCCGCCGGTTTTTTTTGAACCCGGAATCCCCCCCCCGCCGCCGCCGGGCATGTCTTGCCCGCACTCGGCATTCCTTATATAATGGATTCATCCTTCGGAATCCGGCTCGGCGGGAGGTCCCAATGATCGTGCTCAAGGACGTTCTGGCCCTTCTCGACGGCGAACTGCTGACGCCGGGAAGCCCGCTCGAGGTCGCCTGTCCGCAGGTCTTCGCTTCCGACCTCATGAGCGACGTCCTGACCTCGGCCGAACCCGGCTCTCTCCTCCTGACGGGCCTGGCGAATCCCCACGTCGTCTGCACCTGCTCCGTCGCCGACCTGGCGGCGGTCGTCTTCGTCCAGGGGAAACGGCCGGGCCCCGAGGTCGTCGACCAGGCCCGTTTGAAAAACCTGCCCCTCATCGCCACAAAAATGCCGATGTTCGAAGCGTGCTCCCGGCTCGCGGTCTTCTTCAAGGACGGTCCCCATGGCCGCTGAGGACGTCTACCGCCAGGAGTTCCCGGTCAAGGGCGGCGATTTCGCCAAGGCGGGGACCGTCGCCTGCCGGATCAAGGAGCTCCTGAAGGACCTCGGCCTCGACGTCAAAACCGTACGCCGGGCGGCCATCGCCGCCTACGAGGCGGAGATGAACGTCATCATGTATGCCTGGCAGGGCCGGATGGACCTGGCCGTCTCTCCTGAGGAGGTCCGCATCACGGTCGACGACCAGGGCCCGGGCATCGCCGACATCGAGCTGGCCATGACCGAAGGGTATTCGACAGCGACGCCGGAGATGCGGGAGCTCGGTTTCGGCGCTGGCATGGGCCTGCCGAACATCAAACGGAACTCCGACGTCTTCCACGTCGATTCCCAGACGGGCCAAGGGACCCGCCTGGAGATCATCATCCGGACGAACGGACACAAGCCATGAAAGAGAAGAACTTTCACTCCATCCACATCACCAAGGACAAGTGCATCGGCTGCGTTCATTGCCTGACCGCCTGCCCGACCAAGGCCATCCGGGTCAGGGACGGCAAGGCTCAGATCATCGACGAGCTGTGCATCGACTGCGGCGAGTGCCTGCGCGTCTGCCCCTACGACGCCGTCCATTCCCACACGACGTCGTTCGCGGCCCTCGACCACTTCGAATACAAGGTGGCCATTCCGTCGACCGTGCTTTACGGGCAGTTCGGCGCCGCCAACCTGCCCACCGAGATCCTGTCCGCCCTGCGCCGGGGCGGCTTCAACGAGGTTTACGATCTCAGCTCGATCTGCGAGCTCAACTGCGCCGCCGTCGAGGAGTACCTCAACGAGCATCCCCGGCCCCGGCCGTTCATCACCGCGACCTGTCCGGTCGTCGTCCGGCTCATCCAGGGGCGCTATCCCGCGCTCTGCGGCCAGATCCTGCCGATCGAGCCGCCTCGGGAGATCGCGGCCAAGATCCTCCGAACGATCCTACCCAAGGCGCTGAACATCGCCCCCGAAAAAATCGGGATCATCCACATCACGCCCTGCCCGGCGAAAATGGTCTCCATCAACAGCCCGGCGACCCTGAACAAGTCATATCTCGACGGGGCCATCTCGATCCGGGACATCTACCCCCAGATCCTCAACGCCCTCCGGAAAAGCCAGGAGGACGCGCTCATGCGCCACCTCTTCCCGGAGACGCAGTTCAGCGGCATCGGCATGGGCTGGTCCCTGTCCGGCGGCGAGACCCGGGGCCTCAAGAACCACCAGGCCGTGGCCGTCTCGGGCATCCAGGACACCATGCGGGTCCTCGACCAGGTCGAGGCCGGCCTCCTCCAGGACATCGACCTGCTCGAGTGCACGGTCTGCCCCGACGGCTGCGTCGGCGGGCCGCTCGAAGTGGAGAACCGCTTCCTGGCCAAGAGCCGGATCCTGCAGCTCGTCGCCGCCGCCGGGGAGCGTGCGGTCGTCGATCCCAAGGACGTCAGCCGGCTTTATCACAAGAATTTCCTGTCCTTCGACCACCCGGTATCGCCCGTCGAATCCCGGCCCCTCGACCGCGACCCGACCAAGGCCATCCGCAAGGCCAAGCGCCGGGAGAAGATCTTCGTCGACCTGCCGCGCAAGGACTGCGGGGTCTGCGGGGCGCCGGACTGCCGGACGCTGGCCGACGACGTCGTCCGCGGGCTGGCGCATGTCGACGACTGCCCGTTCGTCAAGAAGGAGAAGCGATGAAACTGTCGGACCTGGCGACACGTCTCGATCTCAAGGTCTACACGGCGGGTACCCCGCTCGAACGGCCCGTCCTCGGCGGGTATGCGAGCGACCTCCTGAGCGACGTCATCGGCCACGGCCGCAAGGACGACCTCTGGGTCACGATGCAGATCCACCCGAACATCGTCGCCGTCGCCGTCCTCAAGGAATTGGCCGGGATCGTCCTCGTCAACGGCCGGGAGCCGGCCCCCGAAACCCTCCAGCAAGCGGAAAGGGAAGGCGTGCCCGTTCTCGGCACCCGGCTCGGCGCCTTCGAACTCGTGGGCCGGCTCTACGGGCTGGGCGTCAAGGGGAGTTGATGGAGCTCCGGCGTATCCGGGCCGACCTCCACATCCACACCTGCCTCTCGCCGTGCGGGGAGCTGTCGATGTCTCCGCGCACGGTCGTCGACCGGGCCCGGGCCGCCGGGCTCGATATCGTCGCCGTCACCGATCACAACACGACGGAGAACGCCGCCGCCGTCATCCAGGCCGCACGGGGGACAGGGCTCGCCGTCCTGCCCGGGATGGAGATGACGACCGCCGAGGAAGTCCACATCCTCGGGCTGTTCGACCCCGGAACCGAACTCGGCCCTTTCCAGGCGGCCGTCTACCGGAATCTCCCGGACGTCCCGTCGAAGAAAAAGTTCGTCAAGGACCAGGTCCTCGTCGACGCCGCGGATTATGTCACCGGGTTCAGCCCGCGCTGTCTCTTCGGGGCGACGCGTTTTTCCGTTCAGGAGGCCGTCGACCTCATCCATGGCCACGGCGGCCTGGCCATCGCCTGCCACGTCGACCGGGATTCGTTCAGCATCGTCTCCCAGCTCGGGTTCATCCCGCCCGGACTTCGCCTCGAGGCCGTCGAGGTCTCGCCGCGCCTGACCATCGCCGAGGCCCGGGAGGCGTTCGGTCCCTTCGACCCCCTCCCCGTGGTCCGTTTCTCGGACGCCCATCAGCCGGAGGAGATCGGCCGCGCCACGACCGATTTTCTCGTCGCTTCGCCGAATCTCGAGGAGATCCGCATGGCCCTGGCCGGAGAGGACGGCCGGAGGATCATCCCATCATGATGGAGGATCTCTCTCTCCACATCCTCGACATCGTCGAAAACGCGGTCGCGGCCGGCGCGACGCGGATTCTCATCGCGGTCAACGAGAACGCGGGGCGGGACCTTCTGTCCTTCCGGGTGACGGACAACGGCCCGGGCATGTCGCGGGAGGAGAGAGAACGGGCCCTCGACCCGTTCTTCACGACCAAGCGGAAAAGGACGGGCCTCGGCCTGCCCCTCCTCGCCCAGACGGCCGAAGTCTGCGGCGGGAGGGTGGTCCTCGAATCCGTTCCGCGGAAAGGGACACGGGTCACGGCCCGGTTCCGTTTCCGTCACATCGACCGACCGCCCCTGACGAAAATGGCCGAGACGATGATGATGCTCTTCTTCGGCCACGCCGAGGTCGAATTCCGTTACCGGCACACCCGGAATGGATTACGTTTCAGCTATTTGCGCCGCGCCTTTCCCGGCCGGGCCACCGCGTCCGCCGAGATCGCCGCGCTCCGGGATTCGCTCCGGACCGGTTTGAAAATGATCGGCGTCAGCTGATCTCGCCGGTGAGGTAGGCCCGAGTCCGCGGGTCTTGGGGATTGGCGAAGACCTCGGCCGCCGGACCGTGCTCGACAAGCTCTCCCAGGTACAGAAAAGCCAGGTAGTCGGCGATGCGGCGGGCCTGGCGCAGGATGTGGGTGACGACGACCACGGTGTATTCCTGCTTGAGCTCGATCAGCCGCCGCTCGACGTTCTGGCTCGACTGGGGGTCGAGGGCCGAGGTCGGCTCGTCGCCGAGGATGATCTCCGGCTCGACCGCGAGGCCCCGGGCCAGGCACAGTCTCTGCTGCTGTCCGACCGAAAGGACGGAGGCAGGTTCGCGGAGCCTGTCCTTCACTTCCTCCCAGAGGCCGGCCACCTTAAGGTAGTGTTCGACCCGGCGGCCGAGGTCCTTCTTCGCTCTGAGCCCGTGGATCCGCGGGCCGTAGGCGACGTTCTCGTAGATCGACATGGGCAGGACCTGGGGTTTCTGGGAGAGAAGCCCCATCTTTTTCCTGATCCGGGTGACCTCGGTCCGGGGCGCGTAGATATTCTCCCCGTCGAGGATGACCTCACCCTGGACGCGCACGCCCTCGGTCGTATCCAACAGGCGGTTGAGCGACTTGAGGAGGGTCGTCTTGCCGCAGCCCGACGGCCCGATGACGACCGTGATCTTTTTGGCCGGGATGTCCAGGTTGACGCTCTTGAGGACCTGGAGGTCGCCGTAATAGACGCTCAGGTTCCGGATGCTGATGGGCGCAGGTCCGTTCATGGGCGTATCCGTCCTTTACTTGACGACATGTCGGGTGACCTTTCGGCTCATCGCCCGGCCGGCCAGGCTGA
This sequence comes from Acidobacteriota bacterium, assembly GCA_014894455.1. Classification (GTDB taxonomy): domain Bacteria; phylum Acidobacteriota; class Aminicenantia; order Aminicenantales; family Saccharicenantaceae; genus RBG-16-66-30. The sequence continues at coordinate 97,517 of JADBLN010000028.1, read as the reverse complement.
TGAGGAGGATGATCAGGGTCAGGACCGCGGCCGAGGCGTAGGCCCTCTGCTGGACCTCGGGGAACGGCGTCCCCAGCTGGAAGAAGATGGCCAAGGGCAGGGTCGCCGCCGGGTCGGCGAGAGAGGTCGGGACGCGGTCGGTGAACCCGGCCGTGAACAGGACCGAGGCGGCGTCGCCGATGCCCCGGCCGAAGGCGAGAAGCACCCCGGTCAAGATGCCCGGGGCGCATTGACGGACCATGACCTTGAGGGCCGTCTCGAAGCGGGTGGCCCCGAGAGAATCGGAGGCCTCCTTGAGCTCGAGGGGGACGAGGCGCATGACCTCGTCGATAGCCCGGCACATGATCGGAAATTCGAGGAGGGCGACGGTCAGCATCCCGGCCAGAAGAGAGGCCCGAAGCCCCAGGGCCAGCATGACGACGAACCCGAAGGCCCCGTAGACGATGGACGGCACGCCCCAGAGGACGTCCAGGAAGAAGCGCGTCCAGACGGCCGTCTTCGAGGCGCGGCCCTTGTAGAGGTTGAGATAAAGGACGAGCGGCAGGCTCAGGAGGAAGGCCAGGACCGTCGCCCCGACGGCGAGGTAGAGGGAGCCCAGGATGGCGTTCAGGATGCCGCCCTCCTTGCCCAGGTAGAAGCCGCCCTTCGGCGTGTGCGTCAGCATGGACAGGCTCAAGGCGGGGACGGACTTCCAGAGGATGGTCCCGATGATGAGGAGGAGGGAGAGGAGGACGACGGCGGCCGAGGCGGTGGCCAGGACGCGGAAAAAGAGGTCGGCCCGCTTGCGCTTCCCGAGGTGGCCGTTCGCGACCCCGTTCACCGAACCTTCCTTTCGACGCGGACCAAGATCCGCCGGGCGAGGATGTTGAAGAAGAGGACGATGAGCATGAGGACGAGGGCGGCCGTCATCAGGGCCGCGTCGTAACGGGG
>JADBLN010000028.1:53105-96487 GCA_014894455.1 Acidobacteriota bacterium | reverse complement strand
GGACGATGAGCATGAGGACGAGGGCGGCCGTCATCAGGGCCGCGTCGTAACGGGGGACGGACATCATCTCGCCGTAGTTGTTGGCGATGAGCGCCGGCAGGGGGTAGCCGGCGTCGAAGAGCGACCGGGGCACGGCCGGGACGTTGCCGACGACCATGAGGACGGCCATGGTCTCCCCGAAGGCCCGGGAGAAGCCGAGGACCGACGCCGCCAGGATCCCCTGCGCGCCCTTCCTCAGGACGACGTGGCGTGTCGTCTCCCATTTCGTCGCCCCGAGGGACAGGGACGCGTCGCGGAGGGAGCGCGGGACGGAGGCGAAAACCTCCAGCGTCACGTGGATGATCGTCGGGAAGGTCATGATGGCCAGGACGATGCCGCCGGCGAGGATGCTGTAGCCGGAGGAATAGACGCCGGCGAGAGGGGCGAGGACGCCGCCGACGAAGGGCACGACCATGATGACGCCCCAGACGCCGTAGACGACGGAGGGCAGGCCGGCCAGGAGGTCGATCACGGGCTTGGCGCTCTCGCGGACCCAGCGCGGGGCGTACTCCGAGAGATAGATGGCCGCGAGGATCGAGACCGGCACGGCCAGGACGAGCGCGGTCACGGTCACCCAGACCGTGCCCGTGATGAAGGACAGGAGCCCGAATTGCCCTTTGAGCGGATGCCACGCGGAGGAGAAGAGAAGCCGCGACAGGGGCTCGACGCCGAGGATGGCTTTCGACTTGAGGAACAGCCCGACGACGATGAGCAGGACGAGGACGGCCGGCAGGGCGGCGACGAAGCTCATTGCCCGCCGGGCCAGGGCGTCCTTGAGAAGCCTCATTTTTTATCCGCCGCGCCGCGGACAACGGCCAGGCCGGAGGCGATGCGCTCCGGCCCGAGGCCGACGTAGCCCATCTCGGCGACGAATTTCTGGCCGTCGACGAGGACCCATTCGAGGAATTCCGCGATGAGGGGACGGCGGGGCTTCCCCTTGATGACGAAATAGAGCTCGCGCGCCGGGGGCGAGGGGTAGACGTTCGAAGCGATGGCCCGAGTGAGTTCGTCGCGGGTCGCATAGATCCGCTCGGCCGGGTCGATCGCCCCGTTGCCGTCGAGGTCGATCGGGCAGATCTCGAGTCCGGCGACGGGCTTCAGGGTCTTGGCGTCGTAGGCGAAATTCACGTTGTTGAAACCGATCGCCAGCGGGTCGCGCCGGACGGCCTCGGCCAGCCCCGGATCGCCGTAGACCCCGACACCGCCCAGGTCTTCCTGGTGTCCGCCCAAGTAGGCCGCCCAGGTCTCGGCGGCGCCGCAGGCGTCCGACCGGGTGAAGACGTGGAGGGGCGTCCGGCCGTTCCGGCCGACGACTCCCTCCCAGGTCGATGTGGATCTCTTGATCCATATCCCGAGGAACTCATCCCGGCGCAGACCGCGTCGCTCGATCTCCGCGAGGAACGGGTTTTTCCGGTTGACCGTGGCGACGACGGCGTCCTTTGCCACGGCCAGGGCCACGGCTCCCTTTTCGACCTCGGCCGGAAGGATCTCCCGGGAGACCATGCCGATGTCGACGATGCCGGCCAGGGCGTCGACGATGCCCTTGCCCGCGCCGCCGGCCTGGACATCGACGTTCACCCCGGGATGGGTTTTTTGGAATTCCTCCTGCCAGCGAACGGCCAGGGGATAGAGGGCCCAGGCGCCCGAGAGTGACAGGCTCTCACGGGTTAAGAGGGGGCGGCATGCGACGCTCGATAAAAGCGACGTCGTGAAAAGGAGAAGGAACAGCCATGAATAATAACGGCCTTTCATCGTTCATCTCCCGGAGCGCTGTCGTCTGGCGGCCGGGCGCCGGGGCCGGTTCTCTGCCGCCCGCTCTTCTCGACGAGGTCGGCGAAGGTCGTCCGCTCCAGGATCCCGGCCACGGAATCCCGGACCTCCTTCCACAGCCAACGCAGTCCGCACGTCCCCTCCATGGGGCAGGGTTCGTGGGCCATGACGCTGACGCAGTCGATGGGGGCGAGGGGGCCGTCCATGACCCGGATGACCTCGGCCACGTTGATGTCCCCGGGCGGTTTGGCCAGGACGTAGCCGCCTTTCCGGCCCATGCGGCTCTTGAGATAACCCGCCCTCTTGAGGAGGAGGAGGATCTGCTCGAGGAACCCTTGGGGAATCTCCTGGGCCTTGGAGATCTCGCGGCTGTGGACGGGTCCGTCCGCGTACCGGCGGGAGAGCTCCAACATGGCCCGGCTGGCGTACTCGCCCTTGGTCGATAGCCTCATTCTCTCTCCTGGTTAGTTGACTAAGTCAATAGACTTAGTCTAGTAACATGGGATTGAGGGGCCTGTCAAGAGATTTTTTAGCGGACGAAGGCTTTTCGCCCGGCATAGACGGCGTTGGAGCCGAGCTCTTCTTCGATCCTCATCAGTTGGTTGTATTTCTCAACCCGCTCGCCGCGGCAGGGCGCACCCGTCTTGAGGTGTCCGGTGCCCATGGCCACGGTCAGGTCGGCGATGAAGCTGTCGACGGTCTCGCCGCTCCGGTGGGAGACCATGGCCCCCCACCCGGCTTTGCGGGCCATCTCGATGGCTGCAACGGTCTCCGTCAGCGTTCCGATCTGGTTCAGCTTGATCAGGACGGCGTTCGCGGCGTTTTCCTCGATGCCTCGGGTGATCCGCTTGACGTTCGTGACGAAGAGGTCGTCGCCGACGAGCTCGATCTTATCGCCGAGAGTCTTGTTCAGGAGCTTCCAGCCGTCCCAATCGTCCTCGGCCAGCCCGTCCTCCAAAACAAGGATCGGATACTTGCGGACCCAGTCCTCGTACATCCGGACCATCTCGTCCGCCTTCACTTTCTTGTTCTCGGTCCTGAGGTGGTAGACGCCGTCCTCATAGATGCTGCTCGTCGCCCCGTCGATCGCCAGGACGATATGCTCGCCGGGCTTGTAGCCGGCCTTCTCGATCGCCTTCAGGATCGTTTCCACGGCGTCCGAGTTCTTCTTGAAGGCCGGGGCAAAACCGCCTTCGTCCCCGACGCCCGTCGTGAAGCCGCCGCTCTTCAGGACGCCCTTCAGGGCGTGATAGGTCTCCACCCCCCAGCGCAGGGCCTCGCGGAAGTTCGGCGCGCCAACCGGGGCGATCATGAACTCCTGGAGGTCCGTGCTCTGCCAGTTGGCGTGGACGCCGCCGTTGAGGATGTTGAACATCGGTACGGGGAGAAGATTGGCCGAGGCGCCGCCGAGGTAGCGGTAGAGTGGCAATCCGACCGACATGGCCGCGGCCCGGGCTACGGCCATGCTCACGCCGAGGATGGCGTTGGCACCGAGCTTGTTCTTGTTCTCCGTACCGTCCAGTGTCAGCATGGCCCGGTCGACGCCGGCCTGGTCGAGGGCGTCGAGGTCCAGGACGACCTCGGGGATGTCGATGTTGACGTGCTCGACGGCCTTGAGGACGCCCTTACCCTGGTAGCGGCCCATCTCACCGTCGCGGAGCTCGAGGGCCTCGTAAACTCCGGTCGAGGCGCCGGACGGGACGGCCGCGCGGCCCCAGGAGCCGTCCTCGAGCGTGACTTCGACCTCGACGGTGGGGTTGCCGCGGGAATCCAGTATCTCCCTGGCGTGGATTTTCTTGATAAGAACGGACATGTTAGCTCTCCTGATTTTTGGGTTATTCTACCAGAATAGGACCGCGATTGACAACCTCCCCCGCCGATGCTAAAAAGAGGTGGGAGATTCCATGGAAACGATCGAAGTCATCCTCAAGCTCGTCCTGGCCATCGCTCTGGGAGGCTTGATCGGGCTCGAGCGGGAGGCCAGCCAGAAGCCGGCCGGCTTCCGGACGAACATCCTGGTCTGCGTCGGCTCGGCCATGATGATGACCCTGGCCACGCTCCTCGTCCAGGCCAAGGGCGGCACGACCGACACGCTCGTCCGCATGGCCGCCGGGGTCATCACCGGCGTAGGGTTCCTCGGCGCCGGGACCATCTTCCAAGCCCGGGGGACGATCGCCGGCCTGACGACCGCCTCGACGCTCTGGCTCGTCGCCGGCCTGGGCCTGGTCATCGGCGCTGGCTATTACCTGCCGGCGCTCATCTTCACCGCCCTGACGATCACGACCCTGCTTCTCTTCCGCAAGATCGAGGCCTCCTACCTCCGCAAGTCCCAGTTCCACTATCACATGAAGGCCAAAGCCCGCCCCTACATCCTCTCCAGTCTACGCAAGCTCGCTCTCCATCACGGCGTCCGGCTCGAGCGGCTGACCATGAAACAGGAGGGGCAGTCCTATCTCCTGGCGTTCTCGTTCTCGGCCTCCGAGGAAAAGGAACAGGAGTTCAACCAGGGGCTCCTCGAGCTGGCCGACATCGAAGAGCTGAATATTGACTGACGGCCGCATCCTTCTAGCGACCCAGAACCCGGGAAAGGTCCGGGAGATCCGCCGCGCTTTCAGGGGACAGTCCCTCAAGATCATCGGGCTGGAAGATGTCCTTCCCGGACTTTCCCATAGGGAACGAGGGAAGACCTTTTCCGCGAACGCCCGGGCCAAGAGTCTGTATTACAGCCGGAGATGGGGCGGCCTGACTCTGGCCGAGGACTCGGGCCTCGAGATCGAGGCCCTGGACGGAGCGCCGGGGATCCGCTCGGCGCGCTTCTCGAGCCCGAAACCGTCCGACGAAAAGAACAACCGCAAGGTCCTCCGCCTCCTCCGGGAAGTTCCGGCGGGAGAGCGGAAGGCCCGCTTCGTCTGCGTCATGGTCCTCGCCAAGAAGGGGCGCGTCGTCAGGCAATTCCGCGGCGAGGTCCGCGGCAGGATCGGGCTCGCGCCGCAAGGAGCCTCGGGGTTCGGATACGACCCGCTTTTCTATTACCCGCCCCTGCGCCGGACCTTCGCCGAGCTTCCGCCCGAGGTCAAGAACGCGGTCAGCCACCGCGGCCGGGCCGTTCTCAAGCTTCGCGCCTTCCTCGCAGCCGAAAAAAAGGCCCCGCCCGGACGGCTTCCGGGCAGGGCCGCGGCCAGGCGAAATTAGTTTTCTCCGCCCACCGTGATCAGGTCCCGGATATTTTCGAAGACCTTCTCGCCGATCCCCTGGACCTTCATGATCTCCTCGACCTTCTTGAAATTCCCGTTCTTGGTCCGGAAATCGATGATCCTCTGGGCGACCTTGGGACCGACCCTGGGCAGCGTTTCGAGCTCCGAAGCCGAGGCCGTGTTGATGTTGACCTTCGCTTTCGGCGCGGCCGACTGGGCGTAAGCCGAGGCCAGGGAGAAGACGACGATCGCCGCGGCCAGCCCGAACGCCAGAACCTTGTTTCTTTGTGTGGTCATTGGTGTGACCTCCTTTCACCGGTTTATAATGCAAGCTCGGTGCCAGCCGCAAACATCAACTATCTTATTTATATTCTTCTTGTTAGAAAGAGGCAGCGCGCCGGCACGTCAAGGGCGGTGGACAAATCGACCGCCACCAGGAAACGCGAGTTTGCGAGTCAGGCGGCCGCCGGGGCACTACTCAGGCAGCGAAAGAATGGGGACACGTCCCCTATTCAATTCCAAGGCCTGATTCAGATATTTACCAGAAGTGCGGCTCCGAGCCGCTCCGCCGCACTTCTGCCGGTCGCTTCTCAGAATCCGCTCCCTGCGGCAATGCCTAGCGGGGCTGAGGGGTATCGTCAGAGGGAGCATAAAGCGGTGATTTAGACTTCCCAGGACGGATACGCGGACTCCTCCCATCGGATCCGGACTGGGAAGGCGTGAAGAATAAACCCATTCGACTCCCCGGCCTTAAGCCCGGGGGTATGCGCAGGGTTAATACTGAGCGTCACCAACCCAGTTTTAAAAAAGGGGGTTGGTGGCAGCGAACGTATCACCGCAGCGGACGGAGACGATCCCCGAGGCCCCGGAAAGGCATTGCAGTGAGAGGAGCCATCCCGAAACAACTACCCCTCGGGTCACGAGATTCGTGACAGATACTTGCCGATCATGACCGGGGGTGGCTTTTTTTGTAAACGTCCAGAAGCTGCTTGAGGTCGACGTGCGTATATTTCTGCGTCGTGGCCAGGCTCGAATGCCCGAGGAGCTCCTGGATGACGCGCAGGTCCGCCCCGCGGCCGAGGAGGTGGGAGGCGAAGGAATGGCGGAGGGAGTGGGGGCTGATCTTCCGGACGACGGCCGTCCTGTGGATGTACTTACGGACCATCCTCTGGACGGACCTCGTCGTCAGCCGCCCGCCGCGGTAGTTCAGGAAAAAGGCCGGCTCGGCGCCCTCCTTGTCGATCAGCCCCCGCCGCGCCCGGGAGTATTCTTCGAGGGCCTCACGGGCCTTCCGGCCGAACGGAACGATCCGTTCCTTCTTGCCCTTGCCCCGGACGCGGACCAGGCGTTCCCCGAAATGGAGGTCGCCCGTCTCGATGCCGACGAGCTCGCTGACCCGGATGCCCGTGGCATAGAAGAGCTCGAGGATGGCCTTGTCCCGCAGGTCCAGGGGCTTCCCCGACCGCGGCAGGTCGAGGAGGGCGATCGTCTCGTCCTCGGAGAGAAAAGAGGGGACTTTCTTCTCCTGCTTGGGCGTCGCCAGGACCTTGGCCGGGTTCTCCGTGGTCCATTTCTTCCGGACGCAGAAAGCGTAGAAGGAGCGCAGGGCGGCGAGCTTGCGGCCGATGGTCGACTTTTTCCGTTTTTTCTCGTGGAGCTCGGCCAGGAAGCCGCGCAGCAGAACGTTGCCGGCCTTGTCCCAGCGGACCTCCCGTTCTTTCAGGTAGGCCGCGACCTGCCGGAGGTCGCGTTCGTAGGCGGCAAGGGTGTGGGGGGAAGCGTTTTTTTCGTGCCTGAGGAAAGACAGGAACTCAGAGATTTCCTTGTTCATCGGGCCCGCCGGGCTCCTCGGGTGTCCCGGGCTCCTCGGGTGTCCCGGGCTCCTCGGACGTCCCGGGTTTCTCCCAGATCTTCTCCCGGGGCGCCGCTTCCTTGAACGCGCACTTCTCGTTCCGGCAGTAGAGGTAGGGGTCGCCGCGGATGAGGTTCTTTTTGAGCAGGACCTTCTCCCCGCACTGCGGGCAGGGCCGGTTTATCGGCTCGTCCCAGGTGGCGAAGGTACACTTCGGGTAGTTGCCGCAACCGAAGAAGAGCTTCCCCCGGCGCGTCTTTCGCCGCAGGAGCTTGCCGCCGCAGGCGAGCGGGCAGTCGATCCCCGTTTCGGCGTTCTCTTTCTTGATGTACTTGCACTTGGGGTAACCGGGGCAGGCGACGAAAGCTCCGTATTTTCCGAACTTCTGAACGAGCTGGGCGCCGCACTGGGGACACTTCTCGTCCAGGGGTTTGGATTCCTTCTTGTCCAGGCTTTCGCGGAACTTGCACTCGGGATAGCCAGCGCAGGCCTTGAACCGGCCGAAGCGGCCGTCCTTGATGACCACCTGGCCGCCGCACTTCGGGCACTTCTCGTCGATGGGGATGCCTGTCTTCTTGACCACTTCGGCCTCCTGGCCGGCCTTGAGATACTCCTCGAGGAGCGCGTAGTATTCCCTGAGGCTGTCGACGCCCTTCCGGGTCCCTTCGGAGATCTGGTCGAGCTCCTCCTCCATATGGGCCGTGAACTTATACTCCATGAGTTTGGCGAAGTACTTGACGAGGAAATCCGTGACGTACAAACCCAGTTCGGTGGGAACAAACTTGCCTTTGTCCATGACGACGTAGGTGCGGCTCTGGATCGTGGCCAGGATCGGCGCGTAGGTGCTCGGCCGGCCGATGCCGCGGGCCTCGAGCTCCTTGACCAGCGTCCCTTCCGTGTAGCGGGCCGGCGGCTCTGTGAATTTCTGCTTGGACTCGAGCTCCACCAGCTTGAGGGTCTCGCCCGCCGCGGCCTTGGGCAGGAGCTCCTTGTCGCCGCTCCCGTTCGGCCACAGGGCCAGGAAGCCTTCGAACTTGACGACTTCGCCCTTGACCTGGAAGAGGTAGCGGTCGGCCTGGACGTCGAAGGCGGTCTCCTCGACGACGGCCGGGGCCATCTGCGAGGCGAGGAACCTGTTCCAGACTAGCTTGTAGACGTCGTACTCCTCTTTCTTGAGGAAGGGCTTGACCTTGTCCGGGGGCAGGTCGAGGCGGGCGGGCCGGATCGCCTCGTGGGCGTCCTGGGTTTTTTTCTTGCTCTTGTACTGGTTCGGCTTAGCGGGGACGTAGGCGGGCGAGTATTTCTGCTCGATGTACGCCCGGGCCGCCTCCTGGGCCGACTCGGAGACGCGCATCGAATCCGTGCGCATGTAGGTGATGAGCCCGGTCTGGCCGAGCTCCCCGATGGCCATGCCTTCGTAGAGCTTCTGGGCGACGAACATCGTCTTCTTCACCGGGAAACGGAGAAGCCGGAAGCCGTCCTGCTGGAGGGTGCTGGTGATGTAGGGCGGGGCGGGGTGCTTGTATTTTTCCTTGACCGCGACCTTGTCGAGGACGAACGGTGCACGCTCGCACGCGGCGACGATCGCCCCGGCCTCCTCGGCGTTTTTGACCTTGGCCTTTTTCCCGTCGATCTTGGCCAACGCGGCTTTGAAGGCGGGCGGGTTCTGGGCCTCGAGCCGGGCGGCGATCGTCCAGTACTCCTCGGTGACGAAGGCCTTGATCTCCTTCTCCCTGTCGCAGATGAGCCGCAGGGCCACGGACTGGACCCGGCCGGCGGAGAGGCCCCGGCCGATCTTTTTCCAGAGGATGGGGCTGATGAGGTAGCCGACGAGGCGGTCGAGGACGCGCCGCGTCTGCTGGGCCTCGAGCTTGGCGAGGTCGATCTGGCCGATGTTGCGGAAGGCGGCTTTGACGCCCTCCTCGGTGATCTCGTGGAAGACGGCCCTGAAGATGCGCGGATTGTCCTCTTCGAGGAGTTGGCTGAGGTGCCAGGAGATGGCCTCCCCTTCGCGGTCGGGGTCGGCCGCCAGGATGACCTGCTCGCTGTCCCGGGCAGCTTTCTTGAGCTCGGCGACGATCTTCTTTTTCTCGAGGATGACCTGGTAGGTCGGCTGGAAATCGGCCTTGACGTCGACGCCGAGCTGCTTTTTCGGCAGGTCGCGGACGTGTCCCATCGAGGCCTTGACGACGTAATCTTCACCCAGATAATGGTTGACCGTCTTCGCCTTGGCCGGCGATTCGACGATGACGAGTGATTTCGCCAATTACATTCTCCTCTGAAACTGTTTGCCGGGATGCTGGACGACAACCCCCTTCAGCTCGAGGCCGAGCAGGAGCGCCAGCAGGCCGGAGATGGAAAGGCCCGTCTTTTCGGCCAGCTCGTCGATGGGAAGCGCCGCGTCGACGGGCAGTTCGCTCACGAGCCGGCGCTCTTCCCGGCTCAGAGAATCCGGACTATTCTCCTCTTTCTCGCTTTTCTGCGCAAGGAGATTTTCCCGCCACGGCGACGGCAGGGCCTCGGCCACGTCCTCCCAGGACTCGACGAGCTTGGCTCCGTCCCGGATGAGGCCGTTCGAGCCCCAGCTCTCTGCGGAGGTCACGTTGCCGGGCACGGCCATGACCTCCCGGTCCTGCGATAGGGCCAGCCGGGCCGAAATGAGCGACCCGCTGCGCCGGGCGGCCTCGACGACGACGAGCCCGAGCGCCAGCCCGCTGATGACCCGGTTGCGGACGGGGAAGTGCTCGGCGAGCGGCGGCGTTCCCAGGGCGAACTCCGAAACGACGGCACCCCGCCCGGCGATCTCCCGGGCGAGGCCGCGATTCTCCCGCGGATACGGGATGTCCAAACCGGAACCTAACACGGCGACCGTCCTTCCCTGTTTGAGGGCCCCCCGGTGGGCGCAAGCGTCGATGCCGAGCGCCAGGCCGCTCGTGACGACCAAGCCGCGGCAGGCCAGATCGGCGGCCAGTTTCTCGGCCACGGCCCGCCCGTAAGGGGTGGGCCTTCTCGTCCCGACGACGGCCACCGCGGCCTCCCGAAGCGTCTCCGCGTCGCCCTCGCAATAGAGGACGAACGGAGGGTCGTAGATTTCTTTCAGGTAATCCGGGTACCCAGGATCCTCAAAGGTCAAAAGAGTATACGCTTTCCGCCCGATTTTTTCTACTTCCTCGCCGGCCAGGCCGATGGCCCGGCCGGAGACGATCGCCTCGATCGTCCCGTTTTCCAGGCGCAGTCCCTCGAAGTCGGCCCGGCCCGCCCGGAAGACATCGAGGACCGAAGGGAAGCGCCCGAGGACCCTCCGGGCCGCCGCGCTCGGCCCGTGAAAGACGAGGTGGAGGGCCAGCCAGCAAAGGTTTCGGTCGTCCACGGCGCACTCCTAAGAATAGAAAGACGCTCGGAGGCGGTGAATCGTCCCAGGCGTGGGGCCGTTTCGTCAGCGCCCGAAGAGGAGGTTAGGGCTCGAGCCTGAACTTTTTATGGGACGAGGCCGCGCCCCGGACGAGGGTCAGGCGCGACGGCGGGACGTCCAGGTATTCGGCCAGCCGCTCGGCGACTTCCCGGTTGGCCCGCCCCTTCTCCGGGGCGGCCACGACCCGGACCCGGAAAACGCCGTCGCCGAGCTTCTCGACGCCGGGCGCCTTCGCGCGCGGCTGGACCTTGACCGTGAGGAGTGTTGCCATGCCTCTCCGCACCGGACGTTCTAACGTCCGGTGTCCGTCTTTCCTTAGTTCCGGTCCTTGAGGACCGAGCGGTACTTGTCGAAGAGCTCCTGGAGCTCCTTCCGGGTGATGACGTAGCGGCTGACGTAAACGGACAGCGTCGAGCGGACAGGGTCGTTCGACTTGATGAGGACGTAGTCGCGCTGAACGCCCGTCCGGGACTGGGGCGGGAAGCGGAGCTCGATCTCGCGGGACTCGCCCGAGGGCAGGAAGAACGGAGAAGCGAGAGGCCGGCCGCCGGAGAAGAACTTGACGTTCTCATGGGCCATCTCGACCTTGAGCTCGCGCTCGCCCGTGCTCTTGATGACGATCTTCGCCAACGGCGTCTCGCCCTCGAGCGATAGGCCCATGTCGACGTTGTACTTGTCGACGTCGATCCTGGCCGAGGGCGGGACCTCGACGTCGGCGGTCAGGCTGAGTTCCCTGCGCCCGCTCTCGGCGTCGTTGGAGACGAGATAGATATAGCGGGTCATCTTTCCCGAATACCCCCGGGTGTCGAAGGTCGTCTTGATCTTGCCCTCCTTGCCCGGGGGGATCTTCTGTTCGGAAACGAGCGCCGCCGTGCAGCCGCAGGTCGTCTCGACCTTGTCGATGACGAGGAGGGCGTCCCCTTCGTTCTTGAAGACGAATTCGTGGTTGACGACGTCGCCCTGCTTGACCTTGCCGAAATTATGGGCTGTTTCCTTGAAGGCGGCCCGGGGCTTCTTCGCCTGGGCCAGGGCGCCGGAGGCGAAGAGAAGGGCCACGGCCGGAACGATGACGGCGCCCAGGCGCCGCGCGGCACGTTTGCTCATCGGTGTCTCCTCATTGAAGGATACGTTATGTATACAGGATATTCTCAATTTTCCGCAAGGTCACTCGACCGTGACGCTCTTGGCCAGGTTGCGCGGCTGGTCGACGTCCAGGCCCTTGGCGGCGGCGGAATAATAGGCGAAGAGCTGCAGCGGCAGGACCGTCAGGAACGGCGAAAAGAGCTGGTGGACTTCGGGGATGGGGAAAACCTCCTCGGCTGCAGCCTGAACCCGGGCGTCGTCCTCGAAAGCCACGGCCAGGATCCGGCCGCTCCTGGCCTGGACCTCGGCGATGTTCGAGAGCATCTTCTCGTAGACACGGTCGCGGGGGACGATGGCCAGGGTCGTCATCTTTTCGTCGATCAGGGCGATGGGGCCGTGCTTCATCTCCCCGCCGGCGTAGCCCTCGGCGTGGGTGTAGGAGATCTCCTTGAGCTTCAGGGCCCCTTCGAGGGCGATGGGGAAGTTGATCCAGCGGCCGAGGAAGAGATAGTCCTCGCAGGCGAGGTAGCGGCGGGCGGCCCGTTCGATGTCGCCCGCCCGGCCGAGGACCCGGTCCATCTTGTGCGGCACGCGCTGGAGTTCCTGGACGAGGGCCAGGCTCTCCCCGGCGCCGAGGGCCTCCCGGGCCTGGGCGAAACCCAGGGCGAAGAGGGCCAGGGCGGCCATCTGGCCGACGAAGGTCTTGGTCGCGGCGACTCCGATCTCCGGGCCGGCGTGGAGGTCGAGGATGCCGTCGGCCGCGCGGGCCATCGAGGAATTCAGGTTGTTCGTCACGGCCAGGACGGCCCGGGCTTTTTCCCCGGCCGCGCGGAGGGCGGCCAGCGTGTCGGCCGTCTCGCCCGACTGGGAGATGCCGAGGACGAGCGTCCTACGGTCCATGGCGAAATCCCGGGAGCGGAGCTCGGAGGCGTATTCGACGTCGACGGGGACGTGGGCCAGTGTCTCGAGCAGATATTTCCCGACGAGGCCGGCGTGGTAGGAGGTTCCGCAGGCGATGAGGACGACCCGGTCGACCTCCCGGAAGACGGCCGGGGCGATGCCGGTGTCGTCGAGGAAGACCCGCCCCGATTCGAGGGAGACCCGGCTTTTCAGCGTGTCCCGAACGACATCGGCCTGCTCGAAGATCTCCTTGGCCATGAAGTGCTCGAAGCCCCTCTTCTCGATCATGGCCGGCTCCCAGGTCAGGGTCTCCACCGCCTTCTCGACCGGCGCCCCGGCGAAGGTCTCGTAGCGGACGCCCGCCGGTGTGAGCACGGCGATCTCGCCGTCGTCCATGTAGGAGACGCGCCGGGTGTGGTGGAGGAGCGGGGTGATGTCCGAGGAGATGAAGGTTTCGCCGGAGCCGAGGCCGACGACGGCGGGCGGACCGTTCTTGGCGACAACTATCTTGCCCGGGTCGCGCGACGAGATGCAGGCAACGGCGAAGGCCCCCTCGAGCTCGGCGACGGCCGCGCGGACGGCCCCCACGAGCGACCCCCGGAAATACTTCTCGACGAGGTGGACGATGACTTCGGTATCCGTCTCCGTCCGGAAGACGTGGCCCTCGCCGCGGAGCCGCTCCTTGAGGGACCAATAGTTCTCGACGATGCCGTTGTGGACGAGGGCGATCGTCCCGCTACAGTCGACGTGCGGGTGGGCGTTGTCCTCGCTCGGGCGCCCGTGGGTGGCCCAGCGGGTGTGGGCGATGCCGCAGCCGCCCGCGAGCGGATGGAGGCGGAGCTCCTCGTCGAGGTCCCGGATCTTCCCCTTGACCCGCCGGCGGCCGATGCCGTCGCCGTCGAGGACGGCGATCCCGGCCGAGTCGTAGCCCCGGTATTCGAGCCGCCGGAGGCCCTCGACCAGGTCCGGGACGACGTCCCTGAGCCCGGCGCAGCCGATGATTCCGCACATGGTTTTTCTCCTTCAGCCGTCTCCGGGCATAGATTCACCTCATCGGTAGGGAACAGAGGACCATTCTCCTCTTCCCTGATGAAAGTACCATGCTCCCGGTGGATGATTCAAGGGGTGATATCGCCTCCCCTTGTCCTTCTCATTGAGCCGCCCGGGGGCTTGTGCTATACTGCCCGAAAATGGAACGGAGGCTGACCTCATTCGCAGAGCAGTTCTGGCCCTCTCGGACGGGACCGTCCTCGAGGGCGTAGGCTTCGGCGCGAGCGCCAAGATCGGGGGGGAAGTCGTTTTCAATACCGGGATCGTGGGCTACCCGGAGAGTATCACCGACCCCTCCTATCACGGCCAGATCCTGTGCCAGACCTACCCGCTCATCGGCAACTACGGCGTCGACCCGGCCCGCTTCGAGTCGGAAAGGCCGCAGATCGCCGGCTACGTCGTCTCGGAGTTCTGCGGCCATCCGTCCCACGAGACGTCGGCGAAAACCCTCGATGACTGGCTCCGGGAGAGCGGCGTCCCGGGGATCTCCGGCATCGACACGCGGGCCCTGACCAAAAAGCTCCGCGTCCACGGCGTCATGCCCGGGCTCCTCGCCGCCGCCGACGGCCCGCTCAATATCGCCCGGCTGCGCCGCGAGGCCCGCGTCGCGCCCGACCCCAACGCCCGCGACCTCGTGGCCGAGGTCACGACCCCGGAGATCCGCATCATAAATCCGCGGGCCCGGAAGACGATCGTCCTCATCGACTGCGGCGTCAAGCAGGGCATCATCCGGGCCCTCGTCCGGCGGGGCGTCTCGGTCGTCCGCGTCCCGGCCGACACGGACGCCGGCCGCATCCTGGCCTTTGCGCCGCGGGGCGTCGTCATCTCCAACGGCCCGGGCGACCCGAAGCGGGCCGTGGCGACGATCGCCGCCGTCCGCAGGCTCCTGCGCGAGGACGTTCCCCTTTTCGGCATCTGCCTGGGGAACCAGCTCCTCGCCCTGGCCGCGGGCGGCGACACGTTCAAGCTCAAGTTTGGCCACCGGAGCCAGAACCAGCCTTGCCTCGAAGAGGGCACGAAGCGCTGTTACATCACCAGCCAGAACCACGGCTTCGCCGTCGACACGGCGACCCTGCCCCGCGGCTGGGCGCCCTGGTTCCGGAACGCCAACGACGGGACGAACGAGGGCATCCGCCACCGCCGCCGGCCCGTCTTCGGCGTCCAGTTCCACCCCGAGGCCTGCCCCGGACCGACGGACACCGAATTCCTTTTTGACACCTTCCTCGAGGCTGCGGGATGAAAAAACCGAGGAAGCTCCTCATCCTGGGGAGCGGCGCCCTCAAGATCGGCGAGGCCGGCGAGTTCGACTATTCCGGAAGCCAGGCCATCAAGGCCCTCAAAGAAGAGGGCTGCGAGGTCGTTCTCATCAACCCCAACATCGCCACGATCCAAACTTCCGAAGGGATGGCCGACCGGGTTTATTTCCTGCCCGTCACGCCCTATTTCGTCGAGAAGGTCATCGCCCGGGAAAAGCCCCAGGGCGTCCTCCTCGCTTTCGGCGGCCAGACGGCCCTCAACTGCGGCGTCGCCCTCTGGAAAAGCGGTGTCCTCGAAAGAGCGGGCCTGCCCGTGCTCGGGACGCCGATGGAGGCGGTCGAAAAGACGGAGGACCGCAAGCTCTTCAACCGGGCCCTGGCCGCGATCGGGCTCAAGACGCCGCACGGCATCGCCGTCCGGACGGTCGAAGCGGGTCTGCGGGCGGCCGAGGCCGTCGGCTATCCGGTCATGGCCCGCGTCGCCTACGCCCTCGGCGGCATGGGCAGCGGCATCGCCTATACGCCGCGCGAGCTCCGCGAATCGCTGAAAAAAGCCTTCACCGCCGCCCCCCAGGTCCTCGTCGAGGAGTACCTCGACGGCTGGAAGGAGATCGAGTACGAGGTCGTCCGCGACCGCGCCGACAACTGCGTCACCGTTTGCAACATGGAAAACTTCGACCCCATGGGCATCCACACCGGGGAGAGCATCGTCATCGCCCCGTCCCAGACGCTGACGAACGAGGAGTACCACCGCCTCCGCGCCATCGCCATCAAGGCCATCCGCTACCTGGGCATCGTCGGCGAATGCAACATCCAGTACGCCCTCAACCCCCGCGACGGCGACTACCGCATTATCGAGGTCAACGCCCGCCTGTCGCGGAGCTCGGCCCTGGCCAGCAAGGCCACGGGCTACCCGCTGGCCTTCGTCGCCGCCAAGCTCGCCCTCGGCCATCTCCTGCCCGACCTGCCGAACTCGATCACCAAGGTCACCTCGGCCTGCTTCGAGCCGGCCCTCGACTACCTGGTCGTCAAGATCCCGCGCTGGGACCTCAAGAAATTCGGCCGCGTCTCGAAGAAGATCGGCTCGGAGATGAAATCCGTCGGCGAGGTCATGGCCATCGGCCGGTCCTTCGAGGAGGCCATCCAGAAGGCGGCCCGGATGCTCCAGGTCGGCGTGTACGGCCTCGTCGCCAACGAGAACTACTCATTTCGCAATCTCGAGAAGGAGCTCCGCCAGCCGACCGATGAGCGGCTCTTCGGTATCGCCGAGGCTCTCAAGAAAGGCTTCACGGTCGACCGCATCCACGAGCTCACCCGGATCGACCGCTGGTTCCTCCACAAGATCAAGTCCGTCGTTGACTGCGAGGCCCGGCTCCGGGGCCGCCGGCTCGGCGCCGTGCCGCAGGACCTTCTAATCGAGGCCAAGCGGAAGGGCTTTTCGGACAAGCAGATCGCCCTCCTCACCGGGTCATCGGAGCTCCGCGTCAGGAAGAGGCGGAAAGAGACAGGCCTCGTCCCGGCCGTGAAGCAGATCGACACCCTCGCCGCCGAGTACCCGGCCCAGACGAACTACCTCTACGTGACCTACAACGGCCGCGAGGACGACGTCTCTTTCCGCAAGGACAAGGGCAAACCGGGCAAGGTCATGGTCCTCGGCTCGGGGTCCTACAGCATCGGCTCCTCGGTCGAGTTCGACTGGTGCTGCGTCAACGCCGCCCAGGCCCTCAAAAAACTGGGCTACGCGACGATCATGGTCAACTACAACCCGGAAACGGTGTCGACCGACTACGACATCTGCGACCGTCTCTACTTCGACGAGCTCAGCTTCGAGCGGGTCCTCGACATCTACGAGAAGGAGCGGCCCCTAGGCGTGCTCCTGTCGATGGGCGGGCAGATCCCGAACAACATCGCCCTGAGGTGCCACCGGGCCGGAGTGCGCGTCCTGGGGACGCCGCCGGCCAGCATCGACCGGGCCGAGAACCGCTTCAAGTTCTCGAAACTCCTCGACGAGCTCGGCGTCGACCAGCCCGCGTGGCGCGAGCTCCGCAGCGTCCGGGAGGCCAAGGCCTTCGCCCGGACGATCGGCTATCCCGTCCTCATCCGGCCGTCCTACGTCCTGAGCGGGGCGGCCATGAGCATCGTCTTCAACGAGGACTACCTCGACCGCTACCTCCAGAAGGCCTCCCGGGTGACACCGGAGTATCCGGTCGTCATCTCCAAGTTCATCATGAACGCCAAGGAGATCGAGCTCGACGCCGTGGCCGACCGCGGCGAGGTCGTCGCCTCGGCCATCGTCGAGCACGTCGAGAACGCCGGCGTCCATTCGGGCGACGCGACCATGGTCCTGCCGCCCCAGAAGCTCTACATCGAGACGATCCGCCGCATCCGCGACATCGGCCGCGAGATCGCCCGGGCCCTGGAGATCACCGGACCCTTCAACATCCAGTTCATCGCCAAGGACAACGCCATCAAGGTCATCGAGTGCAACCTCCGGGCCTCGCGCTCCTTCCCCTTCGTCAGCAAGGTGGCCCGGACGAACTTCGTCGAATTGGCCGTGGCCGCCATCATGGGCCAGCCCGTCCGCAACCGGAAGACGACGCTCGACCTGAACTACGTCGGCGTCAAGGCGCCCCAGTTCTCGTTCTCCCGGCTCAAGGGCGCCGACCCCGTTCTGGGCGTCGAGATGGCCTCGACCGGAGAGGTTGCCTGTCTGGGGGAGGACGTCCACGAGGCCTATCTCAAGGCCATCCTCTCGACCGGGTTCGTCCTGCCGAAAAAAAACATCCTCCTGACGATTGGCGGCGAGGAATCCAAGCACCGTTTCCTCGGCGCCGCTCAAACCCTGTCCGGCCTGGGTTACAGGATCTTCGCGACCGAGCGCACGTCGGCCTACTTCAAGGAGAACGGCGTCCCCAACACGCGCCTGTTCAAGGTCCACGAACGGAGAGGGCCCAATATCCGCGACTTCATCGACGGCCGCAAGATCGATCTCGTCATCTCCGTCCCCAACCCGGCGAAAAGAGTCGAGTTCAACTCGGCCTACAAGCTGAGGCGCATGGCCGTCGATTTCTCGATCCCCATCCTGACCAACCTCCAGGCCGCCGACCTCTTCGTCCAGGCCCTGGCCGCAAAGAAGATCGATGACCTCAAGGTCAAGCACTGGGCCGAGTACGAATAGGTCCCCGGGAAACGGCGGCCGGCGCTTGTCCAGCGGGAGCGAGTCGACTATAATCATTACAGGGTGAACCCAGCATGCGCACGAAACGAACCTTCCTCCCGATAATGGTGGTTCTTGTCCTCGGAGCGGCGCTCTCGCTCCGGGCCCAGGCGACGGCGGGCCGGACCTTCAAGGTCAAGGTCACGGCCGAGCAGGCCAACCTCAGGGAGAAGCCGGACATCGGAAGCGGCATCGTCCAGCAGATCCCGGAAGGCACGGTCCTTGAGGCCGACAAGAAGGAAGGTGAATGGTTCTTCGTCCGCTACACCCTGGAGGACGGCGGAGTCATCGGCGGCTACATCCATGAAAGCCTGGTCGAGGTCATCGAGCAGGCAGTTGCGCCCACCCCGGCAGAGAAGGCTCCCGCGCGAGCCATCCCCCGCGGCGAGCGCTTCCCCGCTTCGCGGCGGGCGAAGTCGTCCGGCTCGGACGCCCCTCATCTCGAGTTTTCCGTCTCGGCGGGGACCGGCTGGACCGCCCCCCGGGACCTCAACGACGGCGCCCAGGGCTTCGCCGATTATCACGGCGCCTCCCTCGGGATTCCGGCTTCGGGACCCGTCGATGCACTGCACCTGGCGACACTCGTCGGCCTCGAGCTTTCCTACAGGGTTTCGCCCTGGCTCTCCATGGGCCTGGGCGTCGACTATTTCCGGGGCGCGAACCGGGGCCGGGTCGGATTCACGGACGGGGTCTTCTCGGAGACTCTCGACACCAGGCCCTCGGTCAGCGTCATCCCGGTCAAGCTCGGCGTCCGGTTCTATCCGGGAAAAGGCTTTTACATCCGGGGCAGTCTCGGCGTCTATTTCGCCAAGGCCGGCTACCTCTACCGCCTGGAACGGGCGGACAGCTGGCAGGAATGGAAAGGCTCCGCCACGGCGCGGCGCTTCGGCGCCGAGGCGGCGTTCGGCGGGGATTGGAAGGTCGGCGCGAACACGTCCTTCTTCGTCGAAGCGGGGTTCCGCATGGCCAGCCTCAGCGGGTTCTCGGGCCAGGACGTCTACCGGAACTCGGACGACGATCCACTGATCGAGGCGGGCACGCTCTACTATTTCCGGAAAGAAGGCGCCGATACCCGCATCTATCCCCACCTTTTCATCGGAGCTAGCAAGCTTGTCGAAGAGGTGGTCGTCGACTCCCGCCGGGCCGGAATCAACCTGTCGGGCATGGCCTTTCGGGCGGGAATCCGCTACCGATTCTAAGCCGGGACTGGGAAGCCCGGGGCCGGGTCGCCTTCGGCCCGCTTCATATCCTGACAACCCGCAAGTATCGATCCACGTACTCCTCCGGAAGGCGGCAATCCTTGGCGCCGTCGAGGACGACCTTCTCGTAGTCGGGGTGCGGCTTGCCCAGGACCCGGCCGGTCCGGAAATAGGTCGTCGCTCGATAGACGGTCCCTTCCCGATCCTTGACTTCGACGGCCTTCCGGTCATAGGCCTTCGGGTATCCTTCGAAGGCGTCCAGGGTGAGCCGGTCGCTATCGGTGATCTCGTAGAGCGCGCCCCAGACCCCCTCGACATCGGCCTTGACGATGTTCCCGACAGCGCCGTCCTGGATCACGGAGTATCCATCGTAGACGAAGCGGTGCCCCTCGAGGAGGACAGTCTTGAATAAGCGGCCGGCCGGGCACCGCCTCATCATCTGGGCCAGGTTCAAGTTCGAAGCGTAAGCGAAATAAAGCACGGCTCACCTCCTCGATTAACGGGCGTCCCCTCGGCCCTGATTATAAACCTCGGCCCGCCCCGTGGCAACAGCCGGAGCGCGGCGCGGAAAAACTTGACGAACGGCCGGGCCCCGGCTATGCTGGTGAAGGAAATCAGCATGCCGATCAGCCCCCCTCTCCTCGCCATCCTGGCCTGTCCCCTGTGCAAGGCCGACGTCAAACTCACGGCCGACGAAAAAGGCCTGAAGTGCGTCTCCTGCCACCGCGTCTACCCGATCAAGGACGACATCCCGGTCATGATCATCGACGAGGCCTCGGTCGAACCCGGCCGGGCCGTCAAGACCTGACCATGTGCGGCGTCATCGGCATCTGGGGCAACGGCCCCGTGATACGGGACCTCTACCAGGGCCTCCTGGCCATCCAGCACCGCGGCCAGGACTCGGCCGGCGTCATCACCTTCGACGGGCGCTTCCACACGAAAAAGGGCAACGGACTCGTCCATGACATCTTCACCCCCGAGGCCGTCCAGCACCTGCGCGGCTCGATCGGCGTCGGGCATACCCGCTACCCAACGATCGGCGGCGGCGGCGGCGAGGACGCCCAGCCCTTCCAGCTCAACTCGCCCTTCGGCATCATCATGGCCCACAACGGGAACGTGGCCAACTACCGGGAGCTCCGCGACGAGCTCTTCCAGGAGCACCACCGGCTGCTCAATTCCGACTGCGACCTGGAGATCATCCTCAACATCTTCGCCGAGTCCCTGGCCCACGAGCGGACGAAGAACCTGGCGCCGGAGCACATCTTCCGGGCCGTCGAGGCCGTCACCAAGAAGGTCCGGGGCAGTTATTCCGTGGTCGCCTACATCGCCGAGCAGGGCCTGGTCGCTTTCCGCGACCCCTACGGCATCAAGCCGCTCGCTTACGGCGTCCGCCGCGACGGTCTCCTCCCCTCCTACGCCGTCGCCTCGGAAACCGTCAGCCTGAACATCATGAACTTCGGCGAGATCAAGGACGTCGAGGCGGGAGAGGTTCTTTTCATCGATAAGGGCCGGGCCCTCCACAAGAAGAGGATCCGCCGGGCCTGCCCTTCGCCCTGCCTCTTCGAATGGGTCTATTTCGCCCGCCCCGACTCGTTCATCGACAAGGTCAACGTCTACAAGTGCCGGGTCAACCTCGGCCGGTCCCTGGCCCGGGAGATCCGCCGGCGCAAACTGGCCATCGACGTCGTCGTCCCCGTCCCCGACTCGGCCCGCGACGCCGCCATCGAGATCGCCCGCAAACTCAACCTGAAGTACAGCGAGGCGCTGGTCAAGAACCGCTACATCGGCCGGACCTTCATCATGCCGGCCGCCGACCAGCGGAAAAACTCCGTCCGCCAGAAGCTCAACCCCATCGCCTCGGAGATCCGGGGGAAAAAGGTCCTCGTCGTCGACGACAGCATCGTCCGGGGCAACACCTCCAAGGTCATCGTCGAGATGCTCCGCGAGTGCGGGGCGAAGAAGGTCTATTTCGCCTCTTACTCGCCGCCCCTCCGCCACCCCTGCGTCTACGGCATCGACATGCAGACGAAGACGGAGTTCGTCGCCCAGGACGCCGACGAAGCCGCCGTGGCCCGCAAGATCGGCGCCGACAAGGTCATCTACCAGTCGCTCGACGCCCTGAAGAAGGCGGTCCGGACCGAGAACCCGAAGATCACGAATTTCTGCGCCGCCTGCTTCGACGGCATCTACCCGACCGGGGACATCACGCCGGACCTGCTCGAGGACATCGAAGCCGACCGCAAGCTCCACCAGGACGGCCAGCTCGAGCTCGACATCTGAGCCGGACCGCTCAGAGGGACCGCGTCCGGACCTTCCGCCACCAACTCCGGTTTGACGCGTACCAGCGCACCGTCCGCTTGAGCCCCTCCGCGAACGTCGTCTCCGGTTCCCAGCCCAGGGCCCGGACGAGGCCCGAGTCCATGGCGTAGCGGCGGTCGTGGCCGGGCCGGTCGGGGACGAACTGGATGAGCTCCCCGGGCGCGTCGAGGGCGGCCAGGATGCGCCGGGCGACCTCGATATTGGTCAGCTCGACGCCGCCCCCGACGTTGTAGACATTCCCGTTCCGACCTCTCAGGACGGCCGCTTCGACGGCCCGGCAATGGTCCTCGACGAAGAGCCAGTCCCTGACGTTCAGCCCGTCGCCGAAGACCGGAATCGTCTTGCCCTCGAGGGCGTTGGTCAGAAAAAGCGGGATGAGCTTCTCGGGGAACTGGCAAGGGCCGAAGGTGTTGCTCGGGCGGAGGACGATCGTCGGCAGGCCGTAGGTCACGTGGTAGGCCCGGGCGAGATGGTCCCCGGCGGCCTTGGTCGCCGCGTAGGGAGAGGACGGCTGGAGGGGGTCGGACTCCCGGGCGGCACGGCCCGTCCGGCTGCCGTAGACCTCGTCGGTCGAGACGTCAAGGGACGAGCCTTCGGCTCGCCACTCGCCCGTGGCCTATATCCACGGGCGAGTACTGCGGAAGTGGACCCCCGGGCAAGCCCGGGGCCCCGGCCGCTGTGGATGAAGAACTCGACGGCCGGGAAGGCCCGGAGGGTGTCGAGGAGCATGTAGGCGCCGTGGACGTTGGACAGGACGAACTCGCCGGCGTCGTAGATCGACCGGTCGACGTGGGTCTCGGCGGCGAAATGGACGACGCCCTGGACGCGGGCGAAGACGCTCCGGACGAGGGCCTTGTCGCGGATGTCGCCGAGGATGAACTCGTAGCGCGGGTCGTCCTGGACGTCGTGCAGGTTGTCGAGGTTCCCGGCATAGGTCAGCTTGTCCAGGTTGACGACCCGCGTCGCCGGGTGGCGGTGGAGGACCATCCGAATAAAATGACTGCCGATGAAGCCCGCTCCGCCCGTAACGAGCACGGTCTTGCCGTCGAGGGTCCGCTCCGAATTCATGGTCATCCTCCCGTCCCTAGAATCCGAACCCCCCGAGGAAATCGAGCGTTTTCCCAATCGTCCCGAGGCCCAGCGAGAACCTGACCTGGGTGTCCGGCCGGTCGCGGAAGTAAAAGACGCGGACGTCGACCAGGAAATCGATGCACTGGTAATGGTAGGTCAGTTGGGCGCCGGTGTAAAGAAGCTTGCCTTCCCGGATGTTGTAGTCCGCCTCGAGCTGGAGGTCGAGAGACAGGCGGGGAAGCCGCAGGCCGCCGAAGGCGCCGACCTGGTCGCGGTTGTAGAGGGCGATGAGCGCGGGGTCGATCCCCGTGACCCAGGAATTCCGGCTCCTGAACCAGCTCACGGTCAGGAAATCGCCGTCCGCCTTGGAGCCGGCCGTGGCGCCGAGCCGCAGGCTGGACAGGTTCTTGTAATAGGGATTGTAGGCGGCCGAGGCGTCTAGGCTGAACTTGGCCTGCGGATAGAACCGGAGTGTCGCGGCGATCTCCGAAAAACGGGGCGGCTTCCCGTCGACGGGGAACTGCGAGAGGGGGCCGTCCTCCGGGGAAAAATAGAAGATCTGCCCCAGCCCGAGGGAAAAGACCTCGACCGCCCGGTCGTCGGCCTTGAAGAGAAACCGGCTGGTGACGCCGTAGCTCATCTGGTGGTAGCGGAAAAATCCGTAGGAGGTCACAACCCGGCCGGCCTGGCTGACCGGGCTGTCGTAGGAATAATTGACGTAGGGCTCGACGATGTTCTTGAGCCGGGCTGCGCCGTCCCGGCCGTAGAAGATCCGGTAAAAAACGGGCCCGACGACCTCGAGCCCGGCGACCAGGTTCCGGGTGAACAACGGCTCGTCGACGATCCCGCCCGTTCCCGGGTCGAGACTCTGGCTGTAATAGACGAGGTTGGCCGTGACGGAGGCGTTCGCGGTGAGCCACGGGATGGAGGAAAACGGCAGGCTCAGCGTCGGGCTGACGGCGAAGCGGGTCGAGCGGCGCTCGGTCCCGGCCTCGTACTGGGATTTCCAGCCGTACTGCCATCGGTTGAAGGACGTGCTCAGCGAGAAATAGAGCGGGGAGAAGAGCTTGGTCTTGAAGACGTTGAAGTTGACCTGGGGCAGGGAGGTGCTGACGTTCGAGTCGCCGAGTTGCGAGAAGTAGGTCTCGAAGCGGGAGGCCCGGGCGCTCAGGTTGAACCGGCGCCAGGACCGGGAAAGATAGACCTGGGAGGTGCGGTTGTAGACCAGGGCCCTCTGGAAGTTGTTGTCGAATTCCCGGAGGAAGCTGTAGGAGGTTTGGTAGTCGACGTTGGCCACGAGGGAAAAGCCGAGGGGCAGGGCCTGGGTGTGATTGAGGCGGACGATGGACGAGTTGCCGGGTTTCTCCCCCTGGGCGTCCCCCTTGTAGATAAAATAATAGAGGTTGAGGTCGCCCTTCGTCCCGCCCGGAAAGATGTACCTATACTCGAGGCCCGCGCCGGTGCCGCGCGAGAGATAGAAATCGGCGCCGACCGTGGCGTCCATGTTCGGGGCGATGGCCCAGTAGAAGCTCTGGGAAACGGCCAGCCCCTTCGGGCCGGAGAAACCGAACCGGGGCAGGAGGAAGCCCGTGGCCCGCTCCTTCAGGGGATAGCGCAGGTAAGGGAGGTAAAAGACGGGAACGCTTTTCACCCGGATGACAGCGTCCCACATCTCCAGGTAGTCGTCTTTTTTCAGGTTGGCCTTGGACAGGCCGAAGCTCCAGCGCGGATTGGGCTGGGTGCAGGCCGTGACCCGGGCCTTTTTCAGGCTGTAGAGGTCGGCCCGCCGCCGCTCGAGGGTTTCGGCTTCGAAAAGTATCGAAGGCGGGATGATTCCCGAGGCCTTTTCGACCGTCCCCCGGCCGCTTTCGAGATTGAAGAGGACGCGCTCGGCGCGGATGACCTCGCCGCCCGACTGGGCGACGACGTTGCCCTCGGCCAGGACGTCTTTCGTCTCGATGTTGTACTCCACCCGGTCGGCGAAGAGGAGGAATTCGCCGTAACGGACTTCGACGTCGCCCGAAGCGAAGACCCGGTCTTTCGTCTTCTCCTGGTTCCGGGCCAGGATCCTGACCTCGGCCGGGCCGCCGGGTCCGGCTTGAGCGGCCGCGGATTGGGGGGCGGAGGTTTGTGAGACGAACGTCGCCGGCAGCGCGAGTCCGGCCAGGCAAAGCCAGGCGAGGAAGCGCAGTCGAGGCCGCAGGGAAAGACGATGCTCCATCGCCTGATATTTAGCACACCGACCGGGGAGAAGCAATGACGCCCCTCCTTACGCGTCCGGCGGCTCGTCCTTCATCTGTTTCTTGAGCGCCCGGAAAAGACTGAGCAGGCCGGAGACGAGGCCCAGCACGGTGAAGGCGAGAAGGAGCCAGGGGTCCGTCCCGAGCCAGCGGTCGAGGAGATAGCCGAAAAAGAGGCCGACGATGATAGACGATGGCAGGACGAGGCCGAGGGAGGCCAGTTCGGAGAGCCTCCTCAAGTCCGGCCGCCGCAGCTTGCCGTTCATCGGGCGGGCGTCTGACCTTCGTCTCCCCCGAGCGGCTCGCTCCCCCCGGACTTCGCCGCCCAGGCCCCGCCTTCATTGACGAGCGCGTTCCAGCCGTAGCCGAACCCGAAAGCCAGGCAGAAGAGCTTGAACAGCTCCTCGAATCCCTGCCCGGCGGCGCCGGCTTCGAACCGGGGGAAAATGGTCAGGGTCAGGAAGAGGCCGATGGCCGCGGAGGCCAGCGCCGAATAGATGTAGCGGCGGTTGAAGCCCCGGATTTTTCCTTCCTTCACTTTTCGAAGCCAGGGCAGAAGGGTGCGGGCCAGGATGCCCAGAAAAAGGCCGAATAACTTGACCAGGAATTCCATGGACATGACGGTTCGCCTCCCGGGTGTTTCGCTCGTTCCCGGCCCTATTCTCAGAGAAGCGCGGAGGGATGTCAAGGAAGCGGGCGGGGCTCTTTCGGCGACAGGGGGGAAGGTGTTATACTGGCCCTGTTATGGAGCCCGAAAAGACGGACACCCTCGAAGAGCGCATCCTCCGCCGGATCCCCATCGAGATCTTGGCCGCCTCGGCCGTCCTGGCCCTGCCGGCGATATTCCTTTTCGACCTTCCGACCGGGCTCGTCTTCCTCGCCGGCGGGGTGTTCGCGGCCCTGGGCTTCGCCGGGCTCAAGCAGTCCTTGACCCGCTTCCTCGACCGCGAGAAGAAGGGCGCCCTGCGCTCCGGGATCATTCTCTACGCGCTGCGCCTTATGTTGATTTGCGCCGTCTTTTTGCTTATAATCCTCCTCTATCCGAAGAAGATCCTCGCCTTCGGCGCGGGCTTTTCCATGCTCGTCCCGGTATCCCTCGTCGAAGGCATCCGGGGTCTTCTTCTCCTGAGAACATGGAAGGACTAGAACACAGCCTCTGGGTCGTCGAGGCCTTCAACCGCGTCTTCGGGCCACCCCTTGCCGCGGTCCTCGGCCTCGTCGGGGTCGAGGTTCCCGACCCGCTCCACGTCGTCCCCGACTACCTGGTCATGGTCCTGATCGTGGCCCTCGCCCTGATCGTCCTTCTCGGCCTCGCTTCGCGCCGCCTGGCTCTCGTCCCCCGCGGACGTCAGAACATCGTCGAGATGATCGTCCAGCTCTTCGAGGGCCTGGCCGTCGACACCATCGGCCCGCAGGGGCGGAAATACCTGCCGGTCATCGGCACCGTGGGGCTCTTCGTCTTCGGCTGCAATATGATCGGGCTTGTCCCCGGCTTCATGTCCCCTACGAGCAAGCTCAACGTTACCCTCGGCTGCGCCCTCGTCGTCTTCTTCTACTACCACGCCCAGGGCGTCAAGGCCCAGGGCCTCAAGTACTTCAAGCACTTCATGGGCCCCATCCCGGCCCTGGCCCCACTGATGATCCCGATCGAGGTCATCAGCCACTTCTCGAGGCCCGTGTCCCTGTCCATGCGGCTTTTCGGCAACATTTTCGCCGAGGAGCTGCTCATCGTCATCATGGCCTCGATCATCCCCTTCCTCCTGCCCCTGCCGTTCATGGCCGTGGCCATCTTCACGTCGGTCATCCAATCGTTCGTCTTCGTCCTCTTGTCCTGTATCTACATCGCGGGCGCCGTCGCCCATGAAGAAGAGCATTAAACGAAAAGGAGTTCCATCATGTCCAAGAAACTCAAAGCCTTGAGCCTGATGTTTTTCGGGGTCGCCCTGATGACGGCGCCTCTGCTGGCCCAGGACGCCGCCGCGGCCGCTGCGGCCCGCGCCGGCCTGTTCAAGCTGTCGCTCATCGTCGGCGCAGCCATCATCACACTATCCGTCGCCGCCGGGGCCTTCTGCCAGGCCAAGGCCATCAGCAGCGCCTGCGAGGGGATCTCCCGGAATCCGGGCGGCGCCCCGCACATCCGCTTCCTGCTCGTCTTCGGGCTCGTCCTCATCGAAACCCTGGTCATCTACGCCCTGCTCATCACCATCATCATCCTGATGGTCCAGTGGGGGAATTACAAGTTGGCCTGACGTCCGAGGGCCGGACACCGGAGCGGATGACGCATCCGACGTTTCGCTTACTGACCGCGTCCTTCAAGCGGTTCAACGGGGACAAGTGTTGGACCTCGGCCATCGTCATCTCTTATTTCTCGCTCCTCTGCAGCGTCCCCCTGATCGCCCTGTTCTTCGCCGCGGCGGCGCGGTTCCTGGGCGACACGGAGATGGCCCTGCGCAGTCTCAACATCTTCACCGACGATTTTTTCGCCCGGCTCGACCCGGGCTTTTTCAAGAGCCTCGGGGACCTGTCCGGCTCCGTCGGCCAGCTCGGGCTCTTCGGCGTCGTCGGCTCGCTCGTCTCGGCCAGCTTCCTCTTTTCGAGCCTCATCGCGGCGATCAACCAGATCTTCCGGACGAAGTACCACAAGTCCTTCTTCTACAACCGGCTCATGGAATTCCTGCTCATGTTCGTCGTCGGCATCTTCATGCTCTTCTCGCTGGCCATGACCGCCGTCTGGACCGCCATCGGCCGGACCCTCCAGGAGAGCGAGCTCGTCCGGACCGGCCTCAACCCCGAGGCCTTCGCCGTCATCAACAACGTCTTCCTGAAGTACGTCATCCCCTTCGCCCTGACCTTCCTGATGTTCTTCATCCTTTACAAGTTCATCCCCGAGGTCAAAGTCCACACGCGGGCGGCGCTCATCCCGGCAGCGGTCGCCGCCCTGCTCTTCGAGGTCTTCAAGCGAATTTTCGCCTTCTACGTCGTCCACTTCTCGGCGGTCGGCATCGTCCTGAAAAAGCTTCTCCAGGGCACGCTGACCTCGATCATCTTCTTCCTGCTCTGGATCTCCGCCTCGATGCTCATCCTGCTTTGGGGGGCGGAATTAGCGGCCGTGCTCAACGAGAAGTATGACGCTGCAGCGCTCAAGGCGCAGACGCCGCCGGCAACGAAATAAGGGGGATTGGACTTAGATATACTTGGCGATGAGGTCGACGAGCTTGTTCTTGGCGAGGGCCCCGACGACCTTCTCCTTAACCTGGCCGCCCTTGAACAGGATCAGGGTCGGGATGGCCATGACGCCGTATGCCTGGGGGGTCGAGTTGTTCTCGTCGACGTTCATTTTGACCACCTTGAGCTTGCCCTTGTGGAGCTCGGCGATCTCTTCGACGACGGGCGCGATCATCAGGCAGGGCCCGCACCAGGGAGCCCAAAAATCCACCAGGACGGGGAGGTCGGACTTGAGGACCTCGGCGTCGAAAGTGGCGTCGGAACCGGCGATTATAGCGTCGGACATATTTGTCTCCCGTGATTGTGGTTCGTTTCCGGAGGGTCGGCCTCCATGATAGCGGCGGTAAGCCCGATTGTCAAACAAAGAGAGACAGCCCTAAGAGGGGTCCCAGAGATCGCCCCTCTTAGGACAGTCCCTCTATTCGGCCCAGCCGAGCTTTTCCTTGACCAGGTCGTAATAATTGCGGCGCGGCGAGGTCACGAGCTGGAGCTCGACCGGCGATTTGCGGATGTCGATGACGTCGTTGCCGACGAGGACGCCGCCGCGCTGGCCGTCGAGCGTCAGGTGGACCTCCTCCCCGCCGGTCAGGAGCCGGACGCTTACGATCGATGTCGACGGCACGGCCAGGGGCCGAAAGGAGAGCGTGTGCGGGCAGATAGGCGTCAGGACGAAGGCCGGGACGAGGGGGTGGATGATCGGCCCTCCGGCCGAAAGAGAATAGGCGGTCGAGCCGGTCGGCGTCGAGACGATGAGGCCGTCGGCCTTGAGCGTCGCCACCTCCTTGCCGTCGATGCCGATGGTCAATTCGATCATCCGGGCCACCGCGCCCTTGGTGACGACGACGTCGTTCAGACAATAGGACACGGCGCCCGCGGCCCGCGCTTCGAGGAGCCAGCGCGGACTAATGAGGCTCGCGTCCCCCGCGAGGAGGTCGTCGAGCGTGAGCATCGCTTCGCTGACGGGGATCTCGGTCAGGAATCCCAGGCGGCCCAGGTTGACGCCCATGACCGGGACACCCGCTCGGGCGGCGTGGTGGGCGACGCTGAGCATGGTTCCGTCCCCGCCGAGGACGACGACGAGGTCCGAAGCGGCCGGGACGTCGGCGCGCAGAAGGCCGCCGGACCGGCCGAGCTTGCGGGCGGCCACGTCCTCGAGGACGCAAGCGATGCCGTGCTTCTCGAAATACGCGACGAGATCCTTCAGGATGCTCTCCACGGACGGCGCGTGGGGCTTGATGACGATGCCGGCTCTACGAATGTTATTCATGGCTGACCGCCTCCTTGATCATGGATGGGATGGAGTCCGCGTCGAGGTCCGGGCTCCCTTTGACCCACCGGACGAAGAATTCGACGTTCCCCTTCTGACCCCGCGTCGAACAGCGGATGAGGCCGGCGAGCCCGAACCCGAGCTCCCGGGCCCCGCCGACGATTCGGGCCAGGACCTCGGCGTGGACGTTCTCGTTCCGGACGACGCCCTTTTTACCGACGTCCCTCGGCCCCGCCTCGAACTGCGGCTTGATCAGGGCGACGAGGGTCCACGCGCCCGGGATGGCCTTGAGGGCGGGGAGGATCATGAGCACGGAGATGAACGAAACGTCCATGGTGACGATGTCGGGGGGTCCGGGGAGGTCCTCCGACCGGAGGTAGCGGGCGTTCTTTTCGATGGCCGTCACGCGGGCGTCCCGGCTGAGCCCCCAGTCGAGCTGTTTCGTGTCGACATCCACCGCGTAAACCCTTGTCGCTCCGCGTTTTAGCAGGCAATCCACAAAACCTCCGGTCGACGCGCCGATGTCGAGGGCGACCATCCCGCCGACGTCGATGCCGAAGCGCTCGAGGGCCTCTTCGAGTTTGAGCCCACCCCGGCTGACGAAGGGGCGGGGGCAGGCGACCTTGAGTTCCGCTCCATCGTCGATGAGCTCGCCGGCCTTGAGGACGGGCCGGCCCGCGCTCGTGACCAGCCCGGCCATGATCAGGGCCTGGGCCTTCTCGTGGCTCGGCGCGAGCGCCCGCCCGACCATCAACTTATCCGCTCTTTCTCTCATCGACGGCGGAGCCGAATGGCGCACGGTAGAGGTCCTTGATCTGCCTGGTGAGGCCGGGGACGTCCAGGCCGACCATGGCCCGGATCTCCTCGGCCTTGCCCAGGGGATACGATTCGAGTGGAAGACCGATCGCCTTGAACCGGATGTCGAAGCGGCCTTCCCTGTCGAGGAGCTCCCGCACGGCGCTCCCGGCGCCGCCGTCGACGATCCCCTCCTCGATCGTGACGATCGTCCCGCCCGTCCGGGCGAAGCGCAGGATCATCTCTTTGTCGAGGGGCTTGATGAAACGGGCGTTGACAACGGCGAGCGAGATGCCGTCCTTCTCCAGGGCCTTGGCGGCTTCGAGCGCCGGGGCGACCATGTTGCCGAAAGCGAAGAGGAGGTCCCGGCCGTCTTTGACCAGTTCGCTCCGTCCCGGCGGGATGACATGGAGCTGCTCGTCCAAGGGAACGCCCAGCCCCTTGGCCTTGGGGAAGCGCACCGAGGCCGGGTGGCCGTAAGCGAGCGCCGACCAGAGCATGTGCTGGAGCTCGTTCTCGTCCTTGGGAGCCATGACGATCATGTGGGGCATGTGACGGAGATAGGCGATGTCGTTGACGCCCTGGTGGGTGGGGCCGTCGTCGGGAACGATGCCGGCCCGGTCGAGGACGAAGACGACGGGCAGGTCCATCAGGCAGACGTCGTGATAGACCTGGTCGTAGGCCCGCTGGAGGAACGTCGAGTAGATGGCCACGACGGGCTTGAACCCCGAGACCGCCAGCCCGGAGGCGAAGGTCACGGCATGCTGCTCGGCGATCCCGACATCGAAGAAGCGCTCGGGAAGCTTCTCGGAGAACTCCTTGAGGCCGGTCCCCTCGCCCATGGCCGCGGTGATGGCCAGGACCTTCTCGTCTTTCTTGGCTATCTTGATCAGGGCATTTCCGAAAACGCTGGAAAAGGAGGGCCCCCATTCGCGCTTCAGCGGCTCGCCCGTCGAAATCTGGAACGGGCCGGCACCGTGGAATTTTTCGGGATGGGTCCGCGCCGGCTGGTAGCCCCGGCCCTTCTGCGTCACGCACTGGATGAGGATCGGCCCGTCGTACATCTTGGCCATCTCGAAGGCCTCGACGAGCGATTGGATGTTGTGGCCATGCACCGGGCCGACGTAGCGGATGCCGAGTTCCGTGAAGACGAGGCCCGGGAAGATCGTCTTCTTGACGAGCTCTTCCAAGGCCCGTCCGGCCTTGATGAGGGGCCAGCCGATCTTGGGGAGGGACCGGAGGATGGACTTGGCCTGGTCCTTCATCCTCACATAGTGTTGACCCGACACGAGATACGAGAGATATTTCGACCAAGCCCCGACGTTGGCCGAGATGGACATCTCGTTGTAGTTGAGGACGATGATCAGGCGCTCGCGGAGGTGGCCGATCTGGTTGAGCGCTTCGAGGGCGACGCCGCCCGTCAGACTGCCGTCGCCGACGACGGCGATGACGTGGTGCTTCTCCCCCGCCTTGTCCCGGGCGACGGCCATGCCCAGGGCCGCCGAAAGCGCCGTCGAGGCGTGGCCCGTGTTGTAGGCGTCGTGCTCGCTCTCGTCCCGGCAGGGAAAGCCGAGGATCCCGCCGCAGCGCCGGAGCCCGGCGAAGCGGTCCTTCCGGCCGGTCAGGATCTTGTGGGTGTAACACTGGTGACCGACGTCCCAGACGATCTTGTCGCGGGGCGAGTCGAAGACGGTGTGAAGGGCCAGGGTCAGCTCGACGACGCCCAGGTTCGAGCCGAGGTGGCCGCCGTTCTTGGCGACCGTCTCCAGGATGAGGGCGCGGATCTCCAGGGCCAGGGTGGAGAGCTCCTCCGGGGACAGTTTTCGGATGTCGGAGGGCCGCTCTATCGAATCGAGGATCTTGGCCATGGCCGCTCGGCCCGGGTCAGCGGGTGCCGCCGTCCTCCCCGGTCCCGCCCGCGTCGGCGGCGTCGAAATCTTCCGCCTTCAGGTTCCCCTTTTCGTCCTTGAGCAGGATCTCGACCTTGCGCTCGGCCTTGTCCAGCTCGCCGCGCAGGAACCGGGCCATCTTGACGCCCTTCTCGAACAGGGCCAGCGATTCGTTGAGAGAGATGCCGCCTTTCTCGAGCTTGGCCACGATCTGCTCGAGGTCGGCCAGGGCTTTCTCGAAAGTCAGGCTGGTCATGAGCCCTCCTTCATGAAACGTGATTCCAGGAGCTTCTTCCTGTCGACGCTCTCCACCCGGGCACTGAACTCGCCCTTGAAGAACGAGACGAGGACGGTCTCGTCCTCGACGATGTCCTCGATCCGGCGGGCCAGGAGCAAGCCGCCGTTCTTCCAGACGGCCGCGTAGCCCTTCTTGAACACGGCGAGCGGGCTCAGGGCGTCGAGCGTCGACGTGAGGCGCTCCCAGGCCGCCCGGTGGTCGCGGAGCATCCTGCGGGCGATGTTGCCCAGCCGCTCGGACGCGAGCAGGGCGGCGCCTTTGTGCTCGGCGATCGCCTGCCGCTCGGCCCGGAGGACGTTCTTCCCCCGCGTTTCGAGCTCGTCCACCCGCCGGCCGAGGTTGGCCAGCTTGACCTGGAAATTCTGGAAGATGCGGTGCTGGGCGAGGTCGGCCACGTCGGCCCTCATGTCCTGGAGGGAATAGCGCAGGAGCTCGCCCAGCCGGCGGGCCTGAGACGAGATGCGCTCGGCGAAGGCCTCCTCCGTCTCGATGACCATTTCCGCGGCCGCCGAAGGCGTCGAGGCCCGGACGTCGGCGACGAAGTCGGCGATGGTCACGTCGACCTCGTGGCCGACGGCGGAGATGACGGGGACGGGCGAGCGGGCGATGGCCCGGGCCACGGGCTCTTCGTTGAAGGCCCAGAGGTCCTCGATCGAGCCGCCGCCGCGGCCGACGATGAGGACGTCGATCCCCGGCCATGCCCCGAGCGCGTCGATGCCCTCGACGATCTCGCCGGCCGCGCCCTCGCCCTGGACCTTGGCCGGGTAGATGACGATGTGGAGCTTGGCGTAGCGGCGCTCGAGGACTCGAAGGATGTCGCGGATGGCCGCCCCGGTGGGTGACGTAACCACCCCGATCGTCCGCGGCCGGAGCGGGAGCTTTTTCTTGCGCTTCTCGTCGAACAGGCCCTCGGCCTTGAGCTTCTCCTTGAGCTGTTCGAAGGCCAGCTGCAGGGCGCCCTTGCCCTTGGGCTCGACGAGGTCGACGTAGAGCTGGTAGTCGCCGCGGGGTTCGTAGACGCTGATTTTCCCCCGGCAGATGACCTTGAGGCCGTCCTTCAAGTCGAAGGCGATTCTCTTGGCCGTGCTCTGCCACATGACGGCCTTGATGACGCTTTTCTCATCCTTGAGGTTGAAGAAGACATGTCCCGAGGCGGCCTTCTTGTAGCCCGAGACCTCACCCTCGACCCAAACCTGGGGGAAGGCGACCTCGAGGGCCGTCTTGACGATCTCGGTGACCTGCGAGACCGTGTAAACCAGGTCGCGCTTCACCAGGCCTTCATTCTTCGTGGCCGTCCTCCGCCAGAACTTCTCTCTTGATCGAAAGGGCCTTCCCCGTCTTGACGTCGACCTCGATGAAGACACCGGACAGGAACAGGCCGTCCCGCGACGGCTCGAACCGCTGGGGCCGCGAGGTCAGGAACCTTTGGAGCGCCTGCTCGCGGGCCATGCCGATCACGGCGTTGCGGCCCCCGGCCATGCCGGCGTCCGTAATGTAGGCCGTGCCCTTGGGCAGGATCCTCTCGTCGGAGGTCGGGACGTGGGTATGGGTCCCGATGACGGCCGAGACCCGGCCGTCGAGGTACCAGCCCAGGGCCTGCTTCTCGGAGGTCGCCTCGGCATGGAAATCGACGAGGATGATGGGCGTTTCAGCGGCCAGGGCGGCGACCTCTTCGTCGGCCCGCTTGAACGGGCAATCCAGGGGCTCCATAAACACCCGGCCCTGGAGGTTGAGCACGGCCGCCTTGACCCCGTCGGCCGCCTGGAAAACGTAGGAGAAGCGGCCCGGGTTGACGGACGGATAGTTGGCCGGGCGCAGGAGGCGGGGTTCCCGCTCGAGGTAGAGAAGGGAGTCCTTCTTGTCCCAGATGTGGTTGCCCGAGGTCAGGACGTCGATGTGGAGGAAAAGATCTTTGCCGATCTCCTCGGTGACGCCGCTCCCGCCGGCCGCGTTCTCGCCGTTGGCGACGACCATCGCCGGCGAATATTTCTTGATCAGGCCCGGCAGGAACTTGTCCATGGCCCGCCGGCCCGGCCGGCCGACGATGTCGCCGAGGAAGAGGATCCCGAACCTAGCGGGCATATTCGACCGCTCTCATCTCCCGGATGACGGTGACCTTGATCTGGCCGGGGTAGTCGAGCTCGTTCTTGATCTTCGCGGCCGTTTCCTTGGCCAGGAGCACAGCCCGGTCGTCTGAGATCTTCTGGCTCTCGACGATGATGCGGATCTCGCGCCCGGCCTGCAGGGCGAAGACCTTGGAGACGCCCTCGAACGACGCGGCGATCTCCTCGAGCTTCTCCAGCCGCTGGATGTAGGTCTCGAGGAGTTCCCGCCGGGCGCCCGGCCTCGCGGCCGAGAGCGTGTCGGCGGCCTGGACGAGGACGGCCTCGATCGACGGGAAATCGATGTCGCGGTGGTGCGAGGCGATGGCCTGGCAGACCTTCTCCGACTCGCCGTATTTCCTGGCCAGGGCGACGCCAAGCTCGGTGTGCGTCCCTTCCGTGTCCCTGTCGACGGCCTTGCCGATGTCGTGGAGGAGGCCCGCTCGCAGGGCGACGTTCGTGTCGAGGCCGATCTCCCGGGCCATCATAGCCGCGAGCATGGCCACCTCCTTCGTGTGCTGGAGGACGTTCTGGCCGTAGCTCGTCCGGTACCTGAGCTTGCCCAGGAGCTTGATGAGCTCGGGATGGATGTCCCGGACCTTGAGCTCGAGGACGGCCGACTCGCCTTCCTGCTTGATCTTCAGCTCGAGGTCGGCCTTGACCGACTCGACGATGTCCTCGATCCGGGCCGGGTGGATCCGGCCGTCGGTGACGAGCTTCTGGATGGACAGGCGGGCGAGCTCCCGGCGGATGGGGTCGAAGCTCGACAGGATGACCGCCTCCGGCGTGTCGTCGACGATGATGTCGACGCCCGTGGCCATCTCCAAGGCCCGGATGTTCCGGCCTTCGCGGCCGATGATCCGGCCCTTCATGTCGTCCGAGGGGAGGTCGACGACCGAGACCGTGGTCTCGACGACGTGCTCGGCGGCCGAGCGCTGGATGGCGCTGGACATGATCTCCCGGGCCGAGGAGGCGGCTTTTTCCCGGGCTTCCTCCTCGATCCGCCGGACGGTGGCGATGGCCTCGAGCTTGGCCTCGTCCTCGATCCTCTTGATCAGCATGGCCTTGGCCTCGTCCTGGGTCATCCCGGAGATCCGCTCGAGCTCTTCCACGGCCTTCTTGACGGCCGCGGCGATCTTCGTTTCCTCGACTTCGAGGTCCTTTTCCTTCTGGGCGAGGCGGCGCTCCTTCTGGGAAAAATCCTTTTCCTTCCGCTCCATCGACTGGAACCGCCGCTCCAGGTTCTCCTCCTTGCTGAGGAGCCGGCGCTCGGTCTCGTTGAGTTTGCGCTGCTTTTCCCGGTTTTGGGCCTCGAATTCGTTCTGTCGGGCTAGGTCTTTCTCGCGGGCCTCGAGGGTCGCTTCCCGCTTGATCTTTTCCCCTTCCTCCCGGGCCTTGGCGATGACCGCCCGGGCTTCCTCCTGGGCTTCGACGGCCCGGCGCGAACTATCCTTGCGCTTGAGCAGGAGGACGACGACCGCCCCCAGGAGAACGGCGATAACGGCGATGCCGACGTAATTGACCGGATTCATAGGATGACCTCCTCATCTATTTGAATGAGGAGACGCGAGGAAAGATTAAGGAGGCGTCAAGTGCCGGGGCCGGACCCGGGGTCCGCCCGGCCGGCGAGCCGGCCGCGCGCGGCCTGCCCGTCACGAAGGTGATTTATCGGCGTCCGTGTATGTGTTTTCATCTGTGAAGAGATGAACCTCCAAACTTTCGATCTCCGTCTCCATGTGGCCAAGGGCCTCGTTCACTTGATCGAGCTTCTTCTGGCTCAGGAACAATTCGTCCGCGATGTTCAAGGCCGCCAGGACGGCGATCTTGGTCGTGTCCGCGGACTTTGATTTCACAGCCACTTCGTGCATCTTCTGATCAACGAGCGAAGTCAGGTGGCCGATATATTTCTCATCCTCTTCTCCTTTGACGCAGATCTTGTAGCGTTGTCCGAAGATTTCGATCTCGAGGATTTTTTCGGTCATAACCCAAGCTGATCGATCTGCCCGATAATGGCTTCGATCTTCCCCTTGATGATGTCCCGTTCGCCCTCGAACTTCTTCATCTCATCGTCCATGCGGGCGATCTTGCGAGTGCTTTCCTCGAATTCCTTCTTTTCCGTCCGAAACTCCTTGAGCTGCTGCCTCAGCTTCTCGTTCTCGGTCGAGAGCTTGTGAACGTGGTCGACGACCTGTCCGATCTTCCCTTCCAGTATTTTAATTCGCTCTAGTTCGGTTGTCAATTTTTCCCTCCCTCAGTTGGATGTTCATGGCGGACCTCAGGTGGCCGACGATGTCCTGTTCGACGCGGTCCACTTCCTCGGCCACGAGCGTCCTCTGGGGATGCCGGAAGCGGAAGCGGACGGTCAGGCTGACCTTGTCCGCGGGGATGGACGGGCCGCTGAACCGGTCCCGAAGCTCGAACCCCTCGAGGAGGGGCAGATTCAGCTTGGCCAGGACCTTGCCGATCTCCTGATAGGCGACGCCCCTGTCCAGGAGGAACGACAGGTCGCGGCTGACTCCGGGAAATCTCGGGACAGGCGCGTATTGGAACGGCTTCGGCGTCTTCTCGAACAGGCCGGTGAGGTCGATCTCGGCGGCGAAAACGGTCCGGTCGACCGACGCCGCGGCGGCGAGCGACTTCCGGAGGATGCCAAGACAACCGACGGGCTGGCCCTTGTACAGGAGCGCCAGCGCCCGGCCCTCCTCGAAATAGGCGTGGTCCCTCTCTTCGAACGCGAAGGGCTCGAAGCGGAGCGCCTCCATCAACGCCTCGAGGGCGCCCTTGAGGACGTAGAAATCGGTCTCCGCCGGGCCCGAAGTCCAGCCGGCCCCGGGCAGGAGCCCGGTCGAGACGAGGCCGAGGCGGAGCTCCTCGCGGTGCTTTTCTCCCTCCCAGTAAAAGACGTTCCCCAACTCGAAGACGTGGACCCCCTCGAGTCCCCGGTTGAGGTTCCAGGCCGCGTTCTCGAGAAGTCCCGGAACGAGGGTCGTGCGCAGCACGGACGCCCGGCTCGAGATGGGGTTCTGGACGTCCACGGGCTGGAGGCCGCTCCCCGCCGCCGCTTCCCGTTCCGGGTCGGCGAAACTCCAGTTTATGACCTCGTCGAAGCCCTGGCCAAGCAGAGTCTGTCGGATCCTCCCGAGACGTTCCCTCTTCCTGTTGACGCTCAAGTCGAACGAACGGACCGGCGAGAATTCCGAGGGGATCCGGTCGTATCCGTAGAAGCGGGCGACCTCTTCGATGAGGTCCGCTTCCCGCCCGACGTCCACCCGGAAAGTGGGGACCTCCACCCGCCAGGAGCCCTTGTGAGCGGCCTCGACGCGGAAGCCCAGGCGCCCCAGGACTTCGACGACGAAGCTTTCGGGAACGTCGACGCCCAGCAGTTCGGCGATCCGCCGCAGGCGGAGCCGCACGGACTTGGGCTTGTGAGGCTTCGGGTAGACGTCGATGAGGCCCCTTGAGGCCTGGCCGCCCATCTGCGTCAGGAGCGACGCCGCCATGAGCGCGGCCTGCGGCGCGAAGCCGACATCCGCCCCCCGCTCGAAACGGTAGGAGGCGTCAGTCGAGAGGCCCAGTTTCTTGGCCGTCTTGCGGATTGAGACCGGGTCGAAATTGGCGCTTTCGATGAAGACGTCCCGGGTCGCGTCGGTGATGCCGGAGGCCTCGCCACCGATGACGCCGGCCAGGGCCACCGGCCGGGACTCGTCGGCGATGACCAGCATGTCGGCCGCGAGCTCGAGCGTTCGGCCGTCCAGGTCCTTCAGGGTCTCTCCCCTTTTCGCCTTGCGGACGACGATCTTGCCGCCGCCGATCTTTCCAAAATCGAAGGTATGGATGGGCTGGGCCGTGGCAAAGAGCACGTAGTTCGAGACGTCGACGACGTTGTTGATCGGCCGGAGGCCCATGGCCTCGACCCGGCGCCTCAGCCAGTCGGGCGACGGACCGACCGGGACGTCCCGGACGACGAGGCCGCAGTAACGGGGGCAAAGGTTTTCGCTCGAGATCTGGACGTCGGCGATCTCCGTCGTGGCCTGGGGGAGCTCGGCGAGCGGCCAGCTCTTCTCTTTGAGCGAAAGTTCGAGCATGGCCCCGATCTCCCGGGCGACGCCGAGATGGCCGAGCGTGTCCGGCCGGTTGGCGTAGGTCTCGAGGTCGAGGACCGCATCCCCGTCCCTCTCCTCGACCGTGTCGGCGACGAGGCCGATCATGGTCAGCCTGTCGAGGAGCTCCTGGCGGGGGATGTCCACCGTGACGAATTCGCGGATCCAGTCCAGGCTGATCTTCATTTCGCCCCGAATTGCCTGATGAACCTCAGGTCGTTCTCGTAGAAATGCCGCATCTCGGTGATGCCGTAAGCGAACATGGCCGTCCGGTCGATGCCCAGTCCGAAGGCCCAGCCGGAATATTTTTCCGGGTCGATGTTGACGTTCTTGAGGACCTGGGGGTCGACCATGCCCGAACCGAGGATCTCTTTCCAGCCCGTCCCGCTGCAGACCCGGCAGGACTTGTCCTGGCCGCCGCAGACGATGCACTCGATGTCGACCTCGGCCGAGGGCTCGGTGAAGGGGAAGAAGCTCGGCCGGAAGCGGACCTTGATCTTCTCGCCGAACAGGGCCCGGATGAAGTACTCCAGCGTGCCCTTGAGATGGGCGAAGGTGGCGCCCTCGTCGACGACGAGGCCTTCGATCTGCATGAACATCGGCAGGTGCGTCGGGTCGGGCGTCTCCCGGCGGAAGACCCGGCCGGGGATGATGATCCGGATGGGCGGCTTCTTCTTTTCCATGACCCGGATCTGGACGGGCGACGTGTGCGTCCGCAGGAGCAGGTCGTCCTTGATGTAGAGCGTGTCCCAGCTGTCCCGGGCCGGGTGGTGGGGCGGGAAATTGAGGGCCTCGAAATTGTAGTAATCGGTCTCGATCTCCGGCCCCTCCTCGATGGTGAAGCCCATCCCAAGGAAGACGTTCTCGATCTCCTGCTGGAAGAGGACGAGCGGGTGGGCGGCCCCGACGTATTTTTTCCGGCCGGGGAGGGTCAGGTCGAGCTTGGCCTCCGCGGATGTCCCGGATACGGACGGCCAGGCTAGGCTAAGCTGTCCCTCGATGGCATCAAGACGGACCGTAACGGATTCCTTGAGCTCGTTGATCAAACGCCCGGCTTCGCGTTTGCCTTCGGCCGGTACGGTCTTGAGGTCCTCGAACAGAAGGGTGACGTGGCCTTTCTTACGGCCAAGGAAGGCGGTCCGGAGCTCTTCGAGCGATTTCGCGTCGCCGACCTTGAGGGCCTCCGCCTCGAACGCCTTCCGGAGACCTTCGACCCGGTCCTTGAGATCCGCCATCTCCGGCAGCTAGGCCGCTGTGTCTTTCGCCTTGCGGGCCAGGTGGGCGAACGTTTCGGGGGCGTTGACGGCCAGTTCGGCCAGGATCTTGCGGTCCAGGGCGATGCCGAGAGTCTTCAGGCCCCGGATGAATCGGCTGTAGGAGGTCCCGTTGATGATGGCCGCCGCCTTGATCCGGACGATCCAGAGGCTGCGGAAATCACGTTTTTTGGCCCGCCGGTCGCGGTAGGCGTAAAGCAGGGATTTCTCGACCGCCTCTTTGGCGATGCGGTAGTTGCGGCTTTTAGCGCCGAAGTATCCCTTGGCCAGGCCGAGGACTTTCTTTCGCCGGTCTCGTCTCTTGGTGCTGC
Source organism: Acidobacteriota bacterium (assembly GCA_014894455.1). Classification (GTDB taxonomy): domain Bacteria; phylum Acidobacteriota; class Aminicenantia; order Aminicenantales; family Saccharicenantaceae; genus RBG-16-66-30. The sequence continues at coordinate 56,624 of JADBLN010000028.1, read as the reverse complement.
GTTTGACGCGTGGCATGGTCGTCTCCTTGCGCGCGGGGCGCTTTTACATCTCGTACGGGAGCATGGTCTTGAGGGCCTTGCGGTCGGCCGGGCTGGCGACGGCCTTCTTGCCCAGGTGCCGCTTGCGCTTGGAGGCCTTCTTGGTCAGGATGTGGCTTTTATTCGCCTGGGCGTGGAGAAATTTTTTCTTCGCCGTGACCTTGAACCTCTTTTGCGCTCCCTTGTGGGTTTTTAACTTTGGCATCTTTTCCTCCTAACTTCGTGGGGACCAGCAGAGCGGAAACGGCCCAATCCTGCTTCCGGGCCGAACCGTCCTGAGTCGCCATCTCTTTCACATCGGCAAGAACCCTGTCGAGGACCTGATATCCGAGCTCCGGCTTCTGCTTTTCGCGGCCGCGCAGCATGACGGTGATCTTGACCTTGTCGCCTTCCCCGAGGAAGCGCTTGACGTGCTTCATCTTGAAGTCGTAGTCGTGGACGCTGATCTTGGGGCGGAACTTGATCTCCTTGATCTGGATCTGCTTCTGGTGCCTTTTGGCCTCGTGGTCCTTCTTGTGCTCCTCGTACAGGAACTTGCCGTAGTCCGTGATCTTGCAGACGGGGGGCTGGGCCGTGGGCGCGATCTCGACGAGATCGAGGCCCCGCTCACGGGCCATCTGAATGGCCTGACTCGTGGGCAGGACGCCGAGGGCGTTTTTCTCCTCGTCGATGACCCGGACCTCCTTCGCTCCGATCATCTCGTTCGTCCGGTGGGGCTTGGCCTTGGCGACCGCAGGATAATAAGAGTGTCTCTTGAAAATGTCGGTCCTCCTCTAGAAATTCACGGTTAAATTTTTATTTTGATTGAATTCCTTGGCTTTTTCAAGGAAAAGGGCGACGTCCACTTCGCCCTTGTCCCCCTGGCCGTGGACGCGGAGGGCGGCGCTCCGGCGCTCGACCTCCTTGTCGCCGACGACCAGGATGAGCGGGATCTTCTGGACCTCCGCCTCGCGGATCTTCTTGCCGACCTTCTCTCGGCTGAGGTCGACCGCCGACCGCAGGCCGTTCGCCTGGAGCATGCGGTCGAGGGACCGGGCATAGTCTTCGTGGCGCTCGGCGATCGGCAGGACGACGGCCTGGACGGGGGCGAGCCAGAGGGGAAAGCTCCCGTTGTAGTGTTCGATGAGGACGCCGAAGAACCGCTCCAGGGAACCGAGCAGGGCCCGGTGGACCATGTAGGGCCGGTGCTCCTTGCCGTCCTCGCCGACGAAGGTCATGTCGAAGCGCTCCGACATGTTGAAATCGAACTGGATGGTCGTGCACTGCCAGAACCGGCCGAGGGCGTCCTTGATCTTGATGTCGATCTTGGGGCCGTAGAAGACGGCCTCGCCCTCCATCCGCTCGTAGGCGTGGCCCCGGGTTTCGAGGGCCTTAACGAGCGACGCCTCGGCCCGGCGCCAGAGGTCGTCCGTGCCGCAGTATTTGGTTGGGTTCTTCGGGTCGCGCACCGACAACTCGATCTTGTTGTCGGTGAAGCCGAAGTCGGCCAGGATGGAGACCGAGAAATCGAGGACCCGGAGGATCTCTTCGTCGATCTGCCCCGGGGTGCAGATGATGTGGGCGTCGTCCTGGGTGAAGCCGCGGACGCGGAGCAGGCCGTGGAGCGTGCCGCTCCTCTCGTAGCGGTAAACGGTGCCGAGCTCGGCCCAGCGCAGGGGCAGGTCCCGGTACGAGCGCATCCGGGACTTGTAGATCAGGATGTGGAAGGGGCAGTTCATCGGTTTCAGGTAGTAGGCCTGGTCGTCGATGTCCATCGGCGAATACATGCTGTCTTTATAGAAGCCGAGGTGGCCCGAGGTCTGCCAGAGGGCCGCCCGCCCGATGTGGGGAGTGAACAGGATGTCGTAGCCGCCGGCCCAGTGGCGTTCCCGCCAGTGCTGCTCGATGACGGCCCGGACGCGCGCGCCCTTGGGATGCCAGAGGATGAGGCCGCCGCCCAGTTCGTCGTTGGTGCTGAAGAGGTCGAGCTCCGCGCCGAGGCGGCGGTGGTCGCGCTTCTTGGCCTCTTCGAGCAGGCGCAGGTGGTCTTCGAGCTCCTTCTTGGAGAAAGAGACCGTTCCGTAGATCCGCTGCATCTGCGGGCCCCGCTCGTCGCCCTTCCAGTAGGCCCCCGACACCGAGAGCAGCTTGACGTGCTGGAGGGCGCCGGTCGCGGGCACGTGCGGGCCGAGGCAGAAGTCGGCGAACGGCCCCTGCCGATAGACGGTCACGGTCACGCCGCCTTTCTCCCGGATGAGCTCGACCTTGAGATCTTGCTTCTTCTCCTCGAACATCCGGACGGCTTCTTCTTTTGTCAGGACGAGCCGCTCGACGGGGACGTTTTCCCGGGCGATCTCCTTCATCCGCTTCTCGATGGCTTCCAGGTCCTCGGGCGTGAAGGCCTTCTCCCGAAGGAAATCGTAATAGAAGCCGGTTTCGACGGCCGGCCCGATGCCGGTCTTGGTCTCGGGGTAGAGATCCAGAACGGCGTGGGCCAGGAGGTGCGCGGCGCTGTGCCTCAGGACGTCGATTGTCATACCGGTTTCGTCACTCATTCTCTTTGACCGCTGTGGTTCACAAGGGCGGACGATTCAATTCCGGCGGACGTCCGTCGGCCCCTTGAATTCTGACCGCTTGATTCTCGTGGTAGGCGCGGAGGGGATTGAACCCACGGCCTCTTCCGTGTCAGGGAAGCGCTCTCCCACTGAGCTACGCGCCTAACTTTCGCTTTTTAAGGCTGTTATATATTAAGGAAATCGGTGGAAACTGTCAATACGCCCGGACATTCTCCCGGGGCTGGCCCGCGAGCCGCTCTGTCGGCTATAATGGGGGCGGAAAAGCGGACGACCATGATCGGCATCCTCTCCGATTCCCACGACAACCTGACCCGGGTCAGGGAAGCCATACGCCTGTTCAACGACGCCGGCTGCGACCTGGTCATCCACGCCGGCGATTTCGTCGCCCCCTTCACGGTCGATGAGCTCCGCAACCTCCGGGCCCCGGTCAAGGCGGTCTTCGGCAACTGCGACGGCGAGAGGGCCGGCCTGGCCAAGGCCTTCGAGGGGCTGGGCGAGATCCGGACGGCGCCCCTGAAATTCTCCCACGCCGGCCTCCGTTTCCTCGTTTGCCATCTCGACGCCCACGTCGGCCGGCAGGTCGCGTCGAAATCCTTCGACGTCATCGTCTTCGGACACACCCACAAGCCCCTGGCCGAGCGCCGGGACGGGGTCCTTCTCATCAACCCCGGAGAGGCGGGCGGCTGGATCAGGGGTAAAAGCACGGTCGCCCTCCTAGACCCGGCCGCCCGGACCGCCGAAATCATCACCCTCTAGAGGTTCGCCATGGCCCACCCCGTCAACCGCCGCCAGAAACCCGCCTGGCAGAAGGTCCGCCAGATTCCCACGCCGCCCCGCCAGCCGGGTATGCTCAAAAAGGCCCCCGGCCGCAAAATTTCCCCTCCCTCAAAGCCCAAATAAGGGAGTTCCCGCCGTCGGCCGCTTA
>JADBLN010000028.1:0-53005 GCA_014894455.1 Acidobacteriota bacterium | reverse complement strand
AAAATTTCCCCTCCCTCAAAGCCCAAATAAGGGAGTTCCCGCCGTCGGCCGCTTAGGGTCCTCGGGGGTCGTCTCCGTTAGCCGGTCTTAACGTCGCCCGGGCAGTGATGGGGGCCATGCATAGCCCCCGTAGCGGAGGGGGTCCCATCCCGCTTCGAGAGAATCGGGATGGGGGAACCGCCGGGACTGGTTCCCGGGGGTCCGGGGGAAATGCATGGCCCCCGTCGCTGACAAAACGGGCGGCGTCCATCAGCAATTGATTTAAATCCCTTGGTGGGCTATACTTATGCTTCTTTTTGGACAACTGAAGATTCGGAATTAGCGAATGGAGAAGTTTTTATAAAAGGAAAGGAGAACGCATCGTGAAAAAGGTCATCATCATGGGTGCCGCCGGGCGCGACTTCCACAACTTCAACACCTATTTCCGGGACAACAAGGACTACCGGGTGGTCGCCTTCACGGCGACGCAGATCCCCGATATCGAAGGGCGCAAGTACCCCGCGGAGCTGGCCGGAAAGCTCTACCCCAAGGGCATCCCGATCCACGCCGAGGCGGAGCTCAACGACCTCATCGCCACCCACAAGGTCGACGACGTCCACTTCGCCTACAGCGACGTCTCCCACGAGTACGTCATGCAGAAGGCCTCCCAGGTCATGGCCGCCGGGGCCAACTTCGTCCTGCTCGGCCCCAACGACACGATGATCAAGAGCCGCAAGCCTGTCATCTCGGTCTGCGCCGTCCGCACCGGCTCGGGCAAGAGTCAGACCAGCCGCAGGGTGGCCGAGATCCTCCAGAAGAAGGGCCGCAAGGTCGTCGCCATCCGCCATCCCATGCCTTACGGCGACCTGGTCAAGCAGAAGGTCCAGCGCTTCGCCGACTACGCCGACCTCGACAAGCACGAGTGCACGATCGAAGAGCGCGAGGAGTACGAGCCCCACATCGACAAGGGCATTATCGTCTACGCCGGCGTCGATTATGGGGCCATCCTCCGCCAGGCCGAGAAAGAGGCCGACGTCATCCTCTGGGACGGCGGCAACAACGACTTCTCCTTCTATAAGTCCGACCTCGAGATCGTCGTCGCCGACCCCCACCGGGCCGGCCACGAGCTCCGCTACCACCCCGGCGAAACGAACTTCCGCCGGGCCCAGGTCATCGTCATCAACAAGATGGACACGGCCAAGAAAGAGGACATCGACATCGTCCTGGCCAATATCAAGAGGATCAACCCCAAGGCGGCCATCGTCCGGGCCAACTCGCCGACCATCGTCGAGGACGGCGGCCGGATCACGGGCAAGCGCGTCCTCGTCATCGAGGACGGCCCGACCCTGACCCACGGCGGCATGAAGTATGGCGCCGGCATCGTCGCCGCCAGGAAGTACGGCGCGGCCGAGATCATCGACCCCCGTCCCTTCGCCGTCGGCACGATCAAGAAGACCTTCGAGAAGTACAGCCACCTCGACAACGTCCTGCCGGCCATGGGCTACGGCGACAAGCAGACCCGCGAGCTGGCCAAGACGATCGAAGCCATCGATTGCGACCTCGTCGTCAGCGCGACTCCGATCGACATCACCCGGGTCATCAAGGTCTCTAAACCCATCCTCCGCGTCGGCTACGAACTCGAGGAGATCGGCTCGCCCACGCTCAAGGACCTGCTCAAGAAGTTCTGAGGATCGATGAGACCAAAGATCGCCCTCGTCGCCTTCGGCGGCAACGCCATGCTCCCCGACGACCAGAGAGGTCTGCAGGCCGAGCAAATGCGGAACGCCCAGAAGGCGGCCGAGCTCATGGTCCACATCGTCCGCAAGGGCTACGAGCTCATCATCGTCCACGGCAACGGGCCCCAGGTCGGCAACCTGCTCCTCCAGATGGAGGAGGCGGCCAACAAGATCCCGCCCTATTCGCTCGACGTCTGCGACGCCATGACCGAGGGCAGCATGGGCTTCATGCTGGAGAGGGCGATCATCAACGAACTCCGCCGGCACTCGATCGACAAGGAGGTCGCCTCCCTCATCACCCAGGTCGTCGTCGACAAGGACGACCCCGCCTTCGGGAAGCCGACCAAGCCCGTCGGGCCTTTCTACTCGAAGTACCGGGCCCAGATGCTCGCCCGGGAGAAGAAGTGGACGATGGTCGAGGACTCCGGCCGCGGCTACCGCAAGGTCGTCGCCTCGCCCAAGCCCATCGACGTCGTCCCCAACGGCATCATCCGCGAGCTCGTCGAAGCCGGCCGGGTCGTCATCGCGGCCGGCGGCGGCGGCATCCCGGTCATCATCAACGGCAACGGCTTCTTCGAGGGCGTCGAGGCCGTCATCGACAAGGACTACGCCGCGAGCCTGCTCGCCCGCGAGGTCAAGGTCGACCTGTTCGTCATCCTGACCGCCATCGAGCGCGTCTTCATCAATTTCGGCAAGCCCGACCAGGCGGAGGCCCCGGTCCTGACCGTGGACGAGGCCAGGAAGCACCTGGCGGACGGCCAGTTCCCGCCGGGATCGATGGGGCCCAAGATCCGGGCCGCCGTCGAGTACATCGAGGCCGGCGGCCGGGAAGTCCTCATCACCAAGGACTCCCATCTCAAGGCCGCCATGCTCAACCGCTCGGGGACCCGGATTATCGCTTCACGCTAGGAGGAGCCGCAATGAAGAAAGATTTCCTGTCGATACGCGACCTGAGCATCTACGAATTCAGCCAGCTGCTCGACCGCGCGGCGGAGGTGAAGAAGCACTCGCGCAAGTATCGCCGGGCGCTCGAACACCGGATCCTGGCCATGATCTTCCAGAAGCCCTCCTTGAGGACGCGCATGACCTTCGAAGCGGGCATGCTCCAGCTCGGCGGCGAGGCCATCTACCTCGCCCCCTCGGACATCCAGATGGGCAGCCGCGAGGGCGCCTACGACATCGGCAAGAACCTCGAGCGCTGGGTCGACGGGATCATGCTCCGGACGTTCGGGCACCAGATCGCCGTCGACCTCGCCGCCAGCACGAAGATCCCGGTCATCAACGCCTTGACCGATCTCTCCCACCCCTGCCAGGCGATGGCCGATTTCCAGACCCTGCGCGAGCACAAGGGCTCCCTGGCCAATCTCAAGCTGGCCTACGTCGGCGACGGCAACAACGTCTGCCACAGCCTGATGCTGGCCGCCGCCCGGGGCGGGACGAAGATGGCCGTAGGGACGCCCGCCGGTTACGAGCCGAATCCCGAAATGGTCCAGGCGGCCCGGGAGGACGGCAAGGACACCGGCTTCGCCCTGACCCTGACGAATTCGGCCGAAGAGGCCGCGAGCGGGGCCGATGCCGTCTACACCGACGTCTGGGCATCCATGGGCCAGGAGGCGGAAAAGGAGAAACGGGCCCGCATCTTCGCCCCGTACCAGGTCAACGCCCGCCTCATGTCCCACGCCAAGAACGGGGCCCTCTTCATGCACTGCCTGCCGGCCCACCGCGGCGACGAGGTCACCGACGAAGTCATCGACGCGCCGGGCTCCGTCGTCTACGACCAGGCCGAGAACCGGCTCCACGCCCAAAAGGCCATCCTCCTCGCTCTGATGGGGAAAAAAGACTGAACATGAACAGCGAAATGACCGCCCTCACTACGATGTCCACCGAGGACATCGCCCTCGTCGAGCGGGAGCTCGAACGGACTCCCCAGCCCCAGTCGACGCACGCGCTCGCCGGAAAGCTGGCCTTCGAGAAGACGGCCACGGAGCGGACGCAGGACGTCAAGAAATACGACCCTTACGCCCACTACGAGGTGGGCGACTTCATCGAAAAGGACTACAACGAGCCCCTGGCCGTGGGCAGCAAGGCCGTCGAGCACTTCGAGGGCCGGGTCATCCTGAAGGTCGTCGCCAAGACGTATTCCAAGCATTTCAACTGCGAGATGCTCGAACTCGACTACCCCGGCGGCGGCGTTTTCCGGAAATACATCGATTACATGAAAAAGACCAGGACCCAGGTTCTGCTCCCCGCGAGCCTCGAAGGCCGGAACCAGGCCGTCGAGATCATGGCCAAGAGCGACGACCCGCGGCTGACCGAACTGCCCATGACCGAGCGCGATCTCAAGACGCTCGAGAAAAACCTCCGCGCCGCCCTGGCCAAGAACCCCAAAGTCTTCAGCTGGAACGACCGCTGGCAGCTTTCGGCCAAGCGCGTGGACATTCTTCCCGAGAAGGTCCAGGAGATCGAAAGCGAGTTCATCGAAACCCGGCGCTCGGCCGCGACGGAAGACCTTATCAAAAAATATTTCGGCCTGGAGGCGTCGAGCGACCTCTTCGACCTCACCTGCCTGAGCCTCTCCGCCCTCCTCGAGAAGAAACACAAGAAGGATTTCATCCTCCTGGCCGAATCCGGCTGGGGAAAGTGGCACCTCAAATCGATCCTCAACGCCCTGCCCGAGAACCTCCCCCTGGCCGCCCCGATGGCCAAGGTCCCCGAGTTCGAGGAGGTCGAGAAGCCCGAGATGAGCATCGTCCAGGCCTTCCCGATCAAGATCTACCTCACCTGGCGCGAGATCCTCTCGGGCGGGCTCAAGGTCCCTCGCAGCTTGAACAAGGAGCTCTCCCACGCCCGGGAATACACGTTCACGGATCCCGAGGAGGGGAAGTCCTACACGCTCTATTACTACCCGAACCAGAACTTCTTCCTGGGGCTCCAGGATTTCTACGCCCAATACAACGTCCCCCAGGGGACGAGCCTGACCCTCGAAAAAACAGGCCCCAACGCCTTCAAGTTCTGGATCAAGAAATCGAAGAAGAAAATGTCGGTCGCCCGCCTGGCCTACGACACTGAAAAGGACGAGTTCCGCGACGCGGGTGAGGAGGTCTACACCTACGCCGAGCCCAACAAGATCATCTACATCGAGCGCGAGACGCTGGCAAGGATCCTGCCGTTCGTCGCGACACGCGAGGGCCTCGACCTCAAGGAGCTCGTCGTCCCCATTTTCAAGGACCCCGCCCTGGCCACGTCTGCGCATTCCCTCCATTTCCTGCGGGCCTACCACCTCGTCGACGTCATCCGCCAAACGAACCAGGAGGATGTGGAATTCACGCTCCTGAACTCGCCGGAATTCGTCAAGTCCGATAAGAAAAAGGGCGTTTTCACGTATCACGAGCCCTACGTCCCGAAAGAGGAAGCGCCGCTCGAAGCCGCCTTCCCCGAAACCTACGCCGAACCCGAGGCCGAAGCCGTCACGCCCGAGGAAGCGGCTCTCGAAGCCGTGGCCGAAGAGCTGCGGGGAGCCCAGGCCCCCGTGGTAGAGGTCCCCAGGGAACGCCCGAAGGCGCCCGCTTCCCCCCCCGACCCCGACGCCCCCCAGAAGAAAGCAAAGGTCTTCAAGAAAAAGAAACTCATATCCGAGAGCGAGAAGGGCCAGGGCCCGAAGAAAAGCGAACGCCGGGTCATCGAAGAGAAGCTCGTCGAGGAAGAATCGGTACAGGAAGCCCTGGCCGCCGTCAAGGAAAAAGCGGAAGAGGGCCTCGAACAGCGGGCCAAGGAAAAGAAAGAGGAGTTCAAACCGGCCCCGAAAGAACAGCCCAGGTTCGGCATCTTCGGCGACCTGCTCAAGACCGCCCTCAAGAAAAAGGACGACAAGAAGCCCGAAGACGAGACGAAGTAACTAGGTTCATCTCCCGTTTCCGGGTAACTCTTCTATTCGGCTGGGCGATGGATGTCGCCCCCATCCCCCCGGCCCCCCAGGGGACCTGTCCCGACGGTCCCCCCGCCTTCGGCGGGCCCCCCTCCGCTACGGGGGTCTTCGGGGCGACATCCATCGCCGCCTCATGTAGGACTTCTCCGCAATCGGGAGATGAACCAGTCATTAAGAGATGAGGATTAGGACTGCATCCCATCCGGGACAAAACAAATACGACCGTTGTGAATTACAGGATGTCCCTGACCGATCCTTTTCTTCGCGTTACCCCCATACTATCCTAACCCTCGTCAGAAGACGAGGCTTAGGACTGCATGGGGGTCAAAGTATGTCTCTCACAGAACCCTTTCGCCTCGTCACCCCCATGCTGTCTAATAGCTCAAGGAGGGGGATGCTGCCCTAACCCTCATGGAAACATGAGGGTTAGGACTGCTTCGCTGCCCTCACCCTCATAAGAATATGAGGATGAGGACTGTATCCCTCCGGAACAAAACAAGTGCGACCGATGTGAATTATAGAATGTCGCGCACAGAGCCCTTGCGGCGTGTCACTCCCATACTATCGAGCAGTTCAAGCAGAGGGATACTGTACTTGCGCGAGAGGCCGGTCATCACCTTGAAATCGGCGACGGTCAATTCCCGTTTCCCGGACCCTCGGATCTTACGGACGATCTCGTCGAGCCAGCTGGAATGGAGGATGAATCCGTCCAGGCCCTCGACGATCTTCTTCCGCTCGGCGAGGACGGCGAGGAGCGTATGAAGCTTCCCCTGAGTGAGCTTGAATTCGGCCTGGATGTCGTCCAGGGTCACGCTCCCGAGCTCGCCGCTGAGGACCATCCGTTCGAGCGCGGCTACGGTCTCTTCGTCTGCGGCCGTGAGGGGGATCCGGAAATCGGGAAGCCGGACGATCCCCGCCTCCTCGATGATCCGCCCCTCCTTGGCCAGCAGCCGGAGGGCCAGGACGAGGACCGCCCGGGGGGCGTCGAAGCGCTTCTCGATCTTCTCGAGGGGGGCCCCTCTCTGGGAGGAGTGTTTCTTATGGTACTGGGTGAGTAAGGAAACGATCCGGCCGCGGAGAAAATCCAAGGTGCCCTGGGAGACGAGGAACAGGGGCGAAAACGCGAGGATGCGGACTTTCCCTTCCTCCTCGAGGAGGCGCGCCAGGGCCTCGACGCGGGACCCGGGCAGGCGGCAGAAATCGGCGATTTCCTCCCCCTTCAGGCCCTTCAGGCCGCCCTCCTCCGCGAGGGTCAGGATCATGTCTTTTTCCCCGAGCGAGAACCGCGTCAGGAGGGCCTTGCGCCTCGAAAGCTTGAGCTCGTCGGGCGACGGGGAGCCCGGATAAAGACAGGTGCCGCGGCCGAGGATGCCGCCGTCCGCCGTCCCGACTTCGAACGGGTCTCCCCACTTGACATCGACGGGCCCGATGGCCAGGGCCCGGACGAACGGGGCGTCCTTCCGGCCTGGGACCGGATACTCGCTGAAATGGGCGGTGACGGCACCGTCGGGGAAGACGGCCTCGGCCCGTACGTCCTGGCCGTGTTTCCCCAGCGGGAAATCGAGGACGGCATCGAATGCGGACGCTTTCATGGACGGCGTTCCTCCGGGTCCGCCGCCGGGACAAAGCTCATGCGGCGCAAGACCGGGTCGCAGGAGACAAGGATTACACGAACTTCGTCCCCCAAGTCAAACGTTTTCCGGCGCCGGTGCGGCCGGAGCCGTCGAGCCCCCGGCTTCGGCTCGTAGTCCCCCTTCAGGGAGTCGAAGGGCAGGAGACCGGAGACGAAGTACTCGTCGACCTCGACGATGAGGCCGGCCTTGATGACGTCGACGACCATCCCGCTGAACTCGTCGCCCAAGCGGTCTTTGAGCAAGCGGAAGATCCGCCATTCGAGGAGCGCCTGCTCGGCCTCTCCGGCGTTCCGCTCCCGCTCGGAGGACGTCGCGGCGATCGTATCGAGGGGAAGCCGGCCCGGCTCCTCCCGGGCCAGGAGGCCCTTGAGGAGGCGATGGACGACGAGGTCGGGATAGCGGCGGATGGGCGAAGTGAAATGCGTGTAGTGGACCTGGGCCAGGCCGTAGTGGCCGACGTTCTCGGTCGAATAAACGGCGAGCTTCAGGGCCCGCAGGACCTGCCGGCCGACGAACTTCTCGCCGGGGAGACCCGCGGCCTTTTCGAGGACGCGCTGGAGGTCCTTCGACCGGACCTTGGCCGGCTCCGGCAGGGTCAAACCGAAATTGAGGATGAGGTCGCGCAATTTTTCGAGGTCGCCGACGTCCGGCTGGGGGTGGACCCGGTAGATGGCCGGGATTTTCTTCTCCGAAAAGGCCGTGGCCACGGCGACGTTGGCGGCGACCATGAACTCCTCGATCAGGCGGTGGGCCTCGTTCCTTTCCGCGGCCGCGACGGAGAGGAGCTTCCCCTCCTCGTAGATGAGCTCGGGCTCGGCGAGGTCGAAGTCGAGACTCCCGTCGGCCAGGCGCCGTTCCCGCAGGGCCCGGGCCAGCTCCCGCATCAGCAGGAGGTCGGGGACGACATCAGCATAGGCTTTCGCTTCCGCGGCGTCCCCTTCGAAGATCTTGAACACCGAAGTGTAGGTCATCCGGTGGGCCGTGCGGATGATGGAAGGAGCGAACTCGACCCCGCGGACCCGGCCGTCGTCGCCGATGTCCATCAGGGCGGAAACCGTGAGGCGGGGTTCCCGGGGCCGCAGGCTGCAGAGGTCGTTGGACAGTTTCTCGGGAAGCATGGGCAGGGTCAGATCGGGAAAATAGACGCTCGTACCCCGCTCGAAGGCTTCGCGGTCGAGCGGGCTCCCGGGCCGGACGTAGTGGGAGACGTCGGCGATATGGACGCCGAGGAGCCAGCCCCCGGCGGGGAGGCGACGGATGCTGACGGCGTCGTCGAAATCCTGGGCCTTCTCCCCGTCGATGGTCACGGACGGCCAGTCGCGGAAGTCCCGCCGCCCTTCGATCGTAGCGGCGGATAAAACGTCCGCGATCCCGACGGCCTCATTCAGGACCTCCTCCGGGAACTGCGGCCGGAGCCCGTACCGCCGGATGACCACCTGGGCGTCGACACCCGGGTCCTCGGGCATCCCGAAAACCCGCGTGACGGTCAGGGTGGCTCGGTCGGCTTCGACGATCATCCCCGGGGCGGGCCCGAGTTTGCCGCGGGACTTGAGAGGGACGTCGTCCTGCGACGGCGAGTCGAACGGCTGAAGGAAGGCGGCGCCGCCCCGCTCGCGGTAGACGCCGAGGAGCGCCGTCCGTCCCTTCTTGAGGATGCGCTCGACCTTCCCTTCGGGCTTGCCGAACTTGCCCCGCTCGTTGACGACGACCGTCACCTCGTCGCCCGGAAGGGCCCCCTGCGCATGACGGGCGGGGATGAAGATGTCCTTGCCGCCGCCCTCCGGCGTGACGAACCCGAAGCCGGGACGGGCAGTGACGAATCGGCCGCGGACGAGGTCCGTCTTCTCGGCGAGGAGGAAGCGGCTGCGGAGGTAACGGACTTGCCCCCGGGCTTCGAGTTTCCGGATCTCCGCAAGCGCCTTGGCCCTGTCCCGGCGTTTGACGCCGAGCTCGGTCAGGATCTCGTCGAAGGGCAGCCCTTCCTTGTGTTTCTTGAGAAGGGCAAGGACCTTAAGGGCAGTCATGGGCATGTCCTCTCAGTAATAATAGAGGGAGACGTGGGGGATCTTGCGGCCGTCCCGCGACTCCTTGATGACCTGACGGCGGACCATGGCTTCGAGCCCTTCGGGCCGCCGGCCCCGAAGCCCTTTGCGAACCTCGGCCTCGGCCGCGCCCTTCTCCGGACCCGTTGCCCGGCCCCAGAGGAGCTCTTCGACCTCGGCGTCGATTCGCTCGAGAGCGGCCTCGTCGGGCTTCGGCGCGGCCAGGACCGCAAGCGCCGCCTCGAGCAGGCAAGCCGTCTCCCGGTCGTCCGGGGCCAGGCCGCGGAGCCCTTTCTCGACCTCCCGGCGGGCCCGATCCTTTTTTCCGGGCCGCGGCCCGGCGGCGTTTCCCCGGCCGGCCGACCGGTCCAGGTGCTGGGCCAGGGCGGCGGCGACCTGCCTGTCGCAAAAGGCGAGCGATACTCCCTTCGTCCCCCGGCCCCTCGTCTTGAGGCCGTCGAAGGCCCGGCCGATGCCCTCGAGAACGACTCGGAGAGGGACTCGCCGGGATTCCCAGGATGCGATCGTGGACTGGTCCCGCGGCGACAGGAAGAACGGCGCGCCGCGGCGGGCGAGCAGCTCGCGGGCGATCGTTTGGTAGTACCCGCTCTGTCCTTTGTCTTCGGTGTCCATGGTCGTCCGGCCGGCGCGCGGTCTAGGGCTTGGCGTCGCGGTTCCTCTCGTGGATGATCCTCAGGCCTTCGAGGACGAGGTCCGGCTCGTAGGCCTCGATCGCCGGGATCTCCGCCGCGATCTGGCTGCCGAAGCCGCCCGTGGCCACGACCCGGACGTTCTTGCCGAGCTCCTTGCGGACCTCCTCGATCGTGTTTGTGACCAGGCCGACGTAGCCGAAGTAGAGGCCCGCCTGCATGCTGGACACGGTCGTGCGGCCGATGGCCCGCTTCGGCTTCTTGATCTCGATGCGGGGGAGGCGGGCCGTTTTGAGATAGAGGGCCTCGGCGGCGATCTGGATGCCTGGGGCGATCGCCCCGCCCAAGTACTCGCCCTTGGCCGAGACGGCGTCGAACGTCGTCGCCGTACCGAAATCGACGACGATGGCCGGGCCGCCGTACTTCTCGAAAGCGGCGACCGCAGCCGTGATCCGGTCCGCCCCGACCTCGAGGGGGTTCTCGTAGAGGATAGGCATACCCGTCTTGAGGCCCGGGCCGACGACCGCAGCCGCCGTCCCGAAATACTCCCGGCACAAGTCCTCGATGACGGGCGTCAAGGGAGGGACGACACTCGAGATGATGGCGCTCGATATCGTCTTGGTTTGCAGCCCGGCCACCTGGATCAGGTTGAGCAGGATGGCCCCGTATTCGTCGCCCGTCTTGTCGCTGTCCGTCTTGATCTTCCAGCTCTTGACGAGCTTCTTGCCGCGGAAAAGCCCGACGGCGATGGTCGTGTTCCCGACATCGAAAGCCAAGAGCATCTCGGTCCTCCTTTTCATGCCCCGTCGAGGCCGAGGACGGCGTCGAGGGCAACCGTGCCCGCAGCGTCGGCGCGTTCGACCACGAGCCGGCCGTCCTCGTCGAGGCCGCGGCAGATGCCGGTGAACGTCCCGGCGGCCGTCGTGACCCGGATGGGCCGGCCGGCCGGAAAGGCCAGCCTCTCTTCGAACGTCCTGATGACCGACCCCTTGTCTCCCCGGGCGAGGGCATTATACCAGCAGTGGAGCGCCCGGCAAAGGCCGTCGAAAACGGACTCGATCGTCACCGCCCTGCCTCCGATGATCCGGAGGGAGGTCGACGACGCGCGAAGGTCGGCGGGGAAGTCCTGGGGATCGTGACCGACGTTGATGCCGACCCCGACGACGGCGAAATCTCCGGCCGGCCCGCCGGAGACGCCCTCGGACAGGATGCCCCCGAGCTTTTTCCCGTCATGGACGAGGTCGTTCGGCCACTTGAGCCGGACGGCGGCGCCGACGACGGCCAGGACCGCGTCCGAAGCGGCCAGCCCCGCGGCGAGGGGCAGGAGGTGAAGAAAGGGAACCGGGCCCGCCGCAGGGCCGCGGAGGATGAACGACGCGTAGAGCCCCAGGCCGGGCGGCGAATGCCAGACCCTGCCTTTCGTGCCCCGGCCCCGGGTCTGTTCCCCGGCAACGACGGCCGTGCCGTGGTCGGCCCCGGCTAGGGCCAACTCACGGGCGGTATCGTTCGTCGAGGCGACGCACTCTCTCCGATGGACGATGGTTCCTAGGGGCATGGGTCCCCGCTTCCGGCTTCAGGACGCAGCGGCGACCTTGGCCAGGTTCTGGCCGAGCTTCTCCCGCCGGGCGCGGAGCTCTTCGAGTCGGACCCGGTTTTCCTCGACCACGGCCGCCGGCGCCTTGGTCACGAAATCGGCGTTCTCGAGCTTGCGTTCGATCTTGGCCGTTTCCGCTTCGACCTTGGTGATCTCCTTCTGCAGCCGCTCTTTTTCCTGGCCCAGGTCGGCCGGCTTGTCCAGGATGATGGCGACCTCGAACGGCCCGGCGACGCCCTTGAGGACGCTCGGCCCCTCGGGCAAGACGGCCGTGAACTCGAGCGTCGAGAGACCGGCCAACGCCCGGACCGATGCGGCCTGGGCTTCCAGAACGGCGGTTTCTTCGCGGCCGGCGGTCTTGACGAGGAGGCGGAGCTTTTCCTTGGGCGCGATCTTGTTCTCGGCCCGGACCGTCCGCGTTTCGACGATGACGGCCTGGACGAGCGTCATGGCCTTGGCGGCCGCCTCGTCCTTCCAGCCCGCTTCGGGAACGGGGTAGGGCGCGACGGTGATCGACTTGCCCGCCCCGGGCAGGTGCTGCCAGATCTCTTCTGTGATGAACGGCATGAAAGGATGGAGGAGGCGCAGGATGCGGTCGAAAGCGTCGGCCAGGACGGCCTCGGTCGTCCTGTTGCCTTCCCGGAGCCCGACCTTGGCGAACTCGATGTACCAGTCGCAGAACTCGTGCCAGATGAAGTGGTAGACGAGGTCGGCCGCTTCATAGAACTTGTATTGCTCCAGGCTCGAGGAAAGCTCCGCCGTGACCTCGGCGAGACGGTTCCGGACCCAGCGGTCGGCGAGCGTCAGCTCGGCTTCCCGGACGGCGGGACGGTCCTCACCCAGATTCATCAGGACGAAGCGCGAGGCGTTCCATATCTTGTTGGCGAAGGCCTGGTAGCCGGACATGCGCTCCTCGGACAGGGCCAGGTCCATGCCGGGCACGGCCAGCGCGGCCAGGGTGAAGCGCAGGGCGTCGGTGCCGTATTTTTCGATCATCTCCAGCGGGTCGATGATGTTGCCCTCGGACTTGCTCATCTTGCGCCGTTTGAGGTCCCGGACCAGGCCGTTGATGAAGACGTGGCGGAAGGGGATCCGGCCCCGGAACTTGAGTCCCATCATGATCATGCGGGCGACCCAGAAGAAGATGATGTCGAAGCCGGTGGACATGAGATCGGTCGGGTAGAACGTCTGGAGGTCCTCGGTCTCGTCGGGCCAGCCGAGCGTCCCGAAGGGCCACAGGGCGGACGAGAACCAGGTGTCGAGGACGTCCTCGTCCTGGTCGAGCGCGCCGCCGCACTTGTCGCATTTCGCCGGCGCATCCATGCCGACCATCACACGGCCGCAGTCCCGGCAGTACCAGGCCGGGATGCGGTGCCCCCACCAGAGCTGGCGGGAGATGCACCAGTCGTGGATGTTGTACATCCATTCGAAATACGTCTTGGCCCAATTCGCCGGGATGAACTCGATCGAGCCGTCCTCGACGACGCGGATGGCCTCGTCGGCCAGCGGCTTGATGCGGACGAACCACTGCCACGAGAGGTGCGGCTCGATGACGTTCTTGCAGCGGTAGCAGTGGCCGACGGCGTGGTCGTGGTCCTCGATCTTGACCAGGAGCCCCAGCTCGCGCAATTTTTCGACGACCTTGGCCCGGCAGGCGAAGCGGTCGAGGCCGGCGAAGTCCGGGCCCGCCGCCTCGGTCATCCGGCCCGAGCCGTCGATGACGATGATCTGCTCCAGACCGTGTTTTTTCCCGAGCTCGAAGTCGACGGGATCGTGGGCCGGGGTGACCTTGACCGCGCCCGTGCCGAACTCCCGCTCGACGCGCTCATCGGTGATGACCGGGATGGAGCGGTTCTGGAGCGGCAGGATGACGCGCCTGCCGTGGAGGTGCGTGTAGCGCCCATCGTCGGGGTGGACGGCCAAGGCCGTATCGCCGAGCATGGTCTCCGGCCGCGTCGTCGCTACGGTCACGGACTCGGCCGACCCCTCGATGGCGTAGCGGATGTGCCAGAGCTTGCCGTGGAGGTCCTTGTGCTCGATCTCGATGTCGGAGAGGACCGTCCGGCAGTGCGGGCAGCGGTTGACGAGGAAATAATCGCGGTAGATGAGCCCCTCGTCGTAGAGGGAGACGAAGACCTGTTTCACGGCCCGGCTGAAGCCCGGGTCCATGGTGAAGCGTTCCCGGGACCAGTCGAGCGAGGCGCCGAGCTTCTTGAGCTGGCCGGTGATGGCCCCGCCGTACTTCGCCTTCCATTCCCAGGCGATGCGGAGGAATTCCTCGCGGCCGACTTTCTCCCGGGTCAGGCCCTTCTCGGCCAGGCTCCTCTCGATGACGTTGTGGACGGCGATCGAGGCGTGGTCCGTGCCCGGGAGCCAGAGGCAGTTGTAGCCCTGCATCCGCTTCCAGCGGATGATGATGTCGGGCAGGGTGAAGCAGAGGGCGTGGCCCATGTGCAGGATGCCGGTGACGTTCGGCGGCGGCAGGACCATCGAGAACTTGGGCTTCGGGGACTTGGCGTCGGCGACGAAGAGCCCTTCGTCCAGCCAGAATTTCCCCCATTTCTCCTCGACGGGTTTAGGGTCGTAGGCCTTGGCCAGCTCGTCTTTGGTGTTCATGGTTTCGACATCCATTCCTTGAGGTCCGCGACGACGCGCGCCCGGACCCGCTTCTCGATCTCCCGCTCCATGCCGACCATTTCCTCGCGGACCCAGTCCTTGAGGCCCTGGTCCGCGGCGTCCGCCGGACCGGTTTTCACCGGCGCGGCAGGCGCCGGCGCCCCGGAATCGCCTCCGGCCGCGGGCCAGAGCGGCTCCTCGGGCAGCGACAATGGCCCGGTCTTCCGGGCGATGAGCTCCCGGACGACGGCCGCCAGCCGCTCCGAATCGAAAGGCTTCTGGACGACCTCGTCGTAATCGGCGGGCGGGTTCCTGTCCGTGTCCAGGGACTCGAACGTCCCCTTCAGGCCGATGAGGGGGACCGTCTCGAGCTCCTTCCGGCTCCTCAGGGTCCGGCCGACCTCGTAGCCGTCACGGCCGGGGAGCGTCAAGCTGACCAGGAGCGCGTCCGGCCGGACGTCCGCGACCGATTCGAGGAGAGACGCCCCGTCCTCGAACGCGAAGACCCTGAACTCCGGCTCGGCGAAGACGAGCTGAACGGTCTTCTGGACCGTAGGACTGGGGTCGGCAACGATGATCCTGTAGGGCACGTCAATCCTCAGAAAATAATGAAAATAGTCAACTTAATCTACCCTTTTCGCCCCGGCCCGTCAATAATCGACCGAGACCGACTTCTCGCCGAGCAGGGACTCGACTTTCTTGATGAGGTCCTCCGAAGGCGTGACCTTCTGGACCTCGGCGCTCTGGGCCGTCAGGCGGTAGGAGCGGGGCGTCTCGAGCTCGAAGTAAACGGGGCACTTCCCCTCGTGGGCGTCCAAGATCACCTTGAGCTCGGAGAGCGTCGCCTCCTCGAGGCCGGGCAGGAAGATGCGGACGACGACGCGCTTGGCCTGCTTCTCGAAGGCCTCGGCGAGAGGCATGGCCTGGCTCAGGCTGATGCGGCGGTTGTCCTCCTCGCCCATGTACTTGCCCTTGACCCAGAGGAGCTGGCCTTCCCTCAGGTACGTCCCGTACTTGCCGTAGCACTCAGGGAAGGCGACGACCTCGATCTTGCCGGTCAGATCCTCGAGGACGAAGGTGGCCATGCGATCGTCCTTTTTCGTCTTGAGCTGCTTGAGCGAGCCGACGATGCCGGCCAGGCGGACTTCCTTGTCGAAGTCCCGTTCGGAGTCCAGCTCGCTGAGGAGGTGGCTGACGAGCTTTCGCACCCGGTCCTTGTGCTGGGCCAGGGGATGGCCGGTGATGTAAAGGCCGAGGGCGTCCATCTCGTAGGACAGGACGTGGGACTCGTCCCACTCCCGCATCTCCCGGACTTCCTGGGGGATGGGCGGTGGCTCGGCCTCGCCCGAGCCGAAGAGGGACGTCTGGCGGGTGGCCTGGGCCTTCTGGACATCGTGGCCGAAGTCGATCATCCGGTCGAGCATGTGGAAGCACTGCGACCGCTTCCAGCCCAGCGAGTCGAAGGCGCCGGCCTTGATCAGGCTTTCCATGGCCTTGCGGTTGAGGACCTTGGTGTCGTGTTCGAGGAAGAGGTCGAACGGCGACTTGAAGCCGCCGGCTCTCTTGCGGGCCGCGACGAGCTCCTCGACGGCCGCCTGGCCGATGCCCTTGACCGCGGCCAGCCCGAAGCGGATGTCGCGGCCCTCGACCGTGAACCGGAACTCGCTCTTGTTGATGTCCGGGGGCAGGACCTGGATGCCCATCTCGTGGCACTCGCCGATGTACTTGACGACCTGGGGCGTCGCCCCGCGCTCGGCCTCGGACGTCAGCAGGGCGGCCAGGAAATGGACGGGGTAATGGGCCTTGAGGTAGGCCGTCTGGAAGGCCAGGAAGGCGTAGGCGGCGCTGTGGGACTTGTTGAAGCCGTACTCGGCGAACTCCTTGATCTGCTCAAAGATCTTGTCCGCTTTGGACTGGCTGATGCCCTTCTTCTTGGCCCCCTGGACGAACTTCTGCTTCTGGGCCTTCATCGTCTCCTTATCTTTCTTGCCCATGGCCTTGCGCAGGATGTCGGCCCCGGCCAGGGTGAACCCGCCCAGGTCGGTGGCGATGCGCATGACCTGTTCCTGGTAGACGATGATGCCGCGCGTCTCCTTGAGGACGGGCTCGAGCTCGGGCAGTTCGTAGGCGACCCGCTCGGGGTGGTTGCGGCGGTGGATGAACTCGTCGGTCATGCCGCTCTTGAGCGGGCCCGGCCGGTAGAGGGCGTTAAGGGCGATGAGGTCCCGGAATTCCCCGGGGCGGAAACGGCGCAGGAGGTCCTTCATGCCCGGGCTCTCGAACTGGAAGACGCCGTCCGTGTTCCCGGCCTTGAAGACGTCGAAGGTCAGGCCGTCGTCGAGGGGCAGGTTGTTGATGTCGATGACCAGGCTCGTCTCCTTGCGGATGAGCTCCAGGGCGTCATCGATGACGGTCAGGTTCCGGAGGCCCAGGAGGTCCATCTTGAGCAGGCCCAGGGCCTCGACGTCGCCCATGGGGAACTGGGTCGTGATCTCGCCCTTGACCGACTGGTAGAGCGGCAGGAACTCGACCAGGGGCCGGGGCGTGATGACGATGCCCGCGGCGTGGATGGAGGGGTGGCGGACCTGGCCCTCGATCCGCTGGGCGATGGCCAGGAGCTGGGCGATCTTGGAGTTCCTGTCGCGAAGCGTCCTCAGCTCGGGGACGCTCTTCAGGGCGTCGGCGATCGTCGCGTCCGGCACGAAGGGGATCATTTTGGCGATCCGGTCGACCTCGGGGAGCGGCACTTCGAGGACGCGGCCGACGTCGCGGATGGCGCCGCGGGCGGCCATGGTCCCGAAGGTGATGATCTGGCAGACGTTCTCCTGGCCGTATTTCTTGGTTACGTACTCGATCATCTCCTGGCGGCGGCGGGCGCAGAAGTCCATGTCGATGTCGGGCAGGCTGATCCTCTCGGGGTTGAGGAAGCGCTCGAAGAGGAGGTCGTACTCGATCGGATCGATCTCGGTGATCTCGAGGGCATAGGCGAGGAGGCTGCCAGCCGCCGACCCCCGGCCCGGCCCGACGGGGATGCCCTTCTCGCGGGCGGCCTTGAGCAGGTCCCAGACGATGAGGAAGTAGCCCTCGAAGCCCATCTCCTTGATGAGCTTGATCTCCCGCTCCATCCTCTCCTCGTATTCCGTCATGGAGTGGGAGGCGGGGCCGTTCGGTCCCTCGGCCTGGCGTCTGGCCATGCGGGCCCGGAAGCCAGCCCAGGCGACCTCTTCGAAGTACTCGCCGAGGTCCTTGCCGCTCGGCGGGGCGAATTTCGGGAGGTAATAGGTTTTCGTCGGGAAATCGAAGCCGCACTGGGCGGCGATCCGGCCCGTGTTCCGGATGGCCTCGGGCGTCTCGCGGAAAAGCTCCGTCATCTCGGCCGCGGACTTGAAGTAGAACTGGTCCGTGCTGAACTTGAGCCGGTCCGGGTCGGAGATCTTCCGGTTCGTCTGGATGCAGACGAGAACGTCCTGGCTTTCGGCGTCCTCCCGGCGCGCGAAATGGATGTCGTTCGTCGCCACGAGGGGCAGGCCGAGCTTGCGGGCGACGGCGACGAGCTGGGGGTTGACCGCTTTCTGCTCGGGGAGGCCGTGGTCCTGGAGCTCGACGTAGAAGTCGCCGGGCGGGAATATCGAGGCGTAGGCCCGGGCGGAATCCTCGGCCTTCTCGGGAAACCCCCGGGAAAGCCAAGTGGCCAGCTCGCCCTTGAGGCAGCTCGAGAGCCCGATGAGCCCTTCGGCGTGGGCGGCCAGGAGCTCCTTGTCGATCCGCGGCCGGTAATAGAAGCCCTCGAGATAGCTCTGGGTGACGAGCTTGCAGAGGTTCTTGTAGCCGCGGTCGTCCTTGACGAGGAGGATGAGGTGGAAGTGGTGGATGTCGTCCCCGGGGCTCGAATGCTTGTCGAAACGGCTCTGCGGGGCGACGTAGACCTCGCAGCCGAGGATGGGCTTGACGCCCTTGGCCTTGGCCTGCTTGAAGAACTGGACGGCGCCGAAGATGTTGCCGTGGTCGGTGATGGCGACCGCAGGCATGTTGTTCTTGTAGGCCGCGTCGACGAGGTCGGCGACCTTCAGGCAGCCGTCGAGGACGCTGTACTCGGAATGGTTGTGAAGATGAACGAATGTCGGTTCCATCGTGATCCGTCAGCCGGCAGCGGACTTATTCCCACTCGATCGTCCCGGGCGGCTTGGTCGTCACGTCGTAGACGACGCGGTTGACGCCCTGGACTTCGTTGACGATGCGCGTCGAGATGCGGGCCATGAGCTTCGGCGACACCGGGTACCAGTTGGCCGTCATGCCGTCCGTGCTCTGGACGAGCCGGACGACGACGACGCGGTGGTAGGTCCTCTGGTCGCCCATGACGCCGACCGAGCGAACCGGGAGCAGGACGGCGAAGGCCTGCCACAGCTTCTTATAGATCCCCGCCCGGGTGACTTCCTGGAGGACGATGTCGTCGGCGGCCCGCAGGATCTCCAGGCTGTCCCGATCGACCTCCCCGATCAGCCGGACGGCCAGCCCGGGCCCGGGGAAGGGGTGCTGATGGATGAAATCCGCGTCGACCCCGAGCTCGAGAGCCAGGGCCCGGACCTCGTCCTTGAAGAGCTCGCGGAGGGGCTCGACGAGCTTGAATTTCAGGCCCTTCGGCAGGCCGCCCACGTTGTGGTGGGACTTGATGACGGACGAGGGCCCCTTGACCGGGTTGGACTCGATGACGTCGGGGTAGATCGTGCCCTGGGCCAGGAACGCGGCGCCGCCGATCCGCGTCGCTTCGCGTTCGAAGAGGTGGATGAAGATCCGGCCGATCGTCTTGCGCTTGCGCTCGGGCGGGACGATGCCCCGGAGCTTGTCGAGGAACAGGTCCGAGGCGTCGATGCCGATGACCTTCAGGGCGAACTTGTGGCGGAAGGCCTCCATCAGGGCCTCGTACTGGCCCTTCCGCAGGAGCCCGTTGTCGATGAAGATGCAGGTCAGGTTGTTGCGGATGGCCTTGTGGATGATGA
This sequence comes from Acidobacteriota bacterium, assembly GCA_014894455.1. GTDB lineage: Bacteria > Acidobacteriota > Aminicenantia > Aminicenantales > Saccharicenantaceae > RBG-16-66-30. The sequence continues at coordinate 33,832 of JADBLN010000028.1, read as the reverse complement.
GCGAAGTGACGAGCGAGTCGACGCCGCCCGACAGGCCGCAGATGACCTTGCCCGTCCCGACCGTCCGCCGGATCTCCTTGACCTTGCGGTCGATGAACGAGGAGATCGTCCAGTCGGCGCGCAGTCCGGCCAGCCCGAAGAGGAAATTGCCCAGGACCTTCTGACCTTCCGTGGTGTGGATGACCTCGGGGTGGAACTGGACGCCGAAGAATTTCCGGGCCGGGTCCTCGATGACGGCCGCCAGGGTGTTGGCCGTGCTGCCGGTGACGGCGAACCCCGGCGGCACGCATTCGAGCCGGTCGCCGTGGCTCATCCAGACCTGCTCCTTGTCCTTGACCTCGGCCAGGAGCCCCGAGCGGTCGGCGACGCGAAGGGCGGCGAAGCCGTATTCGCGCTCCTTGGAAGGGACGACCTTGCCGCCGAGCGAGTAGGCCATGAGCTGGACGCCGTAGCAGATGCCCAGGACCGGGACGCCGAGGTCGAAGACGCCCTTGGCCGGGTGGGGCGCGCCTTTGCCGTAGACGCTCTGCGGCCCTCCGGAAAGGATGAGAGCGGCCGGCTTCTCCTTGCGGATCGCGGCGAGCGGGGTCGAGAACGGCAGGATCTCCGAGTAGACGCCGAGCTCGCGAACCTTCCGGGCGATGAGCTGGGTGTACTGCGACCCGAAATCGAGGATGAGGACTTTCTGCATAGAGAGATATTATCAGAGCGGAGGCGGAGTTTCAATTTGTGTTAAAATACAGGAGGCTTTTCAGAGGAGAGAACAATCATGGAATGGGAAGACCTGGCCCGGGAGCTGAGCCAAACGACCGAGACGAAGATCGTCCTCCTCGTCATGGACGGCGTCGGCGGCCTGCCCGTAGACGGAAAAACGGAGCTCGAGACGGCCCGCAAGCCGAATCTCGACGACCTGGCGAAACGGGGCGTGTGCGGCGTTTCCGACCCCGTCATGATGGGCATCACGCCCGGCAGCGGCCCGGCCCATCTCGCCCTCTTCGGCTACGACCCGCTCCGCCACCAGCTCGGCCGCGGCATCCTCGAGGCCCTGGGCTCGGGCGTCGAGGTCGGCCGGAACGACCTCGTGGCCCGCGGCAATTTCGCCACGGTCCGGGACGGCCTCGTCGTCGACCGCCGGGCCGGCCGCATCCCGACCGAGGAAAACGTCCGCGTCTGCGGGTATCTGAACGCCCATCTTCCCCAGCGCGACGGCGTCGAGGTCCGGGTTTTTCCGGGGAAAGAGCACCGCTTCGTCGCCCGGTTCACGGCCGAGGGCCTGGCCGACAATTTATCCGACGCCGATCCGCAGCAGGAGGACCGGTCCCCGGTCCCGACGGCGCCTCTCGTCCCCGGGGCGGCCAAGGCTTCGGCCATCGTCAACCGCTTTCTCGACGACACCGCCGTCGTCCTCGCGGGCGAGGCCAAAGCCAACGCGGCCCTCCTCCGCGGCTTCTCCAAATTCCCCTCCATCCCGACCATGCAGGAGCTGTTCAAGGTCCGTCCGGCGGCCATCGCCAACTACCCGATGTACAAAGGCCTGGCCAAGATCCTCGGCATGGAGGTGATGGACGTCGGGAGCGAAACGGCGGATCTTTTCGACGCCTTGGAGAAGAATTGGGCGGGGCACGATTTCTTCTACATCCATTATAAAAAGACAGACTCGGCCGGCGAGGACGGAAATTTCGCGGCCAAGGTCGCCGCGATCGAGGCCCTCGACCCCTTCATCCCGCGCCTTCTGGCCCTCAAGCCGGACGTCCTCGTCGTCACCTCCGACCACTCGACGCCGGCCCTTCTCAAGGGCCACTCCTGGCATCCGAACCCCTTCGTCCTGGTCTCGCCGACGGCCGGGACAGACGACGTCGCGGCGTTCACGGAGCGGGCCTGCGCCAAGGGCATTCTCGGACGTTTCCGCTCCATCTCGGCCATGCCGCTCATGCTCGCCCACGCCCTCAAGCTGAACAAATACGGCGCGTAGTACGGGCCTAAAGATGCCCCCCGTTTCGGCAGCAATGGGGGTCATGCATATCCCCCGGCCCCCCGGGAACCAGTCCCGGCGGTTCCCCCCGCCGTAAGCGGCGAGTCCCCCTCCAGCGGGGAGCGGATTCTGAGAAGCGACCAACAGAAGTGCGGCGGAGTGGCTCGGAGCCGCACTTCTGGTAAATATCTGAATTGAGTCCTGCGGGGTGAAGAAGGGGGACACGTACCGGAGGTACATGTCCCCGAGGGGGGATCCGGCCGGTAGACAACGGGCGACGGGTCCTATAAAATCAATATGAATTGAAGCCCATGAGGATACGGCCGCTCTTCCCGGTCCTGGCCTGCCTCTCTGTCTTCCTCGCGGCCGCGCCCCAGGACGACCCGCGGGTCGAGATCGTCAACCTCCGCAGCTACACCCATACGAACTTCACCCGCATCGTCCTCGACATCGGCAAGCTCCGCGAGTATAATCCCGGCGAACTTCGGGACCCCGGCCGGATCTACCTCGACGTCTTCCAGGCCAAGCTCAATCCCATCCTCCAGGGCCAATCCTACCCGGTCAAGGCGGATTACATCAGCCAGGTTCGGATCTCGCAGAAAACGCCCTCGACGGTCCGGGTCGCCGTCGACGTCGTGTTTTCCAAGATCCAATCTTACCGGATCTATCATCTCTTCGACCCGTTCCGGCTGGTCATCGACATCTACCCGCGCGAAACGCAAGCCTCCCCCTCGGCGGCGCCGCCCGACAAGGCTCCGCTCCCCGTCGACAAGACCCAGCCGCCCGTGAAACGCGAGGTCGCTCCTCGAGACCCGAGCCTCGCCGGGACCTCCATGGCCCGCCAGCTCGGGCTCGGCGTCCGGACCATCGTCATCGACCCCGGGCACGGCGGCCCGCGGCCCGGCACGATCAGCAAGAGCGGCCTCCAGGAGAAAACCGTCAACCTCGACGTCGCCCTGGCCCTCCGGAAATTGCTCAAGGAAAAGGCCGGCCTCGACGCCATTCTGACCCGGGAGTCGGACGTCGACGTGCCCCTCGAGAACCGGACGGTCATCGCCAACCAGAAACGGGCCGACCTGTTCGTGTCCATCCACTCCAACGCCCACCGGGACAAAAAGCGCGGCGGCGTCGAGACGTTTTTCCTGAACATCAGTCCCGACCCTTCGGTTATCGAGCTGGCCGCGTCCGAGAATGCCACCTCGACCAAGAACATCGGCGAGATGAAGACGGTCCTCCAGAAGATCGTCCGGAACAGCAAGATCCAGGAATCGCGGGACCTGGCCGAGTTCATCCAGCAGAGTCTCGTTCGGGCCCTGTCCACTGATCTGCCCGCGATCAAGAACCTGGGCGTCAAGGGCGGCCCCTTCTGGGTCCTCATCGGCGGCGAAATGCCTTCCGTGCTGGTCGAGATCTCCCACCTCAGCAACGCCAAGGAGGAGGCCAAGCTCAAGACCAAGAAATACCGCGAACTGGCCGCCCAGGGCATCTACGACGGGATCATGGAATACATACGCTCCCTCGGGAAAGGATAGAGACGATGAAGAGACGCGATTTCATCAGGGACATGGCCGCAGGCAGCCTGGCTCTCCGTTTCGGGCCGGGGGCGCTGGCCGGGGCGATCGCGACGCCGGCCGCGGTCCCGGTTCTCGTCGCGGTCGAGGGCGAATCCCCCGCCGCAATCACCCGGGAGGCGATCGCCGCGCTCGGCGGGATGAAGCGGTTCGTGGGCAAGGGCGACAAGGTCGTCATCAAGCCGAACATCGGCTGGGACCGGACCCCCGAGATGGCCGCCTGCACCAATCCCGAGGTGGTCAAGACCCTGGTCGAGCTCGTCCTCGAAGCCGGGGCGAAGAAGGCCATCGTCATCGACAACACGACCAACCAGGCCAAGCGGTGCTATGTCCGCTCCGGCATCCAGGAGGCCGTGAAGCAGGCCGGCGGCGACATGCTCTTCGTCGACGACTACCGGGTCAAGAAAACGGCCCTCAAGGGCGCCTGGATCAAGGAATGGGACGTCCTTCTCGACGTCATCGAGGCGGACAAGGTCATCAACGTCCCCATCGCCAAGCACCATTCGCTCTGCCGCCTGACCCTGGGCATGAAGAACTGGCTCGGCGCGACCGGCGGCGCCCGCAACCAGTTCCACCAGGACCTCGATAAGGCCGTGGTCGACCTGGCCGCTTTCTTCAAGCCCCAGCTGACCGTCCTCGACGCCTACCGCATCCTCGTCCGCAACGGGCCGCAGGGAGGGCGTCTTTCCGACACCCAGCTCATGAAGACCGTCGTCGCCGGGACGGACCCCGTCGCCGTGGACGCCCTGGGGGCGACGTTCTTCGCGGTCACGCCTCGGGAGCTCCCCTATCTGCGCCTGGCCCGGGAGCGGGGTCTCGGGGAATTCGAACTGGAGAAGGTCCGCTTTGAAAAGAGAAAAATCTAGGAAGCACCGCGTCCTCGAGCTCCTCCGGATGGCCAGCCAGACGGCGTTCTTCGGGCTCTTCCTCACCCTCCTGCTGGGCGCCCATTACACGGGCGAGGACTACATCGGCTCGACCGTCCAGCGCTTCTTCCACTTCGACCCGCTGCTCGCTCTCGTCACCCTCGTCGCGGCCCGGCTCGTCTACACGCTCTTCGCGTTCGCGCTGATCACCGTTGTCGCGACCATCCTCTTCGGCCGCGTCTTCTGCGGCTGGGTCTGCCCCCTCGGCGCCGTCCACCAGTTCTCGTCTTTCGTCTTCAAGAAGACGAAGTTCCTCAAGCCGCCCCGGGAAGAGAAGGCGAGCCTGGCCTGGAAGTACTACATCCTGATCATCGTCCTGGCCGGGGCGCTTTTCGGCTTGGACCTGGCCGGATACCTCGATCCCTTCTCTTTCCTGGCCCGGTCCTTCTCCGTGGCCGTTTTCCCCTCGCTGGCCTACGCCCTTTCCGGCTTCAACGGCATCCTCTACGGACTCGGGACGACCGGCCTGGCCCGGTCGATCTCCCAGGCCCTCGAGAACTGGACGATTAACGTCACTTTTCAACAAGGGTTCTCCGTCGGCCTTCTCTTCCTCGGCGCGGTCGCGCTCAACTCCCGTAAGGAAAGGTTCTGGTGCCGCTATCTCTGCCCGACCGGCGCCCTTCTCGGCCTCCTCAGCCGCTGGAACCTGTTCAAGCTCAAGATCGACGAGGAGAAATGCATCAAGTGCGGCCTTTGCACTCAGCATTGCGAGACGCAGGCCAACCCCTATCCTAACGAGAAGTGGAAAAGCGGCGAGTGCGTCTACTGCCAGAACTGCGCTTCGATCTGCCCGACCGGCGCCATCCGTTTCCCGGTCTCCCTCCGGCCCGAAAAAATGACCAACGTGTCGAACGTCGATTTGTCGCGGCGGAAGCTCATTCTGACGACCCTGCTGGGCATTGTCGCGGTGCCCTTCTTCCGGCTGACGCCTTCCCACAAGCGGGCCTCTCTCAAGCTCATCCGGCCGCCCGGCTCGCTCCCCGAGGACAAGTTCCTGGCGAAGTGCGTCAAGTGCGGCCAGTGCATGCGGGCCTGCCCGACGGGCGGGCTCCAGCCCGTCCTGACCGAAGCCGGGCCGGAGGGGATCTACACGCCGATGCTCGTCCCCAAGGTCGGCTACTGCGAATATTACTGCTCGCTCTGCACGCAGGTCTGCCCGACGGGGGCCATCAAGAAACTGACCATCGAAGATAAGAACAAGGTCAAGATCGGCACGGCCTGGGTCAACAAGAGCCGCTGCATCCCCTACGTCCTGGGCAAACCCTGCATCGTCTGTGAGGAGCACTGCCCGGTCTCGCCCAAGGCCATCAAGCTCGTCGAGGCAGAGACCAAACTTCCCGACGGCTCGGTCGCTGTCCAGAAGGCCCCGGTCGTCGACCTCGAGCTTTGTACGGGGTGCGGGATCTGCGAGAACAAGTGCCCGGTCATGGACGACCCGGCGATTTTCGTCACGAGCGTCGGGGAGACGCGTTCGGCGACGAACCGGCTGCTCCTCGATATCACAAAGGAGACGCCCGCCGATCCGTATAAATGAGACCTATTCCGCCAGGACCTTCTTCAGTTCGTCCCTGAGCCGCGGCACGACTTCGAAGAGATCGCCGACGATGCCGTAGTCGGCGACCTTGAAGATCGGCGCCTCGGCGTCCTTGTTGACGGCCACGATGACCTTGGAGGACGACATGCCGGCCAGGTGCTGGATGGCCCCGGAAATCCCCACGGCCACATAAAGGTTCGGCGAAACGGTCTTGCCGGTCTGGCCGACCTGGTGCTGGTGGCCGATCCAGCCGGAGTCGACGGCCGAGCGCGAGGCGCCCACGGCGGCCCGCGGAAAGACGGCGGCGAGGTCCCGGAGCAGGGCGAAGTTCTCCGGCCCCTTGAGGCCGCGGCCGCCCGAAACAATCACGTCGGCTTCGGTGACATCGACTTCCGCGCTGTCTTCCTTGATAACCCCTACGACGCGGCCCTTGACCGCTCCATCGGGGATGGAAACGCTTTTCCTGACGACTTCCCCGCCGCCGGAAACGGCTTCTCCAAGCGGGAACGTGTTCGGCCGGAGGGTCGCCAGCTTGGGCGTGGATCTCAGGGTGAAGGAAAGGTACGCCTTGCCCGCGTAGATGGGGCGGGTGAACTCGAGCGCTCCGGCCTTGACCGCGATTTTCACGCAATCCGAGGCGAGGCCCGCGCCGAGCCGGGCGGCGACCCGCGGCGCGAGGTCCCGGCCCATGGCCGTGGCCGCGAAGAAGAGGGCCGCGGGTTTCGCCTCCCCGACGAACTCGGCCAGGGCCAGCGCGTACCCCTGGGAGGAATAATCGGCAAGGACCGGATTCTCGAGGGCGAAGACCCGGGCCGCCCCGCGGCCGAAGGCCGCAGGGGCGAGGTCCGCGACGGCGCCGCCGACGAGGACCGCGGCCGTCTCGACCCCCATCTCGCCGGCCCGGCGTTTGGCCTCGGAGAGGGCTTCGAGGGAGCTCTTCTTGATCTTCCCGTCCCGCGTTTCCATGAATACGGCGATCATCGTCCCTCTCCTTTATATGACCTTGGCCTCGTCCCGGAGGAGGCGCACGAGCTCGCGGGCCGTCTCGGCCGGGTCGCCCCTCAGGATTTTCCCGGCCTGTCTCTGGGCCGGGACGTCCAGGCCGGTGACCTCGACCTGCGAGGCAAGCTCGTCCGGCCCGAGGCCCAGCTCTTCGAGCTTGACGACCGGGATGTCCTTTTTCTTAGCGGCCATGATGCCCTTGAGCGTTTCGTAGCGGGGCTCGTTCAGGCCCTTTTGGGCGGTGACGACCGCGGGAAGAGAGAGGACGACTCTTTCCATCCCCCCTTCGATCTCGCGGAGGGCCGTCGCGGACGCCCCCTCGACCTCGAGCTTCGTCACGACGGTCGCCTGGGGCAGGCCGAGGAGCTCGGCGACCATGGCCGGAACCTGGCTGTTGTCGGCGCCCACCGACTGCTTCCCGAAAAGGAGGAGGTCCGTTCCGGCGAACTTCCGTTCCACGGCCCGGGCGATGATGCGGGCCGTCCGCAGACCGTCGTAGGTTTCTGGGGAGTTGTCCTTGACCAGGAAGACCTCGTCGGCCCCCATGGCCAGGCACTTGCGGAGGACGGCGACGGCCTCGTCCTTTCCCACGGATACGACGCGGACCATTCCGCCCTTGGCTTCCCTGAGCTTGAGGGCCTCCTCCACGGCGTATTCGTCGTAGGGGCTGATGACGAAATTCAGCCCGTCCTCGACGATCGATTTCGTCTCGTGCCGGATCCGGATCCGGGATTCCGTGTCGGGAACCCGCTTGACGCAAACGAGAATGTTCATGTGTCCTCTCCTCTTTAGAAAAGTCCCGCCGCCGCGCCGGCGGGAAGGCGGCGGCCGGGCTTCCCACCGGCTTTGCAGTGCCGGCGCTGGAGACCGGCAAGGCCGGGGACCCGGCCCTACGGTTTCTCGAACTTCTTGAAGAGGAGCGAGCCGTTGGTCCCGCCGAAACCGAAGGAATTGCTGAGGCCGTGGATGATCTCGGCTTTCCGCGAGGCGTTCGGGACGTAGTCCAGGTCGCACTCCGGGTCTGGGAACTCGTAGTTGATGGTCGGCGGCATGATCTGGTGGAAAAGGCAGAGGGCCGTGACCCCCGCCTCGAGGCCACCCGCGGCGCCGAGCAGGTGGCCGGTCATGGATTTCGTCGAGTTGACGGCCAGCCGCTGCGCATGCTCTCCGAAGACCTTCTTGATGGCCATGGTCTCGGTCTTGTCGTTGAACGGCGTCGACGTGCCGTGGGCGTTGATGTACTGGACGTCCTCCGGCTGCACCCCGGCGTCCTCGATGGCCCGGCGCATGACCCTGACGGCTCCGTCGCCGTCGGGCGCGGGCGCGGCGACGTGGTAGGCGTCGCTCGTCATCCCGTAGCCGACGATCTCAGCGTAGATCCGGGCCTCCCGCCGCAAGGCCCGGCCCAGATCTTCGATGATGAGGACGCCGGCCCCCTCGCCCATGACGAAACCGTCTCTCTGCGCGTCGAACGGCCGCGAGGCCTTGGCCGGCGCGTCGTTTCTCTCAGACAGCGCTTTCAAGGCGTTGAAGCCGGCCAGGCTGAGCGGCGTCAGCGGGGCCTCGGCCCCTCCCGCGATCATGATGTCGGCCTCGCCGCGGGCGATCATCCGGAACGAGTCGCCTACGGCGTGGGTGCCGGTGCTGCAGGCCGTCGCGTTGGCGCAGTTGGGGCCCTTGGCGCCGTAGCGGATGGAGATCTGGCCCGAGGCCTCGTTGATGATCGTCTGGATGAGGAAGAACGGGGAGACGCGGTCGGGGCCTTTTTCCCAAAGGACCTTGAGGTTCTCTTCGATGGAGCCGATCCCGCCGATCCCCGAGCCGACATAGGTGCCGGCCCGGTCCGACTGGAGGTCGCCGAGGGGGATGCCGGAATCCTCCACGGCCAGATAAGCCGCGGCCACGGCGAAGCGGATGAAGAGGTCCATCTTGCGGACCTCCTTGCGGTCGATGAACAGGAGGGGGTCGAAGTCCTTGACCTCACCGCCGAAGCGGGTCGTGTAGCGGGTGACGTCGAACCGGGTCAGGGACGCGATACCGCTTTCGCCGCGGAGGAGGGCCTGCCAGTTCTTGTCCGTCCCCGTGCCGAGCGGCGAAACGAGGCCGATGCCCGTCACGACGACCCGGCGGCCGGGAAAGCTATACCTGCCCATGGAACCAACGATTCTTGAGGAAAGGGGGCCGGGAGATTACTTGGCGTGCCCCACGATGTAGTCGATGGCCTTGCCGACCGTCGTCAGCTTCTCGGCCTGGTCGTCGGGGATGTCCAGCCCGAACTCGTCCTCCAGGGCCATGACCAACTCGACGGTATCCAGAGAGTCGGCGCCGAGATCATCGATGAAGGACGCGTCTTCGGTGACCTGCTCCTCGCTGATACTCAGCTTGTCCGAAACAATCGCCCTGACTTTCTTGAGCAGTTCGTCTTTTTCCATACTGTCCTCCTCAAACAAAATTGATAAAGATGATGGCGGACCGCCTACATATACATGCCGCCGTTCACGCTGACCACCTGGCCCGTGATATAAGCGGCGTCGTCGGAGAGTAGAAATAATACCGCAGACGCCACGTCTTTGGGAAGCCCGAATTTTTTCATGGGGATGAGCTCGAGGTAGGTCTTCTTGACGTCCTCGGGCAAAACGTCCGTCATGGCCGTCGCGATGAACCCCGGCGCGACCGCGTTGACGGTGATGCCCCGGACGCCGACTTCGCGGGCCAGGGACCGGGCGAAGGCGATGACGCCGGCCTTGGAGGCCGCGTAGTTGGCCTGTCCGGCGTTGCCCATGAGGCCCGCGACCGAGGCGATGTTGACGATCCGGCCGTATTTCGCCGCGATCATGGTCCGGATGACGGCCTTGGAGAAGTTGAAGGTCCCCTTGAGGTTGACCCGGATGACAGCGTCCCAGTCCTCCTCCCGCATGCGCATGAGCAGACCGTCGCGGGTGATGCCGGCGTTGTTGACCAGGTGGTCGATCCGGCCGTGCGCGGCGGCGACAGCGGCGACGACGCGCTCGACGGCGGCCGCGTCGGCGACGTCGGCCTGGTGGGCCTCGGCCTTGCCGCCGGCGTCGGCGATCGATCGGACCACGGCCTCGAGCTTGTCGAGCTGCACGTCGACGAGGACGACGGCCGCCCCTTCGGCGGCGAGGTCGCGGGCGATGGCCTCGCCGATCCCCTGGGAGGCGCCGGTGACGATCGACACCCGTCCTTCGAAGCGTCTCATGCGCTCACTCCTTTGAGGGCGTGCTCGTAGCGCAGGATCTCCGCCTGGATCTTCTCCTGGACCCGGTTCGCGACGAACTCCCGGGCCCGAAGGACGGCGTTGCGGACGGCTTCCGCGGTGGACCGGCCGTGGCCGATGATGCAGACGCCGTCGACGCCGAGGAGCTGGGCGCCGCCGTATTCGGAGTAATCCACCTTTTTATAGATCTTTTTCAGGTGCCGCTTCATGAGGAGGTAGCCGAGCTTGGCGAAGATGTTCTTGGTGATCTCGTGGCGGGCCATCGACAGGACGCTCTGGACGACCCCTTCCGAGACCTTGAGGGCCACGTTCCCGGTGAAGCCGTCGCTGACGATGACGTCGGCGACGCCGGAGAACAGGTCCTTCCCCTCGACATTGCCGATGAAGCGCATGGGCAGCGCCTGGAGCCTGTCGAACGACTCGCGCACGAGATCGTTGCCCTTGCCTTTTTCCTCGCCGATGCTCATCAAACCCACCCGGGGGTCGGGCACGCCGACGACCGCCTCCATGAAGATCTTGCCCATGACCGCGAACTGGACGAGGTTGTGGGGCTGGCAGTTGGCGTTGGCCCCCACGTCGATGAGCAGGGTCTGCCCCTCGACGCCGGGGACGAGGAGGGCCAGGGCCGGCCGGTCCACGCCCTTGAGAGAACCCAGGACCTCGCGCGAGATGTAGACGACCGCCCCGGTGTTGCCCATGCTGACGAAGGCCTCGGCCCGGCCGTCCTTGACGAGCTGGGCCGCGACGCGGATGGAGGAGGCTTTCTTTTTGCGGAAGGCGAGGACGCTCTCGCCCATGCCGATCGCCTCGGGGGCGTCGACGATCGTGACCCGGGACTTGCGCAGGCCCGTCCGGTCGATCTCCCGGCGGATGACGTTCTCGAGGCCGACGAGGAGGATGTCGATGCCGAAATCCTCGGCCGCGCGCATGGCGCCGGGCACGGTGGCCTTAGGGCCGAAATCCCCCCCCATTGCGTCGACGGCGATTCTCATGCACGGGACCCGGGTCAGTCTTCGGTCCCTTCCGTCACCTGCCGTCCCTTGTAGTGCCCGCACTCGGGGCAGGCCCGGTGCGGCAGCTTGGGGTTGCCGCATTTGGGGCAGACGGAGAAGGTGGGGATGGTGAGCCCGTCGTGGGCCCGGCGTTTCCCTTTTCTCGTCGGCGAATGGCGTCTCTTTGGATTAGGCATTTAACTCTTGCCTCTCACGTTGAATTTGATTTTATTCCAACGGGGATCGGACTCTTTGACGAGGCACGAGCACTGGGCGTCGTGGACGAGCTCGCCGCAGACGGCGCAGATCCCCTCGCAGCCGGGCCCGCACAGGGGCTTCGCCGGGAAGGTCAGGTTCAGCTGCTCGAGGACGACGGCCCGCAGGTCGAGCTGGCGGCCGCTGTAGTACATCTGGTCGAGCTTCTCGTCGGACAGCTCCTCGGACAGGGCGTCGAGCTCCTCGGGGAGGTAGACGAGGTCGAACTTGCTGGCCACGGGGAATTCGAACGGGATCAGGCAGCGCGAGCAGACGAAGCTCAGCTGGGCCGTGATCTCGCCCCGGATGAGGATCTCCTCGCCGATGAGGCGGACGGCGACCTCGGCGTGGGCCGGCTCGAGGAAAACGGCGTTTTCCTCGACCAGGTCCAGGTTCAGGAACTCGAAATCCCCGGACAGGCGGAGGCCTTCCTTCGGCAGGCGGTCGATATCGATCAGCATCGTCGTGTCCAAATGATCATCCTCAAAAAATTTTCATCTTATTATACCAAGTGGGACCCGGTTGTCAAATTCGCCCGGGCCGGGGAAATCGGGCTTGAACCGCCCGCCCGGACGAGTATAATGAGGGCGGACGACCTTCATGAGCGGCTACAACACCCGAGTGGAATACAGGGGGGACGCCTACATCATCCAAACCCAGGACAAGGGTCTCGCGGCCCAGTACGTCGAATCGTTGATCTACAAGGCGGGACGGCTGCTCGCCTCCAAAAGGACCTTTTACACCGCCTTCATGAACCTGCCCGACGTCAGGGAGCGGATCGAACGGATGATCGAGGACCAGCACAAGACGATCCTCGGACAGATCGTCGAAGGCGGGTACGACTGAGTCCGAAACGCCTCTTCCTCATCGACGGGCATTCCCTCCTCTACCGTTCCTACTACGCCATCCAGGGGCTCGCCAACTCCGGCGGCTTCCCGACGGGCGCCATCTACGGCTTCATCAACGCCCTGCGGAAGATCGTCGACAAGGAAAAACCCGACTACCTGGGCGTCGTTTTCGACGTCGAGGGCCCGACGGTCCGCCACGAGGAGTTCAGCGCCTACAAGGCCCACCGCAAGCCGATGCCCGAGGACCTCGTCGCCCAACTCCCGGTCCTCAAGGAGGTCCTCCGGGCCCTGCGGGTGGCCACGGCCGAGTACCCGAAGTACGAAGCCGACGACGCCCTGGCCACGCTGGCCGCGCGCGCGGCGGCGAAGGGGATCCTGACCGTCATCGTGACCACGGACAAAGACCTCCTCCAGGTCGTCGACGCCACGACGTCCATCTGGAATCCGTCGAAGGAAACGACCATCGACGCGGGGAGCGTCAAGGACGTCTTCGGGGTCGGCGCCGGGGAGGTCGTCGACGTCCTCTCCCTCTGGGGCGACCCGACGGACAACGTCCCCGGCGTTCCCGGGATCGGCGAAAAGACGGCCAAGTCCCTCATCCAGGAATTCGGCTCCCTCGACAACCTCCTCCGGAACATCGACCGGGTCAAGAACCCCCGCGTCCGGGAGAGGATCACCCAGAACCGGGAGCTCCTCGAGCTCAGCCGGCGGCTCGTCACGGTGACCCGCGACCTCGACCTCGAGCTCGACCTCGCGCGTTACGCCGTCCAAGCGCCCGACGAGAAGGAGACCATCCGGCTTTTCCAGGAGCTCGAATTCTCCTCCCTCCTGGCCGACTTTCTGAAGAAGCCGCGGCTCCCGGTCGAAAAAGAATTCCACACGATCCTCGAGGAGGCCGAGCTCCGGGCGCTCGCCGCCCGGATCGCGAGGGCCGGAGAGGTGGCCCTGGACACGGAGACCGACAGCGCCTTCCCCACCCGGGCCCGCCTCGTCGGGCTGTCCTTTTCCCTCGTCCCGGGAGAGGCCTTCTACGTCCCCGTCGGCCACGACGGCCTGGGCGCTCCGCCTCAGATCCCCAAGGAGCGCGCCCTGGACATCCTCCGCTCCGTCCTGGAGGACCCGGCCGTCCGCAAGATCGGCCAGAACATCAAGTACGACCTCATCGTCCTCGAGCACGAGGGCGTGCGCCTGGCCGGCGTCTCCCGGGACACGATGGTCCTGTCCTATCTTCTCGAGCCGAACTGGGGCCAGCACGGCCTCGAGAAGCTGGCTCTCCACTACCTTCAGCAGACGAAAACGCCCTACAAGGACATCGTCGGCCGGGGGAAGAGCGAGCTGACGATGGACAAGGTCGCCGTCGACCGGGCCGCGCCTTACGCCTGCCAGGACGCCGCGCTGGCCCTGGAGCTCGACCGGGTCCTTTGGAAAAAGATCGAGGCCAAGAAGCTCGACCGGCTCTACGAAGATATCGAACGGCCGCTCATCGGGCTCCTGGCCCGGATGGAGATATGGGGCGTGCGCGTCGACCCCGCGGTGCTGAAGTCCATGTCCAAGGAGTTGGGGGGGGAGCTCGGGCGTCTCGAGAAGGAGATCCACGCGCTCGCCGGGGGCGCCTTCAACATCAACTCGCCCCGCCAGCTGGCCGACATCCTTTTCCACAAGCTGGGACTGCCGGCCGCCCGGCGGACGAAGGTCACCAAGGGCTACTCCACGTCCCTCGACATCCTCGAGGAGCTCGCGGCCGTCCATCCCCTGGCCCGGCACGTCCTCGATTACCGGCAGATGTCCAAGCTCAAGTCGACGTATGCCGACGCCCTCCCCCAGCTCATCAACCCGGCCACGGGCCGCATCCACACCTCCTATAACCAGACCGTGGCCTCCACCGGCCGCCTGTCGTCAAGCGACCCGAACCTCCAGAACATCCCCATCCGGGGCCCGTGGGGGGCGCGCTTCCGCCGGGCCTTCGTCCCGGACAAGGGACACTTCCTGCTGGCCGCCGACTATTCCCAGATCGAGCTGCGCGTCCTGGCCCATCTCTCGCAGGACCCCAAGCTCATCGCCACGTTCCTCGAGGACCGGGACGTCCACGAGGAGACCGCCCGGCTCGTCTTCGGGGACAATGGCGGGGAGGAGACGCGGCGGCGGGCGAAGATCATCAATTTCAGCATCGTCTACGGGACCTCGGCCTTTTCCCTGGCCAAGGAGCTGGGGACATCGGCGGCCGAAGCCCAGAAGTTCATCGACCGCTACTTCGGCGAACTCCCGGGCGTCAAGGCCTATCTCGACAGGGTCGTCGAGGAGGCCCGCGAGCGGGGCTATTCCGAGACGATCCTCGGCCGGCGGAGGCCGGTGCCGGAGCTGCGCATGCCCGACCGGAACATCCAGCAGGCCGGCCGGCGCATCGCCCTCAACAACCCCATCCAGGGCTCGGCGGCCGACCTCGTCAAAGTGGCCATGCTCCGCGCCGCCCGGGCGCTCGAGGCCCGGAAGCTCGGGACGCGCATGATCCTCCAAGTCCACGACGAGCTTGTTTTTGAGGTCCCCGAAAAAGAAAAAGCCGCCATCGAGCCGCTCGTGCGAGAGGCCATGGAGGGCGCGGCCGAGCTCCTGGTCCCGCTCAAGGTGCGCCTAGGCTTCGGCCCGAACTGGGCCGACGCGAAATAAAATCAACCCCTCGACTCCCCGGTCTGCTTAGGGTTAATACTGAGCGGCGCTTTTTACCCCGTTTTAAAAAAACGGGATTTGGCGCCGTCGAACGTATAAAGAGGGACAGTCCCGGCTAGAGCATCTTGTAGAAAGCCCGGTATTTCTTGTAGATGGTCCCGCCCATGCGCTCCATCTCGGCCCGGACCTTGACGTTGGCTTCCATTTCGTGGTGGGTGTCCATCATCTCGTAGCCGGCCTCGTGGGCGGACATGAGGGTCTTGACGCCCATGAGGACGTCGAGACCCTGGCCCCGGTACTGCTCCTTGACGGCCCCGAGCAGGAGGTCGAGCTGTTTGGTCTTCTTGGCCGCCCGGAGGACGTGGATGAACCCGAAGGGGAGCAGGCGGCCCCTGGCCTTGCGGATACCCTCGGTCATGTCGGGCATGGCGATGATGAAGGCCACAACGTCCCCGTCCTTCTTGATGGCCTTGACGAAACGCGGGTCGACGATCGGGAGAAAGCGCTTGGCCAGGTCGTCCATCTCCTCTTCTTCGAGGGGGGCGAAGCCGTAGATGTTGCCGGCAATGTAACATTCGTTCATGAGCGACAGGATGGGACGGATCCAGGGCTTGAGCTCCTTCCTCTTGCGGAACTCGACGATCTCGTAAGTGCCGCGCTTCATGGCCCGCTCGTAGATCTTTTTATAGAATTCCGGCAGCTCCTTGGGGACGTCAAGCTTGTAGACGAACCAGTCGTTGTCCTTGGCGTAGCCTTCGTCTTCGAGGAACTTCGGCATCCATTCGAAATTGTAGTAGGTGGCGATGGTCGCCCGGTGCTCGAAGCCTTCGATGAGGAAGCCTTCGGGGTCCTGGTCGGAAAAGCCGTAGGGGCCGACCACCTTGGTCATCCCCTTGGCCCGGGCCCAGGCTTCGATGAAACCGAGGATGGCGTGGATCGCTTCCTTGTCCTCGTAGATGTCCAGGTACCCGAAACGGGCCGTCTTTTCGTTCCGGTGTTCGTTGAAGCGGTGGTTGATAATGCCCATGGCCCGGCCCACGGGCCGTCCGTCCTTCCAAGCCAGAAGGAGGATCGTGTCGCAGTAGCCGAAGGCTTTGTTCTTTTTCTTGTCGAAGTACTTCCAGTCGTCCATGTAGATGGGGTGGACCCAGTTCTCGTGCCCGGCGTGGATCTTCTCGGGTAGGTAGATGAACGTCTTCAGGTCTTTGCTGGAAAGGACCTCGCGGATCTCGATGGGCATGTTTGTTCACTCTCCTCGGCGGATTCGTTCTTTTATCCTACATTCCAGGGGAAAAAGCAATCGGTTTTTATCTCTGAAAAAACCTGTTTAAAAGGTGAGGAAGGCATGTGGAAATTCTTGACAACCCTCCGGCCCATCACTATACTTGGCCCTCAAAATAAGGAAGGCAACCTGTCCCAATGAACGCGGAAACAATCGTCCTCCTAACGATCCTCGTCCCCGTCGTCGGCTCGTTCGCGACCCCCCTGGCCAGCCTGCTGTCCAGGCGCGCCCGGTCGGTCTGGGCCATCCTGGTGAGCGCCGTGACGGCCGTCTTGCCGCTGACCCTGATCCCCCTCGCTCTCCAAGGGGGGGAGCTCGTCGTGCGCAAAAGCCTGGTCCTGGGCCTCGACTTCGTCCTGATCATCGACCCGCTGTCGATCTTCATGGCCGGGGTGTCGTCGTTCGTCGGCTGTCTCATCGTCGTCTACTCCGTCGGCTACATCCATAAGGAAGAGAACCAGAACGAATACTACCTGATGGTTCTGCTTTTCATCGGGGCGATGATGGGTCTGGTCTTCTCCGGGAACCTCATCTTCCTCTACCTCTTCTGGGAGATCATCGCCATCAGCTGCTGGCGACTCATCGGCTTCTACCGGGAGCCGGCTCACGTCCGCAAGGCCGACAAAGCCTTCCTGGTGACGTTCTTCGGCGCCGTGGTCATGCTCCTCGGCTTCATCCAGATCTACGGCGTCACCAACACCTTCGACATCACGGCCATGCGGGGGACCCTCGTCCCGGGGACGGCCGTCCTGCTCATCCTTTTCGGCCTGTTCTCGAAATCGGCCACCATTCCGCTCCACACCTGGCTCCCGGACGCCGGCGTCGCGCCGACGACGGTCACAGCCCTGCTCCACGCCGCCGTCCTGGTCAAGATCGGCGTCTACGCCTTCGCCCGCCTCTTCCTCTACACCTTCCGGCTGCCCGAGGGTTGGCAGCAGGCCATTCCCATCATCGTCGTCGTCTCCAGCCTCGTCGCGGCGGGCGCGGCCGCCGTGGAGAACGACATTAAAAGAATCCTGGCCTACTCGACGATCAGCCAGATCGGCTACATCTTCCTCGGCTTCAGCGTGGCCAATGCGGCCGGGATCTCCGGGTCGCTTCTCTTCATCCTGATGCACGGGCTGGCCAAGGCCGGGCTCTTCCTCTGCGCCGGGATCGTCATCCACGCCGTCCACACCAAGGACATCCGGGAGATGGGCGGCCTCGTCAAGACGATGCCGGTCACGGCGATCGCCTTCCTCGTCTGCTCTTTCTCGGTCATCGGCATCCCGCCCTTCGGCGGCTTCTTCTCGAAATTCCTGGTCATCATGGGGACCGTGCAGGCCGGCCGGCCCTGGCTCGCCGCCGCGGCCCTCTTCACCGCCGTCCTGACGATGTACTACCTTTTCAGGGTTTTCAGCCTGGTGTTCCTGGGTGAGCTCAAGCACCCGGCTCCCGAGAAAACGAAATCCATGGTCTTTGTCGTCGCCGTCCTGGCCGTCCTCAGCCTGGCGGCCGGCCTCTTCGTCGCCTACCCGATGAAGCTCGTCAACATCGCGACGACCGAGATGAGTTGGTGGCTCCGATGACGCCCAAAATGCTTCTTCTCCCGATCCTCCTGCCCGCCGTCCTGGCCGTCGTCCTCCTCGTCATCCCGCGGACGCTCCGCCTCGTCCGGGATGCCCTGGCCCTGGCCGGCGCGGCGGCCCTGCTGTATTACGGCTTCGTCTTCTTCTCCCTGAAGGACCTCCGGTTCAACGTTCCCTGGCTCGGCATGGGCATCGACTTCGATCTCCGCCTCTACCACTTCTCGAGCTTCATCCTGCTCGCCCTGGCCGGGTTCCTCATCCTGATCATTCTCTATTCGACGGTCAAGATGAAGGACGCGCCGCGGGCCCGGGAATTCTTCGCCTACGTCTTCCTGACCGCCGCTTTCGCCAACGGGGCGGTGCTGGCCAATAACTTCGTCCCCCTCGTCTTTTTCTGGGAAGGCTTGCTCGTCACGCTCTACGGATTGATCACGATCGGCGGCCGGCCGACGTCCGGCCGGACCGCGGTCAAGGCCCTCCTGATCAGCGGTTTCTGCGACTTCTCGATGATCCTGGGCATCGGGCTCCTGTGGACCGTGAGCGGTACGCTGACCATGTCCCAGGTCTCGGTCGAGCCGACGGGGCTGGCCGCGATCGCCTTCGTCCTAATGATGATCGGAGCCGCCGGCAAGGCCGGGGCCATGCCCTTCCACACCTGGATCCCCGACGCCGCCGTCGACGCGCCCGTGACTTTCATGGCCTTCCTGCCGGCCGCCTTCGAGAAGCTGCTGGGCATCTACCTCCTGGCCCGGATCTCCCTCGACTTCTTCAAGCTCCGGCCGGGGAGCGGCCTCTCCGTCCTGCTCATGGTTCTCGGGGCGGTGACCATCGTCCTGGCCGTCCTCATGGCCCTCGTCCAGAAGGACCTCAAGCGGCTCCTGTCCTATCACGCCGTCAGCCAGGTCGGCTACATGATCCTCGGCATCGGGACGGCCGTGCCGTTCGGCATCGCCGGCGGGCTCTTCCACATGATCAACCACGCCATGTATAAATGCGGCCTCTTCCTGAGCGCCGGCTCGGTCGAGCACCGGACCGGCACGACCGAGCTCAAGAAGCTCGGCGGCCTGCGGAAAGAGATGCCGCTGACGGCCTTCGGATTCACCGTCTGCGCCCTGGCCATTTCCGGGGTCTGGCCGCTCAACGGTTTCGTTTCCAAAGAGATGGTCTTCCACGGCGCCCTCGAATCGGGCTACACGGTTTTCGCCATCGCGGCCTGGGTCGGGGCGATCTTCACCTTCGCCTCCTTCCTCAAGGCCGGGCATTCCGTGTTCTTCGGCGAACGGACCCGCGAGATCCCAGCGGTCAAGGAGAGCCAACCGGCCATCGTCGTCCCCATCCTCGTCCTGGCGGCCCTCTGCATTCTCTTCGGCGTCTACAATAAGCTCCCCCTGACCCTCTTCATCCAGCCCATCCTTGCGGGTCACGCGGAGGCCGGCGCCCATCTCGATTTTACCAGTCACGCCCTGGACATCTTTAACCCGGTGGCCCTTATCTCGATCGGCTGTCTCGTTCTGGCCTTCCTGCTCCATCGGCACGGCTTCCTGAAGTCCGGCCGCAAGCCCTACCTGGCCTCCGAACCCGTCCATAACCTCCCTGTGGTCCACAAGCTCTACGACCTGGCCGAGGCCCGGGTGTTCGACCCCTACGAGCAGGGTATCAAGGTCCTCCACGGGCTGTCTCTCGTCCTGTACAAGGCCGTCGACCGGCCCATCGATTTCGTCTTCGAGAAGGTCGTCACCGTCGCCGGGGAGAAATTCACGGCCATCCTGAGGAAGGCCCACAACGGGCATTACGCGAACTACCTCGCCTGGTGCCTGGCCGGCCTGATCATCGTGGCGGGCGCGATCAGCCTGCTCGCGAAATAGAGGAGGAGCGTTGATCATACTTTTCGTTGCGCTGCCGCTCGTCGTGGCGGGGATTCTCCCTCTCGTCGGCAAGGTCTCCCGGCGGGTCGTGCCGGACCTGCTGGCCAACGCGGCCCTGCTCTTCCTGCTCGTCTACGCCGCGATCGCCGGACGTCACCTCATCGCCGGCGGGCCCGTCCTCCAACAGCTCTCCTGGTTCGGTGAGCCCGTCGCCATCCGGCTGGCCCTGGACGGGTTCAGCCTGCTCATGCTCCTGGCCATCGCCCTCGTCGGGCTGGCGGCCTGCCTGTTTTCCATCGACTACATGGAGCACTACGGGGCCAAGGCCAATTATTACGCCCTGTTCCTGGTCATGATCGCCGGGATGAACGGACTCGTCCTGGCCACGGACCTCTTCAACGTCTACCTCTTCATGGAGGTGGCGGCCGTCGCATCCTACGCCCTCGTTGCCTTCGGGCTGGGGCGGGACGAGCTCGAGGCCGCCTTCAAGTACCTCATGCTCTCCGTCGTGGCCACGGCCTTCATCCTGATCAGCGTTGCCGTCATCTTCGGGATGACTGGGAGCCTGGACTTCGCGGCCGTGGCCAAGGCCCTCCAGGAGCTCAACGCCGGCGCCGCGGTCGGCGTCGCCTCCGCCTTCTTCCTCATGGGCTTCGGCCTGAAGGCGGCCCTCATCCCGTTCCACGCCTGGCTTCCGGACGCCCACCCTTCGGCCCCGGCGCCCATCTCGGCCGTCCTGTCCGGCCTCCTGATCAAGGTCTCCGGCGTCTACGCCATGACCCGGATCTTCCTCAACGTCTTCGGCCTGACGCCGGCCCTGTCCACGGTCCTGATGTCCCTGGGCGCGCTATCCATGGTCGTCGCCGCGTTCCTCGCCCTGGGCCAGAAGGACATGAAGAGGATGCTGGCCTATTCCTCGATCAGCCAGGTCGGCTACGTCGTCCTGGGGATCGGCATCGGGACGCCCCTCGGCATCGCCGGCGGGCTCTTCCACCTCTTCAACCACGCCCTGGCCAAGGGGCTCCTGTTCTTGACCAGCGGCTCCGTCCAGCAAGCCACGGGCACCCGGAACCTCGACGAGATGGGCGGCCTGGCCAAGCGCATGCCGATCACGGCCGCAACGAACCTCGTCGGGGCCTTGTCGATCGCCGGCGTCCCGCCGCTCAACGGGTTCTGGTCGAAGCTGATCATCATCATCGCCCTCGTCCAGTCCGGGCACCCCGTATTCGCCGTGATCGCCGTCCTGACCTCGGTCCTGACCCTCTGGTACTACCTCCTCATGCAGCGGAAGGCCTTCTTCGGCAAGCTTAACGAGAAGTGGGCCGCCGTCAAGGAAGCGCCCTTCTGGATGACGGCCGCGACCGTCTTCCTGGCCCTCCTCTGCGTGGGGATCGGCATCCTCTTCTCGTCGACCGTCACGACCTGGATCCAGCCCGCCGCCGACGTGCTCGCGGACGGGGTCCACGCCGTGATCGGATCGTGGGGATTTTAAACGATGATCGTGCAAACAGCTCTCCTCGTCGGTTTGGTCCTGTTCTCGGTCCTGGCCATCCTGCTCCGCGACCTGCTCAAGTCGGCCATCTCGCTCGCCGCCGCCAGCCTGTTCCTGGGGATCATCTTCTTCCGGATGAACGCCCCGTACGCCGGCGTCTTCGAGATCTCCGTCGTCGCCGGGTTGATCACGGTCCTCTTCATTCTGACCATCGCCCTGACAAAGGCCGGCGACGAGGTCCGGGAATCCCGGGCCGTGAACTGGGTCTTCCCCCTCTTTTTCGTCGCCTTCATCATCATCGACGCCCTGGTCATGAAGGGCCTCCTCCGGAAGATCCCGGCCCTCGCCTCGGGGGCGGAGACGGGCACCTTCGGCGACGTCCTCTGGAAAGGGAGGACGTTCGACCTCGTCGGCCAGATCGCCGTCATCCTGGCCGGCGTGTTCGCCGTCCTGGCCCTGTTCCGCAAGGGGGACAAACATGACTAACACCTGGTACTTCTACCTGTTTTTCGCGGCCGCCCTCATCTTCGCCGGGATCCTCGGCCTCCTTCTCCGGCGGAACCTCATCAAGCTCTTCATCGCCATCGAAGTCATCGCCAAGGGCATCAGCCTGCTCCTCCTGGGGACCGGGTTCGCCAAGGACAACATCCTCGTCGCCCAGACCCTCGTCGTCACGTTCATCGTCGTCGAGGTCAGCCTCGTGGCCACGGCCCTGGCCCTCATCATCAACATCGCCCGGCAGACGAAAAGCCTGGACGTCCGCAAGCTGGCCAGGCTGAAAGGTTGAGCCATGAAGGGAATCGGTTTCCTCCTCTCCCCGCCCGTCGCCTTCCTCTTTTTCCTGGGGACGGCCTTCGCCCTCTACGGCCTGGGATCGAAAATGGCGCCCAAGCTGACCAAGGTCGGCGGCAAGCTCACGACCTACGCCTGCGGCGAGGACATCCCGGGCGTCAAGATCCAGTTCGGCTACCGCCTCTTCTTCTTCGTCGCCCTGTTCTTCACGATGATGCACGTGGCCGTCCTGGTCATCGCCACCGTTCCCTCGGGCAAGATCGTCTTTTTCGCCGTCTTCTACCTGCTCATGATCTTCCTGTCCGTCATGGCCCTGGTCACAAGGAGCTAACATGCTGAACAAGCTCACGCGCTGGTCCAGGATCAAGTCGCCCTGGATCCTCCACCTCAACTCCGGCGCCTGCAACGCCTGCGACATCGAGATCGTCGCCGCGCTGACCCCGCGGTTCGACGTCGAGCGCTTCGGCATCCTCCTCAAGGCCACGCCCCGCCACGCCGACGTCATCATCGCCAGCGGCCCGGTCACCCGCCAGATAAGGGACCGGATCATCCGCATCTACGAACAGGTCCCCGACCCCAAGTTCGTCATCGCCGTGGGCGCCTGCGCCATGTCCGGCTGTGTCTACCGCGGCGCGTACAACATCATGGGCGGCATCGACCAGGTCATCCCGGTCAACATGTACGTCCCAGGCTGCCCGGCCCGGCCCGACGCCATCATCGACGGCGTCGTCAAGCTTCTGGGTAAACTCTAAGCATCAAGGAACCGACATGTCCGACATCGAAATCGTCGAAAGCCTGAAGCGGGACCTCGGGGAGAAGGCCCTCGATCTAACGAATCCCGACGTCCGCCGCATTTTTGTCAAGATCGCGCCGCCGGAGCTCGTTCCGGTCGTGACGCTCCTCCGCGACAAGTACGACTGCGCCTACCTGGCCACGATCAGCGGGGTCGACAAGGGCGACACGTTCGAGTTCCTGTACCATTTCGCGTCGCCCGTCGCCAACATCAACCTGCGGACCGAATTCCCGAAATCCGAGCCCCGCATCGCGTCCATCTGCGCCGTCATCCCGGGCGCCGTCCTCTACGAGCGGGAGCTCCAGGAGATGTTCGGCGTGAAGGTCGAGGGCATCCCCGACCCCCGCCGCCTCGTCCTGCCGGACGACTGGCCCGAAGGCCAATACCCTTTGAGGAAAGACTGGAAGCACGTGCGGCCCCAGGAAGTCATCCCCGGAGGAAAGTCATGAGTTTCCAGATCCCCATCGGTCCCCAGCACCCGGCCCTCAAGGAGCCGATCAGCCTGCGCATGACCGTCGAGGGGGAGGTCATCACGGACGTCGACATGCGCCTCGGCTACAATCACCGCGGTATGGAGAAGCTGGCCGAGGAGAAATCCTGGCTCCAGAACATCTACGTCACCGAGCGCATCTGCGGCATCTGCTCCCATTCCCACGCCACCTGCTACGTTCAGGGCGTGGAGAAGCTCATGGAGCTCGCGCCGCCCCGGCGCGGCCTTTATATCCGCTACCTCGTCGCCGAGCTCGAGCGCGTCCACAGCCACCTCCTCTGGCTCGGCGTCGCCGGCCACGAGGCCGGTTTCGATTCGTTCTTCATGTACACCTGGCGCGACCGCGAGATCGTCATGGACCTCCTGGAGATGATCTCCGGCAACCGCGTCCACTACGCCATCAACACGCTCGGCGGCGTGCGCCGTGACATCGACGAGGGCCAGAAGGCCAAGATCCTGGAAGGCGTCGCCACGTTGAGAAAGCGGAGCGAATATTATTTCTACATCGGCGCCAACGAACCGAGCTTCGTCGCCAGGATCGCCGGCGTCGGTTACCTGTCCAAGGAATCGGCCATCGCCCTCTGCGCCGTCGGCCCCGTCGCCCGGGCCTCGGGCGTCGCCCGCGACGTCCGCAAGGATGACCCGTGCGCCGTCTACGGGGAGCTCGACTTCGAGCTGGCGACGGCCGACACTTGCGACGTCCTCGGGCGGGTCGTCGTCCGGGTCAAGGAACTGCTCGAGTCCTACAAGCTCATCGAGCAGATGGTCAAGGGCCTGCCGGCCGGCGACATCGCCGTCAAGGCCCCGCGCAAGGCCAAGCCCGGCGAGGTCGTCAGCCGCTACGAGGCGCCCCGGGGCGAGAACATCCATTACATCAAGGCCAACGGGACGGACAAGCCCGAGCGCCTGAAGGTCCGGGCCCCCACCCTGGCCAACTACCCGGCCACGGTGGAGATGCTCCGGAAGGGCTTCATCGCCGACATCCCGCTCATCTTCGCCGCCATCGACCCCTGCATCTGCTGCGCCGAACGGACCGTCACCCTGGTCGCCGCCGGAAGCGGCGAGGAGTCGGTCGTCCGGATGAGCGATCTGCGCCGGCGG
Source organism: Acidobacteriota bacterium (assembly GCA_014894455.1). GTDB lineage: Bacteria > Acidobacteriota > Aminicenantia > Aminicenantales > Saccharicenantaceae > RBG-16-66-30. The sequence goes on along the minus strand of JADBLN010000028.1, from coordinate 9,447 downwards.
GCGATCGCCCGGCATCAAAACGCTCCCGTGAAAAGGAATGCGGTATGGCCGTTGTGAGAACACTCCTCTATCTCGTCGTTTACCCCGGGCTTCTCTTCCTCTTCGTCTATTCGACCTTCTGCGAGTGGTTCGACCGCAAGGTCTACGCCAGGCTCCAGAACCGGATGGGCCCGACCCACACGGGCCGGTTCGGGCTCCTCCAGCCCATCGCCGACTTCTTCAAGCTCATGGCCAAGGAGGACATCGTCCCCGAGGCCGCGGACAAGCGTCTCTTCAACATCCTGCCGGTCGTCGGCCTGGCCGTCGTCGCGACGGCGGGGCTGCTGCTCCCCGTCTGGAACTTCGACCTGGCCAACCCCGGCCCGACGTCGTTTTCCGGCGACATCATCGTCGTCCTCTACCTCCTCAGCCTGCCGACGCTCATCCTCTTCCTGGCCGCCTGGGCCTCGACCAACCCCTTCGCCACGATCGGCGGCGCCCGCGTCCTGACCATGTTCTTCGGCTACGAGGTCCCGCTCTTCCTGGCCGTCCTCGGCCCGGCCATCCTGGCCGACTCCTGGCGCCTGGCCGAGATCGCGGCCTTCTACCAGGCGAAGCCCCTCCTCCTCTTGACGAACCTGCTGGGCTTCATCGTCGCCGTCATCGCCGTCCAGGCCAAGCTCGAGCGGACCCCCTTCGACATCCCCCACGCCGAAACGGAGATCGTCGGCGGGACGTTCACCGAATATTCGGGGAAGAAGCTGGCCCTCTTCCGCCTGACCTTCGACATCGAGCTCGTCATCTCGAGCGGCCTCCTCGCGGCCGTCTTCCTAGGCGGTTTCCCCGGCGGCGCCGTCGTCGGGTTCCTCCATTTCGTGGTCAAGACGCTCTTCGTCATCTTCCTCCTGTCGCTTCTCCGGGCCCTGACCTCGCGGATACGCATCGACCAGGTCGTGTCCTTCGCCTGGAAATACCTGGCCCCGCTGGCCGTCCTCCAGCTCCTGGTCACCATCCTCCTGAAGGGATTGCTGTCATGAAACTAGCGGTCTTCCTCCCCGAGCTTCTCCGCCACCTTTTCAAGAAACCCGCTACGGTCGACTACCCCTTCAAGAAGCTTGCGGTCCCGGTGAATTTCCGCGGCACGCCCTACCTCAACCCGGAGAGATGCATCGTCTGCCGGGCCTGCGAGCGGGATTGCCCGGCCGAGGCCATCGAGATCTCCTCGGTCAACGAGGCCGAGAAGCGCTTCAAGATGATCATCCACAACGACCGCTGTGTCCACTGCGCCCAGTGCGTCGACTCCTGTCCGACGACCCCCAAGGCCATGTTGATGGACAGCCTGTTCGAGCTCGCCGACGACGACCGCCACAAGCTGAAAAAGGACTGGGTCTACGTCCGGGCCGTGCTCAAGCCCAAGGCGGCGGCGCCGGCGACCCCGCCGCCTGCGGCCGAGCCGAAGGCCTAACCCCCCCCCCGCCCGGGCCGGGACGACCGCGCCGTTCCCTGCAGGGCGGCGCCTTGCGGGCGGGCGCGGGAAGTCCTACAATCAAGCCATGGAATCCTGGAAGCGAGTTCTCCGGCGGGAGATCCGCCGGTCCGCCCGCGTCGCCGTCGTCGGTGTCGGGAACGTCGCCAGGGGCGATGACGCCGCCGGGGCCCTCGCCGCCCGGGCCCTCCTCGCCGGACCCGGCATGTTGCCGGCGAAGGCCCTCGTCATTCCCGCAGAAGAGGCCCCCGAAAATTTCACGGGGGTCATCCGGGCGTTTTCGCCCGACCTCGCGGTCCTCGTCGACTCCGCCGCGGCCGGGCGGCCGCCGGGTGCGGTCTTTCTCGTCGATCCCACCGAGGTTGCCGACGAGGACGTTTCCACCCACCGCATTCCTCTGACGCGCCTCGCCCGCTATATCCGCGAAACGATGGACTGCCGGGTCTTGATCCTGGGGATAGGGCCTTCATCGTTCGCGGAGGGGGCCCCGGTCTCTCCGGTTGTCGACCGGGCCGTCCGGAGGGTCGTCGCCGCCCTCCGGAGCGCCCTCGACGCAGGTTAGGGGATCGACAGCGGCCGGGGCCCCGGGCTTGCCCGCCCTCATTCGCTTCGCGCCTGAGGACTGCAAAGCCTGGGGGTCCACTTCCGCCGCGAAGGCTCGTCCCTTGACTCCTCGGCCGGGTCAGATCTTCATCGGCATCAGGACGTAGATGTTGGTGATGCCTTCCTCGGCCTCCGGCTTGAGCAGAACGGCGCTGTTCTCGTCCTTGATCTCGAAGACGACCCGTTCGGACGCGACCGACGTGAGGAAGTCGAGCAGATACTGGGCGTTGAACCCGATCTCCAGGTCCTGGCCCTTGTATTCGACGGCCAGCCTGTCGCGCGCCTCTCCGATCTCGGGGTTGGAGGAGAATAGCCTCATCCGGTTCTTCTCGATGGTGAACTTGATCCCCTTCGACCGCTCGGCCGAGAGGAGGGACACGCGCCGGATGGCGTTGGCCAGCTCTTCGCGCGAAACGGCCAGCCGGCCGGGGTTGTCCTTGGGGATGACCGCCTGATAGTTAGGGAACTTACTGTCGATGATCCGGGAGATGAGGGTCCTCCGGCCGACCTTGAAGAAAAGGTTGTGCTCGTCGAGGTCGAACTCGACGGTTTCGTCCTCGAATTTTCTGATCTCGTTGAGCGTCTTCTTGGCCACGATGACGCTGATGTCCTGGTCGAGTTTCAGCCCGTCCTGGGCCTTTTTCGTGTACGCCAGGCGGTGCCCGTCCGTGCTGACGAGTTCGATCTGCCGGTTCTTGAGCGAAAGCTGGGCTCCATTGAGATAATACCTCTGCTCCTGGGTGATCGCGTAGTAAACCCGGTCGATCATGTCGTTGACGTCCTTCAACGCCAATTTGATGCCTTTCTCGAATTTCGGTTCCGGGACCTGGGGATAATCCTCTTTGGGCAGACACAGGATCTTGAACTCGCTGTCGCCTGCCTTGATCTCGATGTTGTCGCCGACCTTTTCCACCTGGACGGTCTGCCCTTCCGGCAGGGATTTGACGATCTCGAAGATCTTCTTGCCGTTGACCGTGATCGCCCCGGCTTTATCGATGGCCGCCTCGAGATGCGTCCTCAGCCCGACCTCGAGGTCGGTTCCCGTCAGTTCGATGTCCGACGCCGAGACGTTCATCAGGATGTTGGCCAGGATGGGCATGGTGTTCCGTTTTTCGACGATCCCCTGGAGGAGCTGCAGCTCTTCTAGAAATACTTCTTTGGGGAGTGAGAATTTCATTTTGCCACCTCTCGAACCGGATTCCTTATATTCTTATTATTTATTTCATAAAGATAACTAAAATCAAGAAGAGAAATAAGAAAGTCCTCTGGAAATGTGCATATCCCGCCGAACACGTTGATAATCCTCATTGGATGAAGGCCAGGAGACTGTTGATCTCTTTGTTGAATTCCGGATCGTCCGTCCGAAGCTTATCGATTTTGCGGACGCTGTAGATGACCGTCGTGTGGTGCTTTCCACCGAATTTCTTGCCGATTTCTGGAAGGGACGACTTGGTCAATTCCTTGGCCAGGTACATGGCGATCTGTCGAGGAAAAGCGATCTTGGGGGAGTTGTTCTTCGACTTGAGCTGGGAAGGCTTTATTTTGAACTTGTGGCAGATGAGTTTCTGGATTTTTTCCACAGTGACGATCGTCGTCGACGAGTCGAGAAGACCCTTGAGGGCTTCCTTGGTCAGGTCCAAATCGATCCTTTCGCCCTTGAGCGAGGCGAAAGCGATGACCCGTCTCAGGTAGCCCTCGAGCTCCCGGATGTTGGACTGGACCTTGTCGGCGATGTAGAGGGCCACGCTCTCGGGCAGGGAGACCGCCTCGGCCTCGGCTTTTTTCTTGAGGATGGCGATGCGGGTTTCGATGTCCGGCGGCTTGATGTCGGCGATGAGGCCCCATTCGAACCGGGACCGGAAACGCTCCTCGAGATGGGGGATTTCCTTGGGCGGGCAGTCGCTCGAGATGACGATCTGTTTCTGGCTGTCATAAAGGTGGTTGAAGGTGTGGAAAAATTCCTCTTTCGTCCGCTCGCGGCCGGCGAGGTAGTGGATGTCGTCGATCAACAAAACGTCGACGCTCCGATATTTCTCGCGGAACTCGAGGACCTTGCCGTACTGGAGATGGTTGATGAGATCGTTCATGAATTTTTCGGTGGTGACGTAGAGGATCTTATTCCGCTCGTTCTGCTGGAGGCTGAAGTGGCCGATGGCGTTCATGAGATGGGTCTTGCCGAGGCCCGCCCCGCCGTAGATGTAGAGAGGGTTATAGGACTTGGCCGGGTTCTTGGCTACGGCCAAGGCGGCCGCGTGGGCGAACTGGTTGCAGCTGCCGACGACGAAGTTCTCGAACGTGTAGTTGGGGTTGAGGTTGGGATTGATGGACTGGCCCTGCTTGGTCTTCCTCTCGTCGGGCGATCGCCTCATGAACGACGACGGCGTGTCGTCGTGGATGTAGCGGACATCGAAGGTTTTGCCGAAGAGGTCCCGCGAACATTCGTTGATGATGTTCGAATAATGGAAGGACAGCCAGTCGCGGAAATAGGAATTCGGGACCTTGATGTACAAACAATCCTGTTCCTGGCCGATGAAGCTCGTCGGATCGAACCAGGTCTCGAACGAGTTGGGGTCGACCTTGGTTTCGACGGCCCGGAGGATTTGAATCCAAAGGTTTTGATTTTCTTTAGGTTCCATAGGTGCTGCTATTTTTTCCACAGATATTTCCACATCTGTGGAAAATCCTCTCCGGGGAATAGGTTGGACCGGGGGAGGCCTGGCAATCATAGCACCACGGGGAGGTCATTTCAAGCTTTTTTTTAGGGGAAAACGGTATTTCGGGGCCGTCGTCGAAAGCCCCGGTCCGGGGCGCCGGAAAAGCGCTTCCGGAGGGCCCCTGAGGGCTCGAAAAACGGCCGAAAAGAGGCCCCGGGCGAGGCCCCCGCCGGACGGGGAAAACCGTTCGTTTTTACACGCTTAGCCAAGGGACGAGCCTTCGCGGCGGAAGTGGACCGGGTCAGCGCCGGAGGAGGGTCCTTGCCTCGATCGTCGGGGCGCCGAAAAGGACCGGGAAAAGGCGGGCCCGGATACGGTCGGCGAGCTCGGCAAAAGCGAACTCGGCCGGTTTATCGAGGTCGAGGTACTCCCGTTCCTCGCGGAAGGTTATTTTATAAAGGGCTTCCCCGGTCGCGGCGGAAACGACGGAGAAGTCGACCGAGAGGGTCCACTGGCGCTGCTCGATGAGGCCGCGGCGGTCGACGTTGAACGGGCCGTCCACGGGAAGATTCGTTTTCTTCAGGGCCTTGCGGGTTCGGCCGACGAGCCCGGCCGAGCCGGTGAGGAGGACCGCCCGTTCGCGGCCGGCTGCCGCCTGTTTCCAGAACGCCGGGTCGTCCGCGGCGGCCTTGCCGTCCCGGGAGAGATCCATGCGGGAGACCGTGCCCTTGAAGGACCGGCCGAGTGCTGCCGCGAGATAGTTCTGGAGTTCCCGGCCGAGCGCGAAATCCTGGGACGGGGCGTCGTCGCGGAAATCGGTCACGATGATCTCGCTGAAGAGGCCGGGCGGAAAGGCCGAAACGCCGGGCATCTCTACCTTGACCGGGACCGGAGGACGCGAAAAGCAGGCGGCTGCCGCCAGGATGATGGCCAGGGCGAAAATCGCCGGCCTCCTCATCGGCCTCTCCCGGGGGCGGAATCGGCGACGTTGCCGCCGCGGGCCGCCGGGCCTTTGTCGGTCCTGGCGGCTTCCTGGCGGCTCTTGAACCGCTCGAAGTTATCTTTGATCGTCGGATTATCCGGGGCAAGGCCGAGGGCCGCCTCGTACTCCTTTCGGGCCTCCTCCCAGGCCCCCTTTTTTTCGTAGGCAATCGCGAGGTTGTTGTGGGCCGCCTCTGAACCCGGATTTTGGGCCAGGGCGTTCTTCCAGTGGACAACGGCGTCGTCCCATCTGTCCGCGCGGGCCGCCGCAACGCCGTTCATGAGGGTTTTCGAAGCGAGGGGCAACCGGCAGGCCGCGGCCAGGGGCAAAGAGAGAAAAACGAGAGCCAGAAAAACATTGGGTCTCATGCCGGCCTCGAAGGAAAGTTACGCCTTTCGGACTCCCCGGTCAAGCGAAACAAACGTCGCCAACTTGCCTCGCGCCGGTTTTTATGGTATAAATTCGGCTCATCCTGAGACGAGAGAGATACGACCATGCCGAAAACCTGTCATATCTGTAAAAAAGGCCCGATTTTCGGGCATAATGTCAGCCATTCCCACAAGTCGTCCCCGAAAAAATGGAAGCCCAACCTTCAGCACGTCAAGGCCCAGACCCCGGCGGGCGGCGTGCGCCAGATCTGGGTCTGCACGAGATGCCTGCGCTCGGGGAAAGTGGTCAAAGCGGCCTAACCTCATCTACACTCTCTCGACAGACAAAACCTCTTTCAGCGCGGAGATGCGCCGCGTGATGTCCTCGAGATGGCGGATGTCCCGGATCCTGATGTCCAGCCTGATCTTGGCCTTGCCCTCGGCGAGCATTGCCGCCTCGGCCTTGGAGATATTCCCTTCGAGCTCCGCGACCGCGGTGGCAACCTTGGCCAGGACCCCGGGCGAGTCCTCGGACTTGACCAGGAGACGGGCCTTGAACGTCCCGGCGAAGGCCGGGTCCCAGGACACCTCGACCAGCCGCTGACCGTCCAGGATCTCCTTGGTCACGAGCGGGCAACGGAGAGAATGGACGCTCAGCCCCTTCCCCGCCGTGATATACCCGACGACGGGCTCGCCCTTGACCGGAGAGCAGCACTTCGCCAGCTTGATCATCTGTCCATCGATGTCCTTGATCCTGACCCCCGGTCCCGGGCCCGGAGCGAACCTGGCCGCCGCTTTCCCGAGCAGGCCCGGCCGGCGCGGCGTGACCTGGCCGGCGGGGAATACGGCTTCGATGAGTTCGGGGTTGACGACGATCTTGCCGAGCCCCGCCTGCCTGTAAAACTCCTCCATGGTCGCGGCCCGCGGGCCGAGGGTGGCGGCCAACTGCCGGGCGAGATCCTCCTCCCTCCGGAATTCGGCGGGGAGGATGTACTTGCGGATCTCCCGTTCCCAGAGCTTCCGTCCCAGGGCGACGCTCGTCGTCCGGCTCTTGAGGTTGAGCCAGCGCTTGAGCTGCTGGCGCGCGCCGGCGGTCGCGGCCGAGGCGAGCAGGCCCCGCGTCGGCGTCCTCTCGTCCGACGTCAGGATCTCCACGATGTCCCCCGTCTTGAGAACGGTCTTGAGCGGGGACGGGGAGCCGTTGACCCGGGCCCCGGACGCGTGGAGCCCGATCTCCGAGTGGATCTTGAAGGCGAAGTCGAGGGCCGTGGCGCCGGGCGGAAGGTCGACGACTTTTCCCTTGGGAGTGAAGACGTAGACCTCCTCCGGGATGAGGTTTGTTTTCAGGCTGCGAAGGAACTCCCGCGGGTTCTTCTGCTCCTCGAAGAGGGCGGCCATTTCGCGGAGCCAGTGGAGCCGGCGGTCCTCTTTCATCGGGCCGGGCGGCGAGTCGTCCTTGTACAGCCAATGGGCGGCGATGCCGTTCTCGGCGAGGTCGTGCATCTCCCGGGTCCGGACCTGGATCTCGAACATCTTCCGTCCCTCGGTGATGAGCGTCGTGTGCAGGGCCTGGTAGAGATTGGGCTTGGGCATGGCGATGAAATCGCGGAACCGCTGGGGCAGGTGCGGCCAGCGCTGGTGGATGATGCCGAGGAGGGCGTAGCAGTTCTTGACGGAGTCGGTGATGACCCGCAGGGCCAGGAAGTCGAAGACTTGGTCGAAGGCGATGTCCCGCCGCTTCATCTTGCTCCAGACACTGTAGGGGCGCTTGATCCGGGAGAAGACCTCGGCCGGGATGCCGTTCTCCCGGACGAGTTCCTCGAGCGTCTTCTTCATGGCCTTGAGGTCCGCCTCGGCCGCCCTTCTCCCGGGCTCCACGGACGCGGCGATCTTGGCGAACTCCTCGGGGGCCACGTAGCGGAAGGACAGGTCCTCGAGCTCGGCCCGGATGCGCCCCATGCCGAGCCGGTTGGCGATCGGGGCGTAGATGTCGAGCGTCTCGCGGGCGATCTGCCGCTGCCTCTCCTCGTCGAGGTGCCGGAGGGTCTTGAGGTTGTGGATCCGGTCGGCCAGCTTGATGAAGATGACCCGGATGTCGTCGGTCATGGCCAGGATGATCTTCCGGATGGTCTCGGCCCGGCGGACTTCGGGCGACACTTCCTGGACCCGGCTGATCTTGGTCACGCCCTCGACCAGGTCGGCGACCGCCTTGCCGAAATTCTCGCGGATGTCCGCGGCCGTCGCGTCCGTGTCCTCTAGGACGTCGTGGAGAAGGGCGGCGACGAGCGTCGTCTTGTCGAGCTTCATGTCGGCGAGGTAGTCGGCCACTTCGAGCGGATGGCTGAGATAAGGTTCCCCGGAACGGCGGACCTGCCCCTTGTGGGCCTTGCCGGCGAACACGTAGGCCTTCTGGAGGACGAAGGCCTCTTTTTCGCTGATGTAAGAGGAGGCCTTTTCGAGGATGTCGTCAAACCGGATCATGGACGGACGGCCCCCCCTTGTCCGAGGATCCCGGCGGCGGCTTCGAGGGCGTCGGCGGCCGAACACGTCGCGGTCAAGGGACGAGCCTTCGCGGCGGAAGTAGACCCCCGGGCAAGCCCGCCCTCATCGCTTCGCGCATGAGGACTGCAAAGCCCGGGGCTCCGGCCGCGGTCGAGAAAAAGGGCCCAGCGTGTCGGCATGACAAATGTTCGCCGGTGGCGAAGACCTCCGATATGACGGCTAAGAAGAAGTCTTGTCGGGCTTGGGCTTGGCGGCTTCGGCGGGGGCGGTCTTCGCCTCGGCCTTGCTCTCGGCGGGCGCGACTTTCGCCTCGGCCTTGCTCTCGGCGGGCGCCGAGCTTTTCTTGGCGTAGTCGGTGATATACCAGCCGCTCCCCTTGAACTGGATGGCCGGGGAGGAAGTGATCTTGATGACGGGACCGCCGCATTTGGGGCACTTCTCGGGCGGCTTGTCCTTGGCTTTCTGGAGCACCTCGCATACCTCGCGGCACGTGGTGCACTGATATTCGTAAATCGGCATCGCGGCGATCTCCCGGTCCTTATGATTCGATAGCATACATATTATAACAGAAATCACATTGTGCCGATGATTGGCGTGGCATCGGAATCGTGTCGACATGGATCTTGAGTGCCGCGAGCGCGGCGACCGCTAAACCTAGGGCCGAGGGGTGTCGCCGGAGCGGAGCGGCGGGGAGCGGACTCTCGGGAGCGACCGTCAGAAGCGCGGCGGAGTGGCTCGGAGCCGCACTTCTGGGAAATATCCGGAACGAGTCTTGGATTATTCTTTCCAGCGGACGGAGGCGATATCCCGAGGCCCCACTACTCCCGGAAGACGATGGCCTCGAAGACGTAAAGCTTGGCGCCCAGCCGCCAG
>JADBLN010000108.1:28895-44768 GCA_014894455.1 Acidobacteriota bacterium | reverse complement strand
CCCCTTTTAGCCCCTCCGCCCGGGCGTGGGCGATGCGGCAGAAGGCCTCGACGGGTAGGTCGAGCTCCCCCGTCTCGAGGTAAGCGTGGGCCGGACACCAGAGGCAGAGGTTGACGACGGGGCAAGTTCCGCACTTTTCCAGGTATTCCCGCCTGTCCGTCTCCCTTTTCAGGACCTCGGGGACGAACCGGGTCCAGGCGTCGGCCAGGCTCCCCTTCTTCAGGTCATAGAGAAAGTCGGGGTGGTGAAGGGACAGGCAGGGCCTCAGGAGCCCCTCGGGCCCGATGACAAAACTCCTCTGCCCCACGCCGCAGCGGAAGATGTGCCGGCAGTCCGAAGCCGGCGCCTCTGGGGCGATGAGTTCGCCGCAGACCGCCGTCAGGGCGCCGAAGCGTTCGGGGTCCAGCCGCTCCAGCCGGGCGACCTCCTCGGGGCTGAGCCGTTCCGCCAGGATGCCGCTGTTCCGGGCCTCGTCCCGGTCGAACCTCAGGTGGAGGTGGGGGTCGAAACGGTAATAATCCTTCGTCCGGGCCCGACAAAAGTCCCCGATCGCGGCGATTTCGCGCTTGTTCGAGCGCAGGGCCATGGCCTTGAGCCGCACGCTGACACCGCTTGCGAGCAGGCGGTCGAGGCCCTTCAGGAAGGCGTCGAAGGACCCCGGCGTGCGGGTCACCCGCTCGTAGGTCTCCTTCGTGACGCCGTAGACCGTCACCTCGATGTCCCGCGGCGGGTATTTCTTGAAGAACCGGACGTGTTCCTCGTCGACGAGGGTCGCGTTGGTGAAAAGAGAGAGGAGAAGCCCCCTACGGTGCAGGGCCCGGTAGACGTCGAAGAAATCCTTCCTCAGGAGAGGCTCGCCGCCGGTGATCAGGCACCAAACCGCGCCGAGGGCCGCCGCCTCGCCGCCCATGCGTCCGATCTCGTCGGCGCCGAGCTCGCGCTTTTTCGCCGCCCTGTCCCCGGCCGGGAGGTTGATGTAGCAGTGCCGGCAGTCGAGGTTACAGCGGGCCGTCATTTCGAAGTCGAAACTGAAGACCGACCGCCCGCTCGCCATCTTCTCCCAAAGGGAGAATTCGGGGAGCGGCCGGCGGACGACGAATTGGCGGGGCATCTCAGGCCCTCCCCGGACGCCGGGAGAAGAGGCGCCGCGCGCACCGCGAGATGCGGGTGAACCAAAAGGTCCGGGACAGCCGGGCGATGGCTGCCGCCCGGAACGTCGGCCCCACGGGACGGACCCGGCCGCCGCGCTCGAGGCGGACGACCAGGCCCAGGATCATGTCCCGGGCGAGCGCGCCGTCGGCGTCGAGGGCATTGTCCCCCTTCAGGAAATACCGGCCGGCCGCGACCTTGACGATGCGGTGGACCCGGACGCCGCTCGTCCCCGGCTGGACGAAAGCGGCCACATCTCCCGGCCTCGGGTCCGGACCGGCGAGCGGAACGACGGTGACCACGTCCCCGTCCCGGATGAAGGGATGCATGCTCGTCCCCCTGGCCTCGAAGCGGAAGGGCTTTCCCTTGTCGAGGACCGCCCGCATCAGCCCGACGAGCGATTCCCCCGAGAGCGGGAGCTCGCCTCCGGACCTAACGCGCAGAGAGGGTTTACCGTCCAATTCGTTCACTCTTTCTCGACAACCATTTTCCTCACGAGGAGCTCTTCGAGGAGGCCGGCGACATCGCCCTCGAGGAGTCCGGCGGGGGCCTCATACTCCTCAGCCAGTTCCCGGATGACCGCGGCGACCGTCCTCGACCCGTCGATCTTGTTCCAAATGTCCCGGCCCGTCTCGTTGAGGGTGAACAGTTCGTCTTCCATGTCTCCGATCCCGGAGACGAGAGGGACGATGACGATCTCCCCTTCGATCTCCCGGACCACGATGTCCTCGGACGGCGCGTAAATCCTGTCGAGGTCGATCTTGTCGCTCATGGTTCATCTCCTTCGCTTCGTTCTTGCCGCCTCGTCGGTGACGGCCCAGGCTTTCTCCCCCGGCTCGAGAAGACCGGCGGCGACGGCCTGGGCGTGGGCGATGCCGCAGAAATACTCGACCGGCGTGTCCAGGGTGCCGTGCTCGGCCCAGGACTTGGCCGGGCACTGCTCGCAGAGGCCCTTGAGAAAACACCGGCCGCAGCGCTCGAGGTAGGCCGGGCCGGCAGAACGCATGTCCCGGACGGCCGGCAGGAACTCCGTCACCGCCTCGCGGAGCGAGCCTGCCGCGAGGTCGTAGACCGTAGCCGGATGACGCAGGCCCAGGCAGTATTGGAGGCGCCCGTACGGGTCGACCGCGGCCGACCCGCCGGACGGCAGGCACGAGAAAAGACGGCCGCCGCGGCCGCCGCCGGACCGGGCACAGAAGTCCCGCCACTCCCCGACGGCTTCCTCGCCGTGACGCCGCGAGACCCGGACGAACTCATCGGCGTCCGTCCGCAGGCTCGAGATCAGTGCATTCTTCCGGCCGTCCCGCCGGGAACGCAGGTCGAAGAGCAGGGCGTAGGACGGAAGCCCGGCCGCGCCGGGGAGGCCGGCCGCCCAGGCCTCGAATTCGTCCATCTCGCCGCGGGTGGCCGGCAGCACCGCGCCCTTGACGATGAAGGGCACGCCGTGCTCCCGGAGAAGTCCGAGGCCGCGGCGGAAAGCGTCGAACGAGCCGGGCGTCCGGGTCACGGCTTCATACGTGTGTTCTTTCATCCCGTAAACGGAAACCTCGACGGCTTCGAGCGGGGGCATGTCCTTCAGAAGACGGGCCAGGCCGGGCGTCATGAGCGCAGCGTTGGTGAAGATCATCACCCTCAGTCCGAGGCGCCGGGCATGGATGTAGATCTCCCCGAAGTCGTCCCTCAAGAGGGGCTCCCCGCCGGTCAGCCGGACGACGAGACAGCCAAGGGCCGCCGCCTCGTCGAGGAGTTTCTTCCAGGATTCGGCGCCCCACTCCCTCGCCCGGGCTTCGCGGTCTCCGGCCGGCCGGTTGACCGAGCAGTGGATGCAATCGTTGTTGCAGCGTTCCGTGAGCTCGATGTCGAGCCGCGTGAGCGGGGGCCTTCGTGACGGCCACAGGCGGGCCTCGCCGGAGCGGATCTTTTTCACGTAGGCCGTTCCGGTCATGGCCGCTCCACGAACTCTTCCAGGGCCTCGACAACGGCCCCGCTCTTGTCGAACCAGAGGTTGTAGAAGGGGATTTCGCGGACGACGTCTTCGGCCAGGGCGAGCGCCCGCTCCCACCAGTCGGCCGAGACGAAAGGCCGGACAAGCCGGGGCAGGAAATCGCGAAGGATGGCCTTCGGGTCGTCGACGCGCTCCAGGCGGTTGACCCGGGCCTGACGGAGAAAGAGCACGGCCCGCAGGGGCGCCGAACCGGGCGAGACGCGGCGGACCTCGCCGTGGTTCCAGGTGCCGTGGACGCGGAAGCCGCCGGGGTCTTTGCGGACGATCACGCGGTCGTCGCAAAGGACCTCGCCCCGCTCGCCGATGAGCTTGACGATGGTCGATTTCCCCGCTTCCGACGGTCCGGCGAAGAGAAGGCCCCGGCCCTTCAGGTTGACCGCCGCGGCGTGGACGAAGGCGCCGCCGAAGGCGGGCAGGAGCCGGGCCAGAATGAGCTGGTCCGAAGGGAGGAGGGCCAGCGATTCCAGGCCGCCCCGCCGGAAGAGCTCGTCCGTCGGACTGTAGATGCGTCCCCGGGTGTGGCCGTCGTTGAAAACCATGACCCGGTGAACGGTCGTGTCCGCCGGGTCGGGGGAGATCATCAGGTAGATCCAGGAAGCGCCCTTCCGGTAGATGGCCCAGGGCGGTTTGCGGAAAACCTCCCGGCCCAAGTCCTCGCCGGCGAGGTCGGGCAGAGAAAAATGATGGCGCAGGGCGACGTCGGCCGGACCCTGGACGTCCGTCCGGAAAAGCCCGAACTTGGGCTCGAAGGTCGCGTCCGTGATGGGCAGGTCGGCTTCGACGTCGACCGTGAGGCCGGCGATGCGGAAACGGCGGCGGTGGGACCCGAGCCAGTCCTCCCGGGACCGGCGCGTCTCCCGGGCGATCGCGCAGAGGTCGTCGACCTTCGCCGCATGGTCGCGGCATTCGAGATAGGCGTAAACGGGACACCATTTGCAGTCCGGCCGCAGGTCGCACGCCCCGCAGTTCCCGGCGCGGGCCTTCGCCGGGACCGCGGCCGAGGCGAGGAGGGGAAGCCTCTTGTCCCAGGCCTCGGCGAAACTCATCGTCCTCAGGTCCAGGCGGAGGGCGGGGTCCTTGACGAAGCCGCAGAAGCTCATCCCGCCGCAGGGGTCGACGTGGAAATCACGCCGCCCGGCGAGGCAGTTCGCGTAGAGGCCGCCGGCCGCGGCCGTGGAACCGCAGGACGAAGCTGCGTCCTCCGTCAAAGCGCCCGAACCCGCGCCGTCGAGCTCCACGACCCGGACCGGGTCCAATCTCTCGGCTCTGATCTCCGCGTTCTTGGCCGGGTCGCCGGACGCAGAGAGGTAGAGCCAGGTCGCGCCGAGCCTCCAGCTCGGGCTCCAGGACTCGGCCAGCCGGATCATCGCGCCGTATTGGGAAATGTTCGTTTTCATGGGGACGACCTGGACGCTGAACCCCGCCCCCGCCTCACGAAGGTAGGCGACTCCCCTTCGCAGGGCTTCGAAGGAGCCGGGGCTCCGGGTGACGGCGTCGTGGACCTCGGCCGTGGCCCCGTAGAGGGCGACGAGTTTCGTGCCTTTCCGCCGCAGGAGGCGGGCGATCTCCGGGGTGATCAGGGTCCCGTTGGTGTTCAGCGTGTACCAGGCCGATTTGGCCGTGATCTCGGCGAAGATCTCGGGGAAATCGGGCCGCAGCATCGGCTCGCCGCCGGAAATGAACCATTCCCGGCAGCCCATCGCCCGGGCGTCGTCGACGAGACGGCAGATCTCGTCGGCCGCGAGCTCGCCTGCCGCGTCGCCCGAATCCGGGGGAAGCCGAAGCCAGCAGTGGCGGCAGTCGTTATTGCACCGGTAGGTCAGGTCGAGGGTCCCGCGCAGGGGGATCCGGGGCAGACGGACGACCTCTTTCCGGTTGACGAATCGACTCATGGGCGATCTTCCCGACGCGTGAACGGACTCCTCCTGATAAAACCGTCCGCCCGCCATTCTAGCGCGGCAAGCGGCGCCGGACATGGCCGGAGCCGGGGAATCGGGGGGTGATTTTTGCCCTTCTCCCCTCCCCCCAAAGGGGAATAAAAGAGAGGCCGTCTCACCCTTCGGCCCGGGGCCCGGGCGTTTTTCCGGACTCGAGGATGAAGGTCACCGGGCCGTCGTTGAGGATGTGGACGTCCATGAGAGCCTGGAACGCCCCGGTCTTCACGGTCACCCCGAAGGCCTCGACGGCGCCGACGAAATGATCGAAGAGCCCGGCCGCCCGGCGCGGCTCCTCGGCTCCGTCGAAACTCGGCCGCCGGCCCTTGCGGACCGAAGCGGCGAGCGTGAATTGGGAGACGGCCAGGACCTCGCCTCCGACCGTGGAGAGAGAGAGGTTCATCTTGCCCTCGGCGTCCGGGAAGATGCGTAGTTCGACCGTCTTTTTCGCCAGGGATTCGGCATCGCTCTCGGTATCGCCCTTTTCGACCCCTACGAGCAGGCAGACGCCCCGGCCGATCCGGCCGACCGTCCGCCCGTCGACGTCGACGCGCGCCTCTTTCACCCGCTGGAGCACGATCTTCATGACCTCTCCTTGCCCGCCGCCCTTTTGAGGATCCCGACCACGCTTTTCAGGTCGGCCGGATTGATGACCCGGAGGAGGGCCACATAAATGACGATGCCCGCTACGATCGCCGTGGCCAGCGCGCCAGCCCGGACGACAAAGGCCGCCCGCTCGAGCGCCGCGGCCGGCCAGAGAAGGCGCAGGGCCGTCCCCATGACCGTGGCCGCCGCCGCCGACTTCGCCGCCGTAAGGACCCACTGGCCCTTACGGAGCGGCCCGACCTTGCGTTCGAGCCAGATGAAGAGAAGGACGAAATTGAGGACCTGCGACAGCGAGAGCGACAGGGCCAGGCCGGCGACCCGGAGCGGGCCCATGAGCAGGAGCGAAACGGCCGTGTTCACCAGCATGACGGCGATCCCGATGGCGACGGGCGTCCGGGTGTCCTTGAGGGAGAAGAAGGCCGGGGCGACGACCTTGACCCCGGAAACGAAGGGCAGGCCGAGGGCGAAGAACAGGAGGCAGGACGCGCTCAGGGACGTCGACCCCCGGTCGAACATCCCCCGTTCGAAGAGCGTGCGGATGATCGGCCCGTTGAGGGCCATGAGACCGGCCGCGGCGGGGAAGGCGACGATGGCCGTCAGCTTGAGGGAAAAGCCGAGGGTTTTTTTCATCTCGCCGATGTCCCGGGCGGCAACCTGTTCGGAGAAGGCGGGCAGGAGGGCCGCGGCGAGGGCGATCGAAAAAAGGCCGAGGGTCAGTTCCTCGATCCGCGACGCGTAGTAAAGCGCGGAGGTGCTGCCCTTTTCGAGGCCGGAGGCGATCATCCGGCTGAGGGCGAAGTTGACCTGGTAGACGCTCGCCCCAAAGATGCCGGGGACCATGAGCTTCCCCACGCGGCGGACGACCGGGTGACGGAAGGAGATGCCGAAGGTGAAACGCATCCCCTCCCGCCAAAGGAACGGGACCTGGAGGGCGAGCTGGAGCACGCCTCCGACGACAACCCCGACGGCGAAGACGAGCGCCGGGTCGCGGGAGCTCCCGGCCCAGCCGGTGACGGCGGCGATGACGGCGAGATTGAACAGGATGGGCGTCGAGGCCGGGACGAAGAACCGGCCGAAGGAGTTCAGGATGCCCGAAGCCAGGGCCGCCAGGCAGATGAAAAAGAGGTACGGGAACATGACCCGGGTCATGAAGATCGTCAGGCCCCATTTCCCGGCGACGTCCCCAAAGCCGTAGGCGATGACCTTGACCAGACCGGGCGCGAAAAGGACGCCCAGGCCGGTCGTGACCGCCATCAGCAGGGCGAGGTCCCAGAAAAAAACGTTCCCGAAGGCCCACAGCTCGTTCCGGCCCCGGTTCCGCTTGAGCTCCGTGAAGGTCGGGACGAAGGCCGGCGTCATGGCCCCCTCGCCCGTCAGCCGGCGGAAGAGGTTGGGGATGGTGAAGGCGATGGTAAAGGCGTCGGCGCTGTTGCCCGTGCCGAGGTAGTAGGCCTGGAGGAGGTCGCGGATGTAGCCGAGGACGCGGCTGACGAGGGTCGGAACGGCCACGGAGGCCGTGGAGCGGATCAGCCGGCTTTTATGGTCGTCGGATTCCATGGGGTCGCTCGCCATCCCGGCCCCGGGGCCGTTTGACTTTAGGGCTAGGATATTCTAACATAGGACCCTTTAAGAGGAGAAAAAAATGGCCCGTCACAAATCGGCGTTACGGCAGCACCGCCGCAGCCTCCGCAGGAAATCCGTCAACTCGCAGACGAAGTCCGCTCTCCGGACCAAGATGCGCAAGATCCGGGAAGCCATCGCGGATAACGACCGTGAAGGGTCCGTCCAAATGCTCCCCGGGGTCTTCCAGGCGATCGACAAGTCGGTCAAGAAGGGCGCCATCAAGAAGAACACCGGAAGCCGCTACAAATCCCGGCTCAGCCGGCAGGTCGGGCTCCTCACCCCCGCTCCGGCGAAATAATCGTCTTCTCTTTTCTCGCCAGACAGTACTCCCTCAGGAATATCTCCAGGACCATCTTCGGGACGGCCTCGCTCGTCTTGAGGCGGACGTCCACCTTGCGGAGCTTGCCGAGAAGGGCGTTCATCTCGGCGGCCGAAAGCCCCTCCACGACGCCGAAGAACTCGTCGAATTTCCGCCTGTAGAGGTCTCCGAAATTCCTGGAGATGTAGGGGAAGAGATCCCGGAAGATCTCCTCCTTCGTCCGGCTTCTCTCCCTGAGCCGGGTTTGAGCGGCGAGGACGTTGCGGAAGAAGCCGGTCAGCCGGCCGACGATCTGCTCCGGCCTTTCGCCCTCGGCCAAGAGGTTGTTCAGGACGGCCGCCCCCTTGGCGAAGTCGGCGGCGGCCAGGGCGTCGTCGAGCTCGTAGGTTTGGAAACTGCGCTGCCAGGCCGTGACCTGGTCGACGTCGTCCTCTTCGATCCCCTTTTTATCGCCGACATAGATGGCCAGCTTCTCGACCTCGTTCAACGTCAGGCGGAGGTCCTGGCCGAGGACCTCGAAGAGCCGGCTCTTGGCCCTTTCGGTCAGCGTTTTGCCGAGAGCGTTGGCCTTTTCGTCGGCCCGCTTCATGAGCGCGACGGCCGAGAGCGGCTTCATTTCGACCACGGAGGAGACGCCCTTGGGCAGGGACTGGAAAAAGCGGACGATCGCGTCGTCCTTCCTGACCCGGCCGGCCCGGAGGACGACGAGGACCGTCCGGGACGGAGGCGAGGCGAAATAGTCCCGGAGGATCTTCTGGTCGAGGACGGACAGGAACTTCGCTCCCTTCCCCTCTTCCCCGTCCGCGTCGCCCTTCTTGTCCTGGCCCCTGTCCGAGCCCGCCCGGCGCTCCGGGATGCGGACGACGATGGCCCGCCAGGACGCGAAAAGAAAAGGGGCGGTCCGGGCCGTGTCGATGACCTCCCGCCATTTCGTTTCGTCGAGGTCCATGCGGGTGAGGCGGAACTCGTCGTCCGCCGAAGACGCCAGCGTCCGCTTGAGTTCCTCGATGAATTCCTCGGCCAGGAATGTCTCCTCGCCGAAGAACAGGTAGCCGGCGAGGAGCGAATCCTCGCGGAGCCCGCCGGCGCGGGACGGCCCGGCCATCCTAGAACCCCTCCAGGATGCTGACGACGAGGCTCCGGGCGAATTTCCCGGCGATCTTGTCGATGGCCTCGGTCTCCACGGATTCGAAGTTCGCGCCCGGCGGGACGTCGTATTCCTGCTGGAAGACGAAGGCGGGGTTCGAGAAAAGGGGCTTGGCCGAGGCCCGGTCCTTCAGCGTGACCTTGGCCGTCACGGTGATGTTGTACTTGTCGGCCTGGTTCCCGCCGCTGAAGCCGATGGGCGTCGCGGTGAAGGACGTGATCTCCCCCTCGAGGACGGCGTCCGACCGGGCCGCGTCCGCAGCGACGGCGACCTTGCCCCGGACGACGAACTCGTTGATCACGGCGCGGGTCAGCTTGACGTCGAGCTCGAAGCGCGTCGTCAGGTTCTTGAACATGGGGATGCTCATCGTCTTGATCTGCGGCGGCAGGGAGGAGCCGGTGCCGCGCAGCCGGTAGCCGCAGCCCGCGGCGGAGAGGAGGACAGCGGCCAGGACGACTGCCGTCACGACCCGTCGACAGGGACCGGGGCCCTTCGTTTTCCAAGTCGCAAGCGGTCGAATACGGGGTCCAGCCACGGCTCAGCTCACGATGTTGACGAGCTTGTTCTTGACCGAGATGATCTTGCGGGGAGGCTTGCCGCCGAGGGCCGCCCGGATCTTCGGCAGGGCCAGGGCCGCCGCTTCGAGCTCGGACTCCGGCAGGTCGGGCACCGCCTCGAACTTGTCCCGGAGCTTGCCATTGATCTGAACGATGACGGTGGCCATCTCTTCGCGGGCCAACTCGGGGTCGTAGACGGGCCAGGCCGAGCGCATGAGGAGCCCCTGGTGACCGGTCTTCTCCCAGAGCTCCTCGGCCAGGTGCGGGGTGAGGGGCGAAAGCAGCTCCACGATGACCTCCAGGGCCAAGCGCAGAGCGGCCCGGCCGGCCGGAGTCTCCCTCAGCCCGTCCCGATCCTTCTTGACTAGGTTGTAGAGCTCCATGATCGAGCTGATGGCCGTGTTGAGGTGGAAACGGACGCCGATGTCCTCGGTCACCTTGCGGATCGTCTGGTGCGTTTTCTTGATCACCCGGGACGGGGCGTCTCCGGCGGAGGCCGGGACGGCCCCCGCACCGGCTGTCGCCGGCTCGGCGCTGGGGCTGGTGGCGAAGAGGTCGATGTTCTCATGGACGATCGTCCAGACGCGGAGGAGAAAGCGGTAACAGCCTTCGAGGCCCGACTCGTCCCAGGCGAACTCCCTGTCGGGAGGCGAGGCGAAGAGGATGAACAGGCGGAGGGTGTCGGCCCCGTAGCTTTTCAGGATATCGTCCGGGTCGACGATGTTGCCCTTGGACTTGGACATGGCCGACCCGTCCTTGGTCACCATGCCCTGGGCCAGGTAGTGGGGAAACGGCTCGGAGATCCCGGTCAGGCCGAAATCCCGGAGGACCTTGGTGAAGAACCGGGAATAGATCAGGTGGAGGATGGCGTGCTCGACGCCGCCGATGTAGAGGTCGACGGGAAGCCACGCCTTCGCGGCCTCGGGCCGGAAGGGCAGGTCCGCATCTTTGGGCGAACAGTAACGGAAGAAGTACCACGAGGAATCGACGAAGGTGTCCATCGTATCGGTCTCGCGGCGGGCCGGGCCGTGGCACTTCGGGCAGGTCGTCTTGACGAAGCTTTCATGGCGCTCGAGGGGCGAGCCCTCTTCTCCCGTGAGCTTGACGTCGAAAGGAAGCTCGACGGGCAGGTCGCTGTCGGGGACGCCGACGATGCCGCATGTCGCGCAGGTGACGACGGGGATGGGCGTCCCCCAGTAGCGCTGGCGGGAGATGCCCCAGTCGCGGAGCCGGAAGACCGTGCTCCGGCGGCCGATGCCCTTTTCTTCGGCGTACTTCCCCATCTCGTCCATGGCCTTTTCGGAGGGAAGGCCCGAGAAGGGACCCGAGTTGACCAGGACACCGACGTCTTCGAAGACCTCGGCGGGCTCGGCGTCGAAGGAGCCGCCGGCCTTGTCTTCGGGCACGATGACCGTGCGGATGGGGATGCCGTAGGACCTGGCGAACTCGAAGTCGCGGGCGTCGTGGGCCGGGACGGCCATGATCGCGCCCGTCCCGTAATCCATCAGCACGTAGTTGGCGATCCAGACCGGGACGAGCTCCCCGGTGAAAGGATTGACGGCCTTTTTCCCGGTGTCGACGCCGTCCTTTTCGGTCTCGCCGATGTCGCGACGCTTCCGCATCTCGGCGACGGTCCGGACGACCCAGGCGCCGAGTTCCTTCTCCCCCGGTCCGGCGACGAGGTCGGGGACGATGGGATGCTCGGCCGAGACGACGAGGAACGTGGCGCCGTAGATCGTGTCGAGGCGGGTCGTGAAGACCTCGATCGTCTTTCCGGTCCCGTCGAGGCCGAAGGGAACGTGCGCGCCCGTGCTCCGGCCGATCCAGTTCTTCTGCATCTGGAGGACGTGCTCGGGCCACTTGCCGAGCTGGGCGTGGCCGGAGAGGAGCTCGTCGGCGTATGCGGTGATCTTGAGGAACCACTGCTCCATCTTCTTCTGGGTGACCGGGGTGTCGCAGCGCCAGCAGCCGCCGCCGACGACCTGCTCGTTGGCCAGGACGGTCCGGCACTGGGAGCACCAGTTGACCCAGCTCTCCTTGCGGAAGGCCAGGCCCTTTTCGAGCATGCGCAGGAAGATCCACTGGTTCCACCTGTAATACTCGGGCAGGCAGGTGTTGATCTCGCGGCTCCAGTCGTAGCTGAAGCCCATCCTCTTGAGCTGGGCCCGCATGTGGGCGACGTTCTCGAGGGTCCACGTCCGGGGATGGGTGCCGTGCTTGATAGCCGCGTTCTCGGCCGGCATGCCCAGGGCGTCCCAGCCGATGGGGTGGAGGACGCTCGCACCGGCCATAATTTTCTGGCGGGCGATGACGTCGCCAATCGAGTAATTGCGGACATGGCCCATGTGGATCCGGCCGGACGGATAGGGGTACATCTCCAGGCAGTAGAACTTCGGCTTAGAGGGGTCCTCGACGGCCTCGAAGGCCCGTTTTTCCTCCCAAACGCGCTGCCACTTGGCCTCGATATGCGCGAAATCGTAGGCGTCTATCATGGTCCTTAATGTCCTCGAAAACCCGGGTTTCCGGCTTTTGCGGGTCGCTAAAAATCAATCCTCATATTAGATTCCACCCCCCGAAAAGTCAAGGAAGTCGGACTCGGAGCGCGACCTCTCCCTCCCCAAGGTCTTACTCGCCCATGGATGGGGACATGTACCTCCGGTGCGTGTCCCCCTTCTTATCTTAGGGAAGGAGGCTACTTCCAGAGGATCTTGTGGGCGGACGGGAGGCCGTGGACCGTCTCTAGACGAGCGAGGAGCTCCGGGAAGCGGGCTTCGGCGCGGGCGCCGACCGCGGCCTCCCACTCGGCGAGCAGGGGATCGGAGGCGAATTCGGTATCTTTATGGATCAACCGGGTGATGCCGCGGAGGGCCTGCCACTGGATGACCATCAGGATGGCCAGGAAGTAGAAGAAGATATTCGGCCCGGGCAGGAGGGCGGCCAGGCCGCTCACGGGCAGGAAGAGGGCTTCGACTGCCAGGACGAGGATATGGCGCGTCCGCTGGCGCTGGAGGAAAAAGAAGAATTGCGTCCGGATGGCCTTGTCTTCGGAGTGGCCCGAGTGGAGGATGCGGAGAGGCCCGTCTCCGGGACGGCCGCCGTGCTCGAAAGCCTGCTCCTGGAGGAGCATGCGGGGGTTGAGGCCGGTGACTTTTTTCTTGGCCGCCTCCCAGATCGCGCGCGACTTCGAGAACTTGGGCGGCAGGGGGCCGAGCGGCTCGGCCGAGTAGAAGCGATGGCGATGGCGGTAGTCGCGGACGAAAAAGAAATTCATAGCGCCTCATTCTATCATACGGCTCGGGAGGCGCGGCAGTTCAATTCGGCCTGTTGAAAGGGACTGTCCTCATTCGGGGGCCGCCCCTCTTTTTCTTTGCCCCGAATGAGGGCTGTCCCTCTTATTCTTCGCCCTGAATGAGGACCGTCCCTTATTCCTGTCTAACGTTTTTTATGAAGCAGATAAAGGAAAAATGGGGCGCCGACGGCCGCCGTGATGACGCCGATCGGGAGCTCGCCGGCGAGGAGGTTGCGGGCCAGGAGGTCGCAATAGAGGAGGAACGTCCCGCCGGCCAGGGCGGACGAGGCGAAAAGGGCGCGGTGGCCGGGCCCGATCAGGATGCGGACCCAATGGGGGACGACCAGGCCGACGAACCCGATGACCCCGCTGACGGCTACGGACAGCGCCGCCAGGAGGGCCGACATCACCAGGAAGGCCTTTCGGACGCGCCGAACGGGACAGCCCAGGGCTTGGGCGGCTTCGTCGCCCAGGGCGAGGAGGTCCATGTCCTTGGCCAGCCAGATGGCCGCGACGAAGCAGAGGACGAACCAGGGAGCGATCGTGGCGGCCTGTCGCCATTCGGCCAGCTGGAAGCTGCCGAGGAGCCAGAAGACCGCCTGGTCGTAGGAATCCGAACGCATGAAGAGAAAGAACGACGTCAGGGCTGAGGCTAGCGCGCCGGCGGCGATGCCGGTCAGGAGAATGGTCTCGACCTTGAATCCGCCCCGGCGCAAGGACAGGACATAGACCAGGGAAACGATCCCCAACCCGGAGATGAAGGCCAGGAGGCCGGGGCCCGAGAAACCAAAGGCGGCGGCCTCGAATCCGAGCGAAGTCGCGATGACGGCGCCGAGAGAGGCCCCCGACGAGACGCCGACGACGAACGGGTCGGCCATCGGGTTCCGAAAATAGCCCTGGAGGATGGCCCCGGAGAGGGCCAGGGCGGCGCCGACGAGGAAGGCGAGCACGGCCCGCGACAGGCGGAGGTCGATGAAGATCGCGGCCTGGACGCGGTCGTGGCTCTGGATGAAGCGCAGCAGGTCTCCGGGCGTCGTCTTGACGGGGCCGGTCAGGACGGAGAGAAGAAAGCCGGCGAGGCAGACGGCCAGGCAGACGACCCAGAACAACCGGCGCCCGGTTTTCCGGCTCATGGCCTTTCTCCGAAGAGCTCCGGATGGAGGAGCCTGGCCATCCGGTCGAGGACGTCCACCAGCCTGGGCCCGAAGCGGCTGGCCGCGTTCTCGTCGAGCTCGTAGACCTTGCCGGATCTCACGGCCGCGACGCTCTCCACGCGCGCCTTCCGAAGCAGCCAGTCCCGGCCTGCCGCGAAATCCTTCCCGGAGCGGGCCAGGATGAAGATGACGTCCGGGTCGTCCTCGAGGATCTGCTCGCGCTTGTAGAGGACCCATTTCTTGGGCAGGGCTGAAGCGACGTTCGTCCCGCCGGC
Source organism: Acidobacteriota bacterium (assembly GCA_014894455.1). Classification (GTDB taxonomy): domain Bacteria; phylum Acidobacteriota; class Aminicenantia; order Aminicenantales; family Saccharicenantaceae; genus RBG-16-66-30. The sequence continues at coordinate 30,710 of JADBLN010000108.1, read as the reverse complement.
CCGGCCGATGAGGTCGTCGACGTAGCTCTCACCGCCGCACGTCCACAACCCCTGGCCGTAGAGGAGGACGAAAACCTTCGGCCGCGTCCCGACCTCGCTCAGGGCCGCGTCCACGGCCTCGAGCCTTCGCCGCAGGCCGGCGGCCAGCGCGTCGGCCCGCTCTTCGCTTCGGGTGACCCGTCCGATCTTGGCGATGAGAGGGAACAGGGCCTCGAGGCCCTGGCCGATGTCGAGGACGAAGACGGGGAGGCCGAGCTTCCGGATCCGGTCGACGAGCCGGAGGGGATTCCCGCGGAAGGCGATGACGAGGCCGGGGTCGAGGGATTGGATGATCTCGATGTTGGGGTCGACGAGGCCGCCGATCCTGCGGATGGACCGGGCTTCCGGCGGATAATCGCAGAAGCGGGTCACTCCGGCGACGCGGTCACCGAGCCCGAGGGCGAACAGGATCTCGGTGACGTTCGGGGCCATGGACACGATCCGCTCCGGGGTCCGTTCGGGCAGGGGAAACGGCCGGCCCAGGTCGTCCTTGAGGTCCTGGGGGGCGGACTGAGCGCCGAGGGGGGAGGGAGCGGCCGCCATGAGCATGAGAGCCGTCACGACAAGCACTAACAAGGGGACACGTCCCCATTTGGGGGGACTCGCCGGGCTGGGCGCCCGAGCGGGGACATGCACCGGAGGTACATTAGAAACGGGGATAGAAACGGGGACATGTACCTCCGGTACGTGTCCCCTTTCTTTGTTCTTGGGGGACACGTACCAAAGGTACATGTCCCCAGATGTGTTCGCCGCGTTCATTCGCGCCTTTCTCCCGCGGCTAGCGAGATCTCCGGAAGGCCCGTGCGGAGGTTTTCCCGGATGTCGACCTCCGCCCCGAAGATCGCCCGGATGTTCGCGGCCGAGACCGTCTCCCCCGGCGATCCTTCGGCCGCTATGGCCCCATCTTTCAGGAATATCAACCGCTCGGCGTAGGCCGCGGCCAGGGTGATGTTATGCTCAGCGGCCACGATGGTTTTGCCCCTATCTTTCTGGAGGCCCTTGAGGATGCCGTAGACCTCGACCTGGTAGCTGATGTCGAGATGGAGGCTGGGCTCGTCGAGCAGGAGTATGGAAGCGTCCTGGGCCAGGGCCCGGGCGATGAAAGCCCTCTGCCGCTCGCCGCCGCTCAATTGGGACAGCCGCTTCGTCCTCAGGCTCCCGACATCGGTCAGCCGCATGGCCTCGTCGACGGCCGCGACGTCGGCGGCGGAGGCCTTCTCGAGCCGCCCTTGCTTTGCGAACCGGCCCATGAGGACGATCTCTTCTACGGAGTATTCGAAGATGGGCTCGGCCAGTTGGGGAACGTAGGCGATCTTGGCCGCGAGCCGCCGCGGACTCATCCGGAAAACGTCTTCGCTGTCGTAAACGACCCGCCCCCGGACGTTTGCGAGGAGGTTCTGGACGGCCTTGATCAGCGTGCTTTTCCCCGAACCGTTCCGGCCGAGGATGGCCACGAATTCCCCGGGCTCGACCGTGAGGGAGACGTCGCGGACGACGAATCCGCCGTCATATCCTGCCGAGAGGTCGTGAACTTCGAGTATCGCCATGGTTCGGTCCGCGTTCCCCTCAGTATAATCATTTAACCCGGATTATTCTATGCTCGGTCTTGGCAAGAATGGAAGGTGAACATCCGCTAAAACTCTGGGCCGCGGGAGCAGATCGAGCGGATTTAGATAATTGCGCATTCGTGGTCTTGGTGCCACCCAGGCCGTGACGGGACCCGTCCAGAGCCCCCGCGTTAAAACGGGGACACGCACCGGAAGTACGTGTCCCCAT
>JADBLN010000108.1:0-28795 GCA_014894455.1 Acidobacteriota bacterium | reverse complement strand
TGTCCCCATCCATGTCCCCATCCATGTCCCCATCCATGCCGTCCGCCCGCAAGATCCTTTGGAAGTAGCCCTTTCCCGGGGAAATTGACAAACTCCGTCAATTGGCTTAGGGTATAAGTACCATGATGCTGACCCTGAACCAAGTCCTGGGGATCATCTTGACCGTGGCGGCCGTCGTCGCCGTGACCTTCCTCGCGCTCTTCCTCAACCAGCTCCGCCGCACCGCCCGGGAAGGCGAGAAGACCCTGGCCAAGGCCCAGGAGATGATGGACGGGATGAAGGAGATCGAGGCCAAGATCAACGCGAGCCTGGACAACGTCGGGGAAGTCCTGGCCACTTCGAAGAAGGCGGTGACCGGACTTTCGGAGATCATGTTCTTCTTTACTTCCAAGGTCATCCGTCCCTCGGCGAGATACTGGCCGTTCCTCTTTCCGCTGCTCCGCTTCGGCCTGCAGCAGATGAAAAAAAGAAAGGAGAAGAAGGATGGGTGATAGCAAAGACAATCATTTCTGGGATTCGCTTCTGACGTTCATGGCCGGCGCGGCCACGGGCTTCATCGTCGGCATCCTGTTCGCCCCCGCAAGCGGCAAGGAGACGAGGAAGAAGATCAAGGACCAGGCCGCCAAGACCGGCGAGGCGGCCAAGGAAAGCTACGAGAAGATCGCCAAGGAAGCCGAGAAGGGCATGCGGATGGTCAAGGAAAAAACGGGCGAAGGCGTCGACGCCATCCGCGATTTCATCGAGAAGAAGAGAGAGGAATTCCAGCACAAGGCCGGGGCCGAAGAGGACAAGTAGCCCGGTCCCGACGCGCCGTTCCCCTTTTCCCCATTTATTCGATTCGACTTCAGCGCCGGGGGTTTGTATTTTTCCCTCCGCACGCACTATAATGAGGTGTCTTAAAAAAGGACCGAGGTGGTTGATGAAGAAACAGCGCGTTGTCATCCTGCTCGCGGCCGTCCTGGCCGGCCTGCCGCCGGCCGTCCGGAGCGTCGACCTGAAAACGAGCCAGCGGATCGACGCTGAGATCGAAAAAAACAGGGCCGAGATCGTCAAGATCCGGCGGTTCATCCACATGAACCCCGAACTCGGCAACCGCGAGTTCGAAACGGCCCGCCTCATCAGCGCCAAGCTCGAGCCCCTCGGCTTCGAGGTCCGGACCGGCGTCGCCAAGACGGGCGTCGTGGCCGTGCTCAGGGGAAGCCAGCCCGGGCCGGCCGTCGCCGTCCGGGCCGACATGGACGCCCTCCCCGTCCAGGAGGCGACGAACCTCCCCTTCAAGTCCCTGAACCCGGGCGTCATGCACGCCTGCGGTCACGACGTCCACTCCTCGGTCGTCCTGGGGACGGCCCTCGTCCTCAATTCCCTCAAAGACAAGCTCAGGGGGACCGTGACGTTCCTCTTCCAGCCGGCCGAGGAAGGCGCGCCCGAGGGCGAAGAGGGCGGGGCGGATCTCATGGTCAAGGAAGGGGCCCTGGATAATCCTTCCGTCGGCGCCGTTTTCGGGTTTCACGTCTGGCCCGAGAACGTCGGCACGGTGCTCGTCGCGGCGGGCAACGTGACCGCCGCGTCGGACACGTTCACCATCACGGTCAAGGGGAAAAGCGCCCACGCCGCCCGTCCCCACGAGGGCGTCGACGCCGTGGTCATCGCCGCCGAGATCGTCACGGCGCTCCAAACGGTCGTCAGCCGGGCCTCGGACCCGACCGACCCCGCCGTGCTGACCATCGGCACCATCAACGGCGGCGCCCGGCGGAACATCATCGCCGAGCGCGTCGTCCTCGAAGGGACGGTCCGGACGCTCAGCGCAGCGAACCGTAAAAAGATCCCTCTGCTCATGGAGAGCATCGTCAGGAACATCACCGGAATGTACGGCGCCGACTGCCAGTTTGAGTATAAAGAGACCCTCCCGTCCGTCTTTAATAATCCAGAGCTTGCCGCCGCCATGGCCCCGACCCTGATCAAGCTCCTGGGTAAGGACAAGACGCTCGAATGGAAGCCGCAGATGATCGCCGAGGACTTCGCCTACCTGGCCCGGAAAGCCCCCGGCTTCTACTTCTTCCTGGGCGTCAAGAGCCCGGCCCAAGCGACGGCGGCGCCCCTCCACAGCCCCAACTTCAACCCGGACGAGAGGAGCATCCCCCTGGGGATCAGGATCCTCAGCCATCTTTTGCTCGACGCCCTGGACGGCCAGAGCGCCCTCGCCTCCGGCGGGCCCGGCCGCTAAGAACCAGCCCCTTCCCTTTCCTGTTCCTGGCGGCCGCCCTCGGCCTGGGGATCTCCGCGGCCTCGGCTTTCCCCATCCCGCCCGGCCCGGCGTGCGGACTGTCGTTTATTCTACTTGCCGCCGGATGGCTCGCGTTCGCCCTCCGTTCCGACCGGACGGCCGTCGTTTTTCTCCTGGCCGCCGTCGCCGCCTCGGGCGCCGCGCGCCTGGCCCTCCATGACCGGGAATACGAACGCAATCCCCTCCATTCTCATGAAGCCGGCGACTACGTCGACGTCGCGGGCCGGCTGTACCGTTCGCCCGGCCGCGAACCGGACCGGGACGTCCTTTTCATCGACGTCCGGACGGTCGGAACGGGCGGCGCCGAACGGTCCGTCCGCGGCCATCTCCGGTTGAGCGTGCCGTTCGCGCGGGGGGCCCGCCGCCGGCTCGATTTTCTGGCAGGGGACGAGATCAGGGCCTCCGTCCGGCTGAGCTCGGGCGGCGCTTTCCGGAATTTCGGCTCCTTCTCGTACGAAAGATATCTCCGGGGAGTGAACATCCACCGGAGGGCATCGACGAAGACCTCCCTCCTCGTCAAGCGGACCGGGACCGCCCCGGCCGGCTCGGTCCGCGCCCGGATATCCCGCATCCGGTGCGGCATCCAGGCCGAGCTCGAGCGGCGGTTTCCCGCGCCCGACGGGAACGACATCTCGACCACGGGGGCCGTCCTCGAGGCCCTTCTCCTCGGTGAAGACGGCCGTTTGGACGAAGCGACCGTCGAGAACCTCCAGAAGACGGGCCTCTACCACCTGTTCGCCATCTCCGGCGGGCACATCGCCATTCTCAACGTCCTGCTCTTCTCCCTCTTCCGGCTGGTCCGGATGTCCCCGCGGACCTCCCGCCTCGCCTTGGCCGCTTTCCTCGTCTTTTATACGATCCTCGTCGAGGGCAGTCCCTCCGTCCTCCGGGCGACGTTCATGACCCTGGCCTATCTCGCCGGGCGGCTCCTCTGGAAGGACGTCCACGTCTTGAACACCATCTCCGCGAGCGCCCTCTTCCTTCTTCTCGTCAACCCCTCGAGCCTCTTCGACGCCGGCTTCCAGCTGACCTACGTCGCGACCCTGTCCATCATCCTCTTCACGCCGCCGTTGCTCAAAAAGCTGCCGCGGCTGCCGCTCAAGGCGACCGAGCTCGCCTGTCTATCCGTCACCGCCGCCCTGGGCGTCGCGCCTCTCATCGCCAGGAGCTTCAACCGCGTCACGCTCTCGTCCCTTCTTCTGAATTTCGTCGCCATCCCTCTCGTCGGCCTGATCATGGGCGTCGGCTACGCCTTCCTGCCGTTCGCGACGGCGTTCCCCGCAGCGGCGGGGCCCCCGGCCGCGGTCCTCGGGTTTCTCGTCAACGTCTTCGCCCGGGTCTCCCACGCCCTCGACCCCTTCCCTTTTCTGTCTTTCCGGGTCCCGACGCCCCGGGCCGGGATCGTCTTCGGCTATTTCCTGTTCCTCGGGCTCTGCCTCGTCCGGCCGCGTTTCAGGGGACAGCGTGTTCTTGTCGGCGCCGGCTTCTCCCTGTTCTTTTTCGTCCTCGTCGTCTCCCCGTTCCGTCCGGGGTCGCCCGAGCTGAGGGTGACCATGATCGACGTCGGCCAGGGCGAATCGTTGCTCGTCGAATTCCCGGGACGCCGGACCATGCTCATCGACGGCGGCGGCCTGGCCGCGAGCTCCTTCGACGTCGGGGAAAGGGTCGTCTCCCCGGTCCTCTGGAGGAAAGGGATCAAGAAGGTCGATTACCTGGTCCTCACCCATCCCCACCCCGACCATCTCGACGGGCTCGTGGCCGTGGCCAAGAACTTCAGGGTCGGGGAATTCTGGGAGGGTTGGCCGACCCGGGTCGATGGGCTTTACGCGGACCTTTTAAGGGCCCTGCCGTCCGGGGTCATCAGGCGGCGCTGCGGCCGGGGCTTCCGCCACCAGGAGGGCGAGGTGTCGATCGCCATCCTCCATCCCGAGATGATGACGGCGGCCGGCCAGGGCCAGGCGGCGGTCGGGAATGACAGCTCGCTCGTGCTCAAGATAGCCCTGGGCCGGACGGCGTTTCTCTTGACCGGTGACGTCGGCGCCGCCACGGAACGGGAGCTCCTCGAGGCGGGCCTCGACCTTGGGAGCGCCGTCCTCAAGGCCGGCCACCACGGCAGCGCCTCGTCGACGTCCGCGGCCTTCCTCGCGGCCGTCCAGCCGAAGGCCGTCCTCGTTTCCGCCGGCGAAGGCAACACCTATGGTTTCCCCAACCCCGAAGTCCTCGGAAGATGCCGGAACGCGGGGGCCGAGGTCTTCCGGACGGACATCGACGGCGCCGTCGAGATAAGCGCCGACGGGCGGAGGCTCCTGGTCCGGAAGGCGGCCGGATTCGCGGCCAAGAGGGACGCGGACTTCCGTTTGACACGCACGACTAAATCTATGATAATCGGCTTAGATTAAAGGAGTATCACGGCCATGGGAAAGAAAAAAATACTGGTTTATCTTTTTCTCCCCCTGCTCCTGGCCTCCTTTCTCCACTCCCAGAGCCTGGCCGACCTGGCCAAGAAGGAGAAGGTACGCCGGGCGGCCCTGAAAGGCAAGGGAGCCGCGGTGACCACGAGCGCGGACCTGGCCAAGGTGAAGAGAAAGCCGGCCGTCGAATCGGCGGTGCAGGAACAGACCGCCGAGGAAGCCGCGGCCCAGGTCGGGCAGGGAGAGACGCCTCCGGCCGCCGGCCAGCCGGCGGCAGCAGTCGCCGAAAAGCTCGCCGCAGAAACCCCGCCGGGAGAAACGCCGGCCATGTCCGAAAAAGAATTCCTGGCGAAACAGGCGGAACTCGGCGAGGCCTCCAAGCAGAAGCAGGAGATGGTCGAGCTCCTAGCCCTCAAGCTCAACTCCCTCTACCAGGAATTTTACGGGCTCGACAACATGAAATCCCGCGAGATCCTCCAGATCCAGATCAGCGACACTTACGACAAGCTCCTCAAGTCTGAAACGGACGCCAAAAAAGCGGCCAAGGACCTCGAGGATTTCTCGGCCAATACGAAAAGGGAAAATATCCCCGACATCTGGATCAAGTAGTGGAACCGCTCCGCGCGGACAAGCGCAGGCCGACCGAGCTCCGGCCGCACAAGATCAGCGTCGACTACATCGACTTCGCCGATGGCTCGGCCCTGGTCGAAGTCGGGCGGACGCGCGTCCTGGCCGCGGCCACGATCGAAGAGCGGGTCCCGCCCTTCCTCAGGGGGACGGGGCGGGGCTGGATCACCGCCGAATACGCCATGCTCCCCCGCGCGACCACGGAGAGGACGCCGCGCGAGCGGACCGCCGGCCGCGTCTCCGGACGGACGCAGGAGATCCAGCGTCTCGTCGGCCGCGCCCTGCGAGCCGTGACCGACCTCCGGGCCATCGGCGAAAGGCAGATCATCATCGACTGCGACGTCATCCAGGCCGACGGCGGGACGCGGTCGGCATCGGTCACGGCCGGCTGCGTCGCCCTCGGCCTGGCCCTCAAAAAAATGCTCGACCAGGGCCTCATCGACCATATGCCCCTCCGCCACCTCGTCGCCGGCGTCAGCGTCGGCATCGTCGGGGGCCGCCCCCTCCTCGACCTCGACTACTCGGAGGACTCCCAGGCCGAGCTCGACATGAACGTCATCGAGACCGACCGGGGCGAACTCGTCGAGGTCCAGGCCGGGGCGGAGAAAAACCCCTTCTCCCGCAAAGACCTCCTCGGCCTCCTCAAGCTGGCCGACCGGGGCATCTCCAAGATCATCCAGCTCCAGAAAGAGACCCTCAAGAAGAACAGCATCCTCTTCATGGCCTACGGCTACAGCGAATCTTCCCCCGTCGCCCGGGGATCAAACCCAAGGAGGTCGTCATGAACCTGACACCCTGGCTCATTTACGCCGGCGCCTTCGTCGTCTTCATCGCCCTCGTCATCCTCGTCCTGGCCCTGCAGTATCGAAAGGTCGGGCCGAACGAGGCCCTGATCATCGCCGGCGGCGGCAAGCGGACCTTGACCCTGGCCGACGGGACCAAGCGCAAGGTCGGCTACCGTTACCGCCTCGGCGGCGGCATCTTCGTCTGGCCCGGGATGGAAAAGGTCTACGTCCTCCCCATGGACGTCATCCCCATCACGATCCGCACGCCCGAGGTCCTGACCCACGGCGGCGTCCCGATCATGGCCGAGGCCTCCGCCCAGGTCAAGATCGACTCCTCCGACGAAACCATCCACCTGGCCGCCGAGCAGTTCCTGGGCATCGGCCGGGAAGGCATCCGCGACGTGGCCGTCAACGTCCTCGAAGGCAAGGTCCGCGAGGTCATCGGCGGCATGACCGTCGAGGAGATCTACCGCGGCCGCCAGGAGTTTGCGAATCGCGTCGTCCAGGCCGTCCAGGCGGACTTCTCTCGGATGGGCCTGGTCATGCTCTCTTTCGCCCTCAAGGACATCAGCGACACCCAGGGCTACATCGACTCTCTGAGCAAGCCCCAGATCGCTGCCGCCAAGCGCGACGCGGCCATCGCCCAGGCCGAGACCGAAAAAGAGTCCATCATCAAATCGTCCCAGGCCCGCAAGGAGGCCGAGGTCGTCCGTCTCCAGTCCGAGGCCCAGATCGCCAAGGCCCAGTGGGAGAACGAGGCCAAGAAGGCCGAGTCCCAGGTCTTCGTCAACACCAAGAAGGCCCAGGCCGATTTCTCCTACGAGCTCGAGCGCCATCGCCTCAACCAGGACCTGAAGAAGGAAGAGTCCAAGGTCAAGCAGATCGAGAAGGAAGAGGCCATCAAGATCGAACAGCTCGAGATCGTCCGCAAGGAGAAGGAGCTCGAAGCCACCGTCGTCAAGCCCGCCGACGCCCGGAAATACCAGATCAAGGCCGAGGCCGATGCCGAGGAGTACCGGATCGCCGCCGAAGCCAGGGGCAAGTCCGAGGCCCTCAAACTCGAGGGCCTGGCCGAAGCCGATCAGATCAGGGCCAAGGGCGGCGCCGAGGCCGAAGCCATGACGAAGAAGGCCCAGGCCTGGGAGAAGTACAACCAGGCGGCCGTCCTCGAGATGTACCTCAAGGTCCTGCCCGAGCTGGCCAGAGCCGTCTCCGAGCCGCTCTCCAAGGTCGACAAGATCGTCATCGTCGGCGGCGACAAGGAGCTGGGCACGACCAGGATCACGGCCCAGGTCGCCCAGGTCCTGGCCCAGATGCCCGAAATCGTCAAGTCCCTGACGGGAGCGGACATCCACGAGTTCCTCAAGGCCAAGCTCTCTCCGGACGCCAAAGACACGAAAAAGTGAGCGGCGCGCCGGGCGTCGAGGCAGGTAAACCATGATCTCTGAAAAAGTCCAGCGCATCGGCGCCTCCCCCACCCTGAAGATCTCGGCCAAGGCCAAGGCCATGAAGGCCGAGGGCATCGACGTCATCGACCTCAGCGTCGGCGAACCGGATTTCCCCACGCCGGAGAACATCAAGGAAGCGGGGATCAAGGCCATCCGCGACAATTTCACGAAATACACGGACAGCGACGGCATCCTGCCTCTGCGGAAAGCCATCGCCAAGCGGCTCAAGGAGGATTTCGGCCTCGAGTACGGCCCGAAGCAGATCATCGTCTCCGCCGGCGCCAAGAGCTCCCTCTTTCACCTCGTCCAGGCCCTGGTCGACGAGGGCGAGGAGGTCATCATCCCGGCCCCCTACTGGGTGACCTACCCCGAATGCGTCGCCCTGGCCAAGGGCAAGTCCGTCATCGTCCCGACGCGGGAGGAGGACGGGTTCCTGCTGACGCCCGAGGCGCTCAAGGCCGCCATCTCGCCGGCGACGAAGGCGATCATCCTCAACAACCCTTCCAACCCGACCGGCGCCGCCTACACGAAGGACCATCTCCTGGCCCTGGCCGAGGTCGTGCGGACTGAGGACATCTACGTCATCGCCGACGAGATCTACTCGAGCCTCGTCTACGACAATTTCAAGTTCACGAGCTTCGCCGCCCTCGGCGAAGACATCAAGAAGAAGACGATCATCGTCAACGGCGTGTCCAAGTCCTACTCCATGACCGGATGGCGGATCGGGTTCGCCGCCGGTCCGGCCGAGGTCATCGACGGCATGTCCAAGATCCAGAGCCACACGACGTCCAACGCCTGCTCCATCGCCCAGAAGGCCGGCCTCGAGGCCTACGACGGGCCTCAGTACGACGTCCAGAAGATGGTGGCCGAATTCCAGAGGCGCCGCAACTATTGCCTGATGCGCATGGCCACGGTCCAGGGGCTTTCCTGCTTCAAGCCGCAGGGGGCGTTCTATCTCTTCCCGAACGTCAAGTCCTTCTACGACAAGGAAGCGAACGGGGCCAAGATCCGCAATTCCTACGGCCTGGCCTACTACCTCCTCAAGGAGGCGCGGGTGGCCATCGTGCCGGGCGACGCCTTCGGCGCGGACGAATACATCCGGCTGTCCTACGCCACCTCCATGGGGAACCTCGAGAAGAGCATGGACCGCATCGTCGAGGCCCTGGGCAAACTCAAGACGGCCAAGAAGACCCAGCGCGTCGCCTTGAGCAACGCCGTGACTCGGGTCAAAAAATCGGTTGCCGTCGAAACGGGGATCGACATCCGGATGCGCGACGCCCTGGCCGCCGAAATGGAGAGCCATCTGGGCTACGAAGGCCGCTACGAGTGGAACGCGAATATCAACGGCGCCGTCATCCAACTCCGGACAAACGTCGCCCATCTCAACGATTTCTGGGTCGAAAATTTCGCCCCCGCCCCGGCCGAGGCCGACTTCAAACCGCACGGTGCGATCTACGCCGTCGACGGGATCGCCGGCCGGGAGCCCCGAGGCTTCTATCACTCGGAAACCCAGACCGGGGTCCTGGTCAACACCGACAACTACAGTTCCCTCCGGAGTCTGGCCATCGGCATGGCCATGGACATCGCCGCGAGGACGGCAGGCGCAGGGGCTGCCGGCGCTGTGCGGGGCATGTCCGCCGACATCGACGGCAGCGGGCTCATCCTGGTCGGCCCCCCGGGAACGAAGAAAACCGAGCTTTTCTTCGAGCTCCTGGCCGATCCGCGCTTCAAGCTCCAGGCGAACGACGTCGTTTTCGTCCGGCTCGCCGGAGGACGGGCCGTGGTCGACTGCGTCGAGAGGAAGCTGTACATGCCCACGACGACCGTCGAGCTCGACGGCCGGCTGGCCCCGCTCTTCGACCGGAGCAAATGCGAGAATGTCGTCGTCCATAAGGATGATTGCTCCGACATGGACTGCCAGCGGGCCGACGACTGTCGGCTCGACAAGGGCTCGCCCTACTGCTACAAGGCCGCCAAGGAGGCCCACGCCCTGCTCGACCCGAACTGGCTCGGGGGGCCGGCCGCCGCAGTCAAGCGGACGAACCTGAAGTGGCTCGTCCTCTTGAGAAACGACGCAACCTCGCCGGCAGTGGTCGAACTCACCAAGGACGAGGCCCTGCGGACCCTCGAGGCCGGAGAAGCGGCCGGGGCCAAAAAAGCCCTGACCGGGGGCAAGGCCCAGCCCTACTACAACCCCCATCTTCTCGGGGCCGGGCCGGAGAAGCTCGAGGTCGAGCGGGCTTTCTTCAGCCGCCTCCTCGATGCGACGAGATGCGTCCTCTTCAACAGCGGTGTCGCAACCGTCGATAAGCTGAAAGAAATCGTCTCGGCCGGCCGCTAAAGGCCCTTGCCGGCGGCTAGCCATCCGGGGGGAGGCCCGTCCTCATTAAATCACCCTTCTTATCATCAGCCGCGGTGATTGTCGCGCTTCCGGGGGTATCCGATAATGCGATACGGCGGAGAAGGCCCGGCCCCCGTCTTGAAAAGGTGTTGATTTTGCTATATAAAGAGGGCAAACGAGAGTTGATAGAGGGGCAAGCCATGAAGAAGCTAATCCGGCATCGTTCGGCCTTGCGGGGATTTACCCTGATCGAGGTCCTCGTCGTGATCGGGATCATGGGGATCCTGATGCTCGTGTCGTATCCCAGCATCCTCAACGTCATGGCCACCCGGGACCTGGAGAACACGACCCGCCAGATCCAGACCTACCTCCAGCAGACCAAGCTCCAGGCGGTCAGCACCCGGATCGTCCACCGCGTCCGCTTTTTTAGGGTCGACGATTCCTTCTGGGCGTACGACATGGAACGCCTCCAGGTGGACGGCACCTGGATCAAGGCGGGGAACGCTCCCCGCAAGACCATCCCCAACCTCCTCAACGTCACCATCACTTTCCCCGCTGCGGGCGACGACCACATTGCCATCTTCTCCCCCCTGGGGACTTTCCCGCAATTCGCCATCAACCAGAATTCCATAACTTTACAGAATCCGAAGCTCGACCGTCCGGGGCAGATGGACGAGAGGGTCCTCAGCATCTTCATGGGCGGTTCGATCCAATATGCCAAGAGGGTGAGCACCTAAGATGAACAAAAAGAAGCATGCCCGTGGTTTTAGCCTCATCGAGGTCCTGGTCGGACTTTTCCTGGTCGCCGTGGCCGTCCTCGGGCTGGCCGAACTTTTTCTGGCCGCCGTCGCCAACAACCTCAAGGCGGACCGCGTGGCCAACGCGACCTTCCTAGCCCAGCAGCAGATCGACTGGCTGCGCGGCTTCACCGCCGACGAACTGATGGCCTACGCCGGGACGACCATAGAATCGCGGGACGAAGTCCTCGATCTCAACGTGGACGGGACGAACGACTACCGGCGGATCACGGACATCCGCATGGACCAAGGGACGTTCCAGGTCCGTATCTCCGTCTATTCCCCCGAAAAGTTCGGTATCAACCCCAGCGTGCTCTTGGCCAACCCGGACCTGCACCCGCCGCGCGCCCTGATCACGACGATCATCACCCGATAAAGGAGCGAACTCCGTGAAAACACGAGCGACAGTCTCTTCGAAAAGGGCCGCGGGATTCACGATGATCGAGCTCCTCGTCGGCAGCGCCATCATGCTCGTCGCCGTCCTCGGGGCCCTGTTCATCTATGCCCGCAGCAACAAGGTCTCCGTCGAACAGCAGATGGTCACCGAGGTCCAGAACGACGTCCGGGCCTCGATGTTCTTCATCACCCGCGACCTGCGCATGGCCGGGGCCGGACTGCCCGAAGAATTCGCCGGCTATTTCCTCGAGGGACAGGACAACGAAGACCAGGGCGGCGGCGAGGTCGCGCCCGACCGGGTCCGGCTGATGGGCAACATCGAAAACCCCCTGGACCTGACCATCCAGAGCTACCACGGATCGGCGGCCAACCTCGCACTCGAGGACTTCAGCCTCGAACAGTACTCCTACCCGGAGGCTTTCTACGTCAATAAATACATCCTCATCCTGCCCAACCCCCAATCGGCTTGCCGGGCGGCCGAGGTGCGCGTCGTCACGCACGTCACCCGCAACGCCGGAGGGACCAACGAGCGCATAAACTTCTCCCCCGGCCAGGCCCCGGGCGCCAACCCGCCGGGCGGCTTGTCGGGGACATGCGGCAGCAACAGCGACTACGACGGGGGTCAACTCAGCTTTATCAACATCAAGGAATACTGGCTCGACGTCACCGGGAATTACCCCGGCCTGACAGCGGGCGTCAACGGTTACATCGGCGGCGGCGAGGGCGGGGTCCTCTACGTCACCCACAACGGCGTCCATTTCCCGCTGGCCCGGAACATCGAGAACTTCCAGGTCGAGTACAACGGCGACATGAACAGCGACCTCCTCCTCGACGGCTGGACGCCCTGGCAGAACGCCTGGACCCTGGAGCAGGCCGCCCGGATCCAGCAAGTCAGGACCTGGGTCCTGGGCCGGACGGCCCAGCCCTTCACCTCGGTCGGGGGGACGCCTCCCGGCGGCATTCATACTTATCGCCGGCCGGTCATCTCCAACAGCCCGGCTTCTCTCGCCGACGACCGCCACCGGAGGTTCCTCCTGGATTCGACGTCCAACGTCCGGAACATGAGCCTCAACCTCTACAATCTCGGCCAGCGATGAGGAGCGCGCCATGAACAGACGAGACAAAGTCAACCGCCGGGAACGGGGCTCCGGCCTCATCGTCATCATCATGATCGTCGCCTTCATGCTGGCCGTCGGCATGCTGCTGCTCACGGTCACGGGCACCAGCCCCAAGGTCTCCGAAAGCCTCCGTCTCCAAGGGATGGCCTTCGACGCCGCCGAAGCGGGCTTCAACCAGGCCTGGTTCTCCCTCAACGACGCTTTCAGCAACAAGGTCTTTACGTCCTTCGCCAGTCAATACCGGTCGAACTTCGGCGGCGCGCCGGGTCTGGACGATCCGTCGAGCCCGTCTTATTTCCGCGGGCTCACGGACGAGCAGATCGTCGCCGACGTCGCGGCCGACCCGACCGACGCCATCTTCAACTCCCAGGTCCTGGCCACCGACCCGCGCTGCACGTACACGGTCTTCCTCATCAACAACGAGGCGCCGAATACGATCGCCCCCAACAACAACGATTGTATCCTGGTCTGCATCGGCCGGGGGCCGAGGAACACCTATAAACGCCTGGAAATCCTCATCGAGTGCCCCCAACAATAAGGAGATACCATGAAAAAAGTCGCATACCTTACGGCCGCGGCCTTCATCGCCATCGGAGTGGCGGCGTTCTTCCCGGCTTTGGCCCAAACGCCGACCCCGACCTGCGACATCGTCGCGGGCCCAAGGATACTCGGCTTCCAAGGCGGCTCGGATTCGGATTCCTATCTCGCGGGGAAGGACAACATCGAGAACAACGTCGGACTTGCGGTCCTCCGCCTGAGGGGGCTGGGGGCGAACTTCAACGGCACGACCAATTACCCCGTCACCTCGAACATGAGGATGACCTCCGCCTCGGCGGATTTCAACCTCGACGGCCTGGATGACCTCGCCCAGGGGGGCCGGATGTGCGACAACAACGGCGACCCGGGTGACACGAATCTATCGATCCACATCAGCGAAGGCCTCGATCCCGGCGACCCCAGCAGGTTCAAATTCAAGCCCGCGGTTTACATCAACTACTTCCCGACCATCTCCGGCGGAACCTACGAGATGGAGGGCCTCGGAGCGGGGGATATCGACAAGGACGGAGACCCGGATATCATCGCCATCGATTGGCGCGGCGTCGTCTGGATCTTCTGGAACAGGTTCATCGAGGACCACCAGGCTCCCGGGGACATGCCCCATATCGACAGCGTTCCGACTCCTATCCTTGGCACAGTGACGGCTTCGGACGTCATCAATGACGGGTACGGAGAGTATGGCGGCGATTCGCGCTATTGGCGTTGGGAAACCAATATTGCCGTCGCCGATTTCGACAATGACGGAGACCTCGATGTCTTCGTCGCCGTGCCGACTTATCGAGCGATCAGCCGCTACGGCGAGGTTGTCATCTTCGTCAACGACGGAACGGGTCATTTCTCCCTCCTGGTCACAACCATCAATCCCTACCCGAAAACGGGTTCCGATGAGATTTACGGAGCCTGCGGGATCGCCACGGGAGATTACGACAGCGACCACATGCTGGATTTCATCGTCTGCTCGGTCAGCGATAAAACGGGAGGACATCCCGACAGTCGCCTGTATTATTACCGCGGGGATGGGCTGGGCAATTTCACCAAACAGAACTCGAAAACCGTTTCGTTCGAGTACACCAACTCCTACGGCTATCCCAACATGCTGCGAGAAGCCGACCTGGACGGCGACGGCGACCAAGATTTCGTCATGGCCACTGACGGCTACCTGTCCTCGCCGCTTTGGAGAGGCGGGTATGTCAACTGGTATCGGAACGAGGGGGACGGCACGTTCACCAAGATCTGCGTTCCGACCTCCTGCGCCCTCGTGTCGACCTCGGGCGACTCCGACTCCGGCGCCGTGGGCGACTTCGACGGCGACGGCGACCCCGACTTCTTCGTCGCCGACGGCAACGACTCGCGCCGCTGCTATTTCTTCATGAACGACACCTACCCGATCTATGCCCCGACGGGCAGCGCCTGGTCAAAAAACCGGCTGGGCTGCGACTTCCTGGACTCGGACAACGCCATCGTCTCGGCGACCACCGCGTGGATCAACGACACCAAGCCCGCCCATACGACGATCACCTACTACCTCTCGAACTCCAACGACGAGGCCGGCGTCCCGAAATGGGAGGGGCCCGTCACGGACGGTGTCGAGTGGAATTTTGCGGCCCCCGGCAGCTTCCTCCGTTGGAAAGCCGTCCTGGCCTCGACGGACAATCGCGTCACCCCCACCGTCCGTAAGATCGATCTGGATTACAAATACCTCACCAAGCGGGAGTATTCGCGCACCTCCCAGGCCTTGGCCCTCGTCGACATCGGGGGCAGCAGCGCCAAGGAAGAGGTGCTTTATTCGGCCTCTTTCGAATTCCCCAAGTGGCGGGGTCACCTCAGGTCCTGGGACGTCACAAACCTCGACCTGGCCTATACCCGCAACACGGAGCTCCAGGACATCAAGAGCGTCGCTGCCGTCTACCTCCGGGACGCCGGCCAGGTATTGAGCGGCAAGTCCTGGTCCGCCCGGACGATCTACACGGCCTACGATGCCGCCGGCGACGAGAAGTACAACGACCGGATCCCGTTCGCCGTCTCGGAGAGCACGACCCTCGACGACTACCTCGGCCTGGGCCAGGCCAGCCCCGAGGTCGCCCCGCTCATCAAGTTCGTCCTGGGGTATGACGATAAAAGCGCCCGGGAACGGCCGTGGAAGCTCGGCGACATCAACCATTCCTCGCCGCAATCCCTCTTGCCCCCGAACGAGGATTCCGTGCTCATGGGCGGCGGCTACGAAGCCTTCAAGAACTTCAACGCCGACCGGCCCAAGGTCATCCTCGTGGGCGCCAACGACGGCATGCTCCACTGCTTTGACCCCGTCACGCTGGAGGAGCTCTGGGGCTTCATCCCCAACAACCTCCTTCCCAAGCTCAAGCGGATGCGCGTCATCGATCCCGATTGCGGCGCGTACATCAACCACGAGTTCTTCGTCGACGGGACGCCGACCATCGGCGACGTCTACTTCAACGGCGGATGGCACACGGTCCTGGTCTGCGGCCAGGGCGCCGGCTGGGGCCGCGACAACCGCTGCTATTACTTCTGCCTCGACATCACCGACCCCATGAATCCCCAGCCTCTCTGGGAGTTCACGGATCCCGATACCACCGGCCAGACCTGGTCCATGCCGGCCATCGGCCGCCTTGCCGGCTCCGGCAAGTGGGTCGCCTTCTTCGGCTCCGGCTACGACAACAACACGACCGAGGTCGTGGGCAACAGGCTTTATGCGGTGGACATCGAGACGGGCGAAGCCCTGGCGACGATGGAGCTCCGCGAGCATCACGAATCAAGCCCCTACGGCATCCAGAACACCCTGCCCGGCGCGCCGGCGGCCGTGGACCTCACGAACGACGGCTACGTCGACGTCGTCTTCATCGGCGACCTCCTCGGCCGGATGTGGCGGATCGACGTCTCCGGACATCCCCACAGTTGGAATCCTGAGGTCATCTACCGCGATCCCTACAAGAACCCCATCATCACCAAGCCCGCCGTGGACGTCAATTCCTCCGGAGAGTACGCCAATCTCTACTTCGGAACGGGGGGCGACGAGGCGGCGCCCAACACCGGATACTATTCCTTCATCGCTCTGAAGAGTTCCGCCACGGGCTCGGCGGTCGTTAACTGGTACCTCGGTCCAGACGACCTGGCCGTCCAGCTCGGGATCTCCCCGACCCTGAAGAAGGGCGAGTTGGGGCAGGGCGAAAAGGTCTGGGCCGACCCTGTCGTGTCCAACCATATCGTCTATATCGCCACCCTGTTCTACAGCATCGAAAACCTCAACCCCTGCCTGACCCTTACAGGCAGCGGGAAGATCTATGCCAGGTTCACGATCGGGGACCAGGTCGGCGGCTCGGCCCTGCTCGGGCAAACTGGCGAAGTGATCCAGTCCCTGTTCACAAGGCAAAAGGTCCGCTCGGCGGTCGTCATGGGAGAAGTCCAGAAGGTTGCGCAGGGAGGCCAGCCGGCCATCAATAAGCAGAAGGTCTTCATTCAGGATTATTCGTCGCCCGCCGGCGAGGGTCCCGAGCCCCCGAGCGAGGTCCTGGCCCTCGCCGTCCAGACAACCAAACTGCTCATCAAATCGTGGCGGGAGGTTTATCAAATCATTTGGTAAGGCCGCTGCGATGACAGCTCGTTCCGCGAAGCGTTGATCGATGGCGACCGGACGGACGGGCAGGGTTTCCCAGTCCCGGTCCTGGCAAGGCCGGGGCCGGGCTTCCCACCGGCTTTGCAGTCCCGGTCCTGGCACCGGCTTTGCAGTGCCGGTGCTGGAGACCGGCAAGGGCTGTGACAGGACCGGGGCCGGGGTTTGACAAGCGGAGATGGACAGAAGATAATAAAAAGAGAGCCCCATGAAGAGAGCCTTGATATTTCTCGCGGTTATCGGATTATCGGCTTCTTTGGGGGCCCAGAGCCTCGTGGAACTGGCCAAGCGCGAGAAAGAGCGTCGCGAGAGCTTCCGTGGCCGTCACGCCGTCTTCGTTAAGAACCGGGACCTCCTTCTGGTCAAGTTAGTCGCCGCCGTCGAGGTCACTAACCCTGACGCCGTGCCCGGCGATGACTTGCAGGCCGCCGACCAGGGCGCCGCGGCAACGGACGTCTCGGACGATGCCGGGCTGGCTGCGCCGCCGTCCGGCTCCAAGGCGGCCTCGGGACCCACTCTCATGGAAGACAACGCCGCTGACGACCCGACCGAGGGCGGCGGGCCGCTCGAGGATCAGCTCAAGGCGGCCGACGAACTCGTCGACCAACTGACGACCGAAATGAACGCTCTCCTCCAGCAGTATGAGGCCCAGAACGCTATGGTCCCCGGCTCTGTCATCCAGGAGCAGATCGAAGAGACCAATCAGCGGCTCGTCCGGGCCCAGACCCGGCAGTCCAAGATCCTTGCGAAGATGGGAAAAAAGGGCCTCGCCCTCAAGAAAGACCCCGGATCCGTCGACCGCTAGGCTTCGCTTCCCGGCTCTGAGCTAAAAATTCCTCGGTTATTCGCCTCGAGGCATCCCTCCAGGTTCTTCTCCAACCGCTCGGCTAGAAGATGCAGGATGAAGAGGTGCGCCTCCTGGATTCTGGGCGTCGAGCGGGAGGGCACGTCGAGAAGATAGTCTGAAAACGGAGCGACCGCGCCTCCCCCCTCGCCCGTGAACGCGATCGTCACGAGCCCCTTCGCTCGGGACGTCTTCAGGGCCTCGACGACGTTCGGGGAGGTCCCACTCGTGGTCAGGGCGATGGCCACGTCCCCCGGCCTCCCCAGGGCCTCGACCTGGCGGCTAAAGACCAGGGCGAAGCCCCTGTCGTTGCCGATGGCCGTCAGCGAGGACGTGTCCGTCGTCAGGGCGATAGCGGGGATGGGCGGTCGGCCCCGGTGCTGCATCCCGTTGACGAGCTCCGCGGTGAAGTGCTGGGCCTCGGCGGCGCTCCCTCCGTTCCCGAAGACAAGGACCTTGCCCCCGGCCCGGACGCTCCGGGCAATGGCTTCGGCCGCGGCCTCGAGAACGCCCGAACGCGTCCGGAAGAAGTCGTTGAGGACTCGGTTGAGATCAGCCACCGTGCTCCCGTAGGATTCTTGCATGCTCATTGCTCCTCCAGACCTTCAGATCCCTGCCGGCCCGCAAAAGAAACGGTTACCGGCCCTCGAGCGAGAGGATCGCATCCCTGACCTTGCCCATTAGCACGGCCATCGTTTCCGGCGTATGGCCAACTGTCGGTATGGGGTCATGAAAAACCACCTGGACGCTCCCCTTTCGGGCGAACTTCTGCCCCTTCGGCATGAGCTCGAACGTCCCCCGGATCGTCACCGGAACGATGGGTGCCCCACTCTCGAGGGCCAGGTAGAAGCCGCCCCGGCGGAAGGCCTGTAAACGGCCGTCCCGGCTCCGCGTCCCCTCGGGGAAGATGAGGAACGAGTAGCCTTTCTCCCTGACCATCCGGACCGCACTGGCGATGCTCTTCTTCCCCCCCTCGGCCCCCTTCCTGTCCACCGGGACGAACCCGACGAAACGCATCACCAGCCCCACGACCGGGATGCGCAGGACGGATTTTTTGAGGACGACACGGGCCGCCCCGGGAATGAGCATCTCGAGCATGGGGCCGTCGAGGAAGCTCGTGTGGTTGGGCATGAAAATGAGCGTCGTCCGCGGATCGATCCGGTCGAGCCCCGAAACTTCGACTTTTATCCCGAGGATGCGCCGGCTCACGCGCATGGCCCATTGACCGACGGCGATCAGCGGGTCTCTCAAACCCGTCAGCATGCAGAAGACGATGAACGGCGTGATGAGGATGACCAGGACAATGTAAAAGAGGACGAGAAAGACCGTGCGCATGTTCGCCGGAATTATAGCATAAAAACGGCGCTCGCCGGGCCGTACGTGAGAGCGTCCTCGGCAGACGGGCTAAAAGAAAGGCCCGCCGCGCATCCCTTTGAATTCTTCCAGGCAATCGAACCTGGTCGCGAAGCGGCCGGGCCGTTCCCCCCGGATGACGACGTCCTGCTGTCTCAGCCCCTGCAGGAACCGGCCGGCCTGGACAAGATAAAAGATCTTTTGCGGGTCGAATCCCATCAGGCGGGCGGCCGTCGAGTCGGCGGCCAGGGGCAAGGGGCTCAGGACCAGGGCGCCGACAGGCTTGGCCTTTCCCATGATCGGGCCGTCTCCCTCCATGCCGACGACTCCATCGATGATGCTGTAGTGGACCTTGACCGTCCGGGCCAGGTCCAGGATGGACCTTTCAATCCCCCTGAAGTGGAGCAGGTTCTTAGGCCAGCCGTAGTAGATTCCCGGCAGAACGCCGAAGAGGTTCTTCAGGCACAGAGTGACCCCAACCCAATGATGGGTTTTCATCTTGGGCAGGCTGATCAGGACGTCGGCTTCGGCCACAGGCTTGGCCAGATAAAAATGCGGAAGGCCGGTCAGGCCGCCCTTGTTCGGCACGGCCACGGCATCGCCGTGGTTGAGGTCCACGCATCGGACCTTCTTGTCCAGGATGGACCTGAGTGATGGGTTGAGGACAGAAAACCAGGGGTCCCGCCGGTGCCCCGAAGCTTCGCCAACGATGACCTGAGCGGCCCCCAGACGCAAACAGGCATGAGCCACGCCGGCGATAACGGACGGATTCGTGTTGATCGGGCGCTCCGGATGAGCTTCCACGAAATTCGGCTTCAGGAGGACCTTTTTCCCTTTGAGCGCGAGCCCGTCGCCTGCCATGATGGCCGCGATTTCCTTCTCCATATCCCTGCCGTAATCGGGCATGGGGAGCAGCGTCACCGGGCATGGGACCGAGGCCTGCTGAGCGCCATAGGTCAGTCCTCCGAAAGCCGCGGCATTCGCCAGGACAACGGTGTTTTTCAGGAATTCGCGCCTCTTCATGACGTGAACACTTTTTTTCCGGAGAGAGCGATCAGGCCCAGGCCGAAATTTCCCGCGTGGAATTCCTCATCACGCAGGGAACCCATGACATCCAGGAGCTTCACCCTCGATCGGCCGGCGTCCCGTCCGTATCCTTGAAGGCCCAGGACGGCCCAGGAGAGGCCGCTCAGCGACTCGATCTTTCCCTGGTTCTTTTCCATGAGCTCCAGGCTGGCGCCGATCCGCTTGGGGTCGCCGTGCCCATGAAGGGCGACGAGGGCCAGTCCGGTCGTGTCCCAGAAAGGGAGCAATTCCTTTCCGTCCAGAGCCGGGTTGCCATAGTTCCAGCCGCCCGAAGGGATCTGCCGGTCCAAAAGGAACCGGACGCCTTCTTCGGCCCGGGGGTGTCCGCCGAGGCCGGAAAGGCCTAGGGCGATGAGAGACCAGGCCGTCGGTTCCACCCAGCCGAACGTTCCCGGGACCCAGGGCCAGCCGGTCAGGGTGTCGTCCTGCCTGAGCCTCGGATCTTTTGGCGCGGTTACGGAGCGCAGCGAGAGGAGGAAGTCGAGGGCCCGTTTCGCGTTCTCCGCGAGCCCGAAATGATGGAGGACGATGGCGGCTAAGGCCGTCAGCCAAACGCCCTGATCGCGGTGTCCGGGGTCGACGCCGACGGACCCGTCCGGGTTCTGCAGTTTTTGCGCCCAGGCAAGAAGGGGCTTGGCCCGTTCGGCCGGGGCGCCGGAGACGGAAAGTGCGAGGGCGGCCAGGAGGGTCGGCTCCGCGGAAGAGGCGTTGCCTCGATAATAAGGAAGCCCGCCGTCCGGAAGAGAGAAGGGCAGGAGCCTTTTGACGAGGGCCGCAGTTTCGGACGCGGAGTGTTCCATGACGTCATCATTATAACCCAGGTTGAAGCCCGAGGCCACACGATCCCATTAAATCCCCCTTGCCCCCCTTTTTCAAAGGGGTGAAGACACGAAAGGTCCTTGGCCGACGGGTGTGATGGAGGGACGGCATGAGTTGGAAGGATGCGGGCAAAAAAAAGGGGCGGCCAAGCCGCCCCTTTGACAATGCGTTCGGATCAGATCTGAGATCAGGTCCCTACGTTAGTCCTGGGCGCGCAAATCCATGAGCCGTTCCAAGCTGCGAGGTCGTTGTTGAAATCGCTCATCTTGGAAACGGTATACATGCCGGCTTCCGGAGCCGCAGGGGTATAGACCGATGCAGGAAAAGGACCGGCGAGCTTATCCCTTCCCCAAGAACCCATGGCGAAATCATCGAGGGCGGGAGCGTTCACGCCGGTCGCAGATGTGACCAGTGAGGCGACGGCTAATCCGGTAAAGGCTTTGTAAGGCAGGTTCCAAGGGTCATTGATGGGGACGATTTTGATGTAGAACCCGCCGATGGCGAGCATGAAGGGGCTGCCCAAAGTTAGGGGACCGGTCTGCGCGGCGAGCGAAAAATCCCCGTGGTCCGTGATGTAGTCCACCGCGGCCGTGGAGACCGTCATGATCGCCTTCATGGCCGATTTCTGCTTGGCCTTCTGAATGGCCTCGAGGGCGTTCGGGATCAGAAGGGCCGCCAGGATGCCGATGATCGCGACGACGATCAGCAGTTCGATGAGGGTGAAACCTCTCATCTTTTTAATCATTGTAAACCTCCTTAAGATTCCCTGGCTGATCTCCTCAGCCGGGTTGTTTGCCACTCTTGGTTGGCACCTACTCTATAGCAATATCCGTGCCAACTTTATATACACGCTAAGTAATAGATATTAAATGATATACAACTATTATCCGGGGATAAGCAGAAAAAATGATGACATCTTTTGTCATTTTTGACATTATTTGTCGCTCAGGTGGGATTCCGGTCGCCGTTGCCGTTCCGCTTCTCGGCCTTGCGGACCTGGTTGAGGTCGTACTTGCCGATGAGATAGCGGATGGTCCGGTAGCTCAAGCCCAGAAGCGGCGCCGCTTTCTGCAGGCTGCCGCCCGTGGCGGCCAGGGCCTCGTGGATGTATTTCTTGGTGATCTCGTCGAGATGGCCGGTCAGGCTGAACCCCGGGGTGAAGAGCGCCTGGGTCTCGAGCTTCTTCTTCTGGGGGGAGACGATCTCCTGGGGCAGGCAGTTCACGGTGACCGTCTCGCGGTCCTCGATGGCCACGATGCGCTCGATGACGTTCTCGAGCTCGCGGATGTTTCCCGGCCAGAAATAGCTTTCGAGGAGCCCGACCACCTCGGGAGTGAACCGCTTGGGTTTCTTGCCCATCTTGTCGCAATATTTCTGGAGAAAATGGGCGATGAGCAAGGGGATGTCCTCGATACGCTTGCGGAGCGGCGGCATGTCGCAGGAGATGACGTTGAGGCGGTAGAAGAGCTCTTCGCGGAACTTCCCCTCTTGGATCCTCTTCTTCAGATCCTGGTTCGTCGCGGCGATGATGCGGACGTCGACGGCGATCTCGTCCGTGCCTCCGACCCTGCGGACCTTCCTCTCCTGGAGAGCGCGGAGGAGCTTGACCTGGGTCCAGGGCGACATCTCGCCGACCTCGTCGAGGAAGAGGGTGCCCCGCTGGGCCATCTCGAACATGCCCTTCTTGTCCGAAACAGCCCCGGTGAACGAGCCCCGGACGTGGCCGAAGAGCTCGCTCTCGAGGAGGTTCTCCGGGAGCGCGGCGCAGTTGATCGATACGAAGGAGTGGTCGCGCCGGGCGCCCTGGAGGTGGATGGCCCGGGCGGCCATCTCTTTTCCCGTCCCGCTTTCCCCCGTGACCAGAACGGTCGAATCCGTCGAGGCGACCTTCTCGATGAGAATGTAGATCTCCTGCATGGCCCTGCTCTTGCCGATCATCTGCTCGAAGCCGTAGCGGTCCTTCAGGTCACGCTTGAGGAGGATGTTTTCCTGCTTGAGTCGCTTCGAGGCCAACCCGCGATCGACGATGATCTTCAGCTCCTCGACGTCGAAGGGCTTGACGACGTAGTCGAGCGCCCCGGCCTTGAGGGCCTCGACGGCCTGGGCGATGCTGCCGTAGGCCGTGATCAGGATGACCGGCAGGTCGGGCCGGTTCTCCCGGGCGTAGCGGAGGACGTCCATGCCGTCGGCGCCCGGCATCTTGATGTCGGTGACGACCAGGTCGACCTCTTCCTTCTCCAGGATCTCGAAGGCCCGGGCGGCCGAGAGGGAGGACTTGACGGCGTAGCCCTCTTTCTTGAAAACGACCGTGAGCAGGTCGATGAGGCTTTTCTCGTCGTCGATTATCAGGATCGTTTCCATGGTTTCGGCCTTACGCGCCCGCGGGCTTGCGGACCGGGAGAGTGATCAGGACTTCGGTCCCCTTGTGGAGCTCGGAGCGGACGTCGATCCGCCCGTCGTAGTCGTCGACGATCTTGCGGACGATGGACATGCCCAGACCGCGGCCGTTCTCGAACGCCGAGTAGAAGGGCTCGAAGAGATGCTTCTTGTCCTCGTCGGTCATGCCCTTCCCCGTGTCGGCGACGACGATCCGAATTTCTTTCTTCTGAGGGCCGAGGAAATCGAGCCTCAGCCGCCCGCCCTCGGGCATGGCCTTGGCGGCGTTCTTGATGAGGTTCCAGAAGACCTGCCTGAACTGGCCCGCGTTGCCGTAATAATGGAGGCCCGACGAGCGGAAGTTGCCCGTGACCTCGACCTTGCCGTCGAGCTCCCCTCCCCCCTGGAGGATCTTGAGCGTCTCGTCCAGAATGTCGGTCAGACTGATCACGGAGAAGACGTGTTTGGACGGCAGGGCGAAATCCAGGAACTGCTCCAGGCTGTGGGAGACGCGCTCCGACTCCTTGATGACGATGCCCATGAGGTCCTCCTGTTCGGCGCTGAGGGCGAGCTCTTTCTTGAGGACCTGGACGGAGCCCGAGATGGCGGCCAGCGGGTTTCGGATCTCGTGAGCCAGGCTGGCCGAGACGCGGCCCGCTTCCGACAGGCGCTCGCGGACGAGGAGTTCCTTTTCGGCAACGCGGAGCGCCTCGCGGGTTTTGCGCAGGCTCCCGGTCAGCTTGCTCATCAGGCCGGCGATGACGAAGAAGACGCCCCAGGCGATGAAGATGGTCACGAGCAAGGAGCCGAGGGGCGTCTTGACGGCGTGCTCGGGCCGGAAGGCGGGGATGAACCCGAAGTAGACGCCGTCGACGAGAAGGCCGAACAGGATGGCCGACAGGGATGCCGCCAGGAAACCGGCCCGGCCGGAGACGACCAGGCCCGCGGCGATGATCGGGAACAAGTACAGGAAGTACATCGAGGAGGCGATGCCGCCGGAGATGTAGACGAAGGCGGTGATGAGGAGAAGGTCGAAGACGACCTGGGCGTAGGCCTGGGCGACGGGCCCCCGGCCCCAGGCGTAGAGGCCGAAGAAGAGGGCCGAAAAACCGTAGGCGCCGAAGATGAGGTAATAGAACGGCAGGTTGGGCTGGGAGTCGGGGGACGATAACTGGATGATGAAGGCCGAGACAAGGAGCGAGGTGATGACGACCAGCCGGTACAGGTTGTACAGGAGGACGTGTTTCTTCTCGATCAAGCGTTTCATCTTCATTCCCCGCCTCTAGTAGTGGTCACCTAGAACTTCGACATGAGGTCGAAGATCGGCAGGTACATGGAGATGACCAAGCCGCCGACGATAACGCCGACGAAGATGAGCAGGATGGGCTCGAGGATCGAGAGCAGGGCGGACACGGACACGTCGACTTCCTCGTCGTAGAATTCGGCCAGCTTCGACAGCATCTCGTCGAGCGTCCCCGTCGCCTCGCCGACGTTGATCATCTGGAGCATCATCGTCGGGAACCGCCCGGACTGCTTGAAGGACTCGCTCATCGTCTTGCCTTCGGAAACGAGCTTTCGGGCCTCGACGATCTCCTCCTCGATGATGACGTTGCCGGCCGTCGTCGAGGTGATCTTCAGGGCCTCGAGCATGGGCACGCCGCCGGAAATGAGCGTCGCCAGCGTCCGCGTCACCCGGGTCATGGCCACCTTGTAGAGGAGCTTCCCGAAGAGGGGCATCTTCAGGATGAGGCGGTCGGTCGTCCAGTGCCCCGGCTTGGTGCTCCGGTAGTAGCGGAAGAGGAAGAGGAGGACGACGAGGCCGATGGCGATCAAGACGATGTACTTCTCGACGAAGCCGCTCAAGCCGACGATGAAGGCCGTCAGGGCGGGCAGTTCGGCGCCGAGGTCGCGGAAGATCGTGGCGAAGACGGGGATGACCTTCCAGAGCAGGAAAATTGAGACGACGATGGCGAAGAGGACGATGGCCACCGGGTAGATCAAGGCCTGCTTGATCTTGGCCCTCAGCCGGACGGTCTTCTCGATGAACTCGGACAGCCGGCGGAGCATGACGTCGAGGGAGCCCGACTGTTCGCCCGAGGCGATAAGATTGCAGTAGAGGTCGTCGAAGGCCTTGGGGTGCTTCCTTTTCGCCTGGTTCAGGGTCGAGCCGGCCTCGACGTCATCTTTAACGGTCTTGATGACCTTCTTGAAATAGGCGTTCTTCTGCTGTTCCTCGAGGATGCCCAGGCTCTGGATGAGAGGGAGTTCGGCGTCGATGAGGACGGACAGCTGGCGGCTGTAGACGGCCAGGTCCTTGAGCTTGACCTTCTCCCGCTTGAGGAAGGGGATGGCGAACCCCCCCCTGGCCGGGGCGACGCTGAGGACCGTGATCTGGTCCTTTTGGAGCGCGCGCCCCACCTCTTCCTTGGAGGCGGCGACACGCTCGCCCCCGACCGCGTCTCCGTAACGGTTTTTCCCTTTCCAAACATATGTCGGCATCGTTCACCTCGTCTTTCGGGGACTCGCCCCTATTTTCTGGATAACCCGGCGTTGTCGCCGCGGGTGATCTTCACGCCGTCGCGGCGCTGGATGAT
Source organism: Acidobacteriota bacterium (assembly GCA_014894455.1). GTDB lineage: Bacteria > Acidobacteriota > Aminicenantia > Aminicenantales > Saccharicenantaceae > RBG-16-66-30. The sequence continues at coordinate 3,330 of JADBLN010000108.1, read as the reverse complement.
GTCGGTCAGCTCTTCGGGGAAGGAGCTCATGCTCATGATCACATCGAGGCTGACCAGCTTGCGGTAGTAAAGGCTGGCCAGGGACTGGTTGAACGTCTGCATCCCGAACTTCTCCTGGCCCATCTGCATGGTCGAGTAGATCTGGTGAATCTTGTTCTCGCGGATGAGGTTGCGGATGGCCGGGTTGGGGATGAGGATCTCCATGGCCAGGACGCGGCCCTTGCCGTCGATCCGGGGCAGGAGCGCTTGGGTCATGACGGCCTCGAGCGACATGGACAGCATGATCCGGATCTGCGTCTGGTACTGGCTGGGGAAGATGTCGATGATGCGGCTGATACTCTCGACGGCCGAGTTCGTGTGGAGCGTCGAGAAGGTCAGGTGGCCGGTCTCGGCGACACGGAGGCTGGCCTCGACGGTTTCGAGGTCGCGCATCTCGCCGATGAGGACGACGTCGGGGTCCTCGCGGAGGACCGAGCGGAGGGCGTTGCCGTAGGACATGGTGTCGGCGTAGAGCTCCCTCTGGTTGATGATGGCCTTGCGGGGCGTCAGGTAGTATTCGATGGGGTCCTCGATGGTGACGATGTGGACCGGCCGCTCCGAGTTGATGTGCTCGATCATGCAGGCCAGGGTCGTCGACTTGCCGCAGCCGGTCGGCCCGGTGACGAGGACGAGGCCCCGCGGCAGGAAGCAGAGCTGCTGGACGCGCTGGGGGATGCCGAGCTGGGCGAAGCTCCACATCGAGGGCAGGAAGCGGCGGAAGGCCCCGGCCACGGCGCCCTTCTGCATGAAGACGTTGGCCCGGAACCGGCCGAGCTCCTTGACCCCGAACGAGAAGTCGAGCTCGAGCTTCTCCTCGAACTGCCGCTTCTGCTTGTCGGTCATGATGCTGTAGATGATCTCTTTCGTCTCGGAAGGCGTCAGGGGCGGGTGCTCGATGTCCTTGAGCAGGCCGTGGACGCGGATGCGCGGCGGGATGTAGGTCGTGATGTGGAGGTCGCTCGCGTCGGCTTCCACGCACGCTTTCAAGAGTTCGAATATCGGTTTCGCCATGTCGTTATCCTCCGTTCCTTGTCGTTCCTTAGAATTCGTCCCGGACGGTTTCCCGCAGGACTTCCTCGACCGAAGTGACTCCGGTCTTGATCTTGACGAGGCCGCTCCGCCGCAGCGTCAGCATGCCTTTCTCGATGGCTTTTTTCTTGATGTCCCGGGACTGGGCCCGGGTCAGGATCATGGCCCGGATGTCGTCGTCGATTTTCATGACCTCGAAGAGGGCCGTCCGGCCCTTGTATCCGGTCCTGTTGCAGGCGTCGCAGCTGCCGGGCTTCATGATCTTAAGGCCCTTGAGCTCGTCCTTCCGGTAGCCCATCTCGAGCAGGGCGGCCTCGGGCAGGGCGTGGGGCTGGGCGCACTTCTTGCAAAGGCGGCGGATGAGCCGCTGGGCGACGACGAGCATGAGCGAGTCGGCGATGAGGAAGGGCTCGATGTTCATGTTGACCATGCGGACGATGGAGCTCGCGGCGTCGTTCGTGTGGATGGTGGAGAAGACCAGGTGGCCCGTCAGGGCGGCCTTGATGGCGATGTCGACGGTCTCTTGGTCGCGCATCTCGCCGACGAGCATGATATCGGGGTCCTGGCGCAGGAAGCTCCGCAGGCAGGCGGCGAAGGTCAGGCCGATCTCCTCCTTGATCTGGACCTGGTTGATGCCCGGGACGTTGAACTCGACCGGGTCCTCGGCAGTCAGGATGTTCATGTCCGGCGTGTTGATCGTCGAGACCGCCGAGTAGAGCGTGTTCGTCTTGCCGCTCCCGGTCGGCCCGGTGACGAGGACGATCCCCCACGGCTTGTGAATGGCTTCCTCAAAGGCGACGAGGGACTCCTCCTCGAACCCGAGCTGGGTCAGGTCGAGCTTGAGCATCTCTTTATCGAGGATCCGGGCGACGATCTTCTCCCCCCACAGCGTGGGTATCGAGGAGACGCGCATGTCGACTTCCTTCTTTTTCCCGTTGTCGAGCCGGATGCGCATTTTGATCCGGCCGTCCTGGGGCAGGCGCTTCTCGGCGATGTCCATGTTCGCCAGGATCTTGACCCGGGAGATGACCGGACTGCGGTACTTCAGCGGCAGGCTGACGATCTCGTAGAGGTCGCCGTCCATCCGGTAGCGGACGCGGAAGCTCGTTTCGTACGGCTCGAAGTGGACGTCGCTCGCGCTCCGCTTGATGGCGTCGATGAAGGTCTGGTTGACGAGCTTGATGATCGGCGCCTCGTCGGCCTCGCCGTCCATGTTGTCGAGGACGCTGTCCTCTTTCTCGTCCTCGACGATGTTGACGCGGCCGTCGTCGGCCAGGGCGATGTCCTCGATGATCTTCTTGACCCTGATGGAGTCGGCCGTCCCGTAGTACTTGTTGATGGCGTTGACGACGCCCGTCTCCGAGGCGATGACGGGCTGGATGGAGAGCCCCGTCCGGAAGCGGATGTCTTCGATGATCTCGAGGTCGGTCGGGTCGACCATGGCCAGGGTCAGGAAGGTCCTGATCCGGTGGATGGGCATGACCATGTGTTTCTTGGCCGCGTCGACCGGAATGAGGCTGATGACTTCGGGGTAAACGTCGAACTGGTCGAGGTCGATGTAAGGGTAGCCGAGCTGGCGGCTGAGGGCCTGGGCGATGTCTTCCTCGGTCAGATAGCCGAGCTGGACGAGCGAGGTGCCGACAGGCAGGCTATTTTTTTTCTGGAACTCGAGAGCGGACTTCAACTGGTCGACGGAAAGGATCTTTTCCCGTAAAAGCAACTCGCCCAGGTTGGAAGCCATTTTTTATTCCGTAATCATATTATTATTAACAATTCCTGTCAATCGCCGGGCATCTCGATTCCCGTCTTCTATTAGACGGTCGGGAAGCCGAATTTTCTCTCGCCGGACAGGGTCTTCCAGGAACCAAAGCATTGCTCCGATGGCCCTATTCTCTCTCATCGACAAATTACGTCAATCACCCGCCGTGAGCATTGCCTGGGTGAAATTACCAAATTTTGTCTCATCTTCAGGGGGGAAGGGCCTCCTCGGGGGAGATGGGCCGCCTCGGGAAAGAGGGGCCGCCTCGGGAAAAAAATGGCGCGCCTGGAGAGACTCGAACTCCCGACCCGCTGCTTAGAAGGCAGCTGCTCTATCCACCTGAGCTACAGGCGCGTCTTGGATGGCGGAAAGCCTATCGGGGAGAGCGGATTTGAACCGCCGACCTCCTGCTCCCAAGGCAGGCGCGCTAACCAGGCTGCGCCACTCCCCGTTCCGTTCAGCTGTCAAATCTTAACAGAGTCGGAAGAGGGGGTCAAACCTAC
>JADBLN010000099.1 GCA_014894455.1 Acidobacteriota bacterium | reverse complement strand
GGGAGTGTAACCTACTGTCTGTAAATTGAAGAATGGCCACCGTTTGTCCCGATCAAGAGTTTGGACCCCTTTTGATCAAGGAGGCAAAACGATGGCCAGGAACGATAGTGACAGGGTTGGGGCGTTGCTGCAAGAGGTTTTTGCGGACCGGGACGGTCTGAAGCGGTTTCTGGAGGCGGTGGTGAACGTGGCGATGCAGGCGGAGGTGTCGGAGCAATTGGGGGCCGAGGCGCACGAGCGGACGGCAGGCCGTCGGGGGTATCGCAACGGGAGCAAGCCGCGTGGGCTGGCGACGCGGGTGGGGCCGCTGGAGTTCTCGGTGCCGCAGGTTCGTGGGTGCGAGCCGTACCATCCGTCGATGTTTGCGCGGTGGCAGCGAAGCGAGCGGGCGCTGTTGGTGGCGTGCGTCGAGATGTATTTCCAGGGGGTGTCGACCCGGAAGGTCCAGGACGTGTTGGAGACGATGTGCGGCGGGGAGATATCGGCGTCGACGGTGTCTCGCGTGGCGGCGGAGTTGGACGAGAAGCTGTCGGGTTTCCGGACGCGTCGGTTGGACGCGGCGGAGTATCCGTATCTGATGATCGACGCACGGTACGAGAAGGTTCGCGTGGAGGGCCGGGTGGTGAGCCAGGCGGTGTTGGTGGCGGCGGGATTCACGTCGGAGGGGCGGCGGGAGATCCTGGACTGGCGTCTGGGGGACAGCGAATCGGAGGAGACGTGGGGCGGGCTTTTCCGGGACCTGAAGGACCGTGGCCTGAAGGGCGTGTTGGCGGTGGTGAGCGACGCGCACGGAGGCATCCGGAAGGCGTTGGCGCGTCATTTTCAGGGGGTATCGTGGCAGCGTTGCCGTGTGCACTTCAAGCGTGAGTTGGGTCGGAAGGTGTCGTACAAGAAGCTCAGGGAACTGATGTGGGACGTTGCGGCGGTGTTCGAGCCGTCGGAGCGATCGGAGTGCCTTCGTCGCGGGGAGGAGATGGCGGTGAAGTGGGAGGGTCGGTATCCGGCGGTCGCGAAGATGCTGCGTGAGGGGCTGGAGGATTGCCTGACGGTGCTGGCCTTCCCCGAAGCGCATCGTCGTCGTCTGAACTCGACGAACATGCTGGAGAATCTGATGAAGCGGTTGAAGAAGCGGACGCGTGTGGTGGGGGTGTTCCCGGGTCGCAGTTCGTGCGACCGGCTGACGGGAGCGTTGCTGGTGGAGGTCCACGAGTCCTGGGCGGTGGAGGAGCGGACGTGGTTCAACATGGAGCAGACGCCGCCGGCGGCGGTCGCCGGGGCGGGCCGAGCGGCGTAGCCTGAATCTCCGGTCGCCCCTTCGGGGCTCCCTCCGATTCAGGCTACGCCGCAGAGATCGAGACCAACGGAATTTACAGAAAGAGTGTTGCACTACTGTTGCGGTTTGCCCGATTGTGGTCAAGATGGGCGATCTGCCCCCTCTTTTCAGCCGCGTCATCATTGAGAGCGACGCACACACAGCAACGTCGGCGGCAGCTGTCCAGAATGTCTGCTTCCTCCTTCGGCGGCGTGCGCTTCCGCTTGTCACTCATCGTCTATTCCCCCGCAACCATGCGCCCTGCCGAAACCCCTGCCGCCAAGCCTTGCCCAACTGATAACATGATGCGGCACACTGCCGAGGGTAATCCTGGGGATGCGTGGCATGGCAAGAGACTAACCTCTACCACGGGCTGATGCAACAGGAAACGGACGAATAGGGAAGCGTCGACACCCCGCCCTTGCGGCGTGTACCCGCGTATGTTGAGACAAGGCGGGCCGCGGCGCAGGCTTATGGACGGCCCATCCGCGTGGGTGCAGACACCCAGCCTGCAAATCACGGAATGCCGCAGATATCATACCAGACGCCGGACGGCGGGAAACAGCGAATGGGGGTGGCGCCGGCTACTTTACCCCCGCCGCGCGAAGCGATGCCAGCAGGTCCTTGGCCTTTCCGGACGGGCCGACCAGGTACGCGGGCGATGAACCGGGCGTGACAGTCTTGCCGCAGGGCCGGCCCATGGAATCGACCCACGACAGGTCGCCGTCGGCGGTGATGGCGGGGCCAGCCTCGCCGCCGGGGCGCCAGGCGGCCACCACGCTCCGCGGGCCGGTCTCGAAGGCCACCGCCCGGACGCCGTCGCCCGGCAACCGCTCGCCCGCCGGCACGGGCGCGGGGCCCAGGAGTTCCGTCAGCACGGCCATGGCCGCAAAGAGTTTCCGCGGGGCCCCGTCGGCGGCGAAGATCGCGCACTCGAAGTTCGGGTCGTTCGCCGCACCATTGCACCCGGAGTGGATGAAGACCTTCTGGACGCCGCGCGAGAGCATCACCAGGAAGTACCGCACCGTGTAATCGGCGCACTGGCGTTCGCTCTCCAGGAGGCGCTCCTCCGACCAGGAGTGCGGCGACGGGATGAACGGCCGCCGCGGCAGGTCGTCGGCCCCGTAGTACGAGAACTCGGTGATCCAGATGGGTTTGCGGCCGCCGCTGCGGTCCATGAGGGCCAGGAGGTCGTCCATCTCGGGGGCGAACGATTCCGGCGGCCGGGCCCCCGGG
>JADBLN010000053.1 GCA_014894455.1 Acidobacteriota bacterium | reverse complement strand
ATTCCGGCCACCCATTCCGAACGAAGGCGGCCACTTGTCGGAGCGGAGCGACGCTGGGCATGACTTATGTACCTGAGTGGCCGGATTGAGTCAAGGATTTGAGTGTTTTTCGCATCGATTCTCCTTTCAGTTCGATCTTGTGAGCGTTGTGGACGAGCCGATCGAGGATGGCGTCGGCCAGGGTCGGGTCGCCGATCATCTCGTGCCAGCCTGAGACCGGGAGCTGCCCGGTGACGATCGTGGAGTGGACGTCGTGGCGGTCCTCGAGGATCTCCAGGATGTCGCGCCGGCCGTAGTCGTCCAGGGGAGCCAGGCCCCAGTCGTCGATAAGCAAGAGGTCCATCCGGGCCAAGCCGGCCAGGACCTTGCCGTAACGGCCGTTGCCTCGGGCGATGTGGAGCTCCTGGAGGAGCCGGGGCAGCCGCACGTAGAGCGTCCGATAACCCTCCCGGCAGGCCTTGTTGCCCAGGGCGCAGGCGAGATAGCTCTTGCCCACGCCTGTCGGCCCGGTGATGAGGATGTTCTGTCGCTCCTTGATCCAGCGACAAGAGACAAGCTCCAGCAGAAGCCCCTTGTCGAGGCCGCGGGGCTGGCGGTAGTCGATGTCCTCGACACAGGCCGTGAGGCGCAACCGGGCCGTCTTCAGCCGGACGCGGAGTCTCAGGTCGCGCCGCTCCGTCATCTCCCGGTCGACCAAGAGGCCGAAGCGTTCCTCGAACGTCAGTTCCCTGAGGTCGGTCATCCGCATCTGCTCTTCCCAGCCCCTGGCCATACCCCAGAGCCTCAGACTATAGAGCTTCTCCAGAGTCGGATGGGCTAACATGAGGGCTCCTCTTCGAAGTAAGCGGCGCCGCGGATATTGGGATGGGCGATCGTTTGGGGCGCGGCTTCGATGTCGGCGGTGCGGTCAAGCCCGCACTCCAGGATCGAGGCCAGGCTCCGGTAGCTCAGGGCCCCGAAGCGAAGGGCCCGCTCCGCCGCGGCCTCGAGCCGCTCCGGCCCGTAGATCTTACCCAGCCGCATGATCCCGAGCGCCGAGCGAAAACCCTGCTGGGGATGAGGCTTGGAGGCGATGATCCTCTCGACGAGCTCCCGTGTCGCCGGACCGGCGGTACCTGTCCACTGGGCGATCCGCTCCGGTGTCCACTCAAGATAAGCCTGATGGGCCTTGGGCATGTGCTCCTTGGCCGTCGTATGGCGGCCCCGCTCTGAGGAGCGAACGTGGCTCGCCACTCGGCGGCCCTTGTGGAAGCACTCGACGATCCGGGCTGTCAGCCGCGCCTCGAGTTCCAGGCGGCAGAGCTGATAGGGGACGCTGTAATAATGCCCGTCGACTTCGACGTGATAGTCAAGGTTTACCCGGACATTGCGCCACTCGGCCAGCTCGTAGCGTTCGGCGGGAAGCGGAAGCAGAGCCGGCCGGTCGAGCGCCTCGTATTGGGAACGTCTCGTGCCGGGGAGCTTGCGGAAGCGACGGGTGTTGAGATCCTCGAGAAGCGACCGGATTGCGGCGTTGAGCTCGGCCAGCGAGAAGAAGGTGCGGTTGCGAAGCCTGGCCAGGATCCAGCGCTGGGTGACCAGGACGGCGCTTTCGACCTTGGCCTTGTCTTGGGGACGGCCCACCCGGGCCGGCAGAGCCGCGGACCCATAATGCGCCAGCATCTCGGCGTAAGTGGAGTTTATCCCCGGCTCATAGCGGCAGGCCCGGCTGACTCCGGACCACCGGTTGTCGGGGACAACCAGCGCCGCAACGCCGGCGAAGTACTCGAAGGCGTGGATGTGGGCACCGACCCAATCGGAGATCCCTTGAGTCCAGGTCGCCTCGGCGTAGGTGTAGTTGGACGCCCCGAGAACAGCCACGAAGATCTGGGCCTGACGAATCTCTCCCGTCTCGCGGTCGACGACAGGCATGGTGCCGCCGGCATAATCGACGAACATCCTCTCGCCGGCCTTGTGGTCCAGCCGCATCCAGACCGACCGCCGGCCCGCCCACTCGCGGTGCAGGTCGCAGAACCGGCTGTACTGGTAGCCCAAGGGATGTGCCTCTTTGTACTCGTGCCAGACAAGGAACAGCGTCACGCCCTTGCGCGTAAGCTCCCGCGAGACCTCGCTCCAGTCGGGAAGCGGCCGGTCCGCCGTCGCTATGAGCGGCGGAGGGGGAAAGAGCCGCTGCTCCAGGATGAAGTCGTCACAGTCGGGAGGCAAGGGCCAGTTGAGCCCCGCCTCTTCGGCCCGCCGAACGTATTCGGCGACGGTCGAGCGGGCCAACCCCAGGCTCGCCGCCGCCTGCCGGGACGTCAGCCCCAGCCCCCAACTCAGTCGAAGGACCTCTCTCGTCTTTCTCATCGGTAACCTCTTGGCCGGCATCTTCGCCTCCTTCCTGGGATGTCAGAAGGCGAAAGATACTCGGTTTTCCCGAGATTACCCAGCGTCACCCCGCAATTTTCCGAGCCATTCCGGCCACCTTTCCGACGACAGGCCTAAAAGTGGCCGCTTTCCCGTCGGAATGGGTGGCCGGCTTCGCTCGGAATGGTGGCCGCTTTCCGTCGGAATACCCGGCCGGAT
>JADBLN010000072.1:13578-44988 GCA_014894455.1 Acidobacteriota bacterium | reverse complement strand
GACCAGCCGAATTTGCCTGTCATGCGGACGTAGAATTCTCGCTCTAAGGGATCATGGCACCGCTGGAGAATGATCAGATTATGAGTCCAGCCGATTTGTGCAACCAGCGGTTGCACTTTTTTTGTTTCCCGGTAGGCCAGATAGAACTCCCGCATGTAGAACACGTTACGGCGGGAGAAGCCCGACACCCCGGGAAACTCGGCACGCAAGTCCTGGGCCAGCCGTTCGACGACCGCTTCCCCGTGGGATGCCTTCATGAGTCGGCGGCAAATCATCCGCCCGATGTCCCAATTAAGGGAAACGAGTTCTTTGTTGACGGCCTGCAGTGCCTCATATTGGGCAGACCGGACGCGTTCTTTAATTTCCGCTAATAGTCGCCGATAAGAAGGTCCGTCGACCTCGGGCCCACCAGGCGCGTGATTACGACGGCTGGAATCCGGTCTTTTTCCGATTGTTCTAGAGCTCATGTCATACGGAGGCCTCGGAGACGCCGGTTCACGGCCTCAAGATTGAAGAACGAGGGGTTGAATCTTCCGCCCATCCACTCCTTGATCTCTTCGTGCTCAGGATGCTTAGTGTCCTTGATGATCTCCAGTTTCCCGTAGTAGGCGTAAAGGCCGCCGCTGTCCTCGGGCGGACAAGCATTCTCTCCTCCAAGGCACCGGGGATACGATACTCCTTCATCAGGGAGAAGTACTTTCTCCACCTTAATCTCATGAATCCAGTCGTCTCCGAAATCATAGATATAACGGAACGATTTCCCGGCCGGAGGAATAACGTCCTTCAGCCTGACCCGGCTTTCATCACGCATCTCGTGCGCGAACAGATTATCCGACGGTGCCGAAGCCCCATAATTGGTCCCGCCGATGACGAATTCATGAAGATGGTCATCCTCCCAGCCCATCGCCCACTGTAAGACTTTGTGCAAGAACGCCAGCCTGAGGCTGCCGGGGACTTGTATCCGGCGCCAGATCGGAGGTTTGGAGCCGGACAAAACGACTTTTAGCTGGTATATGCCATCCTTCGTTACGGCTGAAGCCTGCCGCGCGCTCTTCGAGTGTCCGGGAGGAAGCCTCATCTTTGTTTTCATGCCTCGAACATCCTTTCCTTAGTCTCCATGAGGACCTCGGAGGGCTTGCCCATGGCTTTCAGGGCAGCCAAGCCGCCGGCATGGATAACTTCGGGCGTTTGGAATACGGCGGGATTTTCCAGCCCTTCGGTGCCAGAACGGGCGAATTGCCCGGCGACCGCGCGGATGACAGCCGCTGTCTCGGCCGGCATCCCTTTTAGCCAACCTTCCTGCTTGTAGGTGAAGGAATCGGCCCGCTCTCCTCGGGTTTTGGGCGCCATACCGTAGCCGAGCTCGGCCAGGACGTCATAGAGGTCATAATCGAGCATCCCCTCGAGACTGCGGACCATGGGCGCGGAGCGACCGGCATCGGGGAGATGGGAAATCAAATCCCGGCGTTGGGGCGGGACGACCCAAACCGAACGGAACTTCTCGAGCGTCGGGGCTTCTGCGACCAGTCGAGCGGCCAAGCGTTCTTTGTATTCCTCTACGGTAACGGGCATGGCCTTTCCGTCCTCGTCGGTCACGATATAGCGCCCGGCAGCAGTGACCCGGACCTGGAAGCCCTCAACCGAGAGAACGCGCTCGGCAGCTCCCTCTGCCGAAGGCTTGTACTTGCGCTCGCGGGGCGGTTGGTGTTTGACGACAAATTCTTTCCCGAATAGCCTCGTTGCGTCGGTATAGTCGAAGACGCGGAACATGAGCTTGCCGTCCGGGGCGTAGAGCCGAGTGCCGCGGCCGACCATCTGATAGAACGCAATCGGCGACCGGACATACTTGAAGAAGACGATATTACGAACGCAGGGCACGTCGACGCCCGTCGTCAGGAGGTCCACGGTCGTAGCGATAAAATAGCGGCGTGAGGCTCCGCGTAAGTCGGCCAAGTACTCATTGCCTCCTGAAGCTGCGGTGCACTTGAAGGCATACGGCTCGGCCCGCGGGCGATTCTTGCGAGCGCACCAATCGGCATAGAGGTTATTCAATGCCGAGGCGACGTCATCGGCATGCCTGTCCCTGCGGCAGAAGATGATCGTCTTCTGCTCCGGCTCTCCGACGGCCAAAAGTTGATCGAAAAGGCTCCGGCACATCGCCGCGACGCGCTCGGGCATCAGGAGATGGTCTTCCAGACTGGGTGCATCGTAATAGTCGCGGGCTTCGTCTTTCGATAGCCCCTCCCCAGTCGCTGCATCCTTCAGCTTTTTCCCGGCCAGGTCTTGCCGGGACACGCCGCTCTCACGCTCATTCAGGTCCTTATTGTCATGAAAGAGGTCGAACCGGCGGATCTCACACGCGGCGAGATAGCCGTCCTCGATGCCCTGGGCCATGTCGTATTCATAGACCGGCTCGCCGAACCAACGGATGTTGTCGGCCGTTACCTGAGCATCGTTACGGAACTCCTTGGTATCTTCTTTGATGTCAAGGCGTCGCGGCGTCGCGGTCAATCCGACTTGGATGGCCAGGGGATTACGGGTAAGAACCTGGGACCACTTGCCCCAGGCGGAACGGTGGCACTCATCGATGACGATGTGGCTGAAGTAGTTCTCGGGATAGTGGGTCAGGAGGAAGTTCGCATCAGCGTCGTCCGTGTCAACGTCGAGCGTCTGATAGGTAGCAACGAGAATCCGGGCGTTTTTCTGGGGATTATCGCCAGTGACCGCGGCGGCGTCGGCCCCGAAGACGTTCTGGAAGGCTGAAAGGCCCTGGGCCCGGAGCTCGTCGCGGTCACAGACGAACAGGGCACGGCGCAGCTGGCCGGCATCGGCGATCCGTTTGAGGAGGTTCACGGCGATGAACGTTTTTCCCGAGCCCGTGGCAAGAGCGAGCAAGGCTCGTTTTTTGCCTCGGGCGATCTTTTCGAGTACCGCTCGGATTGCGGCATCCTGGTAATAGCGCCGCGTGGCTTCCCCTCCGGCATAGCGGACGAGGAGCGGGCGCGCGGCCGGGAGATCCAGAGTAAAACCCATGTGCTTTTCATAACGGGCGCGCATGTCGGCCGGGACGGGGAATTCGGTCAGGGGCGCCGGCGCAGAAGTCTGGCCGGTGAACCTATCGAATTCGACGTAGAGGTGTCCGTTGCTCGAGTAAACGAAGGGGACGTTCAACCGTTTACATGCGGCATAGAGCTTGGCCTGTTCGAGGCCATGGGTCGGCGGCAGATGCTCGGCCTTGGCCTCGATGAGGGCGACAGCGACGGGCTGGCTGTCCAGGGTTGCCTTGACCCTGAGAACGTAATCGATACGGCCTCGGGACCGGCGGCGCGGGCCGCTGTCCCCGATTTCTATGGCGCCAGCGGTTTCTTCCCGTCGGATGAGGTCTTCCGTCCAGCCGCGCCTGTGGATGGCGGGGTCGATGAGCTTAGCCCTGGTATCGGATTCGGTCAGCATTGTCCCTTAGCTTCTACTGCTTAGGGTGTTTGATAACACAGGGCCGACGGCTGGTCAAGGCCGCAGGTCCGCCCACAGGCAGAGCGAGTCCCCTATCGTTGCCCGCCTACTTCTTGGGATAGGCCGGCTTGGGCGCGAACTTCGACGGGTTCTTCTTGATCTTGTCCAGTACGACTTCGATCGCCTTCTCGAGCTGGAGGTCGCGTCCGGCCATGACCGAGTCCGGGTCGTTGTCGACCAGGACGTCCGGGTCGGCGCCGTGGTTCTCGACCAACCACTTTCCGTCCCGGCCGTAGAAGGCGTTGTTCGACTGCTCGACCGTGCCGTTATCGATCGTCAATTGCTGGTTGAGGATGCCGACCAGGCCGCCCCAGGACGGGACGCCGACGACCGTTCCGAGCTTGCGGGCCTTGAAATGCTCGACGAAGGCCTCGCCGTCCGAGCCGTTGTTCTCGTTCGAAATGACGACGTAGTTGCCGTTCCCGGCCGCGCCGGGATAGCGGAACGGGACCATGCCGCGGAGGTTGTTGTAGGCGACGAGTTCCCGCTCGAGCTTGTCGATCAGGAAATACTCCGTCCAGCCGCCCGAGTTCCGCCGCAGGTCGAGGATGACCCCGTCCTTGTAGCGGAAGGCCCGCCAGTACTTGTCGAACTCGCCGATCCCGCCGCCGCCCATGGCGGTGATGTGCATGTAGCCGACACGGCCGTCCGTGGCCTTCTCGATGGCCTTGATGTTGTCCTGGATCCAGCGGAAGTAGCGCATCTGGCTGTCGCTGCGGACGGGTTCGACCTCGAAGGTTTTGGCGCCCTCGGCCGTCGGCCGGGCGTTGACCGTGACCTTGATCTTCTTCCCGGCCGTCGTCTGGAGCAGCTTGAAATAGTCGTCGCCGGCCTTGAGCGGCGTGCCGTTGACGGCCAGGAGGAAGTCGCCTTCCTTCACAGCGATATCGGGCCGGACGAGCGGCCCGGGGAGGTTGAGGTTGATCTCGGTCGGGCCGTAGATCTTGGCCAGCTTGTAGAGGCCAGAAGCTTTGTCGGGGACGAGATCGGCGCCGAGGAGACCGATGAACACCGGAGAGCCCGGGGTCGCGCCCGGACCGAAGTCGCCGCCGCCGACGTACGTGTGCGAGACGCACAGCTCGCCGACCATCTGGGACAGGACCCAGTTGAGCTCGCTCCGCGAGGAGAGGAAGGGGATGGCGGTCCGGTACTTGTCGCCCATGGCCTTCCAGTCGCGGCCGTGAAAACCGGCATCATAGAAAAAGTCGCGGTAGAAGCGCCAGGCGTCGTTGAAGATCTGGTTCCACTCCTTCTGGAGGTCGACCGTGTAGACAAGGCCGGAGAGGTCGAGCTTCTCGCCGGACGCCTTGGAGGCGAAGGCCTTATCGACCGTGGTCGTATAGAGGTCGGCGTCCCTGCGGACGAGGAGCTGTTCCCCGTTGGCCGACAGGAAGAAGTCCCGGACCTTGTCGTTGAGGATGACATCCTTCCGGTCGGCCATGTCGAAGATATGCAGGGTCCATTTGGTCTCTCCCTGCCGGGGCTTGAAGATCTCCTCGTACTCGGCTTCGGTGAACGCGTCCACCGAGGCCCACAGGACCTTGCCCTTGCCGGCCTTGAGGTAGAAATAATTGCCGGCGGGGACGGGCAGCGGGAACGTTCGCTTCGCGAGCCCCTCGGTGTCGATCCGGAACGGCACGGGTTCGGCCTTCTTGTCCTCAGGGAGGCCGCCGCCGGACACGAACGGCGGCTTCTCGCCGTCGCGGAGCTGGACGGCCATCACCTGCTGGGGCGTCGCCATCACGTGGTTGTCCTCGTAGAAATCCATGAGGATGTCGAAGCTCCGGCTCGAGACGTAATAGAGGTATTTACCGTCGGCGTCGAACGACGGGTAGAGGTTGTCGTAGAAATCGCCCGTCACCGGGACTTTTTTGCCCGTCTCGATGTTGTAGAGGAATATTTGGCTGTTCCGGTTGGCCTGGACGAAGCTGTAGGCGATCCACTTGGAGTCCGGCGACCAGGAGTAGTCGGCGATCTCCCAGGTGAACTCGTCGTTCTTCATCTGGTTGGAGGAATCGACCTTGACCAACTTCTTCGCGGCCACATCGACGGTGAAGATCGCATAGTCCTTGTTGCCGAAGAGGATCTTCTTGCCGTCGGGGGACCAGACCAGCCGGTAGACGGTCCTATCCAGGTCGGTCGTGATCGCGGTCCAGTCGCCCCCCGCGACGCCCTGCGTGTAGAGCTGGTAGTCGCCCGTCTTGTCGCTGAAGAAGGCGACCGTCTTGCCGTCGGGCGATAGGGCCGGGTGCATCTCCCGGGTGCCCGGCGTCCCGGACAGGTTGTCTGCCGTCTCGGGACCCACGGGAACTCGGAAGACGTCGCCTCGCGCCTCGAGGATAACGGTCTTGCCGTCGTCGCCGACGTTGACGGAATGGATGTAGTCCTTCGGGTTGATGACGCGGTTGCGCAGGGCCCAGCGGTCGGACGGCGCCTCCACGGCGATCTTTCTGTCGCGGCCCGCCTGGACATCGTAAACGTGGATCCGGCCGTCCTGCGCGTAGACGATGGAGCGGCCGTCGGTATGGGGCATCATGACGTCGAAATCGGCGTAGTTCGTGACGGCCTTGACCTCCTTGGTGTCGAGCTTCTGAGTGAAGAGGTTGGCGATGCCGCTCCCCCTGTCGGAGACAAAGTACATCAGGCCTCCGGCCCACATCGGGTAGCTGTTCTTGCCGACGTAGTCCGTGACGGGCGTATGCGTCTTGGCGATGGCGTCGTACAGCCAGATGTCCTGATATTGGCCGCCCTTGTAGCGCTTCCAGTAGTACTCCTCGTTGCCGCGGCGGCAGTAGAGGAACTTGTGCTCCTCGGGCATGAAGCTGACGAGAACGCCCCGGTCGAGGGGCAGGCGCTCCGGGGCGCCGCCCTTGACCTTGACCGAATAGAGGTTGGGGTCGCGGCCGACGACGTTCTCGAACATCGATCGGAAAACGACCTCGGTCCCGTCCGGCGTCCAGGCGACGACCTGCGCTCCGCCCGGGTTGTAGGTCAGGCGCACGGGCGCGCCGCCCTCGGCCGGCATGAGATACACGGCCGGGGCTCCGTCATAGGTCGCCGTGAAAGCGAGCCATTTCCCGTCGGGCGAGAACTTGGCGAAATTTTCCGTTCCCGGAAACGTCGTCAGACGGGTCGCCGTGCCGCCTTGGGCGCTGACGACCCAGAGGTCGGATTCGTAGGTGAAGGCGATCTTGTCGTTGTGGATAGTCGGGTAGGTGAAGAACCGCCCCTCCTGCGCCGCGAAAACAGCAGCCCCCAGCAGCAGGACGGCCAGGAACACTCTCAGGATGGATTTCATCGATGTCCTCCTCTAACGAGCCTTGATGATATCCGCTCCGGCCGGCCGAAATCAAGAGGGCGCCCTCGGATTGACCGGCCGGAAGGCTTGGGATATAAATTGGGTCGATGTACGCTGCTTCTCCCCTTGTTCAGGACGGCGGGCTCGCCAAATTTTCCCCTCTCTATAAAACGCGGGCCTTGGCGCTCCTAGCCCTGACGGAATTCCTGGGCATGTCGGTCTGGTTCTCCGCGTCTGCCGTCGTTCCCGCTCTGGTTTCGGCCTGGGGCCTCACGGCCTCGGGGCAGGCCTGGCTGACGATGTCCGTCCAGCTGGGCTTCGTCGTTGGCGCGCTCGCCTCGGCTCTGCTCAACCTGGCCGACAGGATCCCGGGGCGCTGGCTTTTCGCCACGTCTTCCCTGCTGGCCGGAGGGGCGACACTGCTCATCCCGGCGGCCGGAAGCGGCCTGCCTGCGGCCCTCGTGCTCCGTTTCCTGACCGGTGTATTCCTGGCGGGAGTCTACCCGGTCGGGATGAAGATCATGGCCACATGGACCCGGGAGGACCGGGGCACCGGCGTCGGGCTCCTCGTCGGCGCCCTGACCCTGGGCTCGGCGGCCCCGCATCTGCTCAAGGCCCTCGGCGGGATCGGCGACTGGAAACCGGTCCTTCTCTTGAGCGGGGCCCTGGCCGCGGCCGGAGGTCTTCTGGCCGCCGCCCTTATCCGCGAAGGTCCATACCGGACGGCCGCGCCCAAGTTCGACTGGAAATACGCCGCCGGGATCCGGCGGGATAAAGCGATCGTCCTGGCCAACCTGGGCTACTTCGGCCACATGTGGGAGCTCTACGCGGCCTGGACCTGGGTCCCGGTTTTTCTGGTCGCGAGCTTCCGCAGCTCAGGGGTCGACGAGAGATGGGCCGGGCTGGCCGGCTTCGCCTTCATCGCGGCGGGGAGCGCAGGGAGCCTTGTCGCCGGGAGACTGGCCGACCGTCTCGGAAGGACCGTGGTCACGTCGGCGGCGATGGCCCTCAGCGGACTAGGCTGTCTTCTCGCCGGCCTTTTCTTCGGGGGGAACCCCTGGCTCCTCTCCGCCGTCTGTCTCGTCTGGGGTTTCGCCGTGGTGGCGGATTCCGCGCAATTCTCCGCCGGCGTGAGCGAACTTTGTCCGGCCGAAAGAACGGGAACCGTCCTGACTCTTCAGACGAGTCTCGGTTTTCTGCTGACGCTCGTGACCATCCGTCTCGTCCCGACGTTCGAGCGCCTCGTCACCTGGCGCTGGGCTTTTACTTTCCTCGCTCTCGGCCCGGCCGTCGGGATTTGGGCCATGCTTCGTCTGCGCCGCCTGCCCGCCTCGGCCAAGATGGCCTCCGGCCGCCGCTGATTCCGGGCTTATTTCCGGTGCACCAGCGTCGTCGAGGCCTGGGCCGTGGGCATGACCACGACCTCGCTGACGTTGACGTGGAGCGGCCTCGTCGCGCACCAGACGACGGCGTCGGCGACGTCATCAGGGGCGAGCGGCGTGAGGCCCTGGTAGACCTTTTCCGCCCTCTCCGCGTCGCCGTGGAAGCGGACGAGACTGAACTCCGTCTCGACCATACCCGGGGCGACCTCGCTCACCCGGATGGGCGTCCCGCTCAAGTCGAGTCGCAACCCCTTCGACAACGCCCGGACGGCGAATTTCGTCGCGCAGTAGACGTTCCCCCCGAGATAGACCTCATGCCCGGCGATGGAGCCGATGTTGACGATGTGGCCCCTCCCCCGCTCGATCATCCCCGGAATGACGGCCCGGACGACGTAGAGGAGCCCCTTGACGTTCGTGTCAATCATCTCCTCCCAATCGTCGGGAAGGCCCTGGGGGAGCTTGTCCAGGCCGCGGCTGAGCCCGGCGTTATTGACCAGGATCTCGATCGCGCGCCATTCCGGGGGAAGGCCGGCCACGGCCTTTTCGACGGCCGGTTGGTCCCGGACGTCTAGCCGGAAATAGTGGGTGGCGACGCCGTACTCGAACTCGAGGGTCTGGGCCAGCTTTTCGAGCCTTTCGGCGCGGCGGGCGCACATCAGTATTTTCGCGCCCTGCGCGGCGAAGGCCTGGGCCGTGCTTTCCCCTATTCCCGAGCTGGCGCCGGTGATGAATACGATCTTGCCTTTCAAGGACAACATGATCTTTCTCCTGTGCCGGGCTTTTCCGTCCAAGCGTCCGAAAAAGTTAAGCATATGAACGGGACGCCCCGAAGTCAATCCCCAAACTCCCCGGCCGCCGTTCTTTTGCCGCATTCCCGAGCTTATGGTATACATCCGGACATGTCCGAGACCCCTTCGCGAACGACCGAAAGGATAGCTTTGAAAAAATGGCTGGTCGCCGTCCGCCCGTGGGCCCTGCCGGCATCGGCGATGCCTGTCGTTTTCGGAACGGCCCTGGCCGTCGTCATCGGAGGCGCCCGCTTCTCGCCGCTCCGCTTCCTCTGGGCTATCGTCACGATGATGGTCCTTCACAGCGCGGCCAACATGCTCAGCGACATCTTCGATTTCCGCCACGGCCTCGACCGCGACGTGACGCCCGTGAGCGGGGCCATCGTCCGCGGCTGGCTCACGGACCGCCAGGTCCTCCGCGGCTCCCTCGTCCTCTTCGCCCTCGGCACGGGTTCGGGCCTCCTCCTCGCCCGCGCGACCGGGAAATCTCTGTTCATCGTCGGAGGGATCGGGGTAGCCGTGGGCGCCCTCTACACGCTCCTCAAGGCCCGAGCCCTCGGGGATCTGGCCGTCTTTTTGAACTTCGGCCTGCTTGGGGCGGCCGGCGCCTGGGTCGTCCAAACGATGGCCTTCTCCTGGCTGCCCGTCCTATGGACCGTGCCCATGGCCCTGCTCGTCAGCGCCATCCTTCACGCCAACAACTGGCGGGACATCCTCACGGACGGCGAAAAGCGAGTGACCACCGTCGCTGGGGTCCTCGGCGACAGAGGATCGCTGGCCTACTACGGGTGCCTCGTCTTCGCCCCTTTCTTTATCGACATGGCTTTCATCGCCGTTCCGCGCCTGGCCGGAGGCCCGCTGCGTCCCATGCCGCTGACGTTTCTTGTCGTCTTGCTGGCCGTGCCGAGCGCTCTTCGGCTCTGGGGACGGGCCGCGCGCCGAGCCGCACCGCGTTCGCCTCTAGATTTCATCGTCCTCGACGGGGCGACGGCCCAACACAACCTCGTCTTCGGCCTGCTCAGCACGGCCGCGGCCATCCTCGAAGGGATCGTCAAGTGGGGATGAGCGGCGGGCGGCCCGGACCGAAACCCCGACTTGTCGCGGCGTCCACCGCGCTGGCGGCCGTTCTCTTCATCGCCCTCTTCCGCTTCCGGCGCCTGGGCCCGCTCGATTTCTGGGCCTGGCTGGCCATGAACATCGCCCTCGTCGTCGCCCTGAGCTTCGCCGTCGATAAGGGGTACGGGCGCAGACTGAAGGAAGACATCGGTACGGGCTTCCTCCGCAAAGCCGGGATCGGGATCGTCTCCGCGATGGCCCTCTATGCCGTTTTCGCCGCCGGTCGCGCAGCGGCCCTCGAACTCTTCCCCTTCGCCGCGTCGGGGATCGGGAGCGTCTATGCTCTCAAGTCCGGAGTCCCCTTCTTCCGCATCGTCCTCCTCATCGGCCTCGTCATCGGACCGGGAGAGGAGCTCTTCTGGCGCGGCTTCTTTCAGGAGAACGCCGGGACGGGGCCCGGACGCACGGCAGGTTTCATCCTGGCTTCCTTACTTTACACCTCGGTCCACCTGGCCAGCGGGAACATCATGCTCATCCTGGCCGCGGCGGTCTGCGGCGTCTTCTGGAGTTGGCTCTACCTCCGCTTCCGGTCCCCCCTCCTCAACGTCGTCAGCCACACGGTCTGGGACCTGCTCGTTTTCGTTATTTTCCCCTTTTAGCCCGACAGACGCACAGACTTCTTTACCGGCGCCAGCCGCTCTTTCTCTCTTTGCGTCCCTCAGAATTCAGCCGGCGAGGTGCTCGACGAGTATCTTCGCCCCGATCCCTATCAGGATGAGCCCGCCGAGGAGCTCGGCGCGCCGGCCCGCGAGCCGGCCCGCGACGGGGCCGAGCTTAGCCCCGACGATGGTCAGGACGAAGCTCGTAACGCCGATGACGGCCGCCGGGTAGAGGATGCCCGTCCGGATGACCCCCAGGCTCAAACCGACCGCAAGAGCGTCGATGCTCGTGGCCAGGGAGAGGACGACGAGCCGCATCCCCTGTGTCTGGTCCGGCCGGCAGGCCTTCTCCTCCTCGCTCAGACCGAACGACTCGTAGATCATCCGGCCGCCGATCAGGGCCAGGAGCCCGAAGGCGACCCAGTGGTCGAAGCTTTTGATGAAACCGAGAAGCTTGTCCCCGGCCAGCCAGCCGGCGACGGGCATGGCGAACTGGAAGCCGCCGAAAAATATCGCCATCCGGACGGCCTGTCGCGTCCTTAGCCCCCGCGACCCGCAGGCCATGCCCAGAGTGACGGCGAAGCAGTCCATGGCCAGGGCCACGGCGACTCCTAAAATTAAAATTAGCGACATGTGTATTCTCCGAGTCGATCATTATAACAGAGCCGGGATATCACTTCCTGATCTGGGGGCGCCACTACGGGGTGACGGGTAACCATCTGAATCCCCCGTAGCGGAGGGGGCCCCGCCGAAGACGGGGGGACCGGCAGGGAGCGGAGTCTTAGGAGCGACCAGCAGAATTGTGGCGGAGCGGCTCGAAGCCACAATTCTGGGAAATATCTGAAGCAAGCCTTAGGTGAAGAAGGGGGACACGCCCTAAAGGGCCTTTAACGGGCCCTTTAGGACGTGTCCCCAATCCGATCAAAACCGGGTGGCGTCCCCCGCCAGCCATGTTATAATAGTCAATTCGGTATCAGCCATGGCGACCACAGACTGCATCATCCTCCGCGGCGTGAAGGTGCACAACCTCAAAGGGATCGACCTCGACGTCCCCCTCAACAAGCTCATCGTGGTCACCGGGGTCAGCGGCTCCGGGAAATCCTCCCTGGCCTTCGATACACTCTACGCGGAAGGCCAGCGCCGCTACATCGAATCCCTGTCCTCCTACGCCCGGCAGTTCCTCGAACGGATGGACAAGCCCGACGCCGATACGATCGAGGGCATCCCGCCGGCGATCGCCATCCAGCAGAAGAGCGCCGCCAAGAACCCGCGTTCGACCGTGGCCACGGTGACCGAGATCTTCGACTTCCTCCGGGTCCTCTTCGCCCGTATCGGGACCGTCCACTGCCTCCAGTGCGGCCGGCCGGTCCTCCGGGACACGATCGACGGCATGATCGCCGAACTGTCGAAGGAGCCGCAAGGGACGCGGGCGCTCGTGACCTTCGCCTGGCCCCGCGAAAGGAACCTGGCCTCGCTCAAGAAGGACGGCTTCACCCGCGCCGTCGTGGCCGGCGCCGTGGTCGACCTCGACGCGGCGGCCAAGCGGACCGGCCCCTTAGACATCCTGGTCGACCGCATCGCCCTCGGCGTCGACGAGCGCGAGCGCCTGGCCGACTCCCTCGAGATGGGCCTGAAGAAGGGCGAAGGACGCGTCCTCGTCCGGACCGAGGGCGGCCGGGAGTTCCCCTTCTCCGAGAAGCTCGAGTGCAAGACCTGCAGGCTGCCGGCCGACGACCCCTATCCCAACCTCTTCTCCTTCAACAGCCCGCACGGCGCCTGCCCCGAGTGCCACGGCTTCGGCGACCTGGCCGTCGTCGACGAGGACAAGGTCGTCCCCGACTCGTCGAAGACCCTCGAACAAGGCGCCGTCGAACCCTGGACGAAACCCCTGTCCAAAGGGATGCAGAAGGAGCTCCTGGCCGAAGCCCGTAGGCGGCGGATCCCGACCAACATTCCCTTCCGGGACCTCAAGAAAGAGCATCAGCGCTTCGTCTTCGAGGGCGGCGATGGCTATTATGGCGTCAAGGGCTTTTTCGACTGGCTCCAGTCCAAGAAATACAAGGTCCAGGTCCGGGTCCTGCTCAGCCGCTACCGCAAGTACGTCGCCTGCCCGGCCTGCGCCAAGACCCGCCTCAACGCCCGGGCCCTGAGCGTCAGGATCAAGGGTCTCAACATCGGCGAGGTCGTCCGGATGACCGTTCGCGAGGCCTCCGGATTTTTCGACGGCCTCCGGCTCGAGCCGTTCGAAGCCCAGGTGGCCGACAAGCTCGTCCAGGAGGTCCGCGGCCGCCTCAAGTTCCTCCTCGAGGTCGGCCTCGACTACATCGCCCTCGACCGCATGACCTTCACCCTGAGCGGCGGCGAGGCCCAGCGCATCAACCTGGCCGCGGCCCTCAGCGCCTCGCTCGTCGGGACCCTGTTCGTCCTCGACGAGCCTTCGATCGGGCTCCACCCCCGCGACAACCACCGCCTCGTCCAGATCCTCGAATCGCTCCGCGACATCGGCAACACGGTCGTCGTCGTCGAGCACGACACCGACATCGTCCGGGCCGCGGAGTACGTCATCGACATGGGCCCGCGCGCCGGCGAGGCCGGCGGCGAGGTCGTCTTCGCCGGTCCCTGGCCGGGCTTCCTCCGCAGCAAGCACTCGCTCACCGCCCAGTACGTGCGCGGCGAGAAGGAGATCCCCGTCCCGCCGACGCGCCGGTCGTCGAAATCCGCGCTGGAGATCCGCGATGCCCACAAGCACAACCTCAAGCACATCGACGTCCGCATCCCCCTCGGCGTTTTCTCCTGCGTCACCGGGGTGTCCGGCTCGGGCAAGAGCACGCTGGTCCACGACGTCCTCTACCAGGGCTTCGAAGGGGTCTCCGACAACGGCTTCCGCGAGATCCGGGGCCGGGACAAGGTCAACAAGGTCATCATGGTCGATCAGTCCCCCCTGAGCGCCTCGCCGCGGTCGATCCCGGCCACCTACACCAAGGCGATGGACGGGATTCGCGATCTCTTCAGCCAGACCCGCGAAGCCAAGCTCATGGGCTTCCGGCCCGGCTATTTTTCCTTCAACACCGCCGGCGGCCGGTGCGAGGACTGCAAGGGCGCCGGCGTCCAGATCGTCGAGATGCAGTTCCTCTCGGACGTCAGCCTCGTCTGCGACGCCTGCAAGGGTAAGCGGTTCAAGAAGGACATCCTCGAGGTCCGCTGGAATGGCAGGAATATCGACGAAGTCCTCGGCCTGAGCGTCACCGAGGCCTGCCTCTTTTTCGCCGGGCGGCCCGAGATCACGAAAAAGCTTTATCCCCTGATCGAGGTCGGGCTCGGCTACCTCAAGCTCGGCCAGCCGACGACGACCCTCTCCGGCGGCGAGCTGCAGCGGATCAAACTCGCCTACCACCTCGTTCACGAGAAGGGGAAAAAGACCCTCTATCTCTTCGACGAACCCACGATCGGCCTTCACCCGAACGACGTCGCCGTTCTCCTGCGCTCCTTCCAGAGGCTCGTTAACGAGGGACACACCGTCGTCGTCATCGAACACAACCTGGACGTCGTCAAGAGCGCCGACCATGTCATCGACCTTGGCCCCGAGGGCGGCGAGGCCGGCGGCCGGGTCGTCGCCCAGGGCACGCCCGAAAGGGTGGCCCAGAGCCGCGTCTCCATCACGGCGAAGTACCTGAAGGAAGCTCTCGCCCGGGCGAACTGCGGACGGGTCGCAGGAAAGCCTAAGCCGGCCCGACCCTTCTAGAAAGCGAATTCCCCGGGGGCGCGGTTCAGACCGGGACAGGCCGGCAAAAAAGCTAAATAATCGTCCATATTTCGGACTTTTTTAACATCATTAAAAGATAAGTATGTCCTTATTATATACACTTTAACAATTATCTTATAAACACTATATATATTAATATGTTATCATCATTTTGTGGCATATATATGTCCGTTTATTATACGTTTAATCAACTCGGCCAAATCCGATAAATCCTTTTATGTTATACTTATTAATACATTTATCTAATTAATCCTGTGTTGGCACCATTCTTGCCATTAAAAGTGGCGTGATCCATGGAAAAGGAGAGGCGCCAATGAAAAGCAAGCCCATTCTCATCGCCTTGGCCGCGTTCATCATCGCGGCCGGATCGCTAGCGGCTGTCGAACCCGCAAGCGAGGTTCTCATCGTCACGGCCCTCAAGCCGGCCGTGGCGCTCAACTTTCTTCCCCTCCCCGAGCCAGGGCCCGTGGGGTTTCTGATAGCGGAGACACTTCCGGCGCCGGCTTCTAACCTGTCCATCCCCCTGACCATCCCGCTCTACCGGCCAGCCCCGAAATCCGGCAAGGCCCTGTTCGACGCCAACCTCGTCCTCATGGTCGGACTCAATATCGCCGACTACATATCGACCCGCGAAGCCCTCAAGTATCCCGGTCTGATGGAGACGAACCCTTTGATGAAGCCTTTCGTCAAGAGCCCCGCGGCCTTCGCCGCGATCAAGCTCGGAACGACGGCCCTGTCCTACTGGAGCATGAAGGCCATCTTCAAGAGGAACAAGACGGTCGCCTGGGTCATGACGACGGCCTCCAACGTCCTCCTGTCCTACGTCGTGGCCAACAACATGAGGCTGATCCAGGGCGCCCGCGCCCGCTGAGGTTCCCCGATGAACGTCTATCTCCAGCGCTACCTGGGGCTGGATGAGAGCCGCGAGTATACCCGACCCGCCGGCTTCCCGACCCTGAGAGACCTCGAAAAGGACTACATCGGTTTCCTGCTCGCGATCACCGACCACAACAGGGCCGAGGTCTCCCGGATCCTGGCCGTCTCCCGGTCCACGCTCTATCACAAGCTGCGCCAGTACGACCTGGGCGACGAAAGCCTGAACCCCCTCCTCTTTTAGCCGCGTGCGGCCGGCCCCGCCGAGGCCCGGCCTCAGAGCCACTTCTTTTTGCGGAAGAAGGCGAACATCCCCGCGACCGACCCGATGATCAGGGCCCAGACGAACGCGTAACCCCAGCGCCACTTGATCTCCGGCATGAAATGGAAGTTCATCCCGTAGAGGCCGACGAGGAAGGTGATCGGGATGAAGATCGTGGAGATGATCGTCAGGACCTTCATGACCTCGTTCATCCGGTTGGAGATGCTCGAGAGATAGGTTTCGACCATGCTGGTCAGGATCTCCCGGAAGGACTCGATCGTGTCGATGACCTGGATGACGTGGTCGTAGACGTCCCGGAGGAACACCCCGGTCGTCTTCATGATGAGCGGCGACTCCAGGCGTTCCATCCCGCTGGCGACCTCCCGCAAGGGCCAGGCCGACTTGCGGAGCTCGATCATGTCGCGCTTCAACGCATGGATTTCGTGGAGAAGCTCCCGGCGCGGCTCGGCGATCAAGCGCTCCTCGAGGCCGTCGATTTTTTCCCCGAGCCGCTCGAGGACGAAGAAATAATTGTCGACGACGGCGTCGATCAGGGCGTAGGCCAGATAATCCGGGCCGAGCTTGCGGATCCGGCCCTTACCGCTGCGGATCCGCTCCCGCACCGAGTCGAGGCAGTCGCCCGGCGTCTCCTGGAACGAGAGGACGTAGTTGGGGCCCAGGATGAGGCTGAGCTGGTCGCCCGTCATCTCGAAATTGGTCTCGTCGAATTCGATCATCCGCAGGACGACGAAGACCGCACCCCCCAGGTCCTCGATCTTCGGGCGCTGGGTCGTCGTCATGATGTCCTCGAGGACGAGGGAGTGGATGTCGAACCGTCCGCCGAGCTTCTCGATGACCGAGGCGTCGTGGACGCCGTCGACGTTGATCCAGGTGACGGTGGACGTCTCCTTGAACGGGAAACACTCTTCGGCCGAGCCGACTTCTTTTTCGATGAACCCGGCCGCGTCGTAATCGATGACCGTGATGCGCGTCTTATCGGTCTTTTTCTCTCCGACGTGCATCAGCGTACCCGGCGAAAGCCCCAGCTTGTCCGAGCGCTTGGTCTCTTCGCTGTCCATGCCGGCCTCCTCGCGCAATTTCCCTCAGGATAGCCGGTTTCGAGAAGAATTACCAGGGGTCCGGCCGGGCGCGGGGGCCCTTATTTGAGCCTTGACCCGACAACCGCCCAGTCGACGTTCTTGAAGAAGGCCTCGACGTAGTCGGCCCGCTTCAGTCCGTAGTCGATCATGAAGGCGTGCTCGAAGACGTCCATGATGAGCAGAGGCTGGCAGCCGGCCGGGTGGCTGACGTCGTGCTCGTTGACCCAGAAATTGATCAGGCGGCCGTTCGCCGGGTCCTCGTAGAGGACGACCCAGCCGATGCCCCGCATGGCGCCTGTCGCCCGGAAGTCCTTCTCCCAGGACTCGACGTCGCCGAACTGTTCGGCGAACTTCCGGGCGAGCTTGCCCTCCGGGTCGAGGGCCGCCTTCCCGCCGAGATTCTCGAAGTAGTACTCGTGCAGCCTCATCCCGTTGAATTCCCAGCCGAGCCGGCGCTTGAGCTCGGCGTACTCAGGGGTCGCCGTCTTGCCGTCCGCGGCCATGAGGCCCAGGATGTCGAGGACCTTGTTCGTGTTGGTGACATAGCCCTGGTACAGCGTGAAATGGTTCTTGAGGAGCGTCTCGCTGAATCCGGGCATGCCGATGAGCTTGGAGTAGTCCTTGGCGGTGTAATTCATGGTCTTTCCCTCCTGTGGCCGTCCCTATTTCGAGGCGGGCTTCTCGGCGGCCGCTTTCTCCTCGACCAGGCCGACCTTCACCCGGATCTCCGCCTCGAGCTGGGCGGCCAGCTCCTTGTTCTCCTTGAGCAGCTTCTTGACGTTTTCCCGGCCCTGTCCGAGGCGCTCGCTCTTGTAGGAGTACCAGGTACCGGCCTTGTCGAGGATCCCGGTCTCGAAGCCGATGTCCACGAGGTCGCCCTCCCGGGAGATGCCTTCCCCGAAGATGATGTCGAACTGGGCCTCACGGAAGGGCGGGGCCATCTTGTTCTTGACGATCTTGACCTTGGCCCGATTGCCGACGATGCTCTCGCCGTCCTTGATCACGGACACCCGGCGGACGTCGATCCGCAAGGACGCATAGAATTTCAGGGCCCGGCCTCCGGTCGTCGTCTCGGGGTTGCCGATGAAAACGCCGATCTTCTCCCGGAGCTGGTTGATGAAGATGAAGCAGGTCTTCGACCGGGCGACGATGGCCGTCAGCTTGCGCAGGGCCTGGGACATCAGCCTCGCCTGGAGCCCCATGTGCGAATCGCCCATCTCGCCTTCGAGCTCGGCTTTGGGAACGAGGGCGGCCACGGAGTCGACGACGATGACGTCGACCGCGCCGCTGCGGACGAGGACCTCGGCGATCTCCAGGGCCTGTTCCCCGTAGTCGGGTTGGGAGATGAGCAGGTTGTCGATGTCGATCCCGATGCGTGCGGCATAAGCCGGAGAGAGGGCGTGCTCGGCGTCGATGAAGGCCGCCTGGCCGCCCCGCTTCTGGGCCTCGGCGATGACATGCAGGGCCAAAGTGGTCTTGCCGGTGGCCTCCGGGCCGTAGATCTCGATGACCCGCCCGCGCGGAAAGCCGCCGATGCCGAGGGCCAGATCGAAGGAGATCGACCCGGTGGGAATGGCTTCGACGGCCACCGCCGCCCCCTTCTGCCCGAGCTTCATGATCGCGCCCTTGCCGAACTGCTTCTCGATCTGGGAGAGAGCGGCGTCGATGGCCTTGTGGCGGGATGTCTGTTTTTCGTCCATGTCGGCTTCTTTCATGGGTCCTCCTTCCCGGGTCGTATCTTTTTTTTGCATGTCCGTTCGCTCCTTTTCAGTATCCTTATCCTTTTTGCCCACCGGCGCCCTCCCGCCCCCCGAGTTTACCTTGATTGCCACGGTCTTTCAATCTCTTTTCCGGCCGCCCAGCCCTTGCCTTCATCTCGGAAAGCCGTTGAACATCAGGTCGTAGTCGTCGATCAGGCCCTTGTCGGCGAAGCTGAAGTAGCGGTTGTTCCCGATGATGATGTGGTCGAGGACCTTGATCTGGACGACTCTGGCGGCGAAGACCAAGTCCCGGGTGACCTCCCGGTCGCAGAGCGACGGCTCGGGGTCGCCGGACGGGTGGTTGTGGGCGAAGATCATCGCCGACGCCTCGTAGCGGAGGGCGTCCTTGATGACCTCCCGGGGGTAGACGGCGCTCGAGTCGACCGTCCCCTCGAACAGGGTCTTCTCCTCGATGACCTGGTTCTTCGGGTCGAGGAAGATGACCTTGAACCGCTCCTTCTTCAAGTCGCGGAGGGCATGGCAGAGGTAGTCGTAGACCTCTTGGGAGGAGTGGCAGACCGGCCGGCTCATCATCTTGTCCTTGAGGAAACGACGGGAGACCTCGTGGACGAGCTTCAGGCCGAAGACATTCCGGGAGCCGATCCCCGGGATCCTCTGCAGGTCCTCCTGGCAGGCTTCGAGGACGCCGCCGAAGGTCTTGAATTCCCTCAAGGCCTCGCGGGCCGGCGTCTTGCAGTCGCGCCGGGGCGTGCCCAGGGTCAGGAGGAGCTCGACGATCTCGTAGTCCAGAAAGGCCGAGAGCCCCCCGCTGAGGAACTTCTGGCGCAGGCGGTCCCGGTGCCCCGCCTCTTCGGGGGTCCCTTTCTCCGGCCCGCTCGGGTTTTCGTTCATGGCGTCTTATATAAAAGACGCTGGGCGTGGCTTTTCTATCCCATTCCGGGCCGGCTTTAATCCTTGTAGAGGAAGTCGATCAGGGCCTTGAAGGTCTTCTCGACGATGTGGCGCTTGACCTTGAGGGAGGGCGTCAATTCCGAGTCGACGTCGAAATCGCGGTCGAGGAGGACGACCTTCTTGATCCGCTCGTAGGATGCCAGGTGGGGCGTTGTCCTATTGACCTCGGCCAGTATGAAGTTGACGATCTCCTCCCGCTCGACGAGGTCCTTGCGGCTTGCGAAGGGGATGCCGCTCGTCCGGGCGTAGGCCTCGATCCTCTCGAAATTCGGGACGATGAGGGCCGAGATGAATTTCCGCCCGCCGCCGACGACGACGGCGTTCTGGATGTAGGGGTTCATCTTGAGCAGGTTCTCGATGGGCTGGGGGGCGACGTTCTTCCCCCCGGCCGTCACGATGAGGTCCTTTTTACGGTCGGTGATGACGAGGAAGCCCTCCTCGTCGAAATGGCCGATGTCACCCGTGTGGAACCAGCCGCCCTCGAAGGCCTCTCGTGTCTCCTGGTCCTTCTTGTAGTAGCCCTTCATGACGTTGGGCCCCTTGGCCAGGATCTCCCCGTCCTTGGCGATCCGGATCTCGACGCCGGGGACGGGCGTGCCGACGGTCCCGAACTTCATCTTGTCGAACGTGTTGCAGGTCAGGACTGGCGAGGTCTCGGTCAGGCCGTAACCCTCGAGGATGGTGATGCCGATGGCGTAGAAGAACTCGGCCACGTCGCTCGACAGGGGGGCGCCGCCGGAGACGAAAAAGTGGACCCGACCGCCCGTCTTCTCGACGATCTTGGAGAAGACGAGCTTGGCGGCCAGGTTGCGCCGGACGCCGAGTCCCCAGGGGATGCCTCGATGGCGGATCTTCCGGGCACCGTATTTCTTACCGACCTTCAAGGCCCAGAAAAAAATCTTCCTCTTGAGCGGCGACTGGGTCAGGACGTTGTCCATGACCTTGGCGTAGATCTTGTCGAAGAGCCGGGGGACGCTGATCATGATCGTCGGCCGGACTTCGAGGAGGTTTTCGGCCACGGTCTCGATGCTCTCCGCGTAGGCGATCGTGGCGCCCTTGTAGAGGAAGGAGAAGGTCGTCATCCTCTCCAGGACATGGGAGAGCGGGAGGAAGGAGAGGATCGTGTCCTTGTCCGTGAACTCGGTGACGGCGTCGAGCGCCTTGGCGTTGGAGACGAAGTTGCCGTGGCTGAGAACGACGCCCTTGGGGATGCCCGTCGTCCCCGAGGTGTAGATGATCGAGGCCACGTCGTCGGGCTTGACGGCGAGGGCCCTTTTTTCGAAAAGCCCGGG
The DNA here is from genome assembly GCA_014894455.1 of Acidobacteriota bacterium. Taxonomy (GTDB): domain Bacteria; phylum Acidobacteriota; class Aminicenantia; order Aminicenantales; family Saccharicenantaceae; genus RBG-16-66-30. Next base: position 24,330 of record JADBLN010000072.1, on the reverse strand, counting down.
GTCCGCGGCCGCGACCGACGTCCCCCGGCCCATGACCTCCGAGAGGCTGAGCGTTCCCTCCGGTCCCTGTCCGTCGATGAGCACGAAATGATGGACCGAGGGAAGGTCATGCTTGACCGCTTCGACCTTCAGCCAGAGGTCCCGGTTCGAACAGACGACGATCTTGGCATCCGAATCGTTGATGATGTACTTGACCTGCTCGGGCATGAGCGAAGTGTAGATGGGGACGGTGACCGCCCCGGCGCAGAGGACGGCGAAGTCGGTCATCGTCCATTCGGGCCTGTTCTCGGAGAAGATGACCAGCTTGTCCCCCGGCCCGAGACCCAGGTCGGCCAGGCCGAGAGAGAGCCGCTTCACCCGCCGGGCGACTTCGGCAGTCGAGAGCGGGACGTAACGGCCTTCGACCTTGGCCGTGAGCAGGCCGTCCTTGATGTAGGTTTTCACGGTGCTGAGGAAAAGCTGGCTGAGTGTTTCGACCATGCGAAGCCTCCTATTTTATCCTGTTCCTCGAACGACCCGTCAACTCGTGGACAGGTCGTTCCCTTCGTGGCGGAGGAGCCACTCTTTCCGCCACAGGCCGCCGCCGTAGCCCGTCAGCCGGCCGTCGCTCCCGACGACACGGTGGCAGGGTACGATGATCGAAACGGGGTTGCTGTGGTTGGCCCCGCCGACGGCCCTCGTTCCCGCGGGATTCCCAACGGCCTTGGCGATGTCCTTATAGGACGCCGTCTTCCCGAACCGGACGGCCCGGAGCGCCCGCCAGACCTTGTTCTGGAAGGCCGTGCCGCCGAGGTCGAGCTTGACCGAGAACGCCCGGCGTTCGCCCCGGAAATACTCGTCGAGCTGGGCCAGGCAATCGGCGAGCGCGGCCGGGAGCGGCCCCTTCCCGCCCCGGGCAGTCCTCGCGCCCCGGGTGGCTCGCGCGCCGCGGGCCACCCGGGGCGCGAGGGCGTCGACGAAAGTGACGGCGGAAACACCCCTCTCGCCGCCCCTGACCTCCAGGAGCCCGATCGGGGATTCGTAATAGGCCACGCGGGTTTCGGACATCGAGGCTTCCATCCCGTCACATTAATACATTCCGGCCCATCCTTCAACCTTCGTTAAAAGAACCCCGGCCGCCGTTGACGGACCGCCCGCCATATGCTAAAAGCTGGGCTGAGGAGAGAGGTGGCGCCATGAACGGAAACATCCCGACGCTCAGCGTGTCCGGCAAGAACCTTCCCGAGGCCTGGGAGAAGGCCGTCCTGGCCTGCTGGCACGACGGGGTGGCCATCAAAACAGAGTACGACAAGCCGGGCGACCCGCCGAGCCGGGACTGCACGATGCTTTGGACGGTCGAGGACCCCTTCGCCGAGCCGCGCATCCACCGGGCCTTCCCGGGAGGTCTCGAGGACCTCGAGGTCTACCGCCAGGAGGTCGTCGACGGCGTCCACGACCACTGGATCTGCCCCGAGGAAGGGAAATGGACCTACACCTACCACAAGAGATTGTTCGCCTACGAGATCGAGGGCGAGACCATCGACCAGATAAGCGCCCTCGTCGATAAGCTCGCTCAGGCGGGCCACACCCGCCGGGCCCAGGCCATCACCTGGAACCCCAAGCTCGACCCGCCGACCTACGACCCGCCCTGCCTCCAGCGCCTCTGGTGCCGCCTCCTCGAGGACGACAGGGGGGAGCTCGTCCTGAACATGAACGCCCACTGGCGCTCGCGCGACGCCTACAAGGCCGCCTACATGAACGTCTTCGCCCTGACCGACCTCCAGAGGGCCATCGCCGGACGGGTGGCCGATAAGACCGGGAGAGCGGTGCGCCCAGGGCGCTACGCCGACCTCGTCGACAGCTTCCACATCTACGGCTCGTATTTCAACGAGTTCGAGGGTTTCCTGAAAATGGTCGGGAAGCGGTCGTTCGAAGACCGCACCTGGCCGAGCGCCTACGCCGAGCCGATGTTCGAGGAAGCCCGCGAGCGTCTGCGGAAAGAAAAAGAAGAAAGGAAATAGGCCATGGCCCTCCCGATATCCACCATCATCCTCTCAGCCTGCGCTCTCCTTTCGGCCGTCCTGGCCATCTGGGCCGACGCCAAAGGACGGCAGTGGTTGTTTCACGTTTTGAAGCCCCTGACGATGGTCCTGGTCATCACGGCAGCGCTCATCGCCGAAACCCCCGTTCCGGCCGCCTACAAAACGCTCATCCTGGCCGGGCTTCTGTTTTCCCTGGCCGGGGACATCGCCCTGATGTTCCCCGAGAAATGGTTCACGGCCGGACTCGTATCCTTCCTCGTCGCCCACGTCTTTTATATCCTGGCCTTCAAGCCCGGCCCAGGACATCCGATATCGGCGGGCGTGTTCATACCCTTCATCATCTTCGGGTTGCTGATGTTCAGAATTCTGGCCCCGTCGCTCGGCCCGATGAAGTTCCCCGTCCTCGTTTATATCGCGGCCATCACGGCCATGGCCGGGCTCGCGGCGGGCCGCTTTGTCGATGGCGGCGACACGCGGCCGCTTCTGGCCTTTGCCGGAGCGGTCCTTTTTCTTGTTTCCGACTCCGTTCTGGCCTATGACCGCTTCGCCAAAAAGCTTGGTCCCGCCCAGGCCATCATCCTCGGGACCTATTTTCCGGCCCAGCTGCTGATCGCCCTTTCCATCTGAACCGAGCTCAGGCGGTCGGAACGACCCGGCCGTCGATTCCGACGACGACTTTCTCGACTTCGATCGCCTCGCCAGAAAGCGCCACGGCCTGCCTGACGATGCGTTCGAGCCCCGAGCAGCAGGGGACGGTCATGATGGCCACCGTGAGCGATTTAAGGTGATTCCGCCGGATGAGCTCGGCCAGCTTCTCCACATAACCCTGCGTATCGTCGAGCTTGGGGCAGGCGATGACGAGCTTTTTCCCTTTGAGCAGGGTCCCGTGGAAGCTCCCGAGGGCGAAGGCCGTGCAGTCGGCGGCGACGAGCAGGTCGCTTCCCTCGAAGTAGGGGGCCAGCGGCGACACGAGGTGGAGTTGGACCGGCCAATGGCTGAGCTGGGACCCGGCGGACGTGGCCGGATCCTCTTCGCCGGCGTCGGCCGCGCAGGGGATGTCCCGGGCTAGACTGCCGGGACAGCCGGAGTGGCCGGCATGAGCGCCGCCGCCGCCGATCCCGTGCACGCGGGCGGCCGCCTCGGCCCCGCGCTCCTTGAGCACGTGGCTGAATGCGGCCCGGGAGTCGTATTCCTCACTGTCGCGCTCGACGACTTTGAGGGCGTCCGTCGGGCAGACGTCGAGACAGGCCCCCAGCCCGTCGCAATATATCTCCCGGACGAGCGCGGCCTTGTTCTCGGCGTCGAGCCCTAGGGCGCCTTCGGCGCAGGCTGTCGTGCAGAGGCCGCAGCCGTTGCATTTATCGCGGTCGATCTCGATGATCTTTCTTTTGGCCATGAATGGACTCCTCTCGATAATTCCCTATCATTATACTCGGAATGAAAAATCTAGGCTGGGCGACTAAACGGCCGTCGGAGGCGGAGAGGAGGTCGGTTGGGCCCCGTTCGGCGATCCGAACCAAGCGCGGGCGTCCGGCCCCAGGAGCCCCTTGAGGGCGAAGCCGCCGAGGACCGTACCCACGGGAACGGCCGGCAGCAGGAGAACGGCCATGACCATCCCGGCGATCCTTGCCCAGGGCCGGCCCTTAGCGATCCCGGCGGCGATGAGGAGGTCGGCGACGCCGAAGGCAGCGAAAAAAACAGTCAGGAGAATCCCGGTCGCCCCGAGCAGGGCGCTGCCGAGGAGGCGGGAACGCTCCGTGCCCCAGCCGATGAGGACGGCTCCGGAGAGGAAAATGAAGAGGAAGAGCGCCGCCGTCGCAATCTCCAGGCCCGCGGCGACAACGAGACATATCCTGGTGGTCTTGATACTATCCGGCATGGTCAGCCTCCGTCGGTTTCACGGGGCCATTTTACCTGATGCGCCGGGACGAAACAACAGGTCTGGTACGCGCCGCCCGATTGCCTTATAATGACCGGGGAATCGGCCATGGACAGGATCATTCGGATCAACCCCCTCCTCGAGGCCCTCAAGTCCGCGTCCGGAAGAGTCAACAAGGTCTTCATCCAGGAGGAGAAGGGCCACGCCCGGATCGGAGAGGTCATCCGCGAGGCCAAGGCCCGGGGCGTCCCCTGCGTCTTCGTCCCGGCCCGCCGTCTCGACCAGGTCGCGCCCGGCCACCAGGGCGTCATGGCCGAAGTCTCCCCCAAGGGCTATGCCTCTCTCGAAGAGATCCTGGCCCGCTCCCCCAAACCCTTCGTCGTCCTCCTCGACGAGGTCGAGGACCCCCAGAACCTCGGCGCCATCGTCCGCAGCGCCGAGGGGGCTGGAGCCGACGGCCTCATCCTGCCCGAGCGGCGCTCGGCCGGCCTGACGGAGACCGTCGACACGGTCTCGGCCGGGGCCCTCGAGCATCTCCTCGTCGCCAGGGTCACGAACCTCGTCCGGGCCATGGAAGAGCTCAAGGGCAAGGGCCTCTGGCTCGTCGGCGCCGAAGGCTCCGGGGACGAGCCCTGGTATTCGTTCGACTTTACCGGCCCCATCGGCATCGTCCTCGGCTCGGAAGGAAAAGGACTCAGGCCCCTTGTCCGCAAAACCTGCGACAAGGTCCTGGCCATCCCCCTGGCCGGAAAGGTCGGTTCCCTCAACGTCGCCGCCGCCGCAGCCGTCTTCTTCTTCGAGGTCGTCCGCCAGCGTCGGAGCGCGGCTTGACTTGACGCCCCCCGGCCCTTAGAATAGGCCCATACCGTAACCCCTTGAAAGAGTTGAGCATGGAAAAAGCGGCGGAGTTTTATACGCTCGAAAAGGGCATTTTGGCCCTCAAGGACCAGATCGACGCCCTGGCCGAGACCGACGACCTCGGCAAGAAGGACCGGATCGCCGCCCTCCGCTCGGAGATCGAAAAGGAATGGGCTAGGATCGTCCCCCAGTTGACGACCGTCAACATCGTCCAGATCGCCCGCCACCCCAAGCGCCCCTACACCCTGGACTACATCGCCTTCCTCTTCCAGGATTTCATGGAGATGCACGGCGACCGCCGCTTCGCCGACGACCCGGCTATCGTCGCCGGGCTGGCCTTCTACAAGGGCCGGACCGTGGCCGTCATCGGCCACCAGAAGGGCCGGACGACCCGGGCCCGGATCGACCGGAACTTCGGCCAGGCCAATCCCGAGGGCTACCGCAAGGCCCTCCGGGTCATGCTCGAAGCCGAGAAATTCGGCTTTCCCGTGATCACCCTCATCGACACGCCCGGCGCCTATCCCGGCATCGGCGCCGAGGAACGCGGTCAGGCCGAAGCCATCGCCTTCAACCTGAAGACGATCTCCATCCTGAAGACCCCCATCATCAACGTCGTCATCGGCGAAGGGGGCAGCGGCGGAGGTCTCGGCATCGGCTTCGGCGACCAGACCCTCATCCTCGAGCATTCCTTCTACTCCGTCATCTCGCCGGAAGGCTGCGCCGCCATTCTCTGGAAGGACCAGAACGCCTTCGAGCAGGCGGCCGAGAACCTGGGCATCCGGGCGGAGACCCTCCTCGGGTTTGGGATCGTCGACAAGATCATCCCCGAGCCGCCCGGCGGGGCCCACATCGACCCCGAGCAGACCTTCAAGAACGTCGACAAGCACCTCTACCAGGCGCTGAAGAAGTTCGAGGGCAAGCCCGTCGACAAACTCCTCGACGAGCGCTACAAGAAAATCCGCAAACTGGGGGTCTTCGAAGAACGGTGACCGAAGACGCCTCCGCCAAAAAAGATCTCGCCGCCGTCAAGGGCACGAAGGACATCCTCCCCAAAGAGGCCGAGAGCTGGCGGGCCCTCGAGCGGCTGGCCCGGGAGACCTTCGAGCTCTACGGCTACCGGGAGCTGAGGGCTCCGGTTTTCGAGACCACGGAGCTTTTCGAAAAGGGCGCCGGTCCGACCTCCGACATCGTCACCAAGGAAATGTACACGTTCACCGACAAGGGCGGCCGCTCGCTGACCCTGAGGCCCGAATACACCCCCTCGGTCGTCCGGGCCATCATCGAGCACCGGCTCGACCTCCTTCCCGAGCCCATGCGCTATTATTACATGGGCCCCATGTTCCGTTACGACAAGCCCCAGAAGGGACGTTACCGCCAGTTCCACCAGGTCGATATCGAGGTCTTCGGCGAGAAGGACGCGGCCGTCGACGCCGAGATCATCGAGATGGCCGACTCCCTCCTCCGCAAGCTCGGGGTCGTCGGGACGGAGACCCTGGTCAACTCGGTCGGCTGCCGGGAGTGCCGGCCGGCCTACGGCCTGGCTCTGCGCGAAGCCGCCGGGGAACGCAAATCCGACCTCTGCCCCGACTGCCAGAGGAAAGCGGAGACCAATCCCCTGCGCATCTTCGACTGCAAGGTGGAATCCTGCCAGATCGTCGCCCGCTCGTTCCCCGTGATCCAGGACTTTCTCTGCAGCGAATGCCGGGACCACTTCTCCAAGCTCCTCGCCTGCCTCGACCTCTACAAGATCCCGTGCCGCGTCGAACCCCGGCTCGTCCGCGGCCTCGACTATTACACCAAGACGACCTTCGAGATCGTCTCCTCGCATCTCGGGGCCCAGAACGCCCTGCTCGGCGGCGGCCGCTACGACGACATGATGAAGGATTTCGGCGGGCCCGACATCTGCGGCATCGGCTTCGCCATGGGCATGGAAAGGGTTCTGTCGATCGCCCAGGTCGCGTCGCCGAAGCATACGCCTCTTTACCTCGCCTACCTCGGCGACGAGGCCAAGAAAACGGGCCTGGAACTGGCCCGATATTTCCGGGCGAACGGGGTCGAGTGCCTGGTCGAGTTCAAGGACCGGGGGATGAAGGCCCACTTCGGCCGGGCCAACAAGCTCGAGGCGGCCTGGGTCCTCGTCGTCGGCGAGGACGAGATGAAGAAAGGCCGGTTCGGGCTCAAAGAAATGGCGACCGGCCGCCAAGTCGAAGGAACACGGGAGGAGCTCTTGGCGCTCCTCCGAGACAAATAGCGCGCAATAGAGGCACCATGTTGAAAAGGACCGTGTACTGCGGCGAGTTACGGGCGGAACACGAAGGCCGGGAAGTCGTCCTCTGCGGCTGGGTCCACAAAACCCGCGACATGGGACATCTCGTCTTCGTCGATGTCCGCGACCGCGAGGGCCTGGCCCAGATCGTCTTCCAATCCGACCGCCCCGAGCTCGTCGAGGAAGCCAAGAAGCTCCGCAACGAGTTCGTCGTCGGGGTCCGCGGCCTCGTCCGCCGCCGCTCGGCCGTGAACAAGGACCTCCCCACGGGCGAGGTCGAGGTCGAGGCGGTCGAGCTCCGCGTTTTCGCGGCCTCCAAGGTTCCGCCGTTCGTCATCGCCGACCCGCCCCAGGCCTCCGAGGAGCTGCGCCTGAAGTACCGCTACCTCGACCTGCGCCGTCCCAAGATGCAGCGCCACATCCGTCTCCGGCACGAGGCCTCGCTGGCCGTCCGCAACTACATGAGCCGCAACGGTTTCCTCGAGATCGAGACGCCCATCATGGCCAACCCCACGCCCGAGGGGGCGCGCGACTACCTCGTCCCCAGCCGGATCCACAAGGGCCGCTTCTACGCCCTGCCGCAGTCGCCCCAACAGTTCAAGCAGACCCTGATGATCTCCGGTTTCGACCGCTACTTCCAGATCGTCCGCTGTTTCAGGGACGAGGACCTCCGGGCCGACCGCCAGCCCGAATTCACCCAGATCGATATCGAAATGAGCTTCATCGAACGGGAGGAGTTCTTCGCCCTCAACGAGGGGCTGATGGAGGCCGTCTTCGCCCTGACCGGCCGGAAGCTCGCGCGCCCCTTCCCCCGCCTGCCCTACGCCGAGGCCATGGAAAAATACGGCTCGGACAAGCCCGATCTGCGCGTGCCGCTCGAGATGCTCGACCTCACGGCCGTCGGCCGGGACGGCTCGTCGGACGTCCTCAAGGCCGCGATCGCCGCGGGCGGCGAGCTCAAGGGCCTCCTCGTCCCCGGGGCCGGGACGCTCTCGCGGAGCCGGCTCGACAAGCTCGGCGACAAGGCCAAGGCGCTCGGCGCCAAGGGCCTCGTCTGGATCAGGAAGCAGGACGGCTGGAAGTCGTCGCTCAAGCTGGCCGACGCGGATTTCGAGAAGATCTGGGCCGCCCTGGGCGGCGCCGACGCCGACCTGGCCCTCCTCGTCGCGGACAAGAAGGCGACGGCCCTCAAGGCCCTCGGCGAGATCCGCCGGACCTGGCCGATGGAGGACGCGGCGCGGTGGGCGAACCTCGAATTTTGTTGGGTCACCGACTTTCCGCTCTTCGAGTGGAGCGAAGAGGAGAAACGCTTCGTCTCCATGCACCACCCGTTCACCTCCCCCCACGAGGACGACATGGGCCTCCTCGAAACGTCTCCCGGCAAGGTCCGGGCCAAAGCCTACGACCTCATCCTCAACGGCGTAGAGGTGGGCGGAGGCTCGATCCGTATCCACGACATGGCCCTCCAGCGCCGCGTTTTCCGGTCGCTGGGATTGGCGGACAGCGAGACCGAGGAGAAGTTCGGCTACTTCCTCGAGGCCTTGAGCTACGGCGCCCCGCCGCACGGCGGCATCGCCTTCGGCTTCGACCGCCTAGTCATGCTCCTCGCCGGCGAGGAATCGATCCGCGAGGTCATCCCTTTCCCCAAGACGACGAGCGCTCTCGATCTGATGACCGGCTCGCCCTCGGCCGTTTCCGACCGCCAGCTCGACGATCTCGGGCTCAAGCTCAAGTAGCTAGCGAACGCGTCTCGGCGAGGAGGGCGCCGGGGATCGCGAGAATCGAGAAGATAAAGATCTTCCAGAGAATTCCCAGCGACAGGGCGCCGTTTAAGACCACGGGGCCTGCGGACGCGGCCAGGCCCGGAAATAGAGGCGTCAGGAATGTATTGACGACTCCGTAGCCGAGTCCGACGAGGGCCCCGGCCGTGATCCCGGCCGCGACGCGTTTCCCCATTTTCTTACGCCGCGACCATACGGAAGCCAGGAACCCCGCGGCGATAGGCACGATGAAAGCGGCCCACCAGACGTCCTTGAGGATCGGCACGCGCCCGGCCGACCGGACGAAAAGAAAATCGAGGAGCGCGAGCAGGCCCGTACCGAGGAGGACGGCCAGGGGGATCGCGGAGGCCCGGGGTTTCGTCCTGGCCGCACGCTCGTCCCGCTCCCTGATCCTTATCCCCAAGCTCAAAGGATAATTGTAGAACATGTCGAAGACGGCGTGTTCGAGCCAGGCCCCCCGCTCGCCGAAGATCGGAACGACGTGGACGGCCTCCGTGGCCCAATGTCCAGCCATGAACCGGGCCAGCTCGGGGAAGCGGTAGGCCATCTGGAGGGGGAAGGCCAGGTAGCCGATGATCTTGAAGAAGCTGACGGGAAGCGCCAGCCGGTAATCCTTGATATTCTTCTCTTTGACGCAGAGACCGACGACGTAGATGCCGCGGACGAGCGACCCCGGCGACACGGGAAGAAGGTTGAACGCTCCGATGATGAGACCCGCCCGCAGGGTCGCCTGCGCCCAGCCGAACTCGGGATGGCCGAGGACGTAAATAGCGGCGATGGTCAGGAAGACCGTTTCCGACAGGAACAGCGTGGCCAGGTGGACGGCCAGGCTTTTCAGGTACTTCTGGATGAAGGGCTCGTCGATCTGGGCCAGGATGTGCGCGGCTTCGTCCGCGCTGAGCATGCCGTTCTTGCGGCCCTCCTCGACCATGTCCCGGAGCCACTTCTCCCGGACCGCGGGGCGGAAGTAGAGCAGGACAGGCTTGACGAACATGAGATAAAGGCGCTGCTTGAAAAAGGCCTTGTCGGTCAGGAACCTATGTAGGCCCGCGGGGAGGAAAGCCAACGGCCGATTGATGAAGTAGAGCCCGGGTTTCCGGGCGATGGCCAGGGCCCGTCGATCGTTCACCCGGCCGGCCCGGTGCCAGCGGATAAGGGCTTCGGCCACGTGTCCCCGGATGGCGCGGCCGAGGTAGCCCGCTTTCGTCAGGAGCGCCCCGATGTGGCGGCGATAGTCCCGCCGCCCCCAGAGCTTCCGGACAAAAGGGCCGAGGAGCGGAGCGAGCCAGAGGAGCCAGAGACCGACCGCCCGCCCCGGGAATTCGAGCAGGAAGAGAACCGGGGTGAGGACGGGCAGGAGGCCCAGGAGCAGGAAGAGAAGCGCCGCGAACCGGCTTTTCCGCAGCCCGCCGGCCGCCTCCGGGCCGGCCATGCGCCGGATCTCCCAGCCCCGAACCCAGGCGCGGTGGATGGCCGTCCAAAGCCGCGGCCTCGTGATCAGCTGGATGTGGTGGTGGGCAATGTCGAGGAGGGAATCCCGGTAGGCTTGATCGGCTTTCTTGAGCTCCTCGAGCGCGCCCGTCATGTCCGCGAACGCCGCGGCACGGGCCGATACATGGGCTTCGAGCGCACGGATGTCGCCCCGGTCGAACTGGACGAGACTGCCCCGCGCCGCACCCCGGACGATGAGCTTGAAATCCGCGGGACACTGCGGCAGGAAGGGCAGGAGGGTCATGCCGGCCCGGAAATCGACGGCGACGAGCCCGCGTTCCGGGTCGGCGTCCTCTTCCAGACGCTTGAGGGCGTTCGGCTGGCTCTTCATCGTCCACCATTCGTACTGGCGGGCGAGCTCGTGGGCCCCCATGTCGTGCATGAGGCCGACGAGGTCCCTCATGAACGTCCGCTTCTTCCGGTATTCCGGCGAGCCCAGGCCCTCTTCCGGCCGGC
>JADBLN010000072.1:0-13478 GCA_014894455.1 Acidobacteriota bacterium | reverse complement strand
GGCCGGGCTTCCAACCCAGCCGGGCGAAGAGGTTGTCGTCGATTTCGTAGCGCCAGAGCCGGCCGTCGACCCATTCGCTGAGCTCGCCGCAGCTGCCGAGGACCGGGTCGACGAGAGTGGCGATGACGTCGACGACGGCCCGCTCCGAGCCCAGCCGTTCCGCGGCGCCGCGGCGGATGAACTTCTGCCACAGGGCCCCGGCCCGGGCGGCATCCGGGTTGACCTGGGGTGAGAAGGGCCCCTGGAAGCCGATCCCGAAAAGGAGGTTTCGTATGAAGCGGCCGAAGCCCGAGACGGGGACGAGGATTTTCAGAGCGCATACCCGTCCCGGGACAAGGCCCTCGATCGGCCCTTCGGGGGCCTCTATTTCCAGAACCCGGACCCGGTAGACCTGTCCCGCGTATCCTCCGCCGACGTGTCGCTCGACGGAAAGCCTGACGTGGGCCGGCCGGGAAGGCCAGACTCCCCGGATATCGTATTCGAGAACCTCGTCCGGCTCGTAGCGTCCGAGGCGGAGCGGCCGGAAGAGGGTCTCGGCCCGGAAGCGCCTTTTGAGCTCGCGGACAACGCCGCCGGAATATGCGGAATCTGTCATCGTATCTCTTTCACTTATACAGGGACGATCGCGATGGCGAAGTCCGCCCCACGAACCATGCCCGGTTTTTCCTCGGCCGTTACGGGTTCTTGATCTCCTCTCCCGTCATCGGGTCGATCAGGTTGATCCTGTGGACTTTGCCCAGCTTATCGAGCGGGCCAGCCCACTTGTCGCCGCCCTTGTTACAGGGCTCGAAGTCGCCGACGATCATGATGGCGGCCTGGTCCGGATGGACATACTTCGTCGCAACTTCCTGGACGCGGGCCTTGGTGACGGCCTGGATTTTCGTCCGGAACGTTTTGTAGTAGTCCAGGGGCTTGCCGGTCATCTCCAGGTTGGCGAAGCTCGACATCGTCGCTTGCGCGGATTGGAAGGCGTCGGCGAAGCTCTCCAGGAAGTAGTTGACGGCGGTCTCCATCTCGGCGTCGCTCACCGGTTCGGTCCGGATGCGGTTGAACTCGGCGAGGATGAGCGAAACGGCGTAGCCGACGGTCGACGACTTGGTCTGGACATAACCCGAGAACGTGCCCGGAAAACCCCAGCGGGTGGTGAACCGGCTGCCCTGGTTGTAGGAAAGTCCCTCGTCGGAGCGGACCTTGGTCGTGATCCGCGAGGTGAAGCTGCCGCCGCCGAGGATGAAGTTCATGACCTGGACGGCGAAGAAGTCCGGGTTGGTGTCCTCGATGCCGAGATGGCCGAGGTTGATGTAGCCCTGGTTGATGGCCTTCTGGATGAAGTAAACGCCCGGCTCGGCGGCCGGGAAGCCCTTCGGAAGAGCGGGGAACGCGACGGCCGTTCCCTTCCAGCCGGCGGCGAACTTATCGATCTTGGCCTTGAGGTCGGCCTTGGCGAAGTCCCCGGAAACGGCCAGAATGGCGTTCTTCGGCGAGAAGTATTTCGCGTGGAAGGCCTTGAGGTCGGCCGTCGTGATTCCCTCATAAGAAGCCTTCGTCGGCTGCCAGGTCAGGGCGTTGTCGCCATAGAGGAGTTTTTCGTATTCCCGGCTGAGAACACCGTCCGGTTGGTCGTTGGCTTGGCGGAGCTGTTCGACGAAACGGGCCTTGGCCAGCTTGAGGGGCTCTTCGCGGAAGACCGGATCCATGAGGACATCGAAGAATAGGGCCAGGCCCTCGTCAAGGTCCTTGGTCAGGACCGACAGGGTCAGCGTCGAGATCCTCTCTCCGACGTTGAAATTCAGGCTGCCGCCGAGGAAGTCGATGCGCTCCTCGATGGCCGTGCCTTCGCGGGTTTTGGTCCCGCCTTTGATGAGCTGGTCGCCGAGGACGGTGTCCAGGCCGGCTTTCTCCTTGGGCGCGTAAAGACCGCCGCAGTTGACGATGGCGGTGATGTTGAACAGGGGCAGGCTGCGGTCCTCCTGGACGTAGGCGCGGAGGCCGCCCGCATAGACGACGCGGAACGCCTTGGGGTCGGGCGGCTCGAACTTGAGGGACGGGTATTTCAGCTCCGAGGGATGCTTGGCCTGACCCAGCCCCAGGCCGACGCAGACGAATGCGATCGCCAGGATGGCTATGACTGTTCTTTTCATTTCGTCCTCCTTACCGGCCCGACTTCCGGGTGTAGATGGCTGTCAGGCTGTTGTCCTTGACGAAGTACTTGGCGGCGACCCGCTTGACGTCCTCGTTGGTCACCTTCCTGAGGTCGTCGAGGTCCGTGAGGATCGACCGCCAGCCGCGCTTGAGCTCGGCCCGGCCGACCCGGCTGGCCAGCCCGGCGGTGCTCGCCAGGCCGCGGATGAAGGCCGCCTCACCCTTGTTTTTGGCCTTCTGGATTTCCTCCTCCGTCAGGCCCTCTTTCTTGACTTTCTCGACCTCGGCCCAGATCTCCTTCTCCAGATCCTCGGGCTTGACGCCCTTGTCCACGCGCGGCGTGGCACTGAACTGGAAGGTCCCGACGTACCACTGGGGCCGGCTCGACGCCGAAGCGCTGACGGCCAGCTGCTTGTCGCGGACAAGCGTTTTGTAGAGTCGGCCCGTCCCGCCGCCGCCGCCCCTGCCGCCGCGGAAGCCGCCGCCGCCCGAGCCCAGCGTGCTGGCCAAAATCGAAAGCGCCGCCGTGTCCGCATGCCCATCGGGAGGCATGTGGAACATCATCTGCAGGCTCGTCGCCGCGGGACCCTCGCCATAGAGCCGTTTTTCGCTGTACTGCGACGGCTCGCCCGTGCGGATGGGCTCGAGGTCGGGCCCCTTGGGGATGCGGCCGAAGTATTTTTCGGCCATGGCGATGATGGTGGCCGGGTCGAAGTCCCCGACGTAGATGGCCACGGCGTTATTGGGGACGTAGTAGCGGTTGTGGAAGTCGACGAGGTCCTCTTTCGTCATCTTCTTCAGGTCGTCCATCCAGCCGATAACTTCCCAATGATACGGCGAGGCCGCATAGAACGCGGCGTTGACCTGTTCGCCGAATAAGTAGCCCGGCCGGTTCTCGCTGAGCCGCCGCTCCTCCATGATGACGTCCTTCTCCGAGTAGAACTCGCGGAAGCGGGCGTTCATCAGCCGGTCGGACTCGAGGAACATCTGCAACTCGACCTTGTTCGACGGCAGGGTGACGTAGTAGCCGGTCGTCTCCTGGCTGGTCGAGGCGTTGAGCCCGGTGCCGCCGTTGCTCATGTACCGGGTCCAGAGGTCATCCTTGATGATGAAGGCTTTTTCCGCCGCGGCCAGTTCTTCGAACTCCTTCTGCCAGGCGGCGATCTTGGCCGCGTCACCGTCGGTCTTCCAGTATTTCTCCCGGTAGATCCTGTCCATGAGCGCGTCGACCTTCCGGTCGATCTCGGAGTCCTTGGCATAGTCGGTGACGCCCATGACCTCGGTGCCCTTGAACATCAGGTGCTCGTGGACGTGGGCGCTTCCGGTGATGCCGGGCCGCTCGTTGATCGAGCCGACCTGGAAATAGATGTGACAGACGACGCGCGGGACGCCCGCCTTGGGGATCATCAGGATCTTCATGCCGTTCTTGAGGATATGCTCCTTGACGTCCAGCGTGACCCCGGCGGCTTGAGCGAACGCCGCAAGGACGAACGCCGCCGCGACGAGAACCAGAATCCGTTTTCTCACTTTCGACACCTCCTTGGAGATTTGGTTTTCAAATATATTTTTTGTGCTTTTTCTTTTTCTTCAGCGCCTCGACGATATCCTTGACCTTCTGGTCGAGGGCCACGTCGCAGATGAGCAGCGCATCCCCGGCCTCGACGACGACGATGTTCCGGACGCCGACCAGGGCGGTCAGCCGGCCCGGATTCCAGACGAGGCAATTCTTGGCGTTCAGGGCCAACACTTCGCCGCGGCAGGCGTTGCCGTTGCCGTCGCGCGGCCAGATCTCGAAGAGCGTCGACCAGGCGCCGACGTCCGACCAGCCGAAATCCCCGTCGGCGACGAGGACCCCGTCGACTTTTTCCATCAGGGCGTAGTCGATCGAGAGCGCCGGGGCCAGGGCGAAAGCGGCCCGGAGTTTTTTCCGATTCCCCGACCTCAGCGCCTCGACCATCCCGGTCCAGGCGGGCATGAACTCGGGGGCGAAGATCTCGAGCTTCTCGACGAAAACGTCCGCCCGCCAGAGGAACATCCCCGAATTCCAGGCGTAGTCCCCGGAGGCCAGGTACTCATCGGCCTGGGCCAGGTTCGGTTTTTCCTTGAACCCTTGGACAGGATAGAAGACGGCGCCGCCGATCTTCCGGCCGCTCTCCCTGTCGTGACGGATGTAGCCGTAACCGGTGGCGGGATAGGCCGGCGGGATACCGAACGTCACCAAGGCGCGCTCACGGGCGGCGGCTTCGACGCCGGCCCGGAGCGTCCGGAGGAACCGGGCTTCGTCGCGGATGAGGTGGTCGGCGGGCAGGACCGCCACGACGGCTTCGGGATTGTCCAGCCAGACACGCGCCGTCGCCAGCATGAGCGCCGGGGCCGTGTTCCGGGCCAGGGGCTCGACGAGGAAGCTCTCCTTGGGCAGGCGCGGCAGGAGCTTTCGGGCCAGCCGCGTCGAAGCGGCGTCGGCGACCAAGGTGACCCGGCGCGCGGGGACGAGCGGCCGGATCCGGCGGACCGTTTCGAGGAGCATGGGCTCCCGGCCGGTGATGCGGAGGAATTGCTTCGGCTTGGCCGCCCGGCCGAGAGGCCAGAACCGGGTGCCCCGGCCGCCGGCCAGGATGACGGCACGGACGTCCCGGACGGCTTTTTTCACCCCGCCCCGGCCGATTCGTTCCCTCATTACGTCCCGAGCGTGTTGATGACCTTCTGGAGGACGCCGCGGACCTCCTTCTGAATGGCGGCTAGGTCCGCCTCCGTGTCCGCCTCGAAGCGGAGCACGATCACGGCCTGGGTATTGGAGGCCCGGACGAGACCCCAGCCCTTGGGGAAGATGGCCCGGACGCCGTCGATGTCGATGACCGGATAGCGGGCGGCGAGCTCGCGGCGGACCTCGTCGACGATCTTGAACTTGACCTCGTCGGAAGCATAGAGCCGGATCTCCGGGGTTGAATACGTCTTCGGCAGGCCGGCGAGCATCGCCGAGAGCTTCGTCTTCGACCGCGACACGATCTCGAGAAGTCTGGCCGAGGCGTAGATCGCGTCGTCGAAGCCGAACCAGCGGTCGGCGAAAAAGATGTGGCCGCTCATCTCGCCGGCGAGGGGCGCCTTTTCCTCCTTGATCTTTTGTTTGATCAGCGAGTGGCCCGTCCGCCACATGATCGGCCGGCCGCCGAGCCTCTCGATTTCCTCGTAGAGGACCTTCGAGGCCTTGACCTCGGAGATGACGGTCGCCCCCGGCCGGGCTGGGAGGATGTCGCGGGCGAAGACGATGAGGAGCTGATCGCCCCAGAGGATCCGCCCCTCGTCGTCGACGACGCCGATCCTGTCGGCGTCGCCGTCGTAGCCGATGCCGAGCTCGGCGCCGCTCTCGCGGACCTTGGCGATGAGTTTTTCCATGGCCTCCGGGAGCGTCGGATCGGGGTGGTGGTTGGGAAAGCGGCCGTCCGGCTCGCAGAACATGTCCACGACCTCCGCGCCCATCTTCCGGAAGAGGGGGACGGCCACGGCGCCGCCGGTGCCGTTCCCGGCGTCGATGACGACCTTGACAGACCGGGAGAAACGGACGTTCCGCGCGACGTAGTCCTGGTATTCGGACACGACGTCGAGGGAGGTGACGCGGCCTTCGCCGCGGGGGAAGACGCCCTTGCGGACGATCTCGTAGAGGGCTTGGATCGTCTTGCCGTAAAGCGTGTCCTCGCCGGACATCATCTTGAAACCGTTGTGCTCGGGCGGGTTGTGCGAACCGGTAATCATGACGCCGGCCTCTTTCTTCTTGAAGAATACGGAGAAGTAGAGGAGCGGCGTCGGGACCACGCCCAGGTCGGCAACGTCGCAGCCCGTGGCCAGAAGGCCCCGGATGAGAGCGGCGCCGAAGCCCGGCGAGCTCAGCCGGCAGTCCCGCCCGACGGCGACGTCCTTCTGGCCGCGCACGAGGAAAAACGTGCCCATCGCCCGGCCCAGGGTTTCGACGACCGTCTCGTCCAGGTCCTGGCCGACGATGCCGCGGATGTCGTATTCCCGGAAGATCTTCGGGTTGATGTCCATATCGCCCTCCTTGATGGGGACCGACAGACCTCTATATATTATTTATTATCTATTATTTATAAAATACATGCCGAATCTCGCCCGGCCGCCGGCGCCCTCCCCGCCTGACGCCGGCGGGCATAGCTCGCCCCGATGAACGCCTTGAAAAGTGGATGCGGGGCCAGGGGTTTGGATTTGAACTCGGGATGGAACTGACAGCCCAGGAACCACGGGTGGTCGGGGGCCTCGACGATCTCCACCAGTCCGTAGTCCGGGTTCATTCCGGAGAAGATCATGCCCGCTTCGGCCAGGGCGTCCTTGTAGCTCGGGTTGAATTCGTAACGGTGGCGATGACGCTCCGAGATCTTGAGCGCGCGGTAGGCTTGATGGGCGGCCGAACCCTTGACCAGATCGCAGCGATATTGGCCGAGCCGCATCGTCCCGCCCATGTCGCAATCCCTGGCCAGTTCGCGCCAGCGGACGATGATCTTGTGCGGGGCGTCCGGCACGAACTCCGTGCTGTTGGCTTTCTTCAATCCGGCGAGCGAACGCGCGTACTCGATCGAGGCGCACTGCATGCCCAGGCAGATTCCGAAGAAGGGGATCTTGTTCTCTCGGGCGTACGTGACCGCCCGGATCTTGCCCTCGATCCCCCGCTTGCCGAAGCCGCCGGGGACGAGGATGCCGTCCTTCGATCCCAGGATCTTCGCCGGGTCGTCCTTCTCCAGGGCCTCGGCTTCGATCCAGTCGATCTTGACCTTGAGCCGATTGGCCAGCCCGCCGTGGATGAGGGCCTGGTTCAAGCTCATGTAGGAATCGCGGAGGCCGGCATACTTGCCGACGAGCCCGATCTCGACCTCGTCCTTGGGGTTTTTGATCCGATCGACCATGGCCTCCCACGCGGCGAGATTCTTCTTGCGGCGCGGAAGACGGAGCATCTTGAGGACGGCGATGTCGAGCCCTTCCTTCGCGAAGTTAAGAGGTATGTCGTAGATCGAATCGACGTCCTTGGCGGTGATGACGGCGTCGACGGGGACGTTGGTGAACAGCGCGATCTTGGACTTGATGTCGGCTGAGAGCTCGCGGGCCGTGCGGCAGAGAAGGATGTCCGGCTGGATGCCGATCGCCCGAAGCTCCTTGACGCTGTGCTGGGTCGGCTTCGTCTTGAGCTCTCCAGAAAAACCGACGAAGGGGACGAGGGTCAGGTGGACGAAGAGCGTCTTGCCGACCCCCAGGCTGAGCCGCATCTGTCTTGTGGCTTCGAGGAAGGGCAGGCTTTCGATGTCGCCCACGGTCCCGCCTATCTCGCAGATAACAATATCGTTATCGTCGGCAACGGACTCGAACGCGCTCTTGATCATATCCGTCACGTGAGGGATGACCTGGACTGTTTTCCCCAGGTATTCGCCCTTGCGCTCTTTCTTGATGATGGACTCGTAGATCCTTCCGGCAGTCCAGTTGTGGGCCCGCGTCGTCTTCGTCGACGTGAACCGTTCGTAGTGGCCGAGGTCGAGGTCCGTTTCGGCGCCGTCGTCGGTGACGTAGACCTCGCCGTGCTGGAACGGGCTCATCGTCCCCGGGTCGACGTTGAGGTAGGGGTCGAACTTCTGGATAGTGATCCTGTAGCCGCGGCTCTCTAGGAGCCGGCCGATGGAGGCCGCGGCAATGCCCTTGCCCAAACCCGAAATGACGC
Organism: Acidobacteriota bacterium; assembly: GCA_014894455.1. Lineage (GTDB taxonomy): Bacteria > Acidobacteriota > Aminicenantia > Aminicenantales > Saccharicenantaceae > RBG-16-66-30. The sequence goes on along the minus strand of JADBLN010000072.1, from coordinate 5,623 downwards.
CGCCCGTGACGAAAATATACTTGCTCATGGACACGCCTTCCTAGAAATTGACCCCCCGATTATATCCTTCGGACGCTCCGCACTCAAGCGGAGAAAGAGGGCGCGGGCGATTCCGCCGCGCCCGTTCGCGGTCAGGCGCCGGCCGGCTCTTTGGTCGCGGCGGGGACGGTCTTGGCGGCGCCCTTCGTCTGGCAGGTCGCATCGAGATACGCTCCTTCCTCGACGAGCAAAGTGGGCGACAGGATGGTCCCGAACACACGGCCCTTGTTGTGGATCTCGACCTTCTCGGTCGCCTGGAGGGTGCCCCGGATCTCGCCGTTGATGATGAGCTGTCCCACCTTGACGTCGGCTTCGACCTTGCCCCGCTCTCCGATGACGAGAAGGGAGTCCGAATTGATCGTGCCCTTGAAATGGCCTTCGATCCGGAATGACCCCTTGAACGTGAGGTCGCCATTGAACTCCGAATCCATGTCGATCAAACCGGCCAGTTTGTTTTCGTTCAGTTCGCGCGGCTTGTCTTTCATGAACTTACTCCTTTGATCCTGTCGTAGATCCGATTCAGGTCGTCCAGAGAGAAATAATAGATTTTCACCACACCCTTGTTTCGGCCTCCGGCGACGAGGACCTTCGTCCCCAGGATCTTGAGCATTTCTTCCTGCAGGGCGTAGAGGTCGGGATCGGCCAGGCTCCTCTGGGCGTGCGGCGCCTTTCGTTTCAGCCGGTTGACCAGGGCTTCGGTGTTGCGGACCGACAGGCTCCTGTCAATGACCTGGCGGCAGGCGTAAAGCTGGGTGGCCGCATCCTCGAGGGCCAGCATGGCCCGGGCATGCCCCATGGAGATCGTCCCGTCGGCGAGACGGTCCTGGATCTCCTGGGGAAGCTTGAGCAGGCGGAGGTAGTTTGTGACCGAGGATCTGTCCTTCCCGACCTTGTCGGCGAGCTCGTGCTGGGCATAGCCATGATCGTCGATGAGCCTCTGGTAGGCTCGGGCGATCTCCAGGGCATTCAACTCCTCGTGGTGGATATTTTCGATGAGCGAGACCTCGAGCTGTTTGTCCTTGGGGATGTTCCGGATGAGGACGGGGATTTTACGCAACCCCGCCCGCTGGGCGGCTCTCCACCGCCGTTCCCCGACGATGATCATGTAATGATCGTCTTCCGGGACCACGATCACCGGCTGCACGATACCCGTCTCCTTGATCGATTGGGCCAACTCGTCAATCGTTTGGTCGTCGAACCTCGTCCGCGGTTGAAAGGGGTTCGGCTTGACGTCCTCGAGGTCCAGTTCGGCGAACCTCTCGTCTTTCAGGATGCTGAACTCGTCCGGGATGAACGCTCCCAATCCTTTACCCAAGGCTTTCTTGTTCATTTGCGAATGATCTCCTCGGCGAGTTTGAGATAGGCCTCGGCCCCTTTGGATTTGATATCGTAGAGGACGATGGGTTTGCCGAAGCTCGGCGCTTCGGCCAGGCAGACGCTGCGGGGAATGACGGCTTCGAACATGATATGTTTCAACGACTTGCGAATCTCTGCCGCGACCTGCTTGGAAAGGTTGGTCCGCTCGTCGAACATGGTTAGGAGGATCCCCTCGATGGCTAACTTGGGGTTGAAGTAGGTCCGCACCGTCTCCAGAGCATGGAAGAGGTCCGGGATCCCTTCCATGCAGAAAAATTCCGTTTGGACGGGGATGAGCAGCGAGTCCGCCGCGGTCAGCGCGTTGATCGTCAGGAATCCTAGGGAAGGAGGGCAATCGATGATGATGAAGTTGAAGAACCGTCTCGCTTTTTCGACCGCGTCGAGAAGCCGTTTTTCTCTTCGCTCGACCACGTACAGTTCGGCTTCGATGCCCGAGAGCTCAGGAGAGCACGGACAAAGATAGAAATTCTCGAGGTCCGTCCCCAGGACGCAATCCATGAGGTCCCGGTCATTCATCATCGCCTGGTATATTCCCTGCCCGGGTCCTTTCGGTTTGGCCAATCCCAGCGTCGACATGCCCTGGGGGTCGAGGTCGATGAGGAGAGTCCTTCTGTTCTTGAGAGCAAGACAGGCCGAAAGATTGATGGCAGTCGTGGTCTTGCCGACTCCGCCCTTCTGGTTGGCTACGGCAATGATCTTATTCATCGTACGGTCAAGTTCCACGTGAAACACGGGCCCTCGAGACCCCTCTTTTCGCCTGGATCTCGAGATAGAAACTGAGATTCTGGACTGCAGCCGGAGTCATGCCGGGTATCTTCCTGGCCTCACCTAAGGTCGCAGGTCTCTTTTCTTCGAATTTCTCGATGGCCTCCCTGGTCAATCCCGAAACCTTACTGAAATCAACGTTCACGGGTATTTTCATCGAATCGGACCGCACGGACTTGGCGATCTCCCTCTCCTGCTTCTTGATGTAGCCTTCATATTTTGTCTCGGACTCGATGTGCCTGCACTCCTCGTCGCTCAACGCTCCTGGGAATTTTCCATATTCTAGCACACTTCTCAGGCCGATTTCAGGTTTTTTCAGATGCTCGAAGAGGGTCACGCTATCCCCGGCCGCTGATTTCAGCCTGTTCTTCCTTAAAAACGAAAACGCGCTCTCCACCCGATCCCGTTTTTCCTGGTATCCCTTCCAGGTGTTTTCCGGAACGAGACCCAGCTCCCAGCCATATTTCATCAGCCTGCGGTCGGCGTTGTCGATCCTCAACAGGAGCCGATATTCGGCCCGGGACGTGAACAGGCGATAGGGTTCTTCGACGCCGGTCGTGACCAAGTCGTCGATGAGCACGCCGATATAGGCCTCGTCCCGCCTCAGGACGAACGGCGCCTTTTTCCGGATGGATAGGGCCGCGTTAATCCCGGCCATGAGGCCCTGGGCGGCCGCCTCTTCATATCCCGATGTCCCGTTGATCTGCCCGGCCAGGTAGAGGCGCCTGATCTTTTTCGTTTCGAGAGTGGCCAGGAGTTCGGTGGGGGAGACGGCGTCGTATTCGATGCCGTAGGCCGGCCTCATGATTTTCGCCTTATCCAGGCCGGGGATCGTGCCTAAGATCTCCCGCTGGACATCATAGGGCAAACTCGAGGACATGCCGTTGATGTAGATTTCCGTCGTTTCGAGCCCTTCCGGTTCGAGAAAGAACTGGTGGCGGGTGCGTTGGGGGAATTTGACCACCTTGTCCTCTATCGAGGGGCAGTAACGCGGTCCGATACCCTTGATCTTTCCGCCATATAGGGGGGATTTATCGAGGTTGCGGCGAACGACCGCATGTGTGGCCTCGTTGGTGTAGCCCAGATAGCAGATGACTTTGTTTTGGAGACACCCGATCGTCCTGTAGGAAAAAGGCACCGGCTCCGCGTCTCCCGGCTGCGGCGTGAAATGGCTCCAGTCGATGGTGTCCCTGTCCAGGCGCATGGGCGTGCCCGTCTTCAGGCGAAAAACCCTTAGGCCTAGCTTTTTCAACTGCTCCGCAAGGTCCACCGACGACGGCTCGTTCGCCCGTCCGGCCGGATAGCTCCGGAGCCCGATATGGATCGTCCCGTTGAGGAAGGTCCCCGGCGTCAGGATGACCGCTTTTCCCTCGAGGCGGGTCCCGTCCAGGGTTTCCACCCCTCGGGCGGCGCCCCGCGTGACCAGGACTTCGGCGACGATGCCTTGGAAGACCGTCAGGTTGGGCATCCGTTCGAGCCTGTATTTCATGGCCAGCCGGTAGGCCGCCTTGTCGCACTGGGCCCGGGGGGCTTGGACTGCCCCGCCCCGGCTCCGGTTGAGAAGCCTAAACTGGATGCCTGTCTCGTCCGCCAGGAGGCCCATCAGGCCGCCGAGCGCGTCGATTTCCCGGACGAGGTGCCCCTTGGCCAGGCCGCCGACGGCCGGGTTGCAGGACATCTGGGCTATGGTCTCGAGATGGATGGTCACCAGGCAAGTCCGGAGGCCCATGGCACTCGCAGCCGCAGCGGCTTCGCAGCCGGCGTGCCCGGCCCCGACGACGATGACGTCAAACCCGTCTGCCGCCTTCATCCGGAGTCCCTATTTCCCCACGCAGAACCGCCCGAAGATGTCGTCGATGACCTCGTCGATGCGCACTTGGCCCGTCAGCTCGCCGACGAGGGCCAAGCAACTTCGGATCTCCTCGGCATAGAGCTCGGCGGAATGCCCTTTCGCCAGGAGCCCCGCCGCCCGCCGGAGTGCTTCGAGAATGGCTTGGAGCAGGTCCTTTTGCCGGGCGTGGAGGATGACGTCCTCCTCTTTTACCGGTCCCGGGGCGAAATGCCCGCGGATAGCCGCCCTGAGCTTGTCGATGTTCCTGCCTTTCAAAGCCGAGACATCGATTGACGGGGATCCGCCGGCCAGTGCCCGGATCATCCGCCTGTCGACTTTCTCGGGGAGGTCGGATTTGTTGAAAACGAGGAGCATTTTTTTTGCCCGGTATTTGCGGACCAGCCGTTCATCCTCGCCGCTTTCCTTCCGTGACGCGTCGAGGACGACGAGCAGGCCGTCGGCCTCCCGGGCAATCTTCTGCCCCCTGGCAATCCCTTTCTTTTCAACGGGATGGGCAGGTTTCCCCAGCCCGGCCATGTCCACGAGGTGGAAAAGGATGTCGTCGATGACCAGCTTCTCCCTGAGGAAATCCCGGGTCGTCCCCGGGAAGGGCGTGACGATGGCCCTGTCTTCCTCGAGAAGAGCGTTGAACAGTGTCGATTTCCCGACGTTCGTCCTGCCCGTGATCGCCAGGGTGAGGCCCTCCCGGAGGGCCCGGCCGGCTTCGTAGCCCGCGACGAGCCTCTCGACCTCGGCGGCCAGGGAATCGATGGTCCGGCGGTCTGCCGGGGCTCCGGTCCTGAGTTTCTCCTCCGGGAATTCCAGGCCGGCTTCGACTCTGGAGAGCAGGGCGATGAGCTTGCCGCGCAGCCGGAAAATCCTCCGGGATAAGCTCCCCCCGAGCTGACGGGAGGAAATCCTCGCCTGGGTCAGCGAGACGGACCTGATCAGATCGTTGACGGCCTCTGCCTGGAGCATGTCCAGGCGGCCGTTCAGATAGGCGCGGAGGGTGAACTCCCCGGGCTGGGCCAGGCGCGCCCCCGCCCCGGTGCCAAGCCTGAGAATGACTTCCAGAACGGCCGGGCTGCCGTGCGAGCTCAGTTCGACGACGTCCTCCTTCGTGTAGGACCGGGGGGCCTTGAAATATGTCAGGAAGGCCTCGTCGAGCGCCGTTTCCCGCTCCAGATCGCGGATCGTCCCAAAAACCGGGCGCCGCACCGGGAACGGCTTCTTCGGCTTGTTTTTAGCCTGGAAGATCCGTCCGGCCACCGCGAGGGCCCTTTTGCCGCTTATCCGGACGATCCCCAGCCCGCCGAACCCCGGCGGCGTCGAGATGGCGATGATGGTGTCTTCGAGCATCGTCTTTCCCTTATCCGGTTTCCCATTCTAAGGGAGCCGTCCGTTAATAACAAGAGCCGAGGGGAGAGCCCCTCCTCCGGCCGCCGCCCGTTTTGGCAGTGATTCCCGGCGGATCCCCAGTCGTCCGCGGAGGGTCCTCGGGCATCATCCTCGTTCGCTGCCGTGATACGTTCGCCACCACCCACGCCGTATTTTTAAGTGGGTGGTGCTCAGTATTAACCCCGCGCATACCCCCGGACTTAAGGCCGGGGA
>JADBLN010000092.1 GCA_014894455.1 Acidobacteriota bacterium | reverse complement strand
GCCCCAGGCTTGCCTGCGGGGCCCCGGCCGTCCCCAAGAGCCCCTGGTTTGACAACGGATTCGCCCTGGAATAGATTACAAGCGACTAAAATAAGAGGAAATCGGCGAAAATGCCTTACTACCAGTGCCGGATCGCCGGCGAGGACGGCCGGGTCGACGTCCGGTCCGTCCTAGCCCCGTCGGCCGAGGAATGCCGGAAGGCCATCGAGGCGGAAGGCGCCCTCGTCCTCTCCGTCCGGCGCGACTGGAGAAGGCTCGGAGGCCAGGGCCTCCGTCTGGGGCGCAAGGTCAAGGACCGGGACATCATCCTGTTCAACCAGGAGCTCGTCGCGCTGATCAAGGCGGGCTACCCGATTCTCAAGAGCCTCGAGGTGATCTCCGCCCGGGCCAAGAACATTTTCCTCAAGGAGATCCTGATCAGGGTCGCCGAAGAGGTCAAACGGGGCAAGGCCCTGTCCGAGGCCTTCCTGCCCTACGAGAGGCTGTTCTCCCCGGTCTACACGGCCAGCCTGATGGCCGGGGAAAAAGGCGGCAACCTCCCGGGGTCGATCGGCCGGTACATCCAGTACGCCAAGGTGGTCACCCAGACCCGGGCCAAGATCAAGTCGGCCATGACCTACCCGACGATCCTCATCGTCTTCTCCTTCATCCTCATGGGCATCCTGGTCAACTTCGTCCTGCCCCAGTTCGCGGATTTCTACAAGAGCTTCGAGGCCGACATGCCCTGGATCACCCGGATCATCATGTCCTTCGCCACGGCCACGAGCCGGCGGTGGTACGTCATGGTGGCGGCGTTCGCGGCGCTCGCTTTCCTCCTGGCCAGGCTGCGGCGGCGGCAGGATTTCCGCTACCAGATGGACAGGGTCAAGCTCCGCGTGCCCTTCGGCCGGACGATCTGGCTCGAGTCGGGCCTCAGCCTCTTCAGCCGGACCCTCGGCCTCCTCCTCGAGGCGGGCATCTCGCTCCTCTCGGCCATCGGCATCGCCATCCAGGCCGTGCCCAACGCCTGGATGGTCCGGCACATGCAGGTCGTCCCGGATCACATCAAGAACGGCGAGAGCCTGTCCGAGGCCCTGGCCAAGGCCGGGACGTTCCCGCCTCTGGCCCTGGACATGGTCCGCATCGGGGAGTCGTCGGCCAACCTCCAGGGCATGCTCGGGGACATGGCCGACTTTTATGACGAGCGCGTTCGTGGTAAAATCGAAACGCTGGTCAACCTGGTCGAGCCCGTGGTCATCATTTTCATGGGGCTCGTGGTGGCGGCGATGCTTCTTTCGGTGTACATACCGATCTTCAACATTATCCGGATCGCCCGGTAGGCGGCCCGAAAGGCGCGGGACATGAGCAAGGATAGGCTCGATAACGTCGGCGGCGAGGAAAAGGCCACCCGGGCCCTGGCCGAACGCTACCGCGTTCCCTACCTCGACCTCGAGACCGAACGGCTCGACCGCAACCTCATCCGGTCGTTCCCCGTCGAATTCCTCCACCGTCTCAACTTCGTCCCCCTCGGCGACGAGGACGGCGTCATGAAGATCGCCGTCGCCGACCCCTCCGACATCGCTTCCATCGACGCCATCGAATCCTTCCTGGGGAAAAAAGTCGAGGTCTTCGCCGCCTCCAAGCGGGCCATCCTCGAGGCCTTGAGGAAGAGCGAGACGGCCATGCAGGTCCTCCGCGACGCCACCGAGGGCTTCATCACCCAGGTCGTCGAGCGCGAGGGCGGGGAGGAAGAGGACGTCATCTCCATCGAGAAGCTGGCCGACCAGGACGGTTCGATCATCAAGCTCGTCCACACGATCATCTTCACCGCCGTCCAGAAGCGGGCGAGCGACATCCACATCGAATCCAAGGACAACGACGTCAAGATCAAGTACCGGATCGACGGTGTCCTCGGCGAGGCGATGGAGGCCATCGACAAGAAGTTCCAGTCGCCCATCATCTCCCGTATCAAGGTCATGTCCGACCTGGACATCGCCGAGCGCCGCGTCCCCCAGGACGGCCGCTTCCGGCTCAAGATCAGGGACAAGACCATCGATTTCCGCGTCTCCATCATGCCCTGCATCTACGGCGAGGACGCGGTCATCCGCATCCTCGACAAGGAGATGATCACCCAGGCCATCCGCGAGCTGCGCCTGGACGTCCTCGGCTTCTCCGACGAGATCCTGAAGAAATTCCGCAAGTACATCGCCCAGCCCTACGGCATGGTCCTGGTCACCGGGCCGACGGGCAGCGGCAAGACGACGACCCTCTACGCGGCCCTGACGGAGATCAAGTCCCCGGAAGACAAGATCATCACCATCGAGGACCCCGTCGAGTACCAGATCGACGGCATCACCCAAATCCCCGTCAACGAGAAGAAGGGCCTGTCCTTCGCCCGGGGGCTGCGCTCCATCCTCCGCCATGACCCGGACAAGATCATGGTCGGCGAGATCCGCGACCCCGAGACGGCCCAGATCGCCATCCAGTCCGCTCTGACCGGCCACCTCGTCTTCACGACCGTCCACGCCAACAACGTCTTCGACGTCATCGGGCGCTTCCTCCACATGCAGGTCGACCCCTACAGCTTCATCTCGGCCCTCAACTGCATCCTGGCCCAGCGCCTTGTCCGGATCCTCTGCCCGCGCTGCAAGGTCCCCGTCCGCTACGGCGCTCCGCAGCTCGTGGAGTCGGGCCTCGACCCGGCCCGGCACGCGGAGACCGTCTTCTTCGAACCGAAGGGATGTTCCGAATGCAATTTCACGGGCTACCAGGGCCGGACGGCCATCGCCGAGATCCTCGAGCTCTCGGACCCCATCCGGGAGCTCATCCTCGAGAAAAGACCCCTCTCCGAGGTCAAGAAACGGGCCAAGGCGGAGGGCATGGTGTTTTTGAGAGAAGTCGGCTTGAACAAGGTCCTGGCGGGGATAACCAGCCTCAAGGACCTGAACAAAGTGACCTTTGTGGAGTGACCGCGTGACGCTGGGAAAACGACTCAAGTCCCATTTCCTGGACCGCCTTCTGCCCGATGCCGTCTTTCAGCTCTCCCCGGCCTTCCTGAGCGGCATCCGCGTCTCGAAAAAAGACGGGTCGGTCAGGGGCGGGTTCGTCCTGCCCTTGCGGGAACGCCCCCTTAGTCCGTCGTTCGACCGTCCCAACGTGACCGATCTCCCGGTCCTCGAGGAGGCCGTCGCCCAGGGGATGAAAAACCTGCGCCTCTCCTCCGGGTCGGCCGCCCTCCTCGTCCCCGAGCCGTCCGTCCGCGTCTTCGTCCTGAGCGTGGATTCCTTCCCCGGCACCGGGAAGGAGAGAGACACCTTCATCCGCTGGCGCATCGGCAAACAGATGCCGCTCATCCCCGACGACGCCCGCATCGACTACGCCGTCACCCCGGGCCGGGGCGCCCGGAAGATCATCGTCGCCATGGCCCGGCAGACGGTCGTCCGGGAGTACGAATCCCTCTTCGAAAAGGCCGGGCTGAAGCCGGTTCTGGTGACCGTCCCTTCCCTGACCCTGATCAACATGGTCGGACAGGCGGGGCCGTCCAACGGCATCCTCCTCAATCTGGAGGACGAGACCTTGACCCTCCTGGCGGTCATGGATTCCGGCTGGGCGCTCTACCGTCAAAAAGGCGTCGGCGCGTCCGGCGGGCCGGAGGCGGACGAACGCGCCGATAATATCGTCAGGGAAGCGGAAAACACCATCCGCTTCCTCGAGGACAAGGAAAAAAAGCGGATTGAGAGGCTCTGGGTCCGCACGGCCGTGGCCGCGGAAAGGCCGCAGCTCATAGACCGGCTGAAGGACAGGATCGACCTGCCGCTCGAACCCGTGGTCTATGAGGCGCCCGAGGCGTGGAGCGAGGCCCAAAAAGCCCTGCTCGCCCCTCTCGTCGGACAGATCCTATGAATGAACGTGTCACGCTCAACCTGAACCTGGCCACGAAGCCGCGCCGGAACCGGCGGTTCTTCGCCGCTTTGGCCCGCGCCCTGGGCTTCCTCCTCGCCGTCCTCGCCGTCCTGAGCGTCCTCGTCGTCCTGAAGTATGGCGGCGAATCGGCCCGGCTCAGGGCCGCGATCGCCGAAAAACAACGACTCCAGGAAGAGGCCCAGCGCGAGGAGAAGCGCTTGACGGCCGACGTCGATAAGGAAGAACGCCTCAGCCGGACCCGGGTGGACCTCGTCAACGGCATCATCCTGAAGAAGACCTTCCTTTGGACCTCGCTCTTCTCGGAGATCGAGAAGGCGCTCCCCGGCTCGAGCTACATCACCTCGCTCAGCCCGGGCTTCACGGCGGACGGCGCGATCGCCCTGCACATGCGGGTGACCTCGCGCAGCCTCGACGACCTTCTCGAGCTCATCGACAACCTCACCGCCCGCGGCTTCAAGCACATCCAGGTCGGCGACGAGACCCGGAGCGAGGAAGGCCGGCTCATCGCGGAGATTTCCCTAACCTATGAACGCTCTCTTTGACCTGTTCAACGACAAGGAGCGGCGGACGCTCGGCCGCCTCGGCCTGGCGACGCTCCTTGCCCTGGCCGTATTCCTCGTCCTGTTCTCGAGGACCCGGGGGGGCATCGAAAGGGACAGGGGAGTGGCGTTACAGCTCCAGGATTCCTACGGCCGCGCGACCAAGGCGCGCGACGAGGCCAAGGCCGCGTGGCAGCGATGGGAGGAAGCCGGCCGGGACCTCGAGGAGCTTCGGACAGGCTTTTTCTACGATCTCGAGGGAGGCGTCCAGGCCCTTCGTCTGGACCTCCAGCAGATATTCGCCCTGGCCGGGACGACCATCACGGACCTCGGCTACGGCTATTCCGACATGGAGAAGGAACAGGTCCGGAAAACGGTCGTGACGTTCACCTACACCGGTTCTTACGCGGGCCTCAAGAAGCTGCTGGCCGTCCTCGAAGCGTTCCCCAAGTTCCTGGTCATCGAGAAGATCGAGTTCCCGAGGACGGGGTCCGAAGGCGAGCGTCTCAGCGCGAACCTTGCGGTGGCGGGGTACTATGGCATTTAAGAAAGCGGTGATCGCGGGTCTTGCCCTGGGCTGGGCCGTGTCCCTGTTCGCGGCCCAGGAAGACCGGAAACCCCTCGTCCGCAAAGACCTCCTCGTATTCGGCAGCGGTGAGATCGCGGCACCGGTCCGCGACATCTTCCGACCGAAGACCGCCGCGCCTCCCGTCGTTCGCCGGGCCGGCGAGCCCGCCGTCAAGTCGGCGGCCGTCTTCCGGCCGGACGCTCCACCGTCCTTCACTCTAAACTTCAGCTACATCGGGTCCGTCAAGTCCGGCGGGCAGACCATCGCCCTCGTCCTCCGCAACGGCCAGACCGTGTCCGTGGGAGAGGGCGACGAGATCGCACCGGGCTACAAAGTCGTCAAGGTCACCGCCGAGGCGATCGTCATCCAAGGCCCGAATTCGGAAAGAAAGACGTTCCCGCGACAAGGAGATCGGCCATGAAAAAATACGCCCTGATCCTGGTCCTGGCCATGGCGGCCGGGGCGTGCGCGACGCTCAGCTATGACTACAAGCAGGGCGTCGAGGCCGAAATGAACCAAAAGTACGACCAGGCCGTCAGGTATTACCAAAAAGCGGCCCTGGACCACCCCAACGACGCGGTCTACCGTCTGGCCCTCGTCCGGGCCAGGTCGTCCGCCAGCCTTTTTTATCTCCATACGGCCAGGAGCCTGGTCGCCCAGAACAAGCGCAAGGAGGCTGAGCTCGACTACAAGAAGGCGCTTTTCTACGACCCCCTCAACCGCGCGGCCGCTGATGAGCTCAGGGCCCTCATCGCCCCTCCGCCGAAAGCCGAGAAAAGCGGCCAGGAGAAGCTCGAAGGCCCGGTCAGGCTCAAGGGTTCCGGCGAAGCGCTCAACCTGAGCTTCCGGAACGAGGTTTCCCTGCGCTCGATCTTCCAGACGTTGGGCCGGGTGGCCAACGTGAACTTCCTCTACGACGACACCTTCCGGGACACCAACCTGGCCATCGACCTGACCGGCAAGGACCTCCAGCAGGCCGTCAATTTCCTCTGCGTCGCCAGCAAGAACTTCCCCCGGACGATCGACGAGAAGACCGTCATCATCGTCCCCGACAACGTCCAGAAGCGGATGCAGTACGAGCTCAACGCCATCAAGACCTTCTACCTGTCCAACATCGACGCGAGCGACGTCCAGATGCGGCTGACGCAGATGGTCAAGACGATGTACAAGGTCCCGTCCGTCCAGGTCGACAAGAACCTCAACTCGGTCACGATCCGCGACACGCCGCAGGCCGTGGCCCTGGCCGAGAAGCTACTCCGGCTCTGGGACAAATCCGTGGGCGAGGTCGTCATCGATATCGAGATCATGGAAGTCAATCGGATCCGGATGAATAAGCTCGGCATCGACCTCAGCAAAGGGATCCTGGGCATCCGCTTCAACCCGGCCGACGGCTCGATGACCGACGACGGCTATTTCCCGATCAAGGGTCTCAACCTCGGGGACCTGGCCAACTACCAGGTCACCGCCCCTTCGGCCATCGTCCAGTTCCTCGGCAGCGATTCGGACACGAAGATCATCGCCCAACCCAAGATCCGTGGCCTCGGTGGCGCGAAGCTGGAATACGTCGTCGGCCAGAAGGTGCCCATCGTTAAAGGATCGTTCGGAGCCATCGCCGCAGGCGGCCTCAACACCCAGCCCATCATTAACTACGACATGGAGAACATCGGCATCACCATCAAGATGACGCCCCGGATCCATCTCGAGGGCGAAGTGACGCTGGAGATCGAGCTCACGATCTCTTCGATCGCCGGAGAAGGGATCGCTGGCATCCCGATCATCGCCAACCGCGAGATCAAGAACACCGTCCGGCTCAAGGACGGCGAGACCAACTTCCTGGCCGGCCTCCTCCGGGACGAGGAGCGCTTGATCAAGGGAGGGATCGTCGGTCTCAAGGACCTGCCCCTTGTCGGGGGGCTTTTTTCGACGAGCCAGAAGACGATCGAGCAGACCGACGTCATCCTGACCATCACGCCCCACATCATCCGATCGATCCAGATCACCGACGAGGACACGAAGCCCTTCTGGGTCGACCCCGACAACCTCTCCGGCGTGACCGGCGCCGGCGCCGTGATGAGGGACAGCCGCGAGGAAGCGGCCGTCGCCGAAGAGCCCCCCGCCCAGCCGGAAGATGCCGGAGGAAGCGTCGTCTACCTTTCGCCGGTGAGCTTCGAAGCCCCCCGCGACCGGGAGTTCCGCATGAACATCGAGCTCTCGAGCGACAAGGAGATCGGCAACGCTTCGCTCGTGCTGTCTTTCGACCCCCAGATCCTCAAGCTCAAGGACGTCCTCGAAGGCGGCGGCCTGAGGCAGATGGGCGAGAAGGTGCCCTTCCTCAAGAACATCAGCGGTGGGACGTGCACCATCGGCTTCTCCAGCCCGCCCAGCGGCCGCGGCTTCAAGGGCCGGGCGGTCCTGGCCGTCCTCGTCTTCACGTCCGTGAATCCGGGCCAGACGTCCCTGGGCTTCACCAGTGCGACGGCCGGGAGCCCGATGGGGCAGGCCATTGTCCTGCAGACGGGTGAAGCGAGCGTCAGCATCCGATAGGGACGCATGATCCTCGTCCTCTCGGGGCCCGTCCATGGGGGCAAGACGACCTTCCTCGAAAGATCGCTAGCGCGCTGGGCGGCCCGCGGGCTCGCCCCAAGCGGATTCCTCAGCGTCGCCGTGACCGGCGCAAGCGGCGCGACGGGCTATGATCTCCTCGAACTTAAAACCGGCCGCCGACATCCCTACCTCCGGCGCGAGGGGGCGCCCGACGCGGAGCGGATCGGCCCGTTCTTTTTCGTGCCCTCGACCCTCGAGCGGGCCCGGTCGATCATCCGCGAGGCCGACCCCAGCGAGCTCCTCATCGTCGACGAGGTCGGACCCCTGGAGCTTCTGGGCGGCGGGCTCTGGCCGGCCCTTCGGGAGGCCCTGTCGCGCCCCGGTATGAGGTGTCTCCTCGTCGCCAGGGAGGAGATCCTCGAGGATGTCGTCGCCGCCATCGCGCCCGGCGTCCCTCTCATCTTCGATGTTCGGGACCCCGATGTCCAGAAGCTCGTGGACGGAACCCTCCTCGGAACGGTCAAGGTCGATGATGGTCAAAGCTAAGTTTTTCGCCTACTTCCGGGACCTTTTCGAGGGCCGCGAACGCGACGTCGCTGTCGGCGAGGGCGCGACCGTCCGCGACGCCCTGTCCCTCCTCTGCGACACGAGTGAACGCCGGCGCGAGGTCTTCGAAGGCGGCAGTCTCAAGCCCCACCTCGTCGTCATGGTCAACGGCGTCCACGTCGAATCTCTCCGCGGACTCGAGACGCCGCTCGCGCCGGGCGACACG
>JADBLN010000067.1:40677-45843 GCA_014894455.1 Acidobacteriota bacterium | reverse complement strand
CGATCGCCAGGTTCCACAACGTCTATGGCCCCAACGGCACCTGGGACGGCGGCCGCGAGAAGGCTCCCGCCGCCCTCTCGCGCAAGGTCATCGAGGCCAAGGATAACGGCAGCTACGCCGTCGAGATCTGGGGCGACGGAACGCGGACGCGGAGCTTTATGTACATCGACGACTGCCTCAACGGCATCGATATGATCATGCATTGCGACGAACTCGTCGCAACGCCCATCAACCTGGGTTCGAGCGAGCTCGTCTCGGTCAACAAACTCCTGGACATCATCGAGGGGATCGCTGGGTACAAGGTCAAACGGAGCTGCGACCTCGGCGCCCCCAAGGGCGTCGGCGGCCGGAATTCCGACAACACCATGATCAAGAGGGTCCTTGGCTGGGAGCCGTCGACGCCGCTCCGCGCGGGCATGGCCAAAACATTCGCCTGGATCGCCGAGCAGTACGCCCTCCGGAAGGCGGGAGAGAAGGTCGTGCTATGAAGCCCAAGGACATCGAAGAAGCCAAAGTCCGGGCCGGAGCGATGCTCCGGAAAGCCCGGATCGCGGTCACCCCGGAGGAACGGGAAACGATGGAGGTCGCCGACCTGGGTCTCGGCGACATCAAGAACATCGGGCTCGAGGTCATCGTCTACGAGAACAACGACCGCTACTGTGCCAAGGAGCTCATCCTTCTCCCGCGTCAGACCTGCCCCGAGCACAAGCATCCGCGCGTGAACGGGCGGAACCCCGGGAAAAAGGAGACGTTTCGCTGCCGCTACGGGGAGATCTACCTCTATGTCGCCGGAGAGCCCACCCCGAAACCGAAGGCGAAGGTCCCGAAGAAGTACAGATCCTTCATGACGGCCTGGCACGAGATCGTCCTCAGGCCCGGCGACCAGTACACGCTCCCCCCGAACACCCTCCACTGGTTCCAGGCGGGCGACAAGGGCGCCGTCGTCTCGGAATTCTCATCCACGAGCACGGACGAGAACGACCTCTTCACCGATCCCCGGATCCGGAGGGTCAACAAGTAGAACCGCGCGATCGTCACTCCGCCGCGGCTTCGGCCATGGCGGCGACATTGCGGGGAGGGACGTCGGGCAGGATGGCTTCGTGGCTGGGGCTGACGATCAAGCAGGGTCCGAGGACGTCCTTGATCCGGCGGACCTCGGCTTTCACTTCGTCGGGCGTACCCAGGTTGAGGACGCGCTGGGTGTCGAGCCCGCCGAGGAAGGCGATCTTCCCCTTGAAATCCCGGGCCAGCGTGCCGGCGTCCATGTTCGCCGCCTTGGCCTGGAGCGGATGGAGGCAGTTCACGCCGGCGGCGACGAGCTTGGGGATGACCCGGTGGATCGAACCGCAGGAGTGGAGGATGACCTGATAGCCGCGGCGGCGGGCCTGGTCGGTAAGCTTCTGGAACCAGGGCAGGATGAACCGGTCGAAGAGGCCGGGGCTGATCATCAGGTCGAGCTGGGTGCCGAAGTCGTTGCCGAAGAAGTAGGCGTCGACGCGGCTCCCGGCGGCGTCGAAAAAGCGCTCGTTCGCCTCGTAATAGAACCCGCAGACCCGGTCCGTGGCCGCCTCGACGACCTCGGGGTGGGTGCGCATCTTGACGAAGTAGGATTCCATGCCGAAGAAATCCATGAGGTCGTGGAAGAACGGCGTCCAGAACCCGCTCGCGCGGTAATACGGGCCGGCCTCGTCGAGGGCCCGCAGGGTGCCCATAAAATCGAGCGATCTCGGGTCCGGCCAGTCGAACGCGTCGAGTTCGGCCGGGTTCTCGACGCCGGCGAGGGGGCCCGCCTGGCCGTGGCTCGTCTTGCCGGCGCTCCAGCCGAAAATCCCCTTCGAAGCCGGGTTCGGGAACGTGGATTCAATGAAGCTCGGCGAGATCCAGCGGAAGTCGTCCCCCAGCTTGCGGCGGAACTCCTCCTCGGTTCTGGTGCCGAAGTAACGGTGAAGGCCGGGCCAGCTGTCGGGGTGGGGATTGCCGAGCCAGAAACCGCAGCGCGGGCCGGGCTTGAGGGCAATGATATCCTTGAGAAGTTCGCGGCTGTTCACGGGGCCAGAAGCTTGATCGATTGCGGCCATCCTGAAAAGACTATAGGGTAGGCCGCGGGCCGGTGTCAAGAACCCGATTCTGATATCATAAGGGGGAAATCGGACAACCGTCATCCATTCGACCAAGGAGAAATCATGCGGAACCTCTCAAGAAAAACGGCGATTATCTTGGCATTCTTCTCGCTCGCGTCTTTATTGTCCCTGGCCGCGGCGGAGGAGGGAGGGCCGCCGGCGGCGAAGCCGGCATACTTATACAAGACCACTTTCGTGCGGGCGGCCCCGGGGAAGCTCCTCGACCTGATCGCCCTTTATAAGGACCGGATGGCCAGCGCGGATGAGTCTGGAGACGGGCGGCCCCTGTGGTGGCGTCACACGCAGGGCGACCAGTGGGACCTCATGCTCCTCACTCCCATGGAGAGCTACGCCGAATACTACGCGAAAAACAAGATCGCCCGGAGGAAGAAAGCCGCCGAGGCGTCCGGCCTTTCCCAGGAGGAGTTCGCGCGAAAACTCGAAGCCTGTTCATCCTGGCGGGAGGACATTTTCGTCATGGGACCGCCGCTCGAAACCGTGAAAAAGGCCTTCGAGGGCACAGCCTATTATCACATCGAGATCTTCGTCTCGCTCCCGGGAAAGCAGGAAGAGCTGTTCAAGGAGCGCGAGATGGAGAATGTCTACGCCGTCGAGACGGGGCGGCCCTATAACATGATCTTCGTCCGGGATCAGGGCGCCGTTTGGGACCTGTTCACGCTCGGATGCTACCGCGACATCAAGCATTGGGCCGTGGGTGATGAGATCACCAAGGAACAAAGGGCGGCGGCGGCGCGCAAAGCCGGCTTCAACAGTCCCGATGAGATCGGCCCCTACATGAGGACGCTCATCGACATGCACCGGGACACGATGGGCGTGGCGATAAAATAGGTCGGCGGGACGGAGGGCGACGACGTCTTTGACGAGGTCCCGGCTGGTTAAGCTACTTCCTGCACCGGTCGATGAGCGATTCGATGTCCCGTCGTTCTTCCTCGGTGATAGCGGTCCCCTTGATAGAGAGGTATTTCCGGCAGAAATCGAGGGCGCGCGTCTTGTCTCCCGTCTGGAGATAGGCCAGGGCCAGATTGTAGACGGGAAGGTCGTAGTTCGGGTCGAGCGCGACGGCTTTTTCCCAGCTGGCGATCGCCTCGGCCGTATTCCCCACGATCTTCCAGGCCCCACCCAGTCCGTTATGGATGGAGGCCAGGGATGGGTCCGTGGCGATGGCCGCCTCGAAATGGGCAAAAGATCGTTTCACATACTCCGCGTTCCTATTCTTCAGGCCCCAGGCGACATAAAAATTGCCGAGATTGCCGTTGATGATCGCGTCTCCTGGAGCCAGGGCTAGGGCCGCATTGAAATGCTCGAGCGCCTTCTCGTAGTTCCCTTTCTTCCAGTAGGCCTCGCCGAGAGAGCCCCGGACGCCCGCGTCCCCGTCGAAGAGGGCGAGCGCCTGGCCGAGGACTTCGATCCCCGGGTCGTACTTTTGGTTCTCGACAAGAGCGATGCCGTAGGCGGAAACCATCGTGAAGTTGCCGGGATTCGCTTTGGCCCCTCTTGCCAGGGCGTCGAGGTAGCTGTCCGTGCGCCCTAAAGAAAAATGGAGCTCGGCCAGCTGGGCGTAGGCTCTCGTATTGTTTTTCCGGACCCGGATGACTTCTTCCAGGAGGCCGGCGCTTTCCGCGGACTTTCCTTCCCTTGCCCACTGGGCGGCCGTCACCGTCTTCTGTTCAAACGGCAGGAGCGTCTTGAGGTCGTCTTCGGGACCATAATTCGCCTTGGGCTGAACGAATGACGCCGAGGCGTATCCCAGGCTCCGGAGCCTCTCTTGCGTTTCCCTGTCGGTCCGGCGGACGGCCCGGGCCTCAAGCGGCGAGGAATCGCGCTTCGTTTTCTCCTCGAGTCTTTTTTTATAGGGAGAGAGGTCGGTCCCGGGGGCGAGGTTCGTCGCTTCGTCGAAGTCCCGCCGCAGGTCATACAGCTCGGGAAGCGGTGAATCGAAATATTTTTTCCCGGCCTCGATGACGCCGCGGAGGGGGGCGGCCCCCCTATTCAAATAGCCTTCCATGGCCTCGAAATAGACGGATCTGGGCGCCCTCATCTTGCCTTGGAGGAGCGGCCGCAGGGAATCGCCCTGGAGGGCCGGGGGCTTCCCGGCGCCGAGGAGGTCGCAGACGGACGGAAAGATGTCCACGTGGCTGACAACGTCTTTAACTCGGGCGGCTTGGAAGCCCGGGCCGGCGATGATGAGGGGGACCCAGATCGTCGAATTGTAGGCGAAGTAGCCGTGCGTCATCTCGCCGTGCTCACCCAGGGACTCGCCGTGGTCGGCCGTCAGGATGACCAGCGTCCGGCCGGTTTCTCCCTTCTCGTCCATCGCATCGAGGAGCTTTCCCAGCGCGGCGTCGACATAGGCCACCTCGCCGGAATAGGGATCGTCCCTGAACCGGCCCGCGAACGGCTCGGGCGGCGCGTAGGGATAGTGGGGGTCGAAGAGGTGGACCCAACAGAACCACTTGCTCTTCTGCGCGGCCAGCCATTCGAGCGCGGCGGCGATCGTTTTTTCCGCTCGGCGCTCGGGATAGTCGAGCACCGTGGCCGCCCGCGACGGATACTTGTCGTCGTAGACGTCGAACCCCTGGTTCAAGCCGAATCGGGAGTCCAGCGGGAAGGCGCTGACGAACGCCCCCGTCGCGTAGCCGCCGGCCTTGAGGACTTCGGCCAGGCTTTGGAACTCGCTAGGGACGACGGCCTTGCCGTTGTCGTTGACGCCGTGGGCCAGCGCCGTCAGCCCCAGGAGGATGTTCGCGTGGGAAGGGAGGGTCAACGGGTCGTGGGCGAACGCTCTCTCGAAGAGGACGCCTCGCGCGGCCAGGCTGTCGATCCGCGGCGTGCGGACGTATTTCGGGCTGTAACAGCTCAGCCTGTCCGGGCGAAGGGTGTCGACCGTGATGAGGAGGAGGTTGAGGTCCGCGGCCCGGGCTGAAGCCGCGGCGGCGAGGAGACACAGAACCAAAAGCGCGTGCTTCGGCTGCCTCATGCCGCCATTATAGCATACCGAAATCCTCTATCTCTCCTCGATCATCCG